>JBEVJN010000065.1:0-89831 GCA_040510135.1 Acidimicrobiia bacterium | reverse complement strand
CATCTGCCACTCCGGTGGCGTCGAGCAGGCCTTGCAGCGACAGGTATCCGAGGGAGTCGGCCCCGATGTGCTCCCTGATCTCGTCGACCTCGAGTGACGCGGCGATCAGGGTGCTCCGATCCGAGGTGTCCATGCCGTAGTAGCAGGGCCACCGATAAGGAGGTGAGGAAACCCTGAGGTGCACCTCGACGGCACCCGCGTCTCGCACCATCTGGACCAGCTTGCGTGTCGTCGAGCCGCGCACAATCGAGTCATCGACCAGGACCACGCGCTTTCCCCTCAGGTTGTCAGGGATCGGGTTGAGTTTGAGCCTGATCCCACGATCACGCAGGCTCTGGCTGGGCTCGATGAAGGTACGGCCTATGTAGCGGTTCTTGACCAGTCCGTCGGCGTACGGGATGCCACTGGCGGCCGCGAATCCCTGAGCGGCAGGAAGCCCCGACTCGGGCACCGGGACCACCACATCGGCCAGCGCCGGGTGCTCAGCGGCCAGTGTCTCGCCCATCTGCCGTCTCGCTGCGTGAATCCCACGCCCGTACATCTGGCTGTCGGGTCGGGCGAAATAAACGAACTCGAAGAGACATAGCGTCGGGTCGGTCGCCGGGAACGGGTAAGAGCTGTGCACCCCTCCGGCGTCGATCACGACCATCTCCCCGGCGGCGATCTCGCGCACGAACCGGGCTCCGACCAGGTCGAGGGCGGCGGTCTCCGATGAGAGGACCCATCCACCCTCGGGCAAGGAGCCGAGGCACAGAGGACGGAACCCGTTGGGGTCACGCAAGCCGATCACACGGCCCTGGTCCATGATCACCAACGAAAAGGCGCCCTGCCAGGTCGGTGCGACTTCTGCCACGGCCATCTCGAGGCCCCGTTGGTCGGAGCGCTCGTCGTCGATGGCCCGGGCGATCCCCTCTGCCATGAGGTCGGAGTCGGTGGTGGCTCCACGAATGCCGAGACGCTCGGCCAGTTGGCGGGTGTTGGTCAAGTTGCCGTTGTGCCCGAGAGCAATGCTTGTGGCCCCGACCTGCCGGTGCGCCGGCTGGGCGTTGGCCCAATTGTTGGAGCCCGTGGTGGAGTATCGGGTATGCCCGATGCCGAGGTGGCCGTCGAGACCGGCGAGAGCGGGCTCATCGAAGACCTGGGACACCAGGCCCAGGTCCTTGAAGACCGTGACCGTCTCCCCGTTCGAAGTCGCGATGCCAGCCGACTCCTGGCCCCGATGCTGGAGACCGTAGAGACCGAAGTAGATCAAGCTGGAAACTCGTTGCCGCGGCGTGTAGGCGGCGAAGACCCCGCACGCTTCGCGGGGCCCTTCGGTGAGCAGGACGGCAACCTCCTTGGCCACGAGCCCATCGTAGGGCGCGGCGGTCGGTCGACCTATTCAGTCGCCGATTCGGCTCCGAAGAGGCTGCGATACCTGCGCATCAAGTCCTGGTAGTGGTCGACTCCCTCGTTCGCCCTCTCTACCTCGGCCTCGGTCAGCTCCCGCACTGGTCTCGCCGGGATGCCCATACCCAAGGTCCAAGGCGGTATCTCCTTGCCCTCCGCCAACACGGACCCCGATGCGAGCCAGGCGCCTTCACCGAGTCGCGAGCGGTTGAGCAGCTTGGCGCCGATGCCGATGAGGCAGCGGTCGCCGACGAGGGCACCGTGGACGACTGCGGAATGGCCCACGGTCACTCGCTTCCCGAGCACACAGGGCACGTCCTCGTCGCAGTGGAGGACCGAGTTGTCCTGGATGTTGGTGTCGGACCCGATCTCGATTCGATCGAGCTCCGCTCGAATCACCACCCCGAACAGGACGAACACCCCGTCCGAGATGGTCACGTCCCCGTATAGATGAGCGCCAGGGGCAACGAACGCCCCCGGATCGATCTTCGGTTCGGGCAAATCGACTGACACGGGTGCCGAGGATAGAGGTGACTCTGCTCGGCAACGTCGACCCGGCGCGGGCCCGTTCGACATAAAGGGTGAAGATCGCGACAAGACTTGGGGGGGATGAGCTCGGGAGACCACAAGACCGTCATCGAGGCGATGTTCAGGGAGTCTTATGCGGTGGTCCTCTCCGGGCTGGCAACGAGATTCAGAGACATCGACCTGGCCGAGGAGGCGGTCCAGGATGCCCTGGTCGAGGCGTTGCGCTCTTGGCCTCAGAATGGCATCCCCGACAACCCGCCCGGATGGATATCGGCGGTGGCCCAACGTCGGGGCATCGATCGGATCCGTCGCCGGGCCACCCTCATGCGGAAGGCCTCCATTCTGGCCGGGTACGAGAAGGTCGACCATGACAGCCCCCCAGAAGTGATGAGCAGTGGCGAGCTCGGCGACGATCGTCTCCAGATGCTGTTCGCCTGCTGTCACCCCTCGTTGTCGACGGATAAGCAGGTCGCGCTGACCCTGCGCACGGTGGGCGGGCTCACCACTTTCGAGATCGCCCACGCTTTCCTGGTGCCGGAATCGACCATGGCCCAGCGTCTGGTCAGGGCCAAGTCGAAGATCCGGGACGCCGCGATTCCGTTTCAGGTCCCAAGAGGGGCCGACCTCGGCGACCGTCTCTCTGCGGTGCTTGCCGTGGTGTACCTGGTGTTCAACGAGGGCTACTTCGCCACCACCGGCGTTGACCTGGTGCGGGTGGACCTCGCCGAGTCCGCTCTCGGACTGGGAGCGGTCATGTCGGCTCTGATGCCAGAGGAGGCAGAGGTGCTCGGGCTCCATTCACTGATGCTGCTTCAACACAGTCGTCGCGATGCCCGGGTCGACGAAATGGGTCGATTGGTCCTGCTCCGAGATCAGGATCGCGCTCGTTGGGACGCCGGCGCCATCGCCGAAGGGCTCGACTTTCTCGAACGCGCCCGCCGGATCGCTCCTCCTGGCTCCTATCAGTTGCAGGCGGAGATCGCCGCCCAGCACGCGATGGCCCTGTCGCCCGACTCGACCGACCGAGTCCGGATCGTGGAGTTGTACGACCGTCTGCTGGCGATTCACCCGGCGCCGGTGGTCCGGCTCAATCGCGCGGTGGCGGTGTTCGAGGCCCACGGCGCACGTGAAGGGCTCGAAGCATTGGGTGATCTGTCAAGGGAGCTGGATGGTTATCACGGATTTCATCTCGCCCGCAGCGAGATGCTGCGCGATCTGGGGGAGGAGACAGAGGCGCGGATGGCGCTCGATCGCGCCCTGAGCCTCACCACCAACGAAACCGAACGACGCTTCCTCGAGGAGCGCTCCGCCCTTTGACTGATCCTCAGGTGAACCGGCGGAGCCCGGCGTCGAGAGCTTCTGGAGTGTCCGCCGAATACCAGCTCCGGCCGTCCTCCCCCCACGCCTCCCACTGGTCGGGCGTCACGGGGAGAAAGGAGACACGGTCCAGCAAAGTCTGGACTGAACCACCTGACTCTGCCTCCTCCACGGCCTGGCCGGCGATCTGGCGTGGGTACACGGCACAGGTGACCTGCCGCACCCCGGCGTGATCGACCGGCACGATGGGGAGATCGGACTCGACAGCCGCCAGGTGGGCCAGAGTGCCGGGCTGGACGAACGCATTGTCGACTGCCACCACCAGAGCCCGATCCTCGGTCATGCGGCTCAAAGCTGTCGCCAACCCGGCCAACGGTCCGGATCCGGGGGCACGGTCGGGCCAGGACTCGTAGCCCTCGCGCTCACCTCCGAGCACCACGACTCGGTCGGTGACCTCCGCCACGGCTGACGCCACTCGCTCGAGGAGGGTGCTCCCAGAGATCTCGACTTCGGCCTTGTCGGTCCCCATTCGTCGGCTCGCTCCACCGGCGAGGACAGCACCAAGCAGAGTCACCTCAGTCTCCGAGGACGATGCCCAGGCTTCGGGTGGAGTCGACCCACGGATGATCGTGTGGCACGAATTTGGTGACCCCGGCAATCTCCTTGAGAGGCACCGGCTCGGTCGACTGCCCTCTGGCCGCAACCAGCACCCCGTGCACGCCATCGGCGATGTACGCGGCGGTAGCGGTGCCCAGCCTGGTAGCGAGCAGACGGTCGGCAGGGGAGGGTGTGCCGCCGCGTTGGACGTGGCCGAGGATGGTGACCCTCGACTCGAGCCCGGTGGCATCCTCGAGCGCGGCTGCGAGCTTCTCGGTCCGGGCTGACCGAGCGAGGCTGGTCAGTCTTTCCTTCAGGACGCGTCGCTCGTCACCGTCGGCGTCCTCGATTTTGGCCCTTAACGAGGCCCGCACTCGAGCGTCGTCTCTGGAATACGCCCCCTCGGCCACTGCGATGATGGAAAAGGCGCTACCGGCAGCTTTCCTGGCCTGGACCGACGCGGCGATGGCCTCGATGTCGTATGGGATCTCGGGGATGAGGATCACATCGGCCCCACCGGCCAGCCCGGCCCCGAGGGCCAGCCATCCCACCTCATGCCCCATCACCTCGGCAAGGATGATCCGATGATGGGAGTGGGCGGTGGAATGCAGACGGTCGATGGCTTCGGTGGCAATGCCCATCGCGGTGTCGAAGCCAAACGTCACGTCGGTGCCGGTGACGTCGTTGTCGATCGTCTTGGGAAGCGCGAGCACATTGATGCCGACATCCTCGAGCTTGAGGGCGTTGCGCATCGTGCCATCGCCACCGAGGACCACCAGGGCCTCGAGATCGTGCTGATCGACGACGTCACGCATCAGCGACCGCATGTCCATGCGTCGTCCATCGCCCATCTCCATCTTGTCGACCTTGGCTCGGCTGGTGCCGAGGACTGTCCCTCCTCGGGTGAGGATGCCGGAGAGGGAATCCGAGTCGAATCGAACGAAACGGTTTTGCATCAGCCCCAGAAACCCGTCGTAGAAGCCGATGACATGCATCCCAAAGGCGCGCTGGGCGGCCTTGCCCACCGCCCTTATGGCGGCATTCAGACCGGGGCTGTCCCCGCCGGCCGTGAGTATCCCGATGCTTCTCGCCACGATGTGATGGTATCTGCCTGGCCAGGCCGGGCCGTGACCTGAAGGTTTCCCCCCATCCGACTGTGACGGTAACTCCCCCGTCGAGCAGAGAAACTCAGGCGGATTCCCTGCGGAAGACATCCATGGGTCGAAGTGGGAGCAGGACGAGCGAGGTCGCTGGGTAGAGCGATCCGACTGATCACCCAGCCATCCGGCGGGGGATGGCGCCTTCGAACGTTTCGGTCAGCGCCCGAATCTCGACGGGATCAGAGCGTCCCAGATGGAGCGCATCGCCGCCCACGGTTCCCACTTTCCGGCTGAAGTCCCCGGGCAGGTCGACTACGCCTGGCTCCATCACCGCGATCAATCGGTGCGGGTCCTCGGAGAACAACCGCCTGTTCCCGGCCTCCGTGACCGTGGCTCCGATCTGCGAGGCGATGCAAAGCTCGGCAACGGCCACCGCCAGACCACCGTCGGAGATGTCGTGGAGAACCGGGACTCGATGAGCCAGATCGAGAGCGAGCGCTACGACCCTTCGGGCGGCATCTGGGTCCGGTGAGGTTGGCCTCCCGGTCAGCTCGCCGTTCATGAGCCTCTGCGCGGCCGAGCCGGACAGGTTCCCTGTCGGGTCGGGGCCGATCTCCCAGATCTCCATTCCCTCCTTGGCCCGGGAGAGCCGGGGCGGGGTTTTCGGCATTGGGTCGGCCAGCCCAAGTAGGCCGACGACCGGGGTGGGGTGGATGTCGATGCCATCGGTCTCGTTGTAGAACGAGACGTTGCCGCCAACGACTGGGATGCCGAGTGCCTCACAGGCCGCCGAGATCCCCTCCACGCTCTCCTTGAACTGCCACATGACCTCGGGCTTCTCCGGATTCCCGAAGTTGAGGTTGTCCACCACCGCCAGGGGGCGCGCGCCGTTGACGGCGACGTTGAGAGCGGCCTCGTAGACCAGTCTCGAGCTCCCACCTCGCGGGTCCAGTTGGCAGAGCCGCCCATTGCCGTCAGTAGAGACGGCAAGACCCTTTTCCGTGTCTCTGATCCGGATCAGGGATCCGTCCGATCCCGGTCCAACAATCGTGTTGAGGAAGAGCATGTGGTCGTACTGCTCGTGGACCCACGCCGTCGATCCGAGCGCGGGGTCGTCGAGAAGTCTCGCGAGGACGTCGGCTGCTTCGCCATCGAGATCCCGGGGAGGGGTGGCCCACAGCCCATCCAGCCAATCCGGCCGTCGCATCGGACGGTCGTAGATTGGTGCGTCGTCGGCCAACGAGGCGGCGGGGACTTCGGCCACGATCTCGCCCCCGTGATGCACGGTCAGAGTGGCACCGGCCCGAACGGTCCCTACGACCGCCGAGTCGATCTCCCATCTCGTGGCGATGGCGAGTACGTCGTCGACGAGGTGTGGAGGGACGAAGGCCATCATCCGCTCCTGGGACTCGGACATCAACAACTCGGGGGCGGACATCCCGGATTCCCTGACATGCACCGCGTCGAGATCGACATCGAGCCCGACCCCGGCTCTTCCCGCCGGCTCCGACGTGGCACACGAGAGCCCGGCGGCGCCCAGGTCCTGGACCCCTGCGACCAATCCTCTCTCGTAGAGCTCGAGACAGGCTTCGATCAGCTTCTTCTCTTCGAAGGGGTCGCCCACCTGGACGCTGGGGCGCTTCTCCTGCGACTCGTCGTCGAAGGAGGCCGAGGCCAGGACCGAGGCTCCACCAATCCCGTCGCGACCAGTGGCCCGGCCCAGGAGCACCGCCACCGTGCCAGGTGGCCCGGCGGTCCCGAGCACGAGCTGCTCGCGACGGAGGATTCCCAGGCACATCACGTTGACCAGGGGATTGCCTGAGTAGCAGGGGTCGAACTCGATCTCCCCACCGACAGTGGGCACGCCGACCGCGTTGCCGTATCCGGCGATCCCGGACACGACCCCATTGAACAGATAGCGATTCCTCGAGTCGTCGAGGGGGCCGAAACGGATCTGGTCCCACAGCGCAATCGGCCGCGCTCCCATCGTGAAGACGTCGCGCAGGATGCCGCCGACTCCGGTGGCGGCCCCCTGGTATGGCTCGACGAATGAAGGGTGGTTGTGACTCTCGATGCGGAGGGCGGCGAGCCAACCATCACCTATATCGACGACGCCGGCGTTCTCTCCAGGGCCCACCACCACCCAGGGCGCCTCGGTAGGGAACCGCCGGAGATGGGCACGAGAAGACTTGTACGAACAGTGCTCCGACCACATCACCGAGTACATGGCCAGCTCGGCCGGGCGCGGATCACGCCCGAGCAAGCCGCGGACCGACTCGTGCTCCTCGTCGGTCATGCCCAGCCGCTGGTGGAGTGGCCGGGTGTCGGTGGTCACGCCGGGACCAGCGAGTGGAGAAACCCCTCGAGGAGGATCCGCCCGTCAACGGAGCCGAGCAGCTCGTCGACGCCCCGTTCGGGATGAGGCATCACGCCGACGACATTGCCGCGGTCGTTGGCCACCGCCGCCGCGCCTTGCTGCGAGCCATTGGGGTCGTCGACATATCTGAGGACGATCCTTCCGATCTTGCCGGGATCGACCCAATTGCCCTCATATGAGTTCAGCGGGATTCGGATTCGTTGCCCGACCTCGGCCGACCGGGTGAGGATGCTTTCGTTGTCGACGACCTCGAGGTCCACGAAGCGGCAGATGAAGGCCAGGTCGCGGTTGGCGATGAGGGCACCCGGGAGCAGGCCCGCCTCGCACAGGACCTGGAAACCGTTGCAGATCCCCAGGACAGGCAATCCCTGGGCCGCCATATGGCCGACCTCAGCCATGACCGGGGAGAAGCGGGCGATCGCCCCGGTCCGGAGATAGTCCCCGTGGGCGAAACCGCCGGGCAACACCACGCCATCGAAGTCGGTCAGGTCGGTCTCCCGGTGCCAGACCAGTTCGGCGTCGCCGCCCAGCGAGGTGAGGGCATGGACCACATCCCGTTCGCAGTTCGTGCCAGGAAACACCACTACCGCCGTGCTCATCCGGTGATCTCCACGCTGAAGTCCTCGAGGACGGGGTTGGCGAGCACCTGTCGGCACATTTCCTCTACCCGGCTCTGCACAAGCGCTCGGTCCTCGCCGTCTACGTCGAGATGGATGACCCGGTCGACTCTTACCGACATGACCTCATTGTGGCCCAGGTCATGAAGAGCCCGTTGGATCGTCGTCCCCTGCGGGTCTGCGATCTCGGGGCGTCTCGTGATCTCTACGGTGACCTTCATCCGCCCCGGGCCAGATAGTCGTCGAATCTCCCCCCCGTGATCCGCTCGTACGCCTCGATATAGCGGGAGCGAGTTCCCCTCACGATGTCTTCGGGCAGGTCGGGTGGGGGCGGGTCGTGACCCCAATCGGTGGTGTCCAGCCACTCCCTCACGTATTGCTTGTCGAACGAGGGCACGTCATGACCCGGAGTCCACTCGTCCGCCGGCCAGTAGCGGGAGGAGTCCGGCGTGAGCACCTCGTCGATGAGGAGCAATTCGTCTTCGGCGAACCCGAACTCGAATTTGGTGTCGGCCAGTATCACGCCTTTGTCGGCGGCGTGCTCCGATGCCCTCAGGTAGATGTCGACCGATCGCCTGCGCAGCTCTTCGTACAGGTCGTCGCCGAGCAAGGCGCGGGTCTCTGCCTCGGTGATGTTCTCGTCATGGCCGGTGCTGGCCTTCGTGGCCGGGGTGAATATCGGCTCCGGGAGTCGATCTGCGAGTTTCAGACCTGGCGGCAGATGCTCCGTTGTGGGGCCGCCGCCGTCGCGGTACTCCCGCCACGACGACCCGTAGAGATATCCGCGGACGACGCATTCCACCGGGATCACCTCGGCACGGCGGACCACCATCGCCCTGCCCTTCATGTCGTCGAGCTCGTCTTCGCCAAGCCCCTCCACACCAGAAAGGTCGGTCGAGACCAGGTGGTTGGGGGTGTCGAGCAGCTCGAAGAAGTAGAGGCTCAGGCCGGCGAGCACCTTGCCCTTGTCCGGGATCAGCTGATTGAGGATGACGTCATAGGCCGAGATGCGGTCGGTGGCGACGAACAGGAGATGCTCGCCATCGACCTCGTAGATCTCCCGGACCTTTCCCGAGGCGATATGAGGAAGAGCCGGCACGTGGCGGCAGAGTAGTGCACGTAATCTGCGCCAATGCCAGGGTTCTCTCTGCCCCGGGTCTCCGAGTTGCTCGCCGCCGACCCTTTTGCCCGCTCACTTGGAGTGGATGTGGTCTCGGTAACCGACGAGGAGATCGTGGTTGGGCTGATCGTCCTTCCCCACCACGTCAACTTCCTCGGCGTAGGCCACGGGGGAATGGTCTTTTCGCTGGCCGACTGTGCATTCTCCCTGGCTGCGAACAGTGCCGGGGATCGGGCGGTCGCCATCGACACCCATCTCGTGCTCATCGCCCCGGTGAAGGTAGGTGACGTGCTCCGGGCGTCAGTCGCCGAGACCGCCAGGGGCCGTACCCTGGGCACCTACCGTGTCGATGTGACCCGAGAGGACGGGCGGAAAATGGCCCTGTTCACCGGCACCGTCCACATCACGCCTTCGGACTGAACGCCTACAGCTTCAGTTCGGCCAGCCTGTCGAAGACGATTTCGGCCGATTCACCCACCCGTTCGAGCGAGAAACTGGCGGCGAGCTCATCCTCGGTGAGGTCGAGCGCTGGGTCGGCCGTCATCAATTCCTCGAGAGTCTGCCCCTTGTCCCAAGCCGTCATTGCATGACCCTGGACAATGCGATAGGCCTGGTCGCGGGTCATCCCTTTGTCGATCAGTGCGAGCAACGCTGCCTGGCTGAAGACCAGGCCACGAGTCGAGTCGAGGTTGGACTTCATCCGATCGGCGTTGACGACGAGGTCCCTGACGAGACCGGTGAATTTGACCAACATGTAATGCAGCGCGATCGACGCATCGGGGAGCACGACCCTCTCGGCCGAGGAATGAGAGATGTCTCGCTCGTGCCACAGCGCCACGTTCTCCACACCCACCTGGGCATAGCCGCGGAGGAGACGGGCCATCCCGGTCATGCGCTCGGAGAGGATCGGGTTCCGTTTGTGCGGCATCGCCGACGAGCCCTTCTGTCCTTTGCCGAAAACCTCGCTGACCTCTGCCACCTCCGAGCGCTGCAGGTGACGGATCTCAGTGGCCATACGCTCGATCGAGGCACCGACGAGAGCGATCGTCTGCAGGTACTGAGCGTGGCGGTCTCGGGCGGTGACTTGCGTCGAGGCCGGTTCGGCCTCTAGTCCCAGGGAATCGCAGACGTGTCGCTCCACCTCCGGCGGGACGTGGGCGTAGGTTCCCACCGCACCCGATATCTTCCCCACTCCCACCGTCGACCGGGCGTCCTGAAGACGGGTGTGGTCCCGGGCCAGCTCGAAGGCCCATCCGGCCAGCTTGAGCCCGAAAGTGGTGGGCTCGGCCCAGATGCCATGGGTACGACCCACCATGTATGTGTCCCGGTGATCGAAGGCGCGCTCCTTGACCGTGTCGAATAGCGCTCCCAGGGCGCTGAGGAGTAGGTCGGCCGATTCGGAGAGAATGACGCCCCCGGCGGTGTCGAGGACGTCAGATGAGGTGAGCCCGTAGTGAACCCACCCCGCCGCGTCGGAGCCGGCGAATTCTCCGAGCAGGTCCACGAAGGCGGCCAGATCGTGATTGGTCACCTGCTCCCGCTCCGCCACCTGCTCAGGGGTGGGACATGCCGCTGCCCGCGTCGCCTCTACAACCCCCTCCGGCACCTTGCCCAGCTTGCTCCACGCCTGCAGGGCAAGGGTCTCGACCTCCTTCCACACTTCCAGCTTGCGCTGATCGGACCAGATCCGGGCCATCTCGGGAAGCGTGTAGCGCTCGATCACGGGAGGCATGTTCGCAGATCGATCGCCGGCGCTGATTGCCGGCCGACTCTGTCCACAGCTTTACAACGCGGCGGCAGCTCCGGCCGACCGGCGTCTGATTGCCCGAGACTGCGTAGTCCGTCAGAGAGCGAATTCGTGGAGCGCTGTCGAGTGTCTCGGGCAAAGTCGGCCGGCAATCAAGGAGGACGGGCGCTGTCCGCTATGGGCGTTAGGTTGCCGGGCGATGCGAAGACTGACCATCGACCAAGCCCGTCGTCTGGCGCTGGCCGCGCAGGGCTTCGCCGACCCGCGCCCCACCGGCCGTCTCGATGTGCGTCATTTCCGACGCGTCGTCGATCGGATCGGCCTCGTCCAGCTCGACTCGGTCAATGTCTTCAGCCGCACCCACTACTTGCCCTTCTTCTCCCGGCTCGGCAGCTACGACCGCGCCGCCCTCGACGCTTGGCTTTGGGGCTCGGGTGAGATGTTCGAGTATTGGGGCCACGAGGCGTCGCTGATCCCGGTCCAGGACCACTACTTGTGGAGATGGCGCATGAATGCGACCTTCAACTGGGCCCGGATCGAGCAGATGAGACAGGAGCATCCCGAGTACCTGGACCAAGTGTTGGAGCAGGTTCGTGACCGGGGGCCATTGAAGGCGGCCGACCTCCACGACCCCGGTCAGCGAGATGGCACATCCATGTGGGGTTGGTCGAGGGGAAAGGTTGCCCTGGAGGCCCTGTTCGTGGGGGGCCGGGTGACCACCTCCCATCGCCCCAATTTCACACGGATGTACGACCTGAGCGAACGGGTCATCGCCCCCGAGCATCTCGAGACGGCCGGGCTCGAGCGCGAGGACGCTCAATCGGCGCTCCTCCTCAAGGCGGCTCGCTCGATGGGTGTTGCAACAGCGGCCGACCTGGCCGACTACCCACGGATCAAGATGCCCGATGCCAGGCCGCTCATCGAAGATCTAGTCGACGAAGGGAAACTGGTCGAGGTCGATGTCGACGGGTGGGACCGGGCTGCCTACCTCTATCCGGGGGCCGCTCTGCCCCGCAAGGTCGAGGGCCGTGCCGTCTTATCCCCGTTCGACAACCTGGTCTGGAACCGGGATCGCATCGAGCGGTTGTGGGACTTCCACTACCGGATCGAGATCTATGTCCCCGAGCCGAAACGGGTGCACGGCTACTACGTGCTGCCATTCCTCCTCGACGGGAAGCTGGTGGCGAGGGTCGACCTGAAGACCGATCGAAAGGCAGCGTCCCTCCTGGTGAGGGGCGCCTTCGCCGAGCCCGGTGTCGATGTTGCCCGGGTCGGGCATGAGCTTCGTGAGGAACTGGAACTGACCGCCTCCTGGCTCGGATTGAATGACGTCGTTGTCAGTCGCAACGGGGACCTGGCCCACTACTTGGAACGTAGAACGTAGAACGAGGGCGTTCGGCTAGCTGAACGCCCCAATACCGGTTATCGCCTGGCCCATCACGAGGGAGTGGATCTCGTTGGTGCCCTCATAGGTGAAGACCGTCTCCAGATTGGCCATGTGGCGGATCACCGGGTATTCGAGGGTGATTCCGTTGGCGCCGAGGATGGAGCGCGCCGTGCGGGCAACCTCGAGCGCATTGCGCACGTTGTCGAACTTGCCAAAGCTGACTTGCTCGGGGGTGAGGGTCCCCTCGTCCTTGCGGCGCCCGAGATGCAAGGCCACCAGGGATCCTCGCTGCACCGCCACCATCATCTCGACCAGCTTCTTCTGGGTCAGCTGGAACGAGGCTATCGGCCGGTCGAACTGGTGCCTCTCGATCGAATAGTCGAGGGCGGATTCGTAACAGGCGCGTGCCGCCCCCATCGCGCCGAATGCGATCCCGAACCTCGCCTCGTTGAGACAGGACAGCGGCCCTCGCATCGACGACACCCCGGGGAGGACGAAATCGTCGGGGACCCGGACGTCGTCGAGGATCAACTCGGAGGTGACAGAAGCACGAAGCGACACCTTCTTCTTGATCTCCGGAGCCGAGAACCCAGGCGTGTCGGTGGGGATCAGGAACCCCCGAACTCCCTCGTCGGTCCGAGCCCAGACGACCGCCAGGTCGGCGATGGACCCGTTGGTGATCCACATCTTGGTCCCGTTGATCACCCAGTCAGACCCGTCCCGGCGAGCGCTGGTCCTCATGGATGCTGGATCGGAGCCTGAGTCGGGCTCGGTGAGGCCGAAGCAGCCGATGATCTCTCCACTCGCCATCCGAGGGAGCCAGGTCTGTTTCTGCTCCTCGGAGCCGAACTTCCAGATCGGGAACATGACCAGTGATCCCTGGACGGACACAAAGGACCGGATGCCAGAATCGCCGGCCTCCAGCTCGAGACAAGCGAGCCCGTACGCAGTGGCAGATGTCCCGGCGCAGCCGTAGCCCTGGAGGTGCATTCCGAGCAGGCCTATATCGCCGAACGCCTTGGCCAGAGCCTCTTGTGGGAGGAGGCCCTCGTCCCACCAGTCGCCGACGTTGGGGACGATCTCCTTCTGGACGTAAGTCCTGACCGTGTCACGGAGCATGATCTCCTCCTCGGAGAGGAGCGAGTCGATGTCGAGGAAGTCTCTCGGGTCTGGTCGTTCGAAGGAGATGTCACTCATACAGACGCGATGGTATCGGAGTCGGTATTGGAGCGATCGGGGTCAGCCGGCGAGGGTCTTCTCGGCGAGATCGGCCCGATACTCGGCCAGTTTGGCGGTGAGGGAGTCGTCGCCGAGGGCGAGGATCGCCACGGCGAGGAGGGCGGCGTTGGTTGCCCCGTCTACTGCCACCGTGGCCACCGGGATCCCGGTCGGCATCTGAACGGTGGCGAGCAGGGCGTCCATACCATCGAGAGAGGCGTTGATGGGGACTCCGATCACCGGCAGCAGCGACTTGGCCGCCATCACACCGGCAAGGTGTGCCGCCTTTCCCGCCCCCGCGATGATCACGGAGAAACCCTGATTGGACGCTCCGGCGGCGAACTCGAGTGCCTGGTCCGGGGTTTTGTGGGCGGACAGGACCCTGACCTCGCTGGGGATGCCAAAAGAGTCGAGGGTCTGGGCTGCTTTCTCCATCACCGGCCGGTCGGTACCCGAGCCCATGACGATTGCGACTTTGTGACTCATGAGGAGGCGACGGTAACCGACTCCCAGCTGATCAACTTCTCCACAAATCGACTAACATCGAACATATGTTCGTTATGGAGCCATTGCAACCATCGTTGTTCGGTGAAAGCGAGCCGGTTGCGGATGCCGGGTTCGCCAGTTTGGAGCGGTTCGAGCTCGATCCCGAGTCCTGGCTCGACTATGCCCCGGGATTTCTGGTCGGCGATGCCCGGCTCTACGACCGGCTCGCAGAGACCGTGCCATGGCGTCAGCCCGAGGTGCACATGTACGACCGCCTGGTCAAGACACCGCGTCTCGTCGGGGCCGTTCCTGCGGACGCGCATCCGGTGATTACCGAGATTATCGAACTGCTCTCGGAGCACTACGGGATCTCCCTGGACCAGGTGAGCGCCGGCTGGTATCGAACCGGCCTCGACTCCGTTGCCTGGCACGGCGACCGCATCGCCCGCGACCGGGCCCAATCCATCGTCGCCACGGTCTCCCTTGGAGGGCCACGAAGGTTCCTGATCCGGCCCAGAGGTGGCGGTGAGTCGACAGGGTTCGATCTGGGAAGGGGAGATCTGGTGGTTATGGGCGGCGCCTGTCAACGTCTCTGGGAGCACACCGTTCCCAAGAGCGCTTCTGCTCCGCCCCGTATCGCCCTCATGTTCCGCCACCGCTACGACTGAGCGGCGATGTCTGCCCGGTGCTGCATTCCTGGCCAGTTGACCGCGGCGACGGCCTCATAGGCACGTTCGCGGGCTTCGCCGACTGAGTCGCCGATTCCGACCAGGTCGAGCACCCGGCCACCGTCCACGAGCAGCCGTTTTCCCTCCAACCGCGTGCCCGCGTGGAACACCAGCACGTCATTGGGCACGGCATCGATCCCCCGGATCGAGGCTCCCTTGATCGGTGCTTCCGGGTAACCCTCGGCGGCCAGGACGACATTGACGGTCGCGTCCCGGGTCCACTCGGGCGCCGCCCCTTCGATGACGTCGACCAGGTCGCTCGTCATGCGGGGGAGGATGGCCTGGGTCTCGGGGTCGCCCAATCGAACATTGAACTCGAGCACCTTCGGGCCCTCGGCGGTGAGGGCCAGACCTACATAGAGAAATCCCCGGAAACGGCTCCCCTCTTCCTCCATCTGGCGAACAGTCGGATCGACGACGGCGCGCATCACGTCGTCGGCGAGACCGTCCGGCAGGCTGGATACCGGCGAGTACGACCCCATCCCCCCCGTATTCGGGCCTTGGTCGCCGTCGAGCAGCCGCTTGTAGTCACGGGCCGGCTCCAATGGCGTCGCCCCCTCGTCGGTGCAAACGGCGAACACGCTCACCTCGGGCCCGTCCAGGAAGTCCTCGACGATGATCGGGCCGACTTCGAGCCATCGCTCAGCCCAGCTCGCCGCTTCCTCGCGGTCGTCGGTGACAAGCACGCCCTTGCCGGCGGCCAAACCGTCCGCCTTGACCACAAAGGGGCCGTCACGGCGGACGAGATACTCCCGGGCCGGGCCCGGCTCGGTGAACGACTCCGATGCCGCGGTTGTCACCCCGGCCCGGGCCATGACCTCTTTCGCGAACTTCTTCGACGACTCCAGCCGCGCCGCAGCTCGGGTGGGTCCGAAAACGGGGATGCCGAGAGCCGAAACCGCGTCGACGACGCCGGCGGCCAGAGGCGCTTCTGGGCCGACCACGACCAGATCCACCGCTTGTACCCGAGCCATCGCGGCGATCGCACCGACATCCGTTGCCGGGATCCCATCCACCACGGCCCCGAGTGTGCCGAGACCGGGGTTGCCGGGAAGGGAGATGAGATCGTCTACCCGGGGCGACGACGCCAGCTTCCAGCCCAGGGCGTGCTCCCGTCCGCCATTGCCGACCAGGAGGACCCTCATGAGATCTCGATGAGCTGGCTGCGCTCGGGGCCGACAGATACCCATCCCACCGGTACCCCGGCCGCCTCCTGGATGTACTCGATATAGGCGCGTGCCGCGGACGGCAGATCGCCGTAGGTGCGCACGCCCGTGATGTCTTCGTTCCATCCCGCCAGCTCGTCGTACTCCGGTTCGCAGTGATAGAGGACGCTCTGCTGGGCCGGGAAATTTTCGTGGCGCTCGCCCTGGCTCGTGTATGCCGTCGCCACTTTGATGATGTCGAAGGCGGAGAGGATGTCCATCTTGGTGAGGAAGAGGCTGGTGAAAGTGTTGACCCGGCAGGCGTACTTCAGTGCGACCAGGTCGAGCCAGCCGCATCTCCTTCTGCGCCCGGTGACGGTTCCGTACTCGCCGCCGAGCTCGATCATCCGGTCCCCGATCTCGTCGCGCAGCTCGGTGGGGAATGGGCCGGTCCCGACTCGCGAGATGTACGCCTTGGCGACCCCGATGATCTCATCGATCGCTCTGGGCCCGATGCCCGAACCAACCGACGCGCCGCCGGCGGTGGGATTGGAGGAGGTGACGAAGGGATAGGTGCCGTGGTCGACGTCGAGCAGAGTGCCCTGGGCGCCCTCGAAGAGGACTTGCTTGCCCGCTTGGAGGCCCTCCCATAGGAGCAGCGAGGTGTCGGTGACATGTGGTTGAAGGCGCTCGGCGTACCCGGCGTACTCCTCGATGATCGCTTCAGGGTCCATGGGAAGCGTGTTGTAGACCCGGGGCAGGACCTTGTTCTTCTCAACCAGCGCAGCCTCCACCTTCTCCCGGAAGATCTTGGGGTCGAAGAGATCCTGTACCCGGATCCCGAAGCGGGCGTATTTGTCCGTGTAGGCGGGGCCGATGCCCTTCTTTGTCGTGCCGATCTGGTTCTTGCCCAGATATCGCTCGATGGCCGCGTCGAGCTTGCGGTGGTAGGGCATGATCACATGGGCATTCGAGGACACCCTGACCCGTGATGGGTCGAGGTTCTTCTCTGCGGCCATGTCCATCTCGGCAATGAGCACTCTCGGATCGATCACAGTGCCCGAAGCGATGACCGGGATGCAGTCGGGATAGAGGATCCCGGAGGGGATCATCGACAGAGCGAGACGTTGCTCCCCGACAATGATGGTGTGCCCGGCGTTGTTTCCCCCCTGATAGCGGACGACGAAGTCGGCTGACTCGGCGAAGAAGTCCACGACCCGGCCCTTCCCCTCGTCACCCCACTGCGCGCCCAAGACGACGGTCGCTGGCATGACGTGGAGCGACGGTAGTCAGGACGGGGCTCCCCTTGGCCATCAGGCGGCGCCGGCGACCCGTAGTCTGTCGCCGGCAATATGAGCAAGACATCGACCAGGGCCTATCGGAGCGGGCAATTAGCGGATGAGGACTTTCCGGTTGCAGATGTGTCCGAGTACCTGGATGAGCCCGAAACGATCATCTGGGTCGATCTCATCGGGCCGTCGAAGAAGGAGCTGCTCGACCTGGCCGAGGAACTCGGCCTGCACGAATTGGCCGTAGAAGACGCGGTGGGCCAGGGTCAGCGCCCAAAGGTCGACCGATACCCGACCCACCTCTTTCTCACCACTTATCACGTTGCCGTCGATCTGGATGCGGCTCGGCTCGACGAGACCGAGGTGAATGCCTTCTTCAACGATCGCTGGTTGATAACGGTGCGCAAGACCGACGGGGTCCCGATGGACAGGGTCCTCGCCCGTTGGGACCGGTCGCCGGGTCTGATGAGATTTGGCGTCGGCTTCCTTCTTTACGGGTTGCTCGACGTCATCGTCGACGACTACTTCGCCGTCCTCTCCGAGTTCGACGACTTCTACGAGCGGGTGAGCGAAGACATATTCGCCGAGCGACCGCTGGAGCCATCACGTCAGCGGCACTGGTTCGAGATGCGCCGAGCGACGGTTCGTTTTCACCGCCTGGCGGTGCCGATGCGAGAGACGGTGAGCGCTTTGATGCGTCACGAGCAAGACATCGTCCCCGAGGGCCTCTATCCCTACTTTCAAGACGTCTACGACCACATTCTCCGGGTAAGCGAGTCTTCCGATTCACTGCGCGACCTGGTCACAGCCATAGTCGAGACCAACTTCAGCCTCCGTGACTACCGGCAGAACCTGATCGTGAAGAAAGTATCGGGCTGGGCGGCGATCATCGCGGTTCCGGCATTGATCACCGGCTACTACGGGATGAACGTCCCCTACCCGGGATCCGGCGAGATCTCCGGCGTCATCTGGTCGACCTTGCTGATCATCGGCGTCTCGACCGGTCTCTATCTCATCTTCCGTCGCAATGATTGGTTGTGAAGCTGCCTTAATTGGCGGCCGACTTTGCCCGAGGTCAAACCTCAGGTTTGGAGCGAAAACTCCCAGCGCGCTGACACAGCCTCGGGCAAATAGACGCCGGTCGGCCGGGGGCTGCCGCCGCGTGGCCAAGTGACCCGTCGGCAATCAAGCATGAAACACAGCGTTCACGGTCCAGCAACGGCATGGAAACGGGGAACGGGCTAAAACCTCCACGTTCACGCTTCGCAACCCAACCGAAAGGAGCACCGTGAGCAAGACGGCTGCCGACGTCTTGTCCCTCGTCGCCGACGAGGGATACGAGTTCGTCGATCTTCGATTCTGCGATCTGCCTGGTCAGGTCCAGCATTTCACCGTTCCGGTCAAGCAGTTGACCGAGGATTCGTTCGAGGCCGGGTTTGGATTCGACGGCTCGTCGATCCGGGGCTTCCAGCAGATCCAGGAATCGGACATGATCCTGATCCCGGACCCGGGCACTGCCATCGACGACCCTTTCCGTGCTCGCAAGACTCTCATCCTCTATTGCTTCGTCAACGACCCGATCACCGGCACCCCCTATGACCGTGACCCCAGGTACGTGGCGAGGAAGGCCGAGGAGTACTTGATCAGCACCGGTCTCGCCGACACCTCCTATTGGGGTCCCGAGGCCGAGTTCTACATCTTCGACGACGTCCGATTCGGGCAGAACCAGTTCTCTGGCTACTACTTCGTCGACTCGGTGGAGGGCGCCTGGAACTCAGGCGAGTTCGAGGAGGGGGGCAACCTCGGTTACAAGCCCAGATACAAGGAAGGCTATTTCCCCGTCCCACCCACCGACCACTTCCAGGACCTCCGGTCGGAGATGACTGCCAACCTGGAGGCGGCCGGCATCGAAATCGAGGTGCAGCACCACGAGGTGGGCACCGCCGGCCAGGCGGAGATCGACATGCGGTACGACACCCTGCTCCGCACCGCGGACAACGTCACGCTCTACAAGTACATCGTGAAGAACACCGCCTGGGAGTACGGCAAGTCGGTCACCTTTATGCCCAAGCCGATCTTCGAGGACAACGGTTCCGGCATGCACACTCACCAGTCGCTGTGGAAGGACGGCGAGCCACTGTTCTTCGACGAGGGGGGCTATGCCGGTCTGTCCGACATGGCGCGGTGGTACATCGGCGGGTTGCTGAAGCACGCCGCGGCGATACTCGCCTTTGCGGCGCCGACGACAAACTCCTATCACCGCCTGGTGCCCGGTTACGAGGCGCCGGTGAACCTGGTCTACTCGAGTCGGAATCGGTCGGCGGCGATCAGGATCCCCCAGTACTCACAGGCTCCCGGTGCCAAGCGGCTCGAGTTCCGCTGCCCGGACCCCTCGTGCAACCCATACCTCGCCTTCTCCGCCATGCTCATGGCGGGACTCGACGGGGTCCAGAACCGGATCGAGCCCCATGAGCCCGTGGACAAGGACATCTACGATCTGCCGCCTGCCGAATTGGCAGGCCTCCCGTCGGTGCCGGGGAGTCTGCCCGAGGCCCTGGATGCCCTGAAAGCGGATCATGAGTTCCTGCTCCAGGGCGGGGTCTTCTCCCAGGAGCTGATCGAAGCCTGGATCGACTACAAGATCGAGCACGAGGTCGACCCGGTGCGTCTGCGTCCGCACCCGTACGAATTCCACCTCTATTACGACATTTGAGTTGAGGCCCCTTGGGCCTCAACTCACGTCTTACGTCCTACGTTCTGCGTAGTACGTGGACCGAGGGTCCGTCGGCAGACGGGCCCTCGTGTTGCCCTCAGAAGATCTCCGGGCACCACGGCTGCGGGTCCCAGGCGAAAGCGGCGTCCAACGAGGTCAGGGCATCATCGGCGCCACTCAGGCGGCCGGCGCGGGCCCATTGTCTGAATCGAGGCCGTCCCATGTACCCCGCGCTCAGATCCTCGAGGTCGAGAAAGACTGCCGGCTCGTCGGTCGTTAGCGCACATTCGGCGCCGTCAGAGTCGGCGCGAAGCCGGTACGAGCCGGTGACATCGTCGAGCGGGTCCTCGATGCCCAACACAACGTCGAGCGGGGCCGAGTACGAGCGGGCTGTCAGCGCACCGGCGACATCCATCAAGCGCACCCAAAGCGCGTCATTTCGAAAAGCATGAGCCCTGCGCGTCCCCGCCAGCAGGTCGAAGATCGGGTCCCACGGCGGCCGGAGACCCGCCTTGGCTCGAACCACGAGGTCCTGATTGGTCACCAGTGACCAGATTCCCGCCCAGGCTCGAGGTGTGTCAGCGAAAAGGTCGTGCACGGTCACCGTCCCCGAGCCATGGCCCTCGTCCCAATGCGCCTTCGTTCGGAAGGAGGCGAAACCCGAGATTCCGTCATCCCCATCGACGACCGCATAGCGGAGAGCGGTGCTGCCGCCGCCGGAGGATCCGCTCTCGCGGAACGAGCGGTCCTCCCACCATTTGGGGGTCCTGGCGAAGAACCCCGGGATCCCCTTGCGGAGACGGTCGTACAGCGGCGGGACGATCTCGAGTGCCTCGGCCCGCTCGATCAGCCGTGATTGGCCGGACTCGGGCGCAAGACGGCTCGATGTGGCGTGCTGTGGCTTGACTTCGACGTCGTAACAGATGGAGGCGCACCCATACCCGAACCGGCCGTAGATGGCGCTGTCAGACGCCCACAAGGCGGCTATTGGCTCCCCGTGCTCCTTCACATCGTCGAGATGGGCACTCATCATCTCCCGGAGCACACCCCGGCGCCGATTGGTAGGCGCCACTGCCACCGCGGTGGTCCCGCCGCAAGGGACCTGCGCTCCGGGCACGGTCATCACGAGGCTGAAGGCACCGGATGTGCTGATCATCCGTCCGCCATCGAATCCGCAGCGCGTTCGGTCGAGTGGGAGCAGACGTAGGAACCGACCGTCTCCCTCCGGTGGATCGAAGCCGAACACCAGACCCATGGTCCGTCGCATCTCTTCGAACTCGTCGGGCCGGATGGCCCGGATCTCGACGGCCATCAGGCGTCGGGTGCCGCCCCCGCTGCGGTGCGAGCATTCTGCACTTCGACATCGAAGTCCGCTACGGCACCGGTAAAAGCAGTCACCGCGGCTCGACGGAGGTCCCCGGGGTCTGCCGACTGGAGACCCGAGAGGGCCTCGCCTGCGGCCCGCGCCGCAAGGCTTGCCGCCGCCGCCAACGCTTCCTGATTGGCTTCGAGGCCTGCCGGGGGCACGAGCGCCGCCACCTGATCGGAAAGAGCCTGTGACGAGGTCGCCACCGCCTCCATTCTGGTCTCGGCGTCTCCGAACTCGATCTCCCGGGGGTCGGCGTCGAATCCGGTGTTGACCGCGACGAGCTCGTTGTTCAGAGCCTGGAACTCACCATTGATTCGGTCCAGCTCGCCAAGGTATGCAGCGGCCGCGTCGGGGATCGAGCCCGTGCCCCCCGGACCGCTCGTGGTGGTGGGGCCGTCACCACCGCCGACGGTCGTCGGCGTCGTGTCACCGGCCGCCAGCGTCGTGTCGGGCGAGGCCTCGGGCAGTGAGCGGACGAAGAAATAGGTGAACGCGATCATTCCCAAAATGACCAAGGGGAGGATCCAGCGGCCCGGCTTCGGGTCGGGGTTGACAGCCATGACCGGCGAAACGATAGCTGGCACCTTGTGGTTCCCCGCGCCTCGTCACAGGGGCCTCTCAAACCCCTTGAACCCGTCGCCGCCGACACTTACGTTCGAGAGATGGAGCCGGAGAGGAACGAGACCTACGAGCGCATCCCCTGGGAAACGCTGGAGGAGCACAAGCCCGATCGTCAGTGGCTGATCATGGCGGTGGCCGGAGCCGTCGTGCTCGGCGCACTCGCCTACTCGTTCATGAGCAATCGGCCGGCGCCCCTTTCCGTCGCATCGTCGGTGGCCGCCGCCAGCCCTGAGACCACCGCTGCTCCGGCTCTTCCACCTCAGGCGTTGGCCCCGCCGGTGGCCTCCAGCACGCCGATCGTGACCGCAGAAGCCGATCTCTATGCGGTCCATCCGGAGAGGATCATCGATCGCGCTGTCGCCCACGCCGAATGGTTCGTGGCCGAGTATCTGACTGTTGACGGAACAGATGAAGGCAGAGCAACCTTGGCCGCATTGACCCCTGCCGGTGTGCCGCTTCCGGCGGCGGGAGACGGCACCAGGGTGTTCGTGGAATGGGTCCGCGCCTCGACGGTGGAGGAGATCGGCGAGCTCCTCTATCGGGTGACGGTTCTCGCCCGAACGTTGGCGGCCGCCGCAAATGCGGAGTACCAGCGTCAGGCACCGCTGCAGGTCGCGGTGGACGTGTCCATCGCCGGCGATGCCGCCCAGGTTGTGATGGCCCCGCGTGTCTCCCCGGCACAACCCGGCCCAGCCCACCAACTGGCGCTGGCCCCGGTTCCCGATGAGGTGGGCTCCGTCGCCCTCCAGCAGTCAGGGGGCTCGGAGGTCGTTGGGGGGATGCAGACTCCCGACGGGGAGTGGCAGGTTGTCGTAATCGCGGTTATGCCCGATGGGGTCAGCCGTCCGGTTTCAGTGCCGGTTCCTGCCTCCTGATCAGCCCCCGAACTCCCCCTCTAGGATCGATGTGGCCTCGGGAATGATCGAGTCCCAGGGGACGTCTGAGGTCTTGGAGATGGTCACGAAATCCGCGGTCAAGAAAATGCTGATCACGCCGGGTATGGCAAGAAGATCGCGTGCAAACCCTTGCTCCGGCGGAGTCCCGGCAACATGGGTCGTCGGCCCGCCCACCGACTTTCCCACGGTGAATTTCATTGCATTGGGGTTTGGTGAGGGGGCAACGATCACTGTCATTTCCGGCGGAGGCTAATCCGGTGTCCCGGGTCGTCGGGGTGGACGTGGGGGGCACATTCACCGATGTGGTCGTGCTCGATGGGGAGTCGGTCGTTGGGTACAAGGTGCGCACCACACCCGACCAATCCGACGGCGTGTCCCGAGCGCTCTCGCACCGGGTCGACGACGTGACCACGATTCTTCACGGCACGACTGCCGGCACCAACGCTTTGATCGAAGGAAGGGGGGCAGCGACGGCACTGGTCACGACGAGTGGGTTCGAGGACCTTCTCGAGATCGGCCGTCAGGCTCGCCCGTCCCTTTACGACCCGTTCGCAGACCGACCGGTGGCACTGTCCCCCCGAAGCATGCGTTTCGGGTACGCGGGTGACGTCGAGGCCATCACAGAGTTGGTCGTGCAGGCGACTCCCGAGGCGGTCGCGGTCGCCCTGGTTCGGTCCTACAAGGATCCATCCGACGAGATCCATCTGGCCGAGAGGCTGCAGGGCCTGCTCGATGTCCCCGTCTCGGTGGGTGCATTGGTGTCGCCACAATTCCGGGAGTACGAGCGGGTCGCCACCACCGTCCTCAATGCCTATCTGACGCCGGAGCTAGCCGGATATCTGTCCAGTCTCGATCGCAGGGTCGGAGGCAGTCGGCGACTTGTGATGACCTCGTCGGGGGGACTGCTCCCCTTTGCTTCGGCCTCCTCATACGCCGGCCGACTGGTCCTCTCCGGTCCTGCCGCCGGGGTAGTGGCCGCCAACGCCGTGGGCCGGGCCAGAGGTTTCGAGTCGATCATCAGCTTCGACATGGGCGGCACATCGACCGATGTCTGCCGGGTCGATAACGGTGCGATCCAGGTGACGGGCCACAGCCGGGCTGGCAGGGTCAATCGAGTGCCGGCGATCCCGGTGCGAACAATCGGGGCCGGCGGTGGGAGTCTGGCCTGGGTTGACGATGGGGGTGCGCTTCGGGTGGGACCGACCTCGGCCGGTGCCGATCCGGGGCCGGCCGCTTATGGGCGCGGTGGGGTGGTGGCCACTGTGACCGACGCGAACGTCGTCCTCGGCCGCATTCCCGCCGATCTCAGCCTTGGCGGATCGGTCCCACTCGACATCTGGGCGGCGCGGCGTGCTCTGGGACTGCTCGCTGCCGACCTAGGCATCGGAGTCGAGGAGGTGGCGGCCGGCATCATCGAGGTGGTCGACACCCACATGGAGCGGGCGCTGCGCGCGGTGTCGGTGGAGGAAGGGGTGGATCCCCGGAACTCGGCCCTGGTCGCGTTCGGAGGAGCGGGTGGGCTGCACGCAACTCGTCTTGCCCGACGGCTCGGCATGCGGAGGACCCTGATCCCACCCCTGTCCGGCGTGTTCTCCGCACTGGGACTGCTGTTGGCCAGCCCAAGCAGTGATGCGATTCGAACGGTCATGCTCGAGGAGAGATCGACCCGGCTGGCCCCGGTGACCGAAGAGATCCTCGACGAGGCAAGGGGGACCTACCGCTCCGACCACGGGAGCGATCCGCTGAACCTGAGAGCATGGGCAGAGGTCAGGTATGCCGGCCAGTCACACGAGCTCCCGGTGAGCCTCGTCCCCGACTGGGCACGGCTTCGTCAGGAGTTCGAGGACGTGCACCAGGCCCGGTTCGGATTCACCCGGGCTGGTGAGGCGATCGAACTCGTCGACGTACGTGCCGAGGCCATCGGTCGCTCCCCGATCACATGGGCCGACCTTCCTCTCGTCACGGCAAGTTCAGCCCCGACCGTCGTCGACCGCAGGTCCGACGTTCCGATCTATTCCAGGGTGGCCCTGGCCCCAGGAGATCAGATCGAAGGCCCGGCAGTCGTGATCGAGCGGGACTCGGCGGTCTGGCTCGAGCGTGGAGACCGGATGTCGGTTCACGGAGACGGGACATTGGACGTGGCGTCGTGACCGGGAGCGTTGCGCAGGCGCGACGATTCGCCTCGGCGGCCCTCACTGCGGCCGCAGATCCATCCAAGCGCGAGGGGATGCAGGCCTACATGAAGACCGACATGCCCTTCCACGGCGTGCAGAAGCCTGCCCGTACGGAGATTCTCCGTGACATGGTTCGCAGGTTCCCGCCCTCAGATCGAGTGGAGTATGAAGAGCTGGTACTCGGTCTGTGGGACCTTCCCCATCGGGAGGAGAAGTATCTGGCGCTCGGGGTGGCCCGACACTTCGAGGAGTTCGTGACTCCTGCGGCGCTTGCTGTGTATCGACGGCTGATCGTGGAGGGCGCCTGGTGGGACCTGGTCGACGAGGTGGCGACTCATCTCATCTGCGATCTCGTCGTCGGGTACCCGGGTGAGGTGTGGCCGGCGGTCGACACCTGGATCGAGGACGACGATATGTGGCTGAGGCGGTCGGCGATCATCTGTCAGGTCAGGGCCAAGGAGCGCACCGATGCAGTCAGGCTGTTCCGGTTCTGCGAGGAACGGAGCTTTGAGAAGGAGTTCTTCATCCGGAAGGCGATTGGCTGGGCCCTCCGTCAGCACGCCCGGGTCGATCCCGATGCCGTCGCCCGTTTTGTGATCGAGCATCAGGATCAGCTCTCCGCCTTGTCCTACCGAGAAGCCACGAGACATATCGGCCACTTGCTCAGATCATGACCTCCGACGCCATAGGCCTAGAGGTGGCCCGTCATCGGCTCTCCTCGGTGGCCGATGAGATGGGGACGGTGCTTCGGCACTCGTCGCTGTCGCCAAACATCAAGGAGAGGGCGGACTGCTCGGCGGCCGTGTTCACTCCCGAGGGCGAGATGCTGGCCCAGGCAGAGCACATCCCGGTTCATCTCGGGTCGATGCCGCAGTCGGTGGCGGCCTGCCTGGCCCGATTCGAGCCCGCTCCAGGTGTCCAGTACGCAGTCAATGACCCCTTCGAGGGCGGCACCCATCTCAACGATCTGACCCTCGTCGCCCCCGTGTTCCTCGACACCAGACACGTGGCGTGGGTGGCCAATCGGGCTCATCACGCCGATGTCGGAGGCGAGGCACCAGGTTCGATGCCGGCCCATGCCGTCTCGATCGATCAAGAGGGTCATCGAGTCCCACCGGTGGTCGCGTTCGAATCGGGGCGGTGGGCAGACGAGTTCGCCGAGCCGTTCATCTCCGCCTCCCGCACGCCGTGGGAGCGGCGGGGGGATCTCGAGGCGCAGATCGGTGCCAACGCAGTCGGTGCGAGCCGAATGGCGGAGTTGGTGTCGGGCATTGGTGCGGAGTCGTTCCGATCGCAGGCTGCGTCTCTTCTCGATTACGGCGAACGGCGGATGACTGCTGCACTTCGGCATCTGCCCGATGGGTCCTACGCGTTCGCCGACTTCATGGAGCTCGGTGACATCGACGTGCCCATCCGCGTCGTAGTGACCATTGCCGATGGACGGCTGACGGCCGATTTCACTGGAAGCCAAGAACAGGTCGCCGCCAATTTCAACGCAGTGGAGGCGGTGACCAGGTCTTGTCTCTACTACGCGGTCCGGGTGGCGACGGATCCCACCATTCCCGCCAATGGCGGGTGCTATCGGCACCTGAAGGTTGTCGCTCCGTCGGGGTCGGTGGTCAACGCCGACCCGCCGGCAGCTGTGGCCGCCGGAAATGTCGAGACCAGCCAGCGGATCGCCGACGTCCTCCTCGGGGCGCTGGCCCAGGCCGCCCCGGATCGGGTCCCCGCCGCCTCACAGGGGACGATGAACAACATCCTGGTGGGCAACGACGACTTCGCCTACTACGAGACGGTCGGAGGCGGGCAGGGCGGTCGGCCCGGCCGAGCCGGCCAGTCAGGCATCCATACCGGGATGACGAACACCGAGAACACCCCAATCGAGGCGCTGGATACCCACTATCCATTTCGGGTGGACCGCTACACGCTGCGCCGCGGTAGTGGGGGCCGCGGCCGGTTCCCGGGTGGCGAGGGGATCGAGCGGGAGATCTTGTTCCTGACCGACGCGACCCTCTCCCTGATGGGTGAGCGGAGGCGGCATCGCCCGTGGGGCCTGTCGGGCGGCGAGCCGGGAGCATCGGGCGAGGACTGGCTGATCCGACGCGGCGGTCGGGAGCGTCTCCCCTCCAAATGCACTATTCCCGTGCAGGCCGGTGACCGTCTCCTCGTGCTCACCCCTGGAGGCGGTGGTTGGGGGCAATCCTGAACCCCGCCACAACTACTCTCATCCTGTGAGCCTCATCGGGGATCTTCGTGGTGTCTTGAGTGATGATCGGGTGCTGGAAGAGCCGGTCGAGCTCTATCTGTATTCGAGAGATGCTTCCCTCATGCATGGCCAGGCGACCTGTGTCGTGTTCCCCCGGACCACCGAGGAAGTAGCCGAGGTGGTCATGGTGGCCGAGAAGCACGGGGTCCCGATCGTTGCCCGGGGTGCGGGCACCGGTCTTGCCGCCGGCGCCATTCCAGTCGACGGGGGGATCGTCCTGTCCACCACCGCGATGAATCACATCGACATCGACGTGGAGAACCGAACCGCATGGGTCGGCGCCGGGGTCATCAACCTCGACTTGAGCACGGAAGCCGAGCCGTTCGGCCTGTCCTTCGCCCCCGATCCCTCCTCGCAGTCGGCCTGCACCATCGGTGGCAATGTCGCCAACAACTCGGGTGGGGCCCATTGTCTGGCCGAGGGCGCCACCACCAGCCATGTCCTCGGCCTCGAGGTGGTCCTGGCGGGTGGCGAGATTCTCGTCCTCGGCGGTCAAGCTCCCGACATGCCGGGTCTCGACCTGAAGGGGTTGCTGGTGGGCTCCGAGGGGACCCTGGGTGTTGTGACCCGGGCCCTGGTCCGGCTTCTACCCATCGAAGCGGACGTGAGAACACTGCTCCTCGACTTCGAGGAGCTCGAAGGGGCGACGCGGACCGTATCCGACGTCATCGCTTCCGGGCTGGTGCCGGCCGCGCTGGAGATCATGGATCAGAAGATGACGACCGCGGTGGAGAACTGGCTCAGGGCGGGTCTTCCATGCGACTGCGCCGCGATCCTCCTCGCCGAGGTGGTGGGGGAGCCTGAGGCAGTGGAGGCGGAAGCGGCCCTGATCTCACGCATCGGTCTTGCCAATGGGGCGCGCAATGTCCAGGTGGCCAGGGACGAAGCCGAGCGCGCCATCCTCTGGAAGGGGCGCAAATCCGCATTCGGGGCCGTGGCCCAGGTGTCCCCTAATTACTACCTGCATGACACGGTCGTGCCCCGCTCCCGTCTCGTGGAGACGATGGGAGAGATCCAGGCGATCGCCGACCGGTACGAGTTGGATGTCTACAACGTCTTCCATGCGGGCGACGGAAACCTTCACCCGCTCATGGCCTTCGACGCCTCCGATCCGGTGATGATGGACAAGGTTCACCGGGCCGGGGAGGAGATGGTCGCCGCATGTCTCAGTCGCGGCGGCGCCCTGTCGGGTGAGCACGGGATCGGGCTGGAGAAAAGGGACATGATGCGAGCCGATTTCACCGAGCTCGACCTCGACGCCCAGGCCCGCCTGAAAGAGGCCTTCGACCCCGCCGGCATCTTCAACCCGTCGAAAGTGCTTCCCGAGGGCTCACGATGCTTCGACTTCGGCGGGGTGAAGCGAGAGATACCGGACGGGGCCTGGGTATGACCGGGGCCGCCGGGTGCGGTCCCGAGCGTGTCGCTCCCTCCAGCGTCGAGGAACTGGCCACGATCCTCAAGTTGGCCACCGAGGAGCAGCGCGTCGTGAACGTGATCGGTGGTGGGACGAGACAGGGCTACGGATCGCCGCCACCTGCTGCCCTGTTGGTGGAGATGAGCAGCCTCGCCGGGATCGAGGAGTGGGACCCCGACGACCTGACCGTGACCGTCGGCGCGGGCACGCCGGTGGCCGAGCTGGAATCAGCGCTTGCCGAACGCGCACAGACTGCGGTCCTGCCCGAAGTCCCCGGCGCATCGACCGTCGGTGGGGTGATCTCTGCCGGTGTCTCCTCGCTGCGACGGGCCCGTCTCCTCGGGACCAGGGAACGGATGCTCGAGGTTCGTCTGGTGACCGGTGATGGCCGGGTGGTCCGGGGCGGAGGACGGGTAGTCAAGAATGTCTCGGGATACGACTTGCCCCGTCTGGTGGTGGGTGCCTTTGGCTCTCTCGGTGTCATCACCTCGGTTTGCCTCAAGTTGTGGCCGAAGCCCCCCGCCTCGGCGACCGTGACGATCGATGACATCGAGCTTGCCAAGCGGGTAAAGCGGCCGCTCGCCGTTCTCGAGCGAAACGGTGTGGTCGAAGTCTTTCTCTGGGGCACCGTCGAGGAGGTCGTCGCATCGAGCGGCAGACTCGGGGGCGGCGTCGCCGATGGCCACCGATGGCCGGCCGATCCCGACGGACCATTCCGATGGTCAGTGAGAGTCCCACCCGCCCTGACCACGCCTGCCATCGATCGACTTCCCGATGGGTGGGACTACCTGGCCGTCCATAGGGCCGGCGACATTCGTGCCGCCTCGGGCACTGCGGATGGAGCGGAGGGACTGCGCACGTGGGTGGAGGGCTGTGGCGGTGCCTTGGTGTCGACGGAGGCGCCTGTCGGCGGCCTCGATGGCCTCGATCCCTGGGGATCGCTGCCGCCGGGAATGGAGATCCAACGTCGTCTGATCGCGCAGTTCGACCCGGGTCGCGTCCTCAACCCAGGCCGGCTCCCTGGAGGGCTGTGATGGGATGGGTGACCACCGACCACCCCACCACCGATGAGCTCAATGCCTGCGTGCAATGTGGGCTGTGCCTCCCCGCCTGTCCGACGTTCCGCCTGACCGGACGTGAGACCGCATCACCGCGCGGTCGAATCCAGGCGATGAAGGCGGTTCACAACGGCGTCCTCGAGCTCGACCGGCCCTTTCAGGGCGTGATCGATTTCTGTCTCGGGTGTCGGGCCTGCGAGCCGGTCTGCCCCGGGATGGTTTCATACGGGCGGATACTCGAGGGGACGCGCGCCGAGATCGCCGCCCAGCGCCCGAACTTCGGCCACCGGCTTCGATCGTTCTTGCTGGGCACAGCCATCGGCTCGAGGCGATCGCTCCGCTTCGGGTCGGGCGCACTGCGCGTGGCCCAGGCAACCGGCGCCACATCCTTGGTGCCGGGGCGCTATCGGCGGCTCTCCGAAGGCATGCGCCCGCTCGGTGGACGGCCCGAGCCGACGCTGGGCCACGAAGGAGGCACTGGCGTTTCGGGTTCCATCGCTCTTCTGGCCGGGTGTATCCAGGACGAATGGTTCCGGCCGGTCAATCACGCCGCCATCGAGTTGCTGGAGCTGGCCGGGTTCCGGGTCGAGGTACCGCGTGGTCAGACATGCTGTGGCGCACTCGCCGCCCACGACGGCAAAGCGGACGCCGCCCGCACCCTGGCGGAGCGAAACCTGCCGGTCCTATCCGGATATGACCAGGTGGTCGTCACTTCCGCCGGATGCTCCGCCCATGTCCGTGAATACGGCCACTGGACCGAAGGCGGCGACGAAGTCGGCACCCGGACCATCGACGTGACGGTGGCGGTGGCACGCGCCATCGAGACCGGCCTCCTTCCCACTCTTCCGGATGGGTCGGGAACCATGGCGATCCAGGACCCCTGTCACCTGCGACATGCGCAGCGGGTGACGGTCGAGCCAAGGCGCATCCTCGAGGCCGGTGGGTACGAGGTCGTCGAGATCGATCCTGCAGGGATGTGTTGCGGCGCGGCCGGCCTCTACACCGTGCTGCAACCCGAAGCATCGCAGGAACTCGGAAACCGAAAGGCAGCCCAAATACGTTCAACCGGAGTGAGCAGGGTTGCTTCCGCCAACCCTGGTTGTGAGATGCAGCTCAGGTCGTCCCTGGGCCGCGATTACGAGATCGCGCACCCGATCGAGTGGTATCTGCGCGCCCTCGCGGCAGCCGGGCCAACCGGTAGTGTCGCCGCCGTGAAGGCAGCGAGATGACCGACGACATCGCCCGCGTCGACAGCCGCGCCGCGGCCAAGCGCTATGCGATCCTGGCCTACGGGTCGTTCGGGACCATGCTCGACGTCGGGCTCATGGTGATCGGGAGCCTGCTTGTTGGTCTGGCCGCCTCGGTCGTGCTTGCCGGCTTCGACATCGTCAACGTGATCCAGGATCTGTCGACCGGGGCGATGCTGGCATCGTCGCTGGTGCTTGCGGTAATCGGTCTGTTCTGCCTGGGTGTGGCCGCCGAAGGGCCGCTGGGACGGGGCCGGCGCCTCATCGGCTTCAAACTTTGGGAGGTCGGCCTGGGCCGCATCATCGCCGTCTTCGTCGTGGGCCTCTTGTTCCTGCTCGTGCACAGGCTGGTGGATGGCGTTGTTGAAGGGCTGCCATCGCCCGTGACCATCGGGGTTGCGGGAATCAGGGCGGTCGGCGTCGCCGGGATGACCGTCATGCCCCTCCTCGGCGTCCCGGTGGCCCTCGCCGCCCGCTGGTATCCCGAGGGCCCCGACTGGCTCCGCTCCACCGAGATTCCGATCATGTTCGTGGTCTGGGCCGTGGCCACCATGGCCATGATCTCCTGACCGAACGTCAAAGAGCCTTCGTGAAGATCTGAGTGGGATGGACCTCGTAGCCCTCTCGCTGCAACGCCTCGACGCTCCAGACCGTGATCGGGATCATCGCCTCGACCCGACCTCCGCCCCGATCTCGCACCAGATCACGCAACCCCTGAAAGAGCAGTGGGGCATCCGGGGCCGTGGTTGCAGGCCAGCGTGCCGAGATCCCCTCCTCATCGGCCTCGGCGATGACCCATCCTCCCGGGCTCTGAAGGAAGGTGTGGGCGGTGACCGCCGATTCCAGGTCCTGCCGGGAGGCCTTCCTCCAGCGCCATCCCACCGAGACGAGGTCGCGGGCGGCTTGGGCGAGATCGCTCTGTGACCAGAAGGTCCAGGCGGCGTCGGCATCTACTGTGGCGGCCGCCCTGAGCCGCTGGTCCGGCGGGAGACGTCGCCCGACCGACTCGGGGGCGGTGGCGTAGGCCCAGCGACCTCCTTCCCTATAGCCGGACCGCAGCACCTGGCCGCGGGCTGCCTGGTTCGATTCTTCGATGACGAGACGGGCGACGAGCGCCCCCTGCGCCCTGGCCCATTCGACAGCATGGTCGTTCATGGCCATCCCCATCCCCGATCGCCGTTGATCGGGATGAACCCGGGTGGCGCTGAGCCAGGCCTCGGTCGGGGAGAGGAGTTGCACCCGAGACAGCGCAACCGGGATGTCGTCGTCGTAGACGCACACGATGACCAGCGAATCTGGCTCCTCCAGCCAGCCGCTCATCATCTCGGGCACGTAGTCCCCCCAGCCGAAGGTGTCCTGGGTCCACGGTCTGATCGACGCCACGTCCTCGGCCCGGGCGGGGCGGATGACGAACGACACGGCTACATCCGGTCGGGGACTTCGATGCCGAGGAGATCCAGCAGACGCTCGAGCGCGGCCAATGCCCATGAGGAGAGGGAGAGCCACGAGCCGCGCCGGGCGATGTCCGGCTCTGACAGGATGTGGCAGGCGTCGTAGAACCGGTTGAAACGGCCGGCCACCTCGAAGGCGAACTCGGCGACATGATTCGGAGAGCGCAGGGCGATTGCACGTCCAACCACTTCGGGGAGACGCAGAAGCTCGAGCATCAGCTCGCGCTCGGCATCGACGGTTGGAGCCCCCAGCGGGCCTTGCTCGACCCCCTCCGCTTCTGCCCTGCGCAGGATCGACTTGATGCGCACCGCCGCGTATTGGAGATATGGCCCGGTCTTTCCCTCGAAGGAGCTGAACCTGTCGAGGTCCAGGACATAGTCCGACGTGCGGTTGTTGATGAGATCGCCGAATTTGAGAGCGGCCACACCGACCATCGAGGCGATCCTCGATCTCTCCTCCTCCGGGTAGTCCTCGGCGAGATGGGCCTCGTCGAGCCTCCGCCGGGCGGCCTCGGTGACCATCTCGATCACGTCGGAAAGGCGGACGACCCCACCCTCCCGTGTCTTGAACGGCTTGCCGTCGGGCCCATTCATGGTCCCAAACCAGATGTGCTCCAATCGGGTTCCCTCGGGGACGATTCCGGCCTTCACCGCTGCCCGGAAGATCTGGAGGAAATGGTCCGCCTGCCGCCGGTCGACCACGTACAGGACGAGATCGGCTCGTAGCTCCTCCATCCTCATCTGGATGGTGGCCAGGTCCGTCGTGCTGTACAGAAACCCGCCACTCGACGACTCGAGGATCAAAGGCGGAATGTCCCGCTTGTCTTCGTCCTCCCCGATCCGAATCACGATTGCGCCCTTCGACTCCTCGGCCACCCCGGACTCGCGCAGGGAGGACACCAGCGGTCCGAGCCTCTCGTGTACGTCGGATTCCCCGAACCACAGGTCGAAAGTGACTCCCAGGTCGGCGAAGTCCTGGCGCTGGGACTCTTCGGACACCGATTTCATGTGACGCCAGAGGGCGAGATACCCGGGATCACCCTGCTGGAGGCGAACTGTGGCTCGCCGGGCGTCGTCGGCGAAGTCGTCGTCACTACGGGCCCTGACCGAAGCCTCTGGGTAGATCCGCTGCAGGTCGTCGAGCGTGACCGGTGACTTCGTTGGATAGGTGGTTGCCCCCGGGTCGAAATAGGGCAAGTCCGGCTGCTCGTCGGCAATGGCGGCGATGAGCAGGCCCATCTGGAAGCCCCAGTCGCCGAAATGCGGATCGCGTATGACCTTGTGCCCTGCGAACGAGAAGAGTCGGGCGAGCGAGTCTCCGATGATGGTGGCTCGGAGATGGCCCACATGCATCGCCTTGGCCACGTTCGGGCCGGCGTAATCGACGACGACGTTCTCCGGATCGTCGGTCACCGGAAAGCCGAGATACGGGTCGGCGGCGTCCTCAGACGCAATGCGGGCGATGGTTGCGTCAGTGAGTGTGATGTTGATGAAACCGGGGCCGGCGATTTCGACGCTTGCGAAGTCCGGATGTCGGTCGAGTCGGTCGGCCACCTTCTGGGCGATGTCCCGAGGCGCCTGGTTGGTGCTCTTCCCTGCCGCCATGGCGCCATTTACCTGGAACTGAGCCAGCTCCGGCCTCTGAGAAGGGACGGTCTCGCCCAGCTCGGGGGCCAGGCCGAGCTCGGAGAAGGCCTCACCGGCAATGAATGAGAGGTGACTCAGAAGCGACATTCACCGACAAACGTAGAACGAAAAGCGCAAAACGTAGAACGAAAAGCGCAAAACGTAGAACGAGTATTGAGCCGGCTTCGCCGGCTCAATACTTCGCCAGCTCCTGGGCCTTGCGGACGATGCCCTCAGGCGTGGGGTAGAGCTGATTCTCCAGTGGTCCGGCGTAGGGCATGATCGGCACGTCTGGAAGTGCATAGCGACGGACCGGTGCATCGAGCCATTCGAATGTCTTGTCGGCGATCTGGGCGGCCAGCTCGGCGCCGTATCCGAGGAACTCATTGTCTTCGTAGACGATCAGAGCACGGGAGGTCTTCTTCACCGACGCCTCGATAGTGGGCCAGTCGAGTGGCTTGAGGCTGCGCAGGTCGATCACCTCGGGGCTTATGTCCAGCTCCTCGAGCAGAGACGCAGCCTCTACTGCGATATGGGCCATGGCCCCGTAGGCGATGATCGTCAGGTCCTTGCCCTGGCGGCGAATCGCCGCTCGGGCCAATGGGACCCGATGCTCGCCCTCCGGATATGGGCCCTTGGCCAGCCGGTAGAGCTTCTTCGGCTCGAGGAACATCACCGGATCGGGGTCCTCGACGGCGGTGAAGAGCAGCCCTTTGACGTCGGCCGGGGTCGAGGGGACAACCACCTTTAGCCCGGGCACGTGGGCGTAGAACGACTCGATGGATTGCGAGTGGTACAAGGCTCCGTGGATCCCGGCGCCGTAGGGCGCGCGGATGACCATGGGCACGTTCCATTTCCCGTCGGAGCGGAACGAGATGCGCGCCGCCTCGGAGACGAGCTGATCGAAAGCCGGGTGGATGTAATCGGCGAATTGGATCTCGGGGATGACCTTGAAACCGGCCGCGGCCATCCCGATGGCGGCGCCGATGATGGACGACTCGGCGATCGGCGTGTTGAAGCAGCGGTCGGGCCCGAAGCGGTCCGTCAGGTCCTGGGTGGCCTTGAAGACGCCACCTTTCCGCCGGGCCACGTCCTCGCCGAACACCACGGCGTCCTCATGTGCCTCCAACACCTCATGAAGTGCCAAGTTGATCGCCGTGATGAGGTTCACCGTCTCCCCGCCCGAAGCATCCTCAGGTCCGGTGACCGGGGGGCCGGGCTCGATGACCCGGGCGTACACCCGGCTGGTGGCCTCATCGGGATTGGGGGCGGCTTCGGCGGTCTCTACCGCCCGAGCCAGGGCCGCGATCACCTCGTTGTCGATTCGCTCTTCGTCGGCCTCGGTCAGCAACCTGTTCTCGATGAGATACTGGCGGACCCGCGCTACCGGGTCACGCTTGCGCCAGGTCTCGACCTCCTCCCGGCTCCGATACAGGGTGTCGTTGTCATCGGAGGTGTGGGCGTAGTAGCGATATGTCTCCGCTTCGATCAGGGTCGGTCCCTCGCCGGCGCGCGCACGACGAACTGCCTCTTGCATCACCTTGTACACCCGCAACGTCCGGTTGCCATCGACCTCGACACCGGGGAACCCATAGCTCTCAGCCCTGGCGGCGAGACTCCCGGCGACCTGTTCTTCCTGGGGGACAGAGATCGCGTAGTGGTTGTTCTCGATGACGAAGATCAGTGGGAGCTGGTGGATGCCGGCCCAATTCATCGCCTCGTGCCAGTCCCCCTCAGATGTCGACCCCTCGCCTCCGTACACGGCCACGACCGCGTCGGCGCCCCGGTTGGCCACCGCCTGGGCGATGCCGACCGCGTGGGGGTACTGGGTCCCGATGACCGAGGACTGGGTGAGAACGCGGCGCTCGCGACTCGACCAGTGGCCGGGCAGTTGCCTGCCCCCGGACATGGGGTCGGTCTTCTTGGCGAATGCCCCGAGGAAGATCTCCACCGGCTCGAAACCCCACGCCAGTGCAACCCCCATGTCTCGGTAGTAGGGAAGAACCCAATCCTTCTCTCGATCCAGGGCCAGGGCGGATGCCACCTGGACCGCCTCGTGACCGGACGACCCGACGACGAAGGGGGCCCGGCCCTGACGCTGGAGGGCGAAGAGCCGGTCGTCGATCCGCCGCGTCGTCAGCATCAGGCGGTACATCTCCACGACCTGCTCGTCGGACAAGCCCAGTTCTCCATGGTGGAGGTTCCGGTCGAAATCCATGCCATAAGTGCGATGGTTGGTCAACCTAGGTCCCCTCCGCTGCGGCGGAACCGGCGCAGGTCGCCGATCTCCCGGATCCGATCCTCGGCCAGCATCACCGCCGCCTGATTCGGGTTGACCTCCTGTTCCCTCGAGGCGAGGAGGATGGCCCTGGTCGCGTCGAAGATGGAGTCCACCCGGTGCATCGCCCGCATCTTCGAGTAGCCGCGCAATTCGTCGTGGACATTGATCAGACCGCCGGCGTTCACCACGAAATCCGGGGCATAGATGATTCCCCGAGTCGCGATGCGATCGGCGTCCTTGTCGGTGGCGAGCTGATTGTTGGCGCTGCCCACGATTGCCTGGCAGTTGAGACTGGGGATCGTCGTTTCGTTGAGCCCGCCTCCCAGGGCGCACGGGGAGTAGAAGTCGCAGTCGACAGCGTGGATGTCCTCCACATCGATCCCCTTGACGCCATAGGTCTCCACCGCCTCGGTGACCGCCCTCTCATTCGAGTCGGCCACGATGACCTCGGCGCGGGCCTCGACGAGTAGCTGGACAAAAGCAGCGCCAACCTTGCCGACTCCTTGGACGGCGAACCTGCGACCGGCGAGATCGGTGTCCCCCCACATGAATTCGGCCACGGCCCGAGAGGCGGCGAAGAGGCCACGGGAGGTGACCGGCGACGGGTCACCCGCCCCCCCTTCGGCAGGAGAGCTGCCGAGGGCCCAGCGAGTCTCCCGTCGGATTATGTCGATGTCGGTAGTCGTGGTCCCGACGTCCTCCGCCGTGATGTAACGCCCGCGTAGAGAGTCGACGATCCTCCCGTACGCCCTTAGGAGACGCTCGGTCTTGTCCGTGGCTGGGTTGCCGATGATGACGGCTTTGCCACCCCCCAAGTCGAGACCGGCGGCGGCCGCCTTGTACGTCATTCCCTTGGCGAGACGGAGAACGTCGACGAGGGCGGCCTGCTCGGTCTCGTACGGAAAGAAACGAGTCCCGCCGAGAGCGGGACCCAGAGCTGTGGAGTGAATGGCGATTATGGCCCGAAGGCCCGATACATGGTCGTAGCCGTAGATGATCTGCTCGTGACCTCCGCGGGCAACCTCATCGAATACGACCAAGTCCGGTCCTCCCTTCTCGATGGGCGGTTCTCACTCCGCGGCCGATCTTACCTGGACGCCCCTGGCCCGGCCTGTGTGACGGTGGGGCCGAGCTATGCCACCATTGGCGAGTGACCAAGACCGCCCATCTCCGGGTCTACACCCCGGAGAGCTCTGAGGATGGCGACCCTGTGCCTGGATTCGTTCGGGCCTATGGCTTGCTGTCCGAGTCCGAAGGTGATGCCGATTGGGTGGTCGAGTGGAATGGGCAGCGAATGGTGTGCCCACGAAATCTCCGTCTTCGAGTCCTCGAGTCGACCGTTGCATTCGCGAACGCGTTTCGTGGGCTTGGGGCCGGTCTGATTCCCGAGGAGGCAGCCCGGGCCGCCGACAGCGAGCTTCGCCGATATCACCAGGAACACCCGGGTCATCGCTCTCATGTCCTGACCTCCGCCTGGCATGTCCCGGTCCGCTGGTTCACCGCCTTCCAGCCAGAGGACAAGGAGGTTTACGAGGTCGAAGGCACTCCGAGGATCCGGTTGCGTGTCGATCTCGCCGTCGGGCGGAAGCGGGTCGACCATGCTCTCGGGGTGCTCCGGGGCCTCCAGGTATTTCAGGGGCCCGCCGAGGAGCTCGCCCAGCTATCGGATTGGATCGACAGCTTTCCCGGTGAGTCGATGCTCGAGCTCGACTACTCGACCGTGTCCGACCTGTTCGCCCCGCAGGAGCTGGTGTTCGATGATTCGGTCGAGCTGGTGCGACGCTCTATCGAGGCCCTCGCGGATGGCGACATGATGACGGCTGGGGAGAATTACGGCCGTGTCGTCTCTCGATGGGCGCCCGCCTTCTCGGTCACGTTCAGCAGCTGATCGGGTTGCCTGTGGTCGAGCCGTGGAGGTGACGGGAATAAACGGCGACTGAAGACGTTCTCGATTTGTGAACAGAATCACAAGCTGTTTTCCCTCCTCACGATTTGCGAGGGCCAGTGGAGCCAGTTTCCGCTTCTTCAGCGGACTCCTTCTCCTCCTCAAATGCTCCACTGGCCCCGCAACTCCTCCAATACGGGCGTCCCGGTCTTGACCCGCGGCCCTGAACGCCTACCATCCTCGCCGACATGACATGCCCACCCACCAGCCCGATCCGCTGCTGCGCTTGTCGCTGTGCGGCCGTGCCGTGTGGGTAGTGATGTCCTGAGCCAGCAAGAGACAGACACACAGAGCCCGCACCGGCACCGGATGCGGGCCTTTTTCGTCATGGGGCCCCTCCGGACGAAAGAAGGAGACGAGCCATGACCAGCCAGTACGCCAAGGTGATAGAAGAGCGCGTCGATGCAGAGCTCGACTGCTCGGGTGTCCTCTGCCCTCTACCGGTCTATCAAGCTTCGCTCGCTCTTGGCCAACTCTCGCCCGGACAGGTGCTCAAATTGATCACCACTGACCCGGGAGCGCTGGAGGACATCCCGGCCCTGGCCAGGCAGACCGGCAACATCTTGCTGGGGGTCGAGCGCGAGGAGTCACGTCAGTTGTTCTGGATCGAGAAGGCGGCGCGGCCATGACCGACACGCTCACCGAATCTGGACCAGGTATCGGACAGGAGCAGCGCCGCCGCCGCATCGCCCTGGTCGCCTCCAAAGGGACGCTCGACCAGGCGTATCCGCCTTTGATCCTGGCCACGACGGCGGCGAGCCTGGGTTGGGAGGCCGGGGTGTACTTCACCTTCTACGGCCTCGACATCATCCACAACGACCGGCTGGAGAGCCTCAAGGTTGCGTCGTTGGCCAACCCGGCGGGCCCGATCCAGCTGCCCAACCTGCTCGGCGCGCTCCCGGGGGCGACGGCCGCTGCAACCAAGATCATGAAGAAATGGATGAGCGACGCCCGGATGCCCACCGTCCCCGAGTTCATCGAGATGGCCCAGGGTCTCGACGTCCGCTTCTTCGCCTGCTCGACGACGATGGGTGTGATGGGCGTGCAGGAGGGAGACTTGATCAAAGGGTGCGAGATCGCCGGTGCTGCGGCGTTTCTCGACTTCGCCGCCGACGCGGACGTTCAGTTGTTCGTCTGATGTGATCAGCCGGCCATCGAGGCAGCCTGGTCGGGGCCATTCGGGAGGCTCAGTTCGAAGCGGGTCCACCCACCGCGGCGCCGGTAGACGAGGTCTCCACCCATCATCCGCGCCAGTTGTCGGGCAACCGCCAGCCCGAGACCGACCGAGTCCGGTCTGGCGTCCGACGACGACTGCGAGCGGTAGTAGGGGTCGAAGATGTGCTCGGCGTCGATGCCCCTGACGCCGGGCCCGTCGTCGCTGACCACCAGCGAGGCCAGGTTCCTGTGGCTGGAGACCTCGACGCGCACCGTCTTCCCTCCGTAGCGATGGGCGTTGGTGAGCAGATTCCGGACTATCTGCCGGGTTCGCAACGTGTCGGCCCATGCGGTCGACGAGTCTCCGACGATCACTACGTCGAGATCGACTCCAAGGGAGTCGACGATCGACCGGCACTCATCGAGGAGGTCGATGGAACGGGGGCTGATGGTCAGGTTTCCGGACGCCGCTCGCTCCGCCGTGAGCAGATCGTCGACCAGTTGGGCAACCTCCTGGCTCTGACTCGAGATCAACACGACCATCTCGCCAATCTCCTCGGGTGTGTACGCCCCGATGCCATCGGCCAACTCACCTGAGAAGCCAACGACTGCGGCCAGCGGAGTGCGGAGCTCATGGCTTACCGTGGCGATGAATCGGTCCTTGGCCTCGGCTAACTCCTCCAGACCCTCACGCGCCGACTCCCTCTCCCAATACGCCCCAACCATGTCTGCTGCCCGCATCAGCCCTTCGACCTCGACCTCGGTCCAAACATCGTCCCGCCAGAAGTCGGAGTAGCCCAATGTCCCCACCCATTGGTCCCGGATCATGATCGGGGCCATCAGCTCCGAGCGAATTCCCTCCGCCTCGTAGCGCTCTCGCACCGGCATGGGCAGGTCGCGCACCCGGATCCGTGCCGGCCGGCCCGCGGAGAGGACCTCGATGATCTGCGGGAACTGGCTGTAGTCGCCCTCATCGAAGGTATCCGGCCCCGAGGCGACGTTGTCCCCCAGGGCCTCGGCCACGATCTCCCACGTGACGTTGCCGTCCTCGGCCACCCGGTTGATGTCGATATAGGCATAGTCCGCCTCCGTCGCGTCGAGGAGGGCTTGGAGCGCGGCTGTCAACGGCTGCTCGTCACGACCGGTGAGCAAGGCCTGGGAGCAGGTGGCAAGAGCCTTCTGTATGCGCGCCGTGTTGGCCTGATGCTCGGAGGCCTCGGCGAGGGACTGGATCAGCTGCCAGGTGATCCAGATGACCAACGCCTGCCCCGGAATGCCGATCATGAGGCGGGCGAAGGCGACGGAAGCCAGGGGTTTCTCGAGGATCAGGGACGCGATCGTAAAGGCCGCGGTCAGCCCGGAGACCAGCACCAGCGGAATCACTGACTTTCCCTCACGTGTAGCCACATAGACCACCGATATGAGGATCAGACAGGCGAGTGTGTAACCGCTGTCGAACCCGGTCGTTCTCCACGCCTCGGTCAGACTGAGGGCACAGAGCGTCAGCGCAGCCGTGGCTACGACAGCCTCGATGCGACGGTGACGGATCAATTGAAAAGTGGCGGTGAGGCCGACGACGGCATAGGCAGCCAGCCGGTACCCCGCGCCAGGGGCGACGGCAGACCAAGCCCCGTACTCGGCGACAACGCCGAGCGCAGTGGCGACCACGACGGCCAGCAGCACCGCAATGCGAAAGCGCGGCGTCATGACCGGCCGGTTGGTCGGTGTCATGCTCTGTCTATCGACAAAATGGGCCTTCGAGTTGAAAGCCCGGCGGGGTCATCCTCCCCGGTACGCCACGCAGTCGATCTCCACCGCCCCCCCGAGGGCGAGGTCGACGCCGCCCACAGTGATCCGGGCCGGGGGATCGTCGCCGATGGCGACCATGTATGCCTCGTTCATGACCTGGAAGTCAGTCATATCCGATAGATACACATTCATCTTGACCACATCGCCCAAACCGAGCCCAGTCGCCTCGAGGATCCGCTCGATGTTCCGGATGGTCTGGGTCGTCTCGGGTCCGACCCCTCCCTCGACCAGTTCAGCTGTGTCACCCAGAGTCCCCAGGCTCCCCGCGACGTGGACGAAGTCACCCGCGATCACGGCGTGGCTGAACGATGGGACACGGGCGAGCCCTTCGACGACGACCTTTTCCATGTCATGACCTCCTTACCAATAGAGTCGCTGTCCTGCGACGAGGAAGGTAGTGAGCGACGATCGCCCGACCGGATGGGGTGGGGACCCAGTCCAACCGCCAGATCTCCGGGAGGTGACCGAGGCGGCGGATCGAATCGAGGGTCTCGTCGTGCGAACTCCTCTCCTTCCACTTCACAGCTACGAAGCCGCATCCGATATCTACCTCAAGCCGGAGGTCCTCCAGCCGGTGGGATCGTTCAAGATCCGGGGCGTCGGCAACTGGGCACTCAGTCTCAGCGACGAAGGGAGACAGCGCGGGATCGCCACCACCAGCGCCGGAAACACCGCCATGGCGCTGGGGTATATGGGTCGACTCCTCGGGGTGCCGGTACGGTGCCATGTTCCCGACTCCCTCCACCAGTCGAAACGGGAGGCGCTTGCCGCCTACGGGGTGGATCTCGTCCACGTTTCGATGACCGAGCTGATGCGGTTCATGTTCGAGGAAGCATGGCGAGAGGACCCGCACAGCTATCTCAACCCATGGGGTGAGCCGCTGATGGTTGCCGGTCACGGGACGATGGGTGTCGAGATCTTCGAGGAGCTTCCCGACCTCGACTCTGTCTTCGTCCCGGTTGGCGGAGGGGCCCTTCTCGGTGGCGTTGCTTCGGTGTTGAAGATTCTCAAGCCATCCACCCGGGTCTTCGCCGTGCAGTCCCGAGTCAACTCGGCGCTCGCTGCGGCGTTCGAAGCCGGTGGTCCGAAATGGATCGACTGGCAGGACACGATCGTCGAAGGTGCATCCACACCTGTGATCACAGACGAGATGTTCCCCATGTTGCGTCGGCTCGTCGACGACCTCGTCCTGGTCGGCGAGGAAGAGGTGAAGGCCGCCATGCGCCTTCTCGCCCGGGGCAACAGGTTGGTAACCGAAGGCGCAGGTGCTGCTGCCGTGGCGGCTGCCTTGTCAACACCGGTCGAGGCAAGAGGCCTGAGCGTCTGCGTCGTGAGTGGCGGGAGCGTGGATCGTGCCCTCTTCGCCAGGGTCGTGGGAGAAAACGGGGCGACCCCCATCGGTAGCCTCCCTTGATGCACCGGTTGACCGCCGCTGTGGCCGCGTTCATCACCATCGCGGCGTGCACCGGCGATTCGGGGACGACATCGACAGTCGTCGACCAGACCACGGCACCGGAGTCGACCCAGCCCCTGACCACCGATGTGTCGGACCTGCCCGGCCGGCTCGTGGTCGTCGACGACAGCGGCAACATCGTCACCATGAACCCCGACGGCTCTGATCCCGCCGCCATCACCGACGACGGCGGCGACGCCGCCGGATATCGGCAGCCGGCCTTCTCTCCAGTAACCGACACCGTGGCCTGGTCGGAGATAAATGCCGGAGGGTCGGGCCTGGGCTCGAGCGACCCGCGGGGTGAAGGCCGCGTATCGGTCCCCATGACTGCCCCTCCGTTCTACATGTTCTGGTCGCCCGACGGCAACGGGATCGGTGTGTTGCACAACAGTGTCCAGGGGACGATCGAATTCGAGATGGTCGATGTCGGCGCGACATCATCCGAGGTGGTGGCGCAGGGATCCCCCTTCTACTTCTCGTGGAGCCCTGACAGCAGCCAGGTTGCCGCCCATGTCCAATCGGAGTTCTTCGGGACCATCGCTCTCGACGGCGAGGGAGTGGATCTCGGCGCCACGGCCCCGGGGTACCAGGCGCCGCATTGGATCCCGGCCGGGATCCTCCATCTTTCCGCCGACGGTCTCGAGTTGCGTCAGGTTGACGGGGAGGCCCGTCTGCTGGCCACTGTCCCCGGACCGATTGCGTTCGTAGCCAACCGCCAGGGCACCAGAGTGGCGGTCCAGTCCTTCGTCGAGGAAGAGACCCCTCCCGGCGTCAACGCGGCGATCACAGAGACACCTGCGATCCCTTCCAACACGGTCGTGGTCATAGACATCGTAAGTGGCGAGATGTCCGAGGTGGTCGCCTCCACTTCAATAGGGCTGTTCTGGAGTCCCGATGGGGAGTCGCTGCTCCTGCTCAACCCTGACGAAGGTGGTGCCGCCGAGCTGGCGACCATCGTTTGGCGTGCCGGCAGCACGACCGAGCTTTCGACCATGTCACCAGATCCGGCGTTTGTCGCCGACGTGCTCCGCTTCTTCGACCAATACGGCCAATCACTACAGCTTTGGTCGCCGGATTCGGCGGCGTTTGCCCTGCCCGGGGCCATCGACGCTGACTCCGGAATCTGGGTCCACCCCGTCGCCGGTGGCGACCCGGTCAATGTTCACGACGGGTCTTGGGTCTCCTGGTCAAGCCTGTGAATCTCAACTCCGGGCACGGTCATAGTCTCGCCGGCTCCTTCTTCCTTGACTGCCGCCAGGCGGGGATGTAAAGGGGGGCAGCGGCGGCGAGGACCACGGCCCCGACCATCGTGGCGGTGCTCAACGAGGTCGCCTCGGCGATGGCAGTCAGGGCAATGAGGCCGAGGGCGCCGGCCGACAACCCTGCCATGGAGTTCAGAGAGGAGACTGTGGCGCGGAAAGTCCCCTCGACCTGGCGGTGGAGGAGAGTCATGTGGATCGGATTAGAGGCGCCGTGGAACACATAGGCCGCCAGATAGGCCGCGATGACGCCGGGGACGCCGGCGGACAGGCCGATGCCCAACACCGCGATCCCCTGGAGCACTCGCAACAGCATGGCCGCCGGAGCCAGGCCGATACGACGTCCCAGCCAGGGCACCGTCGCCGCCCCCGCTGCCGACATCAGCCAGGCGGCGGATGCCGCAGGCCCTGCGACCGCGGCGGCCTGGTCCGCGTTGCCGAGGATCTCGGAGAGGCGGAGCGGGGTGAAGGTCTCGAACGTGGAAATCCCGAAGCCCCAGAACAGCTCGACCGAGACGATGGCGAGGAGGACGCGGTTGTCACGAAGCAGGCGGAGGCCGCCTCTGATCGCGGCCGGGGTCTCCCGGGCGGCCCGTGTCGCAGCCTGCCAGCCCTTCTCGGCGCGGATCTCGGTCATCAGGATGACGACACCGGCGAGGCCGAGCAGTTGCAGACCCAGGGAGACGACGACAGGAGTGGCGAGCGGCTCGAGACCCCTGATCGGGTCCAGGGTCACGAGCAGCCCGCTGAGTAGGGCGCCGGCGGCAATGGCGACGCCGAGGGCGATCCCGGCACCACTGAGCCCTCGTTGAATCTCTGCGTCGGGATCGGCGGCGTGGGCCGCATCGACATACCAGGCCTCCAACGGGCCGCTGTCGAGGGCGCGAAACACCCCTTGCAGGGCAAATGCAGCAAAGAACGCAGCGAAGGAGTCGGCGAACAGGTAGATGGAAACCGAAGCCATCCCGACGAAGGATGAGGCGATGAGGACCCGCTTCCGGCCTAGCGAGTCGGCCAGGCCGCCCGTCGGCAGCTCGAGAAAGAGGACGACCAGCCCCTGCCCCGCGGCGGCCAGGCCCAGCTGGCTCAGCGAAAGCCCGCGCTCGGCGGGCAACAGGATGAACACCGGTATCAGCAGGCCCGTAGGCAGCCAACGCATCGCGACCAGGGTCAGGTAGCGCCGTCGCACCGCCTCCGCGGTCAGAGCCTGCGTCATATTCGCCCGTCCGGCTGGGGGAAGGCGAAGGTGCAGAAGATGATGCGGGCAGGATCAGGCCCGGGCTCGAGCCTGCGGTAGCGATCGATCACCGCGGTCAATTCCTTGCCGAGATCGCGGAGTTGATCGGCGGATAGCTCGAGGAGGTAATCCGAGGATCCGGCCGCATCCCGCCACGCGACTGGCCAGTCCCACTCCGATGCAAACCATTCCTCGGCGAACACTTGGAACCGGCGCAGCGACTCGCCGTGCAGCCATTCCGCTGCTGCGATCCCGTCCGGGTCTTCATCGAGGTCGCTGGTCAACCAGGAGTGCATCTCGTGGGTGGGGCGCCACCAACGCTCCCTGCCTTTCCCCTCACCGGTTTCCTCGACCAGACCAACGGAGGCCAGTTTTCGCAGGTGATAGCTGGTGGCTCCGGTGTTGGTGCCGAGGACATTGGCGAGGGTTGTCGCCGTCGCCGGTCCGTTGAGGCGCAGTTCGCCGAGGAGGCGGCTCCGAAGCGGGTGGGCGAGAACCTTGAGGGCCGTGGGGTCGAGACGGGGGTAGGGAGGGGTTGCGGTCACAATATGCACAATAACTATGCAAAGGAAATGTGCAAGTGGAAATGCTTAGCTAGCCGTGACGATCAGGTCGAATGACTCCCGGGGCATCACTTCGGCGAAGTACCACTGCTCGGCGTCGTCCCAACGTCGATTCCAGTCCAGCCGGAAGCCCTCACCTTCACGGTGTACCAGCCGTTTCCTTCGCAGGCCGGCCGGAGCATCGACGAGAACTCGCAGGTCGAACAGGTCGGCGAGCTCAGGACGGGCGCTATAGGCGCCATCGAGGATGACGACCGGAGCCGGGTCACAGGTGACAGTCCGGTCGGTCAGGCTGCCGTCATCAGCCTCCCAGTCGTAGGGGCGCCAGGATGCGGCCTCACCCCTCGCCAGCTTCTCGAGCACCGAATGCTGTCTTCGCCAATCGATGCAATGCCCGGCCTTCTCGGCGGCGCTCATCGCGTCCCAGGTCTCGGCGCTCCCGCCCGAGTAGAAGTCGTCGCCATCGATCACGATCGCTCCGACCAGCGGAGCGACCACCGCGGCCAAAGTCGACTTCCCGGCCGCGCTCCGCCCATCGAGGGCGACGAGAATGGGATCCGGTCGCTCGGATGCGACCTCACTGATACGGCCGGCCAGCACCGAGACCGCGTCCATCGTCGGTCAGGGGAGCGGGACTATGGCGTCGATCTCGACCAGGAATTCAGGGCTCGCCAGCGAGGACACCACCAACAGGGTATTGGCGGGCGGTGGGGTGGGGAAGAACTCCTTCCGGACCTCGGCCACCGGACCACGATCCTCGAGACGGGTCAGGTAGAGGGTGGTACGGGCCACGTCGGCCATCCGGGCTCCGGCCGCCTCGATCACGCGTTGCAGATTGGTCAGGACTTGACGGGCCTGGGCAGCGCCGTCATCACCCCCGACGAGCTCTCCGTTCTCGTCGAGGGCGACCTGACCGGCGACGAAGAGAAGGCGTCCCGACGTGACGATCCCGTGGGAGTAATGCCCGGCCGGGGCTGGATGCCCCGGCACATCGACTGCTGCTCGTTCGAATTCTTCAGCCATTCGTCCAACTTATCAGTCTCCTCTTGACGCCGGTTGCGGAATGCCGTACCGTAGTCAATCAATCGATTGATAAAGGACACAGTTGAATAATGATCATCGATCCGTCGGCTGAGGATCGTCTCGATCGAGCATTTGCCGCCCTGGCCGACCCGGTGCGGCGGCGAATCATCGCCAGGCTGAGTCGGGGACCGGCAACGGTCAACGAGCTCGCCGAGCCGTTCGAGATCACCAAGCAAGCGGTGTCGAAACACATCCAGGTGCTCGAGCAAGCCGGTCTGGTTACCCGGAGCCGCGATGCGCAACGGCGGCCGGTGCATCTGAACCCAGCTCAGCTGGAGGCAATGACCGCCTGGATCGATCGTTACCGGCTGCTGCACGAGGAGGAGTACCGGCGTCTCGACGCGGTGCTAGAGAACATGGAAAAGGAGAAACGAAAATGACCAACCCATTACAGGTCAGCGCACCTGACGGCCTGCCCTTCATCGACTTCGAGCGTGAGTTCGACGCCCCGGTGGACGCGGTGTTCCGGGCTCACAAAGAGCCGGATCTCGTCAAGCAGTGGATGGGACCGCGCGACTACGACACGGACATCGAGATCTATGACTTCCGGACCGGGGGCCGTTGGCGCTTTGTCCACCGAAACCCGGAGGGCGAGGAGTACGCATTCAATGGCGTTTTCCATGTCGTCCGCGAGAACGAGTTCGCCATCCAGACCTTCGAGTTCGAGATGTTCCCGGAGGCAGTGAGCATCGAGAGTCTCACGTTCGATGATTTGGGAGACGGGCGCACCCGCGTCCGTGGCCACGCCACCTACCCCTCCCTCGAAGCAAGAAATGGCATGGTGAGCGAGGGAATGGAGACCGGGATGAACGATGGATATCAGCGTCTCGACGATCTCCTGGCCACGCTTCTGGCCGAAAGGAGCTGACCCTGTGGACTGGACCCTGGAAGTGGTGCTGCTCCCGGTTAGTGACGTCGACCGGGCGATCGAGTTCTACCGGGACAAGGTCGGATTCGACCTCGATCACGACACCAGGACCGATCAGATGCATGTAGTCCAGCTGACTCCCCGGGGTTCGGGCTGTTCGATCGTCCTCGGAGACCTCGACGCACATCGCGAGATGCCCCCCGGATCGATGCGAGGTCTCCAGCTGGTGGTCGCCGACGCCGGGGCGGCCCGCCAAGAGCTCCTCGATCGGGGGGTGGAGCCGAGCGAGATCGTCGTCTTCGACGACCGCGATGGGGGAACGTTCTTCGGATTCAGCGATCCCGATGGAAACACCTGGTCGGTGCAGCAGATCAAGGCGCGTGGGGAGAAGCCGCTCATCCCGCACGAGGCGAGAGGCCGCTTCGGAGAGGACATGACGATCTGACGCGTATCCTCGGCGGATGGTTGCCGACCTGATATTCCAGTTGGTGAACGATCCCTGGACGTGGGGGCGTGGGTTCGCCGTTCGCTGGGTCGCCTGGTTTCTGTTCATGGCCTTTCTCGCCCTGTTGGCCTTGGGAGTGGCGTTGCTGTGGCGACGGGGGGCGAGTGACAGCAAGGTCGAGCGGAGTGCCGGGGACGAAGCACTCGACGCGGCCCGTCTCCGTTACGCCCGCGGCGAGATGACCCGAGAGGAGTTCCTCCAGGTCACCAAAGACCTGGGCGGCCCCGAGCCACCACCGGCCGAATAGATGAGTGTGGGCCGGGTCCTCGGGACCGTGATCGTGCTGGTCGCGGCCGGTCTCGGCATGGCGCTTGCCCTCGGTGCGTTTGAGGATCCGCCCCCGACCACCAGTGCAGCGGTCGTAGCAACGACTGTGACAACAGTCTCGTCCTTGGCGTCCTCCACATCGGAGCCCGTCTCCACCATTCCCGTCGACGACCCACTGTGTGTCGCCCACGGCGAGTTGGAATCAGCGGTCGACGGTCATCTGCCGGTCGAGGGTCCCGATGACCTCGAGATCGTTCGCACTGCGTCTCTGGGCTTCTACACGAAGGCGGTCGAACTCGTCGATCCGGCGGTGCAGGGCGCTTTCGCCGAGTTTCTGCTCTATGAGCAGGACCTCTATGACTTCTACGAGGCCTACGAGTGGAACCCGTCGCCGCCCCTGGAAGAGCTGGTCGAGAACCCTCCGCCAACGGCACCCGCCGCAGCTACCCAGACTGTGGTCCAGGTGCTCGAGGACCAGTGCGGGGTGGTCGTTGTCACGGAGTGACCGGCGAGAGGGCGCAGGCTCAGTCGAGCGCGGATAGGAAGGCCAGCACGCGCCCGGCCATCAGCTCGGCGGCGGCCTTGTCATGCCAGGGCAGAGATACATCAGCGAAGACGTGCACGTCGCCGGGGTAGAGGAACAACTCCGCTTGGTCGGTGGAGTCGACCAGGGCTCGCGCCGCATCGAGGTCGCCCTCGCCGGCGAATATCGGGTCGGCGTCCATCCCGTGTACCTGGACCGGCACGCCGTTGGGCCACCCGTCACCAAACTCGGCGACCGGGAGACAGGAGTCGAAGAACAGCGCGCCGCGCGCCCCCTCCCGGGTTTGGGCGAGTTGCTGGGCGGGCATCACCCCCATCGAGAATCCCGCATAGACCAGCTCCGGCACCAGCAACTCGCACTCGGCGACGCCGCGGTCGAGGATGGATCCGAACCCAACTGCTTTGGCGTAGGCCATGCCCTCCTCCAGCGTCGGGAAGGTCTGACCGTCGAATAGGTCGGGGGTGTGGACGACGTGCCCGGCGGCACGCAGCTCGTCGGCAAACGCCTTGATCCCGTCGGTGAGACCCATTACGTGGTGGAACAACACGATTTCGGCCATGACTCTCTCCTCCTCGTCGCGATTGATCCAAAATATTGGAACAATCGAGAATGTTAGTCTGAGCGGTCATGGCCATCAAGCCCGCCGTGCCTGATTACGAGCTGGCCGACACCCTCGAACTCACCGATCCCCTCCAGGTGCAGGCCATCGGCAACCAGCTGCGAACGACGATCCTTGGCCTGCTCCACGAGCGGGCGGCCACCGTGACCGAGATCGCCCGTGCCGTGGGCCGGCCAAAGAGCACCATTGCCTATCACGTCGAAGTCCTCCACGAGGCCGGCTTGGTCCGTGTGGTGAAGACGCGTCGGGTGCGAGCGATCGAAGAGCGCTACTACGGGCGGACGGCCCGGATGTTCTATGTCGGGGTCGGGAAGGGCAAGGGCGATGCGGTAATGCCGTTGGACTTCAACGACTTCGATGTCGCCGCCCAAGAGTCACAACCCGCGTATCAATCCCACGAGTTGTGGTCGTTCATTCGACACGCCCGGATTCCGCCGGAGCGTGCATCCGAGTTCTGGACACAGGTCATGGCCTTGATTCACGATTTCGACCGACTTCCCCGTTCGGGGGACACCGCCTATGGCTTCGTCGTCGGTATCTATCCGATCCCGGATTACCCGATACTGCCTGAGGCAAAATGATCGGCCGAGCCGGAACCTTTCGACCCCGACACGCGTCAAAGTGGCGTGATGGGCAAGCGTCTCTTGGTCCTCGGTCTCATCGCCACGGTGCTGGTGGTGACCCGCGCCGGTGAGGCATCGGCATGTTCCTGTGCTTCGATCATACCTTCGGTGGCCCTGGACGAGGCCGACGCCGCATTTGTCGGGACCCTGATCGATCGTCCCGGCTCGGAGACGACCTTCGTCGAGGACGCCCCCTACACCTTCGAAGTGGAGTCCTGGGTCAAGGGCGGCGACTTCGGCTCCGAGGTGGTGGTGCACGCTCCCAACCAAGGCTCGGCCTGCGGGATCGAGGCGCCGGTCGGCGAGCGGGTGGGACTGTTCGTTAGTGAGCAAAGCGGTGTGCTCACCAGCAACCTCTGTGCGATGGTCGACCCCGACCTTCTGCTGGCCGGGGACAGCCCGATGGCCATTGACGGCACTGGGCCACCGGTCTTCCTCGTCGCGGGGTACGACGGCCCGGCCCGGCTGATGCTGATCGACGCCGCCGGCGGCCTGGTGGCCGCGGTCGGCGCCGAGGGCGAGGCCATGAACGGCTTGGCGATGTGCCCGGGCACCGATCGGTTCGTCGAGCTGATGAACGACGATTTGGTGGTGAGATCGACGGTCGACCTGACCGAGATCCGTCGGGTCGATCTCGACAATCTCCCCTATGAGAAAGCGGTGCCGAAAATCTGGTGCCGAGACGAATCGGGCGACACGGTGTGGCTGTCGGTCGACGACTGGACCGAGATCGGCGGTTCGATGATCCGGCTCGTGGATGCCGAGGACATCGGTCAACCGATCGTCGAGGGGCCTTATGGGTGGCTCGAGGTCGGTAACGGTTTTGCCGTTGGCGGAGAAGGTCCAACAGCCAGGAGCATTTGGCGCATCGACCTGGATGGCACGGAGCGCGCTCTGCTCCATGAAACTCCGATGGATCCGGGTGATTCCGAGCCCTCAGGGATGGCATGGGTGGATCCCACCGGCGACCGGGTGATGGTCGCCGAGTGGAGATACCGCGACGACACCGGCGGTAACTCGACGTTCTTCCTTTACGACTTGACCAGCGGCGAGCTTCTCTGGCAGAGCGAGACGATGGCGACCGCCGATGGCATCGGCTGGGTCGACGATCACACCTTCGCCGCCTATTCCTATCCCGACATGACCAGCGATGTCGTCGACAATCTCCTCATCGACACCACCAGCGAGACCATCGCACATCTCCCCGCCACTCCCGGTTGGCAGGTGTTGCGGGTAGGCGAAGATCTGAGTGGTGTGACAGGCGCCCACCTCAATGTCATGCCTATCGAGGGTGGCCCGGTCGGTGAGCTCCGGCTGCTCCCCTCCGAGATGCATCATCTGGCTGCAGTGCTCCAGCCGGACGCGGAGATCACGGGCACAACGGTGGTCGCGGAGTTCGCTCCGCTTGTCGATGATGAAGCCATCACTGACTCGGAAGGTTCGCAAGTGATCGAGGCGCCACTGCCGTGGCCCGCGATTGCCGTGGTGGCCGGGGTGCTCGTGACGGCGTTGTGTGGTGTCATCGTCTGGCGCCGGCACCGCCTAAATCGAGCTTGATTGTTCCAGCGGGTTCGGTCAATCCTGCTGTCGGACCAAGACCAGCACTTCGGAGGCTGCCCCAGTGGGGTCGTCGAGATAGATCTCATGTCCCCCGTCCAGCTCGATCTGGTCGGCGTCGGGGCTGGCCTCCAGCCAAGTCGCCTGGTCCTCCATGCCCCCAAAGCCCTGGGTTGCGGTGACCACGGTCAGGGGCGCGGGAACGTCACCGGGTCTTTGGCGAACCTGCCCTCGAACTCCGGAACGATGTCACCCAACGGATTTGGAACACCTGGTCCAGCAGGTTGTGAGGATCGTCGATGACATCGTTGGCGCTACGCGGCTCGTTCAGAGGCGGGTCGCTCCTGTCCCAACCGGCGCGGCCGTAGGCACACACTCGGGTGTTCTCGGCTAGGGCGGCGCCGTCGTTCGTTCAGGTCGATGGGATGACCACATCGCCTCGCTCCCATGGCCCGGAGGCAAACGCGGATAGGGCCCAGGCGTACGCTTCGGCGCAGGCGTCGACGCAATCCTCGGGTAGCGATACCTCGAAGGTCACGACCTCGCCGTCCACGGTGTAGTCGACGACGAGATCACCGTCGTAGCCAAACTCGGAGGCGTGGGATGGAAAGGCCACTGTGTCATCATCGACGACCTCGAAATCACCATGGTCGACTTCCTCGCCGTTCTCGTCGTGTGATCCGAACGCATTGGCCGTCGTGAAGAAGTGGTCGTGCTCCAGCGGTCCCTGCGCCCCTTCACACGGGTCCCCCGAGGTCGGGCCCGGCTCACCGCCGAAGAAGTTCCCCTGAAGCCAGCCGAGGTGCGTTTCGGCGAGTCCCGCCTGCTCGAACGCGGCGAGCATCTCTTCACATGTCTGGGCTCGGTGCCAGGATCCAATCAACGGGGTCGTGCCGTCCGCCGAAGTGGTCACAGTCGCCTCGATCGTCGTCGGAGGGACCTCGGGATCCGACTCCTCACCGCATGCGACGCCGACGGCGAGGATGACGATTCCGGCGATCCTGTGCATCTGCCGTCTCCGCGAGGTCGTCAATCTCGACCTCGTCCGGAGCGTCGCAGCTGAATGGAGGCCACCCCACATCGACGCAAAACGTAGCAGCGACCCGGGCGGCGGGGACGGCTTGATGGCCGGAGGTGCGACCTCCTACGACCAGACTGGGGGTATGACGCTCTCCGGAAGACGTTTGCGAACACCCCGTGCGGCGGCGATCGCAGGCATCGCCTTCGCCCTCCTCGTGGGAAGCGCCTACGTCCTGATCCGCATCTCGATACCGCAGGATCCCGGGGAGAGCCTATGGCTCGCTGAGAACGCCGGCACGGTGCGGGTGGCGTTGGGCCTCATCCCGTTCGCCGGGATCGCCTTTCTCTGGTTCATGGGCGTCGTTCGAGACCGCATTGGTGATTACGAGGATCGGTTCTTCTCCACCGTCTTCTTCGGCAGCGGCCTCCTCTATCTGGCGATGGTCTTCGTATCAGCTTCAGCAGCGAGCTCCCTGCTGGCCGCATATGCCGAGATCCCCGATCGGATCGTCGACTCCGGGATCTACACCTTCGGCCGCGACCTCACCCACCGGGTCAGCAACATCTACTCGATGCGGATGGCGGCGGTCTTCATGCTGTCACTGGCGACCATCGGGATCCGAACGAGGAGGATCCCCGTTTGGCTGGACATCGCCACCTACTTCCTGGCCCTCGTCCTTCTCTTCGTGGTCAACGTGAACCTCTGGGTGGTACTCGTGTTCCCGGCGTGGGTTCTGCTGATCTCCGTGTACTTCCTCATTGTCGCTGGGCGTGCGGCGGACAGCAGCCAAGGGCTCGGGGCAGAGGATGCCGGTTGATCACTCTCTCGGCGAACGTCGTACCGCGACGAGGATGTCTCAGAAGCCAGATCGTGGATAATCGCCTATTGACGGCTCGATAGGTGGTCGTTGTTTGCGATAGGAATTCTTGACGAGGATCTTTCCGTCGCGCACTGTCAGAAAGTCACAGCCGTTGACCTCGAGGCGGCGCCCGTCGGGCAAACTGCCGGTGAGGGTCCACTCGGATACCCCGTAGTCGGGCCCGAGGACGTAGTGACGCCCGTTGCTCCACTCTGCGTCCGGCATCGAACCGAAGACCTCACTGAACGCCTCCTTGACGTGGGTGTAGCCCTGGTAACGCTTTCCGCAGACCTCGTCGCCACCGGACGCTTCGAACACGCAGGCTTCATCGAAGAGATCCATCAGAGCATCGAGGTCGTGGCGGTTCCAAGCCTCGGTGTGTCTGATGAGAAGTTCCAGCAGGTCCGGTTGCGTCACGCACCTCCTCGGTCGGAAGGCTCTGATCATCGCAGGGTTTGATGTCGGCTCCGTTTCAACGCACCGGCTAGGTGAGCGAGGCGGCGAACAGCTCCCATTGGCCCGGAATCCCACGCAAGCTCACCGAACCCAGAGGAGCGAAGCCGAGATCGGTGCCAGTGGCGAGATCGAGGACGGTCCGGGTCACCACCACCTGATGTGCCGAGGCTGACCCCAGGGCACGGGCTGCGATGTGAATGGCGATGCCGCCGACATCGGCGTCGCGGACTTCGATCTCACCGGTGTGAATGGCGGCCCTCATCTCGAGTCCCAGCCGAGCGAGGGCGTCCCGGAGATCGAAGGCGCAACGGAGAGCCCTGGTGGGCGCGTCGAACGTGGCCAGCACTCCGTCTCCAGTGCTCTTGACGAACCGGCCCATCCATCGTTCGACCTCGGAGCGGGCCATCTCGTCGTGACGGTCGATGAGACGTCGCCAGGCGCGGTCGCCGAGCTGTGCGGCCCGCCCGGTTGAATCGACCAGGTCGGTGAACAGCACGGAGGCCAGCACCCGATCCACGTCCTGGGCAGCCTGCAGGGAGCGAACCTGTTCCTGGGTCCAGGCAAAGTCCGCCACATATCGGCTGGTGGGCTCCTCTCGCTGAGGCTGGTAGGTCAGGAGAACAACTCCGGAGCTGAAGGTCTGTGTGCCGACGAGCTGCAGATAGTGGGTATCGATCCCGTCGCGGAACATGTGCTTCCCGCTCCCCAGGATGGTGGGGTAGATAAGCAAGCGATATTCGTCGACGAGGTCGTGCTTCAGAAGAAGGTCCACGAGGTCGGGGCTGCCGTAGACGACGAGGTCACCACCCGGCCGCTTCTTGAGGTCGATCACTTGAGAAACCACATCGCCGCTGATCAGTGTCGAGTTGTTCCAGTCGGCTCTTGTCAACGTGTTGGAAACCACATATTTGGGGATCCCGTTCACTCGCTCGGCGAGCTCCTCGTCACCGGTGGCCGTCGGCCAGAACGCGGCCCAGATCTGATATGTCTTCCGGCCCAGAAGGTAGGCGTCAGCGGTGAAGGCTTGGTGCCGGTTGTATCGCTCGTCGTCTTCATTCTGAACCCGCAGGGCCCAGGCGTTTCTGCCATCGCGGTGCTCATCGAATCCAGGCGCCTCGATCACGCCGTCCAGGGTGACGAAGGCGGTGACGACCAGCTGCACAGCTACGCATTGTGCCTTGGGTGGCAGAGAATCGTCGACCGAAGCCGGCCGCGTTGATCGTCAGGGGGCAGGGTGCGGGTCGGGCGGGCCGGTGAGCACCGTGGGGACATACTCGAGCAACTGGATTTTTTCGTCGAACGTCCGGCTGGCAACCATCTCGAGGGCGACATCGGGATAGCCGTCATAGATCCGCTCGCGGCCGGTTTTCCCGGTGATCACCGGGAAGACGACGACCCGGAAACGGTCCACCAGGCCCGCCTCGAGGAGCGACCGGCACAAAATGAGGCTGCCAAGCGTGCTCATACTGGTGCCCTCCCGCTTCATCGCACCCACGGCCTCTACCGGATCCCCGCTGACCAGCTCGGTATTGGCCCACGACAATGGGGTCTCCATAGTCGATGAGAAAACCACCTTGGGCGCTCTGGTGAGTTCAGCCATGGCGGCGTCCTCGTTGGTTGTCTCCGCCGACTCCGTTGCCTCGGATTCGCTGGCGAATCCGTACATCAGTCGGTACGTGTTCGCACCCATCAAGATCGTGTAGTCGCGATCGGGCCGCTCGTCGAGCCAGGCGAGATACTCGGGGCTCTCGAGTCCCCACCAGCCGGGCCAGCCTTCAGCGGAGGCGTAGCCATCGAGTGAGGTGATGAAGTCCACTACCAGTTCCTGCATCTCTTCTCCTCCTGTGGTGGCTGGGGCGGTGATTACCCGTCCGAATCTTCAGATCGGCCTCAAGTCGACATGCCAGATGGTTCGACCGACACTGGCGTCGTTCTGCGAGGGAGGAAAGCGAGGATTCCCGCGCCCAGTCCGAATAGGGCGACGAGGAGGCCGATCCAGCCACCCGCGACAGGAATCGAAGTCAGCGCCACGACGACGGCCAGGCCGATGATCAGGGCAACCCAGCGACGTGCCGTCGAGTTCAACGAGAGACCGATGCTCACCAGCGCCATGCCGACCCAGGCGGGTGCGCCGAAGACGGTGGCGAGGAAGAAAAGGAAGGCCAGCACCGCGACCGCCACCAGGCCGGCGAAGATGATCGTTCCGGCCAGATCGCTGAGTCCCACCAGCCCCACGCCGATGGCCAGCAGGACCGCCACCACGATCACCAGAAAGACGACGACACCGAACGCGATCACACCGACGAACCCGATCCCGAGAGACGTCCAAGGCCTCTGCCTCAGCATCAGAGTGGGTTCCTCGACACTCCGGGGCGCGAGCCAGAGGAATAGTGCGGCGACCAGAAGGAGGCTGATGAACCGCTGCAGCGCGTCCACGATCCGATCGGCGGTGGTGGGAACTTCGACCTCCCGGATCGTCACGTCCTCGGTCCCCATGACGGTCCCCTGGCGGTCGTAGTCACCAGCGGCGCCGAGCACGTCACCGCCGACCGTCCCGTTCATCGTCATCCGACCACTCCCGAACACCAGATCCTCTCCCACCTCGCCCGAATCCGAGATGGTGGTCTGTCCCGACGCGACGAACAGGTCTTCGCCGATCGATCCGCTCACGGAAGTCTGTCCTGCGGCCACCCTCGCATCGCCCCCGACCTCTCCCGAGATGTCTATCGCTCCGCCCGATGCCATGAGGTCGCCGCTGACGTCACCCGAGATGGTCACCTGGCCGGCTGCCGCGATCACGTCACCATCCACTCTGCCTTCGATGAGGACCCGCCCCCCCGATGCATAGAGGTCTCCATCGACCGTCTCATCGGCCGAGATGGTGATCTGGCTCCCCGACTGGATCTTGCCGCCGAGCTGGGTCTCCTGTGCAACGGCCACCGAGGCTCCGGTCACGACGAGTAGCGAGACAATTCCCAGCCAGCTGAGACGCCCGCTGCGGCGATTGGCTCGGGCCATCGGACCGACCTACCCAGCGTTGACTCGGGGTAAACCCGATCACCAGGAAAGGTCAAGTCGAGGCAGACCTGTGGCTATCGCGAGTGCTCGACCATCGAGGCCCAGGACATGTGAAGTTGCCGGAGATGAGGCGGCGGGATGAGGTCAGAGGTGAGCAGAGCCAGGAGTTCGTCGTCGATCCCAAGCCGGACAAGGCGGGCCACCTCCTGCCAATCCTCCCGCTCGGCGGGGTCGGCTTCGTCCCCCATCTCAACCACCTCGAGCAGTCGCTCCGGCACGAAGGCAGGTCCAATCCGCTGCCACGCCGAGGCGTACATCTCTGCCCGGACAGGGAGCATCTCAAAGGCGGCGCGCCAGGCCCCGGCGTGGAAGGACTCCTCGATCGTTCCTCGTGCCGCTGCCAGCCGGACCCGATCGTCATCGGTAAGCGCTCGGGCCCGTTCTACCAGGGCGTCGATCATCTTCTGAGTCTGGTCTCGGTCGATCATTCGAAGTTCGCTCACGCGCCCTGACTGCGCATCGGTCGGAGGTGTAGGTTATCTCTCCTCTGCAACAGAGAAGGAGGGCACATGGCCGCCATCAGCCGTCGCGACTTCTTGCAGAAGAGTGCCGCCGTGGTCGTCGCGACTCTCGGTTCCACCGTGGGGCCGTTCGTTGGTTTGTCCGCCCGCGCTGCCAATGCAGGGCCCAAGTTCGCCGCACAGAACGGGGGTTATGGTCCGCTCGTTGCTGTGCGCGACCTGCGGGACGGCGTGGAGCGCTTGTTCCTGCCGGAGGGCTTCCAGTATCGGTCGTTCGGGGTCCGGAACACTCCGCTGACCGAAGAGGCGACTTTGACTCCTGGTCGTCATGACGGGATGGCCGTGTTCTCCTGGAAACAAGGGAAGGTTCGGATCGTTCGGAATCACGAGCAGACCCAGCCGAATCCGGTGGGCGCCTTCGGGGACCTCGGCCATGCCTACGATCCTGCCGCTCCTGGGGGCACCACCACGCTGGAGATCTCCCCGACCGCCGACGCGGTCAGCAGTTGGGTGAGCCTCAATGGCACAACCTTCAACTGTGCCGGTGGCGCCAGCCCGTGGGGGACCTGGCTGACCTGCGAAGAAACTCCTAATGGGGTGGACCAGCAGCGCAGCTTCCTGATCGGGCCCAATGACCCGGACGATCTCACCTACACCCAGAAACACGGCTACCTGTTCGAGGTCCCGGTCTCGCGCGGACCCGGTGAGCTGGAGGTCGCCGATCCGATCGTCGCGGCTGGGCGCTTCGCTCACGAGGCCGCCGCCGTCGACCCGGGAACTGGCGATGTGTACATGACGGAGGACGACTTCGCATATGCATCGGGTTTCTACCGCTACCGCCCGCCCAATCGGCCTGACGAGGACAAGCGGATTGCCGATGGAGGTGCTTTGCAGATCCTGGGCGTGATTCCTCCCGGCGCCTCCGAACCGGTGACCATGGATCTTCACGCCGACCAGGCTCCAGGAACCACCTATCGAGTCGCTTGGATCCCAATCGAGGTTCCCGACCCCGAATTCGCGCCTGGCCTGAGCAACGACGAAGCGGCACGCGTGGTCTTCCAGGAGGGGGAGTCAAAAGGGGGGGCCCGATTCTCTCGCCTGGAGGGGATGGACTACTTCGACGGGAAGATCTTCTTCGTCTCTACGGAGGGAGGCGGCCCCTTCGACTCGGATCCACCCCCCAACGGGAGCGCAGGCTTCGGTGGCGGGTATGGCCAGGTCTGGATGTACGACATCACCAATGAGACATTGACCCTGGTGTTCGAGTCACCGGGGCCGGATGTTCTCGATTTCCCTGACAACATCACTGTTTCACCACGTCGCAAGAGCGTGATCCTCTGTGAGGACAGTTCGGCGGGCAACATGCTCCGCGCCCTGACGAGGGACGGGCTCATATTCGACTTCGCCCTGAACAATGTGGCAAGCGGGGTCGACGAGTTCTCCGGAGCAACCTTTGGGCCCGGGGGTCAGGTGCTCTATGCCAACATGCAAGCCAACGGCATTACTTACGCCATCTGGGGGCCGTGGAGTAACGGTCTGATCTAGCCAGGATCGGATCTCGGCCACGCCTCACGACAACCAACGAAGTGGGCCCCCGGAACTCCGGGGGCCCACTTGTTGTCATGGGCGTTGGTGCCCCAAGCCGCTGCTACTTCTTCTTGTCGTGCGCGCACTCCCAATCTGAGAGCACGAGCATGCCGGCAAGCGGAGTAGACGCGTCCGTGAGAGTGTCACCCCCGTCGATGGGGATGTAGTACTGCTGGACGTTCTTGAGGACCTTTGTCGGGCCATCCACGATGGTCGTCGCTCCGCCGTTGAGCCAGACCGTGATGTTGGCTGCTGCCGCTCCTCCCGTCTGGTTGTTCACGAAATGAAGGATGACTGTTCCTTCACAGTCAAACGTCAGGTTCGTGTGCGGCTCATGTAGGTCCGCAGCACCTGCCGGGATCATCAGAGCGACCGACAGTCCCAGCGCGAGCGAGAGCGCGATAAGGCGTCTCTTCATGGTTCCCCAACCCTTCCTCTATTCCTCCCCACGGTCAGTGGGCTTGGGGAAAACTCTACACCAAGAACGCGGAGAGTGGTCAAGAAATCTCCGCGGTCGAGGGGCTCCGCAAGGTCGAATCAGGGTTCGGGCCCCACTTCGGTGACCATGGCGAAACGGTTCTCCCCGTCGGTAGTGAGTTCGAAGTCGATCCAGGTTGTGTTGTTCTCCTTGTTCGACTCTTCGAACCACCCTTCGGCATCTGCCTCCGCCCAGATTCGGTAGGCCCCGTCCGGGAGGTCGGTGATATCGATGGATTGGCCCGGCAGATTGAACCCATAGACATCGGCCCACCCCGGGGACAAACCCATCCGAATCTCGGTGGCGTTCTCCTCTCCGCACTCGTGTACGTCGAATCGGGGGTCTTCGTCGCCAAAGCCCATCGAGTGAGTGTGGTCGTAGAAACAGAAGCCGATCTTGGCATCGGTGCGCTCCGGCGCGTTCTCCACCGGACTTCCCGAGCTATCCAATGGAACGAGGCTGTATCCGGCCACGCGTCGCACATGCCAGTGCTCATGTCCGTCCCCGGCAAAGGCCAGCTCTGCGCTCGACGCGCGGAGTTCCGCCCCGCTCTCGGAGTACCAGATTTCCTGAATGACAGCCCAGTCGCCCGTTTCGCGACTCGCCCGTAGGGCGAAGTCTCCGTCACCTACGTTGACCAACGTGGAGCTGAATCGAGCTTCGAGAGTTCCGTCGTCGAGTCTGGTGACTCGAAGATCGACCGGAGGCTCCGCAACCAAGTCTGGGAGCAGCGGGGTGCCGACGGGCTCGGTGATCTCTGGAAAGCCCCCACAAGCTGCCAAAACGAGGACCAGGAAGGCCAAACCAACCTCGATCGGCCGACGGAGCCGGCGTGCTGGCTTCATGCATCTCCCCCGACTCTGTCGCGTTCCCTACCTGATGCCACAGGCTATGTCCTGGTGCTTCCACGTCAAACAAATCCAAGATCCCGCGCCGATACGTCCAATTTTTGGACCCCGATTGCCTCCTGCTAATCAGGTACGGGGTAGAGCTCTGGCTCCGAATTGGCTCGAACGATCTGGTTCTCGGTTTGGTGTCGAACAGCTTCCGCGAGTTTGCGGACGCCTTTGCTGATTTGGGCTTCGCTTACGTTCCCGAAGCCGAGCACGAGGGCGGGCGGGCGTGGCTCCGGTTCGACTTCCGAGTCGGAGGCGACCAACCGATAATGGCCCAGCCCGTTCACACGTACGCCCATGCTCGCCGCAGTCGCCTCGACGGCACGCTCGGATGTCCCCTTTGGAAGACGCAGCAGGGCATGACAGCCGGCCGCCAGCCCCTGCAATCGACCCGGCCCGAAGGCGTGTTCGACCTCGGCTGCGAGGACGTCCCGGCGGGCGCGGTAGACCTCTCGCACGCGTCGCAAGTGGCGGTCGAAACGGCCCGTCTCCATGAGCAGCGCGAGCGCCTCCTGGTCCAGGCCAGGCGCGCCTCGACTGCTGAGTCTCTTCTCCTCGACGATTCCAGCCATGAACCGTGCGGGCGCGAGCACCCAGCCGAGCCGGATCGCGGGAGCGAGCGTCTTGCTGACCGATCCCAAAGCGATCACACGGGTCGAGTTGAGGCCCTGTAGTGAGCCGACCGGCTGACGGTCGTATCGGAACTCGGCGTCGTAGTCGTCCTCGAGGATCACCCCGTCGACCTCGTCCGCCCAGGCCACCAGGTCGCGTCGCCGCGACGGGCTGAGCGCGACACCGGTGGGGCATTGGTGGGCCGGTGTCAACAGCACCGCTCGGGTCCCGGTCGCGCGGAGGCGGTCCACGTCCAGTCCGTGGTCGTCGACGGGAACTGGCACAGCGTCCAGACCCGCACGGCGGGCGATGACGTCGTGCTCGCGGGGCCCGGGATCTTCGAGCGCGATCTGCTGGATGCCGCCCTGTGCCAATGTCGAGAGAACGAAACCCAGCCCCTGGCGGAATCCGGACACGATGACGGCGTCCTCGGCGACGGCGCAGCCCGAACGAACGCGACGGTGGTAAGCAGTGACAACCTCTCGGAGGTGCCTCGAACCAGCCCGCTCCTCGTCGCCCAACTCGGCAGTCGGCAGGGTCCTCGTCGCCTCCGACAACGCCCAACTCCAGGCGGTCAACGGCACCGAGCCGAGATCGGGGATGCCGTACTCGAAGTCGACCTCGACCGGTTTGAGCGACAAGGGTGAAGCCCGGGTCGCGACGACTCCAGACGGTTGAGCGACTGGCCATCCGGCGGGCATCGCGGCAACACGCGTCCCGGAGCCGACCTCCGACTCGACGTAGCCCTCGGCCAGCAACTGCTCGTACACGTCGACGACCGTGCCGCGAGAGACGCCGAGGAGCTCGGCCAGACGTCGAGTCGACGGCAAGCGCTCTCCGGCGCCGACTCGTTTCTCCCGAATCGCCGCCCGCAACTGATCTTGGATCTGAATTCTCATCGGACCGGCGCTGCGGTCGAGCGTCAGCAGAATGTCGGGGCCACCTAGCGCCCATTCCACCGTCATGTCTTCAGAGTACCGAAAAATGGACCACTCAGAGATCTCCGAAGTGGACCTTCAAGCTGGACCGAAGCAGTCGTATGTTCGGCGTGATGAACCCCGGAATCCTCCTGGCATTCTCTTCGGCTCTCGCCTACGGCACCGCCGACTTCATCGGCGGTGCCGGCTCGCGTCGGCATTCGTCGTGGCAGGTCGTTCTGGTTGGCCAGGCCGCGGGAGCGCTCGTCATGCTCGCAGCAGGCCTTCTGCTTCCAGGTAGCCCGGCCACGCCGGACTTCGCATGGGCGCTCCTGGCCGGAGGCGGCTCGGCGACCGGGAGCGTCTTCTTGTTCCGGGGGCTCGCCCGCGGAGAGATGGGCCTTGTCGCACCGATCTCGGCGGTAGGGGCCGCGGTCCTGCCGGTGTTGGTAGGTGCAGCCCTCGGTGAGGGCCCCAGTTGGCTGATCTGGATCGGTATGGTCGCCGCGCTCTCGGGGATCTGGTTGGTCTCCCGCGACCCCGCGTCGGATCGCCCAGGGGTAGGCGTCGACCAGGCCGCGGCGACGCGGGGAGCACTCGTCGACGGCGTCCTCGCGGGCGCGGGCTTCGGGATCCTTTTCGTTGCACTCGCCCAAATCTCGGATAGCGCGGGTCTGTTGCCGCTTGCGGCCAACCAACTGGTGGGAGCGATCCTGACCTTGGCGGTTGCTGCGGGCCTGAAACAGCCGTGGCGTCCCCGCCGAGGCGTGGTCGCCTGGGGGACCGCGTCCGGTGTGCTCGGTGCCTTGGGCACCGTCGCATTCATGGTCGCCACCGGAATGACCAGCCTTGGCATCGCCGGGGTGCTCGCCTCCCTCTACCCCGCAATCACCGTACTCCTTGCAGCCAGCTTGCTCGGAGAGCGGATCGGCACCGGACAACGAGCGGGAATCGGAGTTTGCACCGTTGCAGTTGCAGCGCTGGCTCTCGCATGAGCACAACACCAGTGGCACACACGTTTGGAGGTTCGCTGATTGTGATCTACCCACCTCGCGACCGCCAGGGGCTCGACGCCCACCACCAGAACCCAGCCAACCTGTACTCGACCGGAGGAAAGGAGTCCCATGCTGAAGCAGGTCGCGGATGGTGTGCTAATCCACCAGAGCGAGTTACTCCAGAACAACGCCGTTGTCGTGCAAGGCCGGGCCGGTGTGTTGCTCATCGACCCCGGAATCCAGGGTGATGAAATGGCCTGCCTAGCGAACGACCTTCGCGAGTTGGGCCAGCCCGTTTCGGCAGGCTTCTCGACGCATCCTGATTGGGATCACGTGCTCTGGCACGCCGAACTTGGCGAAGCGCCCCGTTACGGTACCGCCCGCTGCGCGGCTTGGATGCGAGACCTGCTGTCGAACGCGGACTGGAAGGCCCGCGTCGCCGAGATGTTGCCGCCGGAAATCGCCGAGGAGATACCACTGGACCTGTTCGGCCTCATTACCGGTCTGCCTGTCGAAACTGCACAGATTCCTTGGGATGGCCCTGAAGTCCGGATTATCGAGCATCCGGCGCATGCCCAGGGCCATGCGGCGCTGTTGATCGAGGAGAGCGGCGTTCTCGTCGCCGGTGACATGCTTTCTGACATCCTGATTCCGTTCCCCGACCTGGACGCCGCGAATCCGATTGAGGACTACCTCGTCGGGCTGCGGCTGCTCGAGGGCGTTGCGGACGACGTTGATGTTCTCATCCCCGGTCACGGGTCCGTCGGCGGGGCTGATCAGGTACGCGCACGGATCAAACAGGATCGAGCGTACGTGCATGCCTTGCGCGACGGCAATGCTCCCCATGACCCGCGCATCGGCCCATCGGCCACGTTCGGCAAGGATTGGCTGCCCGGCGTGTACGAATGGCAACAACAGCAGCTCGCCAAGGAGAAGCACGACGGGACGCCCGGCTAGGGAACCGCTTGCGACGCATCCCGGCGTCGGATCAGAGACTCACCAGACTGGGTGGTGGCCGCTCGCGAAAGCTGCGAAGTCGACAAGCGTCCGGCACGACGCAGAAAACCCCAACTGCCACAGGGCGATTCGGGCGATCATGCAGCAGGATGAATAGTGGTCAGGGACGGCGTCGATCCGTCGACCTCCGGTTTTTCAGACCGGCGCTCTACCGACTGAGCTACCTGACCTCCAGCCAAACCCTAAATGGATTCGGTTGGCGGGAGCGACGGGATTTGAACCCGCGACCTCCGGCTTGACAGGCCGGCGAACACTCCAGGCTGTTCTACGCCCCCGGGACGTCGCTGATTCCGACGAGGTTCGGGGCGACCCGGGAAGTATAGAACTCACCGGTGCCTGCTCAACATCAGGTGCGGGTTCCTCGCGTAGAGTCGGCGAGCGGACGATTCACGCCCCGAGTTATCGCTCACGGGTCGGATCAGAGTCCGCTCAAAGCTCGGCAGAGGGATACATCTTGCACAACATTCAAGACGACGAAAGCGCGGTCTCGGCCCCCTACACCAGGGCTCTCGATGTGGAGCCGGTTTCTCATCTCGTGATTCCGGAGCACGGCACCAGGCCCGAGGTCGCTTATCGATACATCCACGACGACATGCTCCTCGACGGCAACTCACGTCTGAATCTGGCGACCTTCGTCACCACGTGGATGGAGCCCGAGGCGGCGACCCTCATGGCCGAGGCCTTCGACAAGAACATGATCGACAAGGACGAGTATCCGAAGACGGCCGAGATCGAACGCCGGTGCGTGAACATGGTTGCCCACCTCTTCAACGCACCGGGCGATGGAGACGCGGTGGGTGTGTCGACGATCGGTTCCAGCGAGGCCGTGATGCTCGCCGGGCTCGCTATGAAATGGAAGTGGCGACAGCGGCGAGAGGCCGCCGGCGAGTCGACCGACCGGCCGAGCATGGTCATGGGGAGCAACGTCCAAGTGGTGTGGGAGAAGTTCTGCCGCTATTGGGACGTCGAGCCTCGGTACGTGCCCATGGAGAAGGGCCGCTACGTCATCACACCCGAAGAGGTGATGAAGCGCGTCGACGAAACCACGATCGGCGTGGTGCCGATCCTCGGGACGACCTTCACCGGGGAGTTCGAACCCATACAGGAAGTCCACGACGCGGTCGTCGACCAAAACGAAGAAACCGGTTGGGATGTGCCGGTCCACGTCGACGCCGCCAGCGGCGGCTTCGTGGCCCCGTTCCTGCATCCCGATCTGGAATGGGACTTCCGATTGCCCCAGGTGAAGTCGATCAACGTGTCGGGCCACAAGTACGGCCTCACCTATCCGGGCGTCGGCTTCGTCGTCTGGAGGTCGGCCGACGATCTGCCCGAGGACCTGGTGTTCCATGTCAATTACCTGGGTGGCGACATGCCCACCTTCACCCTCAATTTCTCCCGCCCGGGCAATCAGATCGTCGGCCAGTACTACAACTTCCTCCGACTGGGCAGGGACGGGTACACCCGGGTGATGGAGGTGCTCTCGAACACGGCACAGGAGATCGCCGCGGGCCTGGCCGATATCGGGCCGTTCGAGGTGATCAGTGATGGGAGCGCGATTCCGGTTCTTGCGTTCAGACTCGTTGAAGACGAAGGATTCACAGTCTTTGACATCTCGGCTCGCCTGCGGATGAATGGCTGGCAGGTCCCTGCCTACACGATGCCGGACAACGCCGCAGACATCGCCGTTCTCCGCATCGTGGTGCGGGAGGGCCTCACCCGGGATCTTGCCGACGACCTGGTCAAGGACATCGCCGAAGCGGTTGCCTTCCTGCGGGAGCATCCCACCGAGGAGCCGACCCAGCCTGCGTTCAGCCACAACTGAGCCGATGGCCAATCGGTTGACGGTGGCGATGGCATGGCTGTTTGCCGTTGGATCCACCTGCTTCGCCTTGGGCTCGCTTCCGCTCTACTTCGACAATGTCGGGGCGACGGTCGCCGCCACCACCTTCTTCGTGGGGTCGTTGTTCTTCACGTCGGCCGGATACATCCAGTACTACCTGTCCATCAACGATGCCGGACCGCGACGATTTCTGGCCCTCCGCAACCTCACGCGAGATGCCTTGGCATCGGGGATCCAGTCGATAGGAACGTTGTTCTTCAACATCAGCACTGGTGCCGCCCTCATCGAGAACCTGACCGTGCAGCAGGAGGATCGTCTGATCTGGGCCCCGGATCTGTTTGGTTCGATCGCCTTTCTCATTTCCAGCGCGATCGCCTTCAGCCTCGCCCGCCACATGTCGCCGAGCGTGGCGGCGCGGCGAGCTGTTTGGTGGGAGGGGGCGGTCAACCTCGCCGGATCGGTGGCCTTCGGTCTGTCTGCTCTCGGGGCCGTGGTGCTCCCCACCACTGGCGAGCCACTGAACCTGGCAATTGTCAACGCCGGAACCTTCATTGGAGCCCTGGGCTTTCTGGCAGGTGCGATCCTGGTGCTGATAGCCGCCGAACCCGCCCGCGAGCCGCGTGGCGTGCACGACGAGTAGCCCGGCGGCGGGCGTTCCGGCGTATCGGAAGGTCTAGTCCATAACGGCGTTCTTCGAATGGTCCCGACCTCATCCCACGACTCCGGCCATAATGCTTTCGAGGGCGGGGCCACGGTTCCGCGCTGCTAGGGAAAAATGGGGAGGGTGTGGAGGCTAAGCCCGCAAGACGGTCACCTTGGGCTTAGCGGAGCCAGTGGTGAGACCGACCCCCTTCAAGAAAGCAAGGGGTACAGGAAATGTTGACGAATCGCAGGCGGTTGACGCTCGCGGGTCTCACGGTGGCGTTGGCGGCGTTCTCGATGGTGCTGGTGGCATCGGGCCCGCAGGCGGAGGCCTCTCATATTCCGGATACCGGAAAAATTCCGGATAATTGCGTGGAGTTTCAGGCGGGCGCTACCGGATCGCAGACCGTCCTCGGAGTCACGATAACTCTGAATTCGTGGACCAACACTCCAGGGGATCCGCACACGGTCAACTTCACGATCAGCGGCCTGACTGCGGGGACAGTCGTCGACATCTCGGTCAAGTCCGGCACCTTTGTCCAGGAGTCGGGCCCGTACGGCAATGGCACCCATACCGTGAGCAACGGGCTGCAGAATGCGATATCACATATCCGGCTCTGTGTCTTCACGAGTACGACCACGACCAGTAGCACCTCGAGCACAACGTCGAGCACAACGTCGAGCACAACCACCAGCAGCACGACCACGACGACTGACCCGACGACCACCACGACCACGACCACGACTCAGCCGACCACGACCACGACCCAGCCGACCACGACCTCGACTCAGCCGACCACGTCGACGACCGACCCGGGTACCACGTCGACGACCGATCCGGGTACCACGTCGACGACCGAGCCGGACGAGGTGGAGGGGACGGTGATCACCAGCACGACGATGGGTGACGAGGTCGCCGGCACGACGATCGTGGCAGACGAGTTGCCCTTCACGGGCTTCGACGGCGAAACGCTAGGCCAGCTGGCTTTGATCATTCTGGCATTGGGCGTCTTGACCCTGCTGGGGGCGCAGGCGGTTCGTGCCCGGTCAAACGACGAGAGTTGATCGGACAGTCACCTTGCGTTGATCGACCCTCCTTGATCGACGCAAGCTGAATTGTGGGCGCCGGGCTTTATCGCCCGGCGCTCAGTCTCTTGTCCATCAAGGCGCCGACGATCCTCCCGATCAATTCGTAGGGCATCGGGTCGTTCAGCGGAAACTGGACGGTGTCCTTCCCGGATCGAAAGCCGGCCACATCACTCTCGAGGGGCTCGTCGAGAGCGTGTATCGGGTAGATGCTCACGTGGCGTTTCCATCCGGCGTAGTAGATCAGGTATTTGCCCTCCAAGGTGATGGTGGGGATCTGATAGCTGATCGTCTCCTCGGTGCCGGGTGCGGCGGCGTGGATAATCCGTCGAACCTCCTCGAGGATCACCTGGACGTCGGGCGGGAACGACTCGATGTACTCATCGACCGTCTCGAACCTGTCTGCCATTGGTGCCGCAGAATACGCGGATCACTCGGACGCGTCAGGGACGTCTCCCAGTTGTCGCACCTGGGAGACGTCCCTGGGAAGGGCGTCGACGACGTCGGTCTAGTAGTCGCCGCGGTCGAAGTCGTTGGAGGCCGACGGTCCTTCGATCATGTTCCCGTCGGCGCCGACGACGAACCAAACCCCACCCACCCCCTGGCCATTGACATCACCCGGGGCCTCGTCCGGGGTAAAGCGGTAGACCGGCATCCCATTGACGGTCAACTGTTCGGTCCCGTCGTCGCGGGCCGTTGTACCGAAGAGGGAAGCGTCGAGATCGGCCCCGATCGCGGTGTCACCGGGTACGGGGGGCCAATTCGCTTCACAGTCGTCGTAGCACGTGCTCGTGCCCCCGGTGTCGTTGGTGAAGACATAGATGGTGAAGCCCTCGCCATCGACCAGGATCGAACCTAGGTCGGATTCGGCGGTGTGGACGCCTTCAACCGCAGGCTCAGCGGAGGAGGTGGTGGTCTCCTCGGCGACTGCGGCGGTGGTGGTGGTCTCCGCGACGGCGGTGGTGGTGTCACCGGTGTCGGCCACGGTCGTCTCACTCGATCCCTCCTCGCCATCGGTCCCACAGGCTGCGATCACCAGGAGGGCTGCCGTGAGCAGAGCTAGGGCGCCTCGTTTCATCGTGTTTCTCCTCGGTCTATTGCATCCTCTACGCACCGGGTCGGCGCATGGTTCACAACCTGGCAGAATCCACTCGTGGACCGTGAGGTTCTGGAACGGTTCCGAATCGGTGACGAGGCGGCCGTCAAGGCCGTCTACGACCGATACGGCGGGCCGGTGTTCGCCCTCTCGATGAGCATCCTGGGCGAGCACGGCTTGGCCGCGGACGCCACTCAGCAAACATTCATCAAGGCGTGGAGAGCGGCCTCGACTTATGACGCGGACCGCAGCTTCGCGCCCTGGATCTACGCCATCGCCCGCCGGACGGCGATAGACCTCTACCGGAAACGAGCCAGGGTGGTGGTTAGCGACAACGTCGACGTCGTCTCCTTTCCGATCGGGTTGGAGACCGTTTGGGAGGTGTTCGAGGTCAGGTCTGCCCTGGATCGACTCCCGGACGAGGAGCGCCAAGTGGTCAAGATGAGCCACTTCGACGGCCTCACCCATGTCGAGATTGCCCAGCGGCTCGACATCCCCGTGGGAACCGTCAAGTCTCGATCGCATCGCGCCCATCAGAGGCTGATCGAGATGCTCAAACATGTGGAGGAGGCGTGACCTTGCGAACCGCACCCTGTCGGGGGACGTACTGGCAAGAGGGCTATGACCACTGAAGATTCGCGCGCGCAATACCTGGCATCAGGGGCTTCGCCGGGAGAGGAGAGCCGGGATCGGCTCGACCTGATCCGGGATGTCCTCTCCACCGGTGCCACCTGGGCCGAGGCGCCTCCCCAGGTCGCCGACGCACTGCTCGCCGCCCTCGCCGTCGAAGGCGCTCCGATGTCGGTGGCCAGCGAGCCGAGCTCCGGACGCTGGGCGTTGGTCCTTGCCGGGGCAGGCACTCTCGTGGCCATTGCCGCCCTGGTCCTAGGCACTGTCAGCGTGATTCAGGACGAGGGCGAAAACTTGGTAGCGATGAGCGGAACCGAGTTGGAAGCGGCAGCACGTGGAGAGGCAGCCTTCGGTCCCACCGAAGCCGGGTGGTGGATCCGGCTCGATGTCACCGGTCTTCCTCCGGCGCCCGATGGCAGCTATTACGAGGGCTGGGTCTGGAGCGATGACGGGGAAGGGGTCAGCATCGGCACCTTCCATCTCAGGGGCGAGGCCATGCCTGTCGTGCTCTGGTCAGGCGTGCCTCTGGCCGAATATCCCTCGATCTGGGTGACGCTTGAGAGCGAGGACGACGGACCGGAGGCGTCCGAATTGATCGTCATGACCGGGCGCATCCCCCAAGCGCCCGAGGCCTGACCTCATCCGCCCCGGAACAGCCGGCTGACCAGGCTGAAGATGACGCTTCCCACCACGCTCACGACGAGCATCGAGGTGAGCGGTATGAAAATCGTCGCGTTTTCGGTCTCTCGTCGAATGTCACCAGGCAGGTTGCCGAACCAGGAGAACAGGCCAGGGAAGTAACGGAGCGCCAACCCCAGCACGACTAGCCCAGCTCCGATGGCAATCAGAAGATTGGCTCCACGCATTTCTCAGCCCGGATGCCGCACAACGACCTTGCCCAACTGATCGCCGGACTCGAGGTACTCGAGAGCGGCTGGCAGGTCTGTGAAGTCGAACACCTTGCCCACCGGTGCCTTGGCGCCAACGGTGCCGACCCAGGTCGTAGCCCGGGCGAACTGGGAGTGGTTGGCCATCGAGGAGCCGATCAGCTCGAGTTGTCGGAAGAACAGCGCGGGCAGGGTGAGATCCATCTTCGGTCCGCTGGTGGCACCGCATATGGCGATCTTTCCGCCCTTCTTGGCCGCCCGCATCGATTGGCGGATGGTGGCCGGGCCGACGTTCTCGATGATGACGTCCGCGCCACCGAGCGATGCCATCTCGGCGCCGAACTCGGTGTCGGACAGAAAGCCGCCTGCTGCTCCTTGCTCAATGGCCCAATCGATCTTGTCTTGTGACCGAGATGTGACGTAGACCTTGGTCCGCATGGCAAGGCCGAGCTGCATCGCCGCCGCCGATACGCCGCCTCCGACGCCGACCACGAGCAGGGTCTGCTCCGGCTTCAGCGCCGCACGCTCCACCATGCGCAGGGCGGTGGAGGTGACAAGGCCGAACGAGCCCGCGATCTCCCAGGGCATCACCGAGGGCTTGCGGACGGCATTGATGGTGGGGATCACGATCTTCTCGGTGAAGGTTCCGGGCCGGTGCTCGCCCAGGATCTGAAACGAGTCGCAGTACACGACCTCGTCGTTTCGGCATAAGGAGCAATGCCCGCAGGAGAAGGAGGGGTCGATTATCACCTCGTCGCCGATCTCGAATCCGCTCACGTCGTCGCCGACGGCATCGACCGTTCCCGCCCCATCCGCGCCCCCGGTGTGGGGCAGATGCTTGGGGGCGGGAAGGCCGTGAGACACCCATAGATCCAGGTGATTCAGCGCTGAATGGCTGATCTTGACCCGTATCTCGTCGGGCCGCGGATCTGGCTCTTCGACCTCGTTCAGCTCGTACGACTCGATGCCTTTGGTGTCGGAGAGCTGCCAGGCCTTCATCGAGGCGAGGGTAGCCTCGGACCGTCTGAGTCGAGGAGAGGGATTGGCCGACGAGCTACCGACTGACCGCGAGGTGCATGTCACCTCGGTCAAGGTTCGTTTCTACGAGCTGGACCCCTACGACCACGTCAATCACACCAACTACTTCTCATACTTCGAGACCGCCCGCATCGACTACCTCACCGACATGGGGTGGGGCCTCGACCGGCTCAAGGAGCAGGGATGGCAGTTGGTTGTGGTCGATCTGAACGCTCGTTTTTCCGCTGCGGCGAGATTCGGCGAAGAGCTGATCATCCACACCTGGATCGAGGAAGTGGGTCGGGTGAAATCCACTTGGCGTCAAGTGATGTTTCGCGCCGGGGAGGAGGTGGCCAGGCTCACCGTCTCGGCTGCCTTCACTGACCTCGCCGGCAAGCCGAGGCGAATCCCACCCGAGTTCTCAGACCATATCAGGGGGTTGATACCCGATTCCTGATGACGGGACCGGCCTTAGGCACTCGGCTGGACCACCTCGACGTCGCCCCCGGCCATGGCACCGACGCTCGGCTGGAGCTTGGACCAGGTGATCGCAGAGAGGAGAATGGCGAGGCTGATGCCGGCGATCCAATAACGGGCCGAGGAGTCCTGCAGCAGGATGACCGCCGGCAGGACCAGCAGCGAGATCAAGTTCATCACCTTGATCAGCGGGTTGAGGGCCGGCCCGGCGGTGTCCTTGAACGGATCGCCGACCGTGTCCCCGATGACCGCAGCTTTGTGTGACTCGGAGCCCTTCCCTCCGTAGTGGCCATCCTCGATGTACTTCTTGGCGTTGTCCCACGCCCCACCGGAGTTGGAGAGGAAGTTCGCCATCAGCTGGCCCGTCAGGATCGAGGCGGCGAGGAAGGCGCCGAGGGCGAAGTAATTGATCCCGAAGCCGACGATGACAGGCGTCAACACCGCCAGCAGGGCCGGGGTCAGCAGCTCGCGCAGGGAGGCGGTGGTGCAGATGTCGATGACCGGCCCGTAATCCGGACGACGCTCACCACGCATGATGGCGCCGTCCGCGAATTGCCTGCGCACCTCCTGTACCACCACCGCGGCCGTGCGACCCACCGCTCTGATGGCGAGGCTGGAGAACATGAAGGCGACCGAGCCACCGATGAGGAGACCGATGAAAGTGGTCGGATCGGCGACGTTGATCGACGTCTCAGGGAGAGAGAACAGCTCCGATCCTTCTGCGACGAGCCCTAGTTCACCTGCGATGGTCTCGATGAATGCTGCGAAGAGCGCGACGGCGGCGATGACCGCAGATCCGATGGCGAACCCCTTGGTGACTGCCTTGGTTGTGTTGCCCACTGCATCGAGGCCGACCATCACCTTCCGAGCCTCGCCATGGAACTCACCGGACATCTCGGCGATGCCGGCGGCGTTGTCGGCGACCGGCCCGAATGTGTCCTCGGAGACGACGACACCGGTGGTGGCCAGCATCCCCATGCCGGTCAGGGCGACCAGGTAGAGCGCGAACTGGATGTTGCCCCCGGCCAGAACGATGGCGACGCCAAGGGCGCCGGCGATAGCGATTATGGCCCACACCGACGACTCGAGACCCGATGAGATGCCCGACAGGACCGTCGTCGCCGGCCCGGTCTGGGTCGCCTCTGCGATTTCCTGGACCGGCTTCTCCTCGGTCGAGGTGAAGTACTCGGTGAGACGGCTGACGACCTGGGCCAGCACGAGCCCAGCGACGACCGCCCCGAACACCTTCCAGCCCTCGTTCCCGTTCTCATTGCCGACATAGAAAAGGGCGACAGCCAGGGTGCCGGCGACCGTCAGGAGGCCGGCGGTGAGGAAGCCACGGTTTATCGGTGCCATGGCCGACTTGTCACGCTCGGTTGCCCTGACCTGGAACACGCCGACGATCGAGGCCAGGACGCCGATGGCGCGGACTATCACCGGGAAAATCAGGCCGAGGGCCGGATTGGCGCCAATCGAGTTGAAGGCGGCCACACCGAGGATGATCGAGGCGACCAGGGTGACCTCGTAGCTCTCGAACAGGTCCGCGGCCATGCCGGCGCAGTCACCCACGTTGTCACCGACGTTGTCGGCGATGGTGGCCGGGTTGCGCGGGTCGTCCTCGGGGATCCCCTGCTCGATCTTCCCGACGAGGTCGGCGCCGACATCGGCCGCCTTGGTGAAGATCCCGCCCCCCACCCGAAGGAACAGCGCAAGAAGCGAGCCACCGAATCCGAATCCGATCAAGATGGCCGAGGAGGTGTTCTGAAAGATCATGATGATGATCGTGGCCCCAAGCAGACCGAGGCCTACGGTGAACATGCCGGCAACGCCACCAGTACGGAAGGCGACCTTGAGGGCAGCCGGCAGCGAGCCGGAACGGGCCGCTGCCGCTGTGCGGACGTTGCCCCGCACCGCGAGCGACATGCCGATGAACCCGGTCAGCCCGGATAGGAAACACCCCGCGACGAACGCCATCGTCCGGTAGCCGCCCGATTGGGAAAAGGTGAGTGCCTCGGAGCCGTCCGGATGGAGCACGGCGGTCGAAGTGAAGAAGACGATGAGGGCGAGCGGGATGAGGATGAGGGCGATCGTCTTGAACTGGCGACGGAGATAGGCCATCGCCCCCTCCTGGATCGCGGCTGCGATCTCCTTCATCGCCGAGGTTCCCTGATCGGCCTTGAGCACGCCGCGGGAGAGTGCCCATCCGACCAAGAGGGCGAGCACTGCGGTGGCTGCCGCCACCCATAGCCAGGCCCACTCGGCCGGGCCCAGGGTGAATTCCTGGTAGCCGCCTTCGGCAGCCAAAGTCACCATGTTCAAGGGAAGGATCCTCCTTGGGGGGTTGCGGGCCGAGACTGTAGTGGAGGCCATTTCCTGTCGACAATCAGGGCAACGGTGGGGTCTACCGTTGTCTCACCGCTCACGAGGAAGGAATCGCAGGTGCTCGATGGTCTGGTCGAATGGGTGACCTCGGTGGTCGAATCCCTCGGCTACGGGGGCGTCGCCTTTCTGGTGGCCTTGGAGAACCTGTTCCCACCAATCCCCTCAGAGGTGGTCCTCCCGTTGGCCGGGTTCGTGGCGGCGAACGGTGAGGCATCGCTGGTGGGGATGGTCATCGCCGCGACGACCGGGTCGATGATCGGCGCCTTTCTCCTGTACGGCATCTCCGCGGCCATCGGCCCGGTGCGGTTGCGGGCACTCGTCGTCCGCTACGGCCGGTGGTTCCGGCTCGACGAGTCAGATCTGGACCGGACCGAGGAATGGTTCGACCGACGGGCGAACATCGCCGTGCTTCTCTGCCGCTGTGTGCCCTTGATGCGGTCGCTCATCTCGATTCCAGCGGGATTCAGGCGGATGTCGATAATCCCTTTCACCTTCTACACACTGATCGGGAGCCTGGTCTGGAATGTGGTCCTGATCGGAGCGGGATATCTTCTCGGAGAGCGCTGGGGCCGGGTCGAGGAGCCGTTGGAGTTGTTCAAAAACGCGGTCCTGGTCGGCATCGCTGTCGCTATTGCTTGGTACGTCTGGCGGCGCATCGTGAGGCCCCGGGTTCGGGGGGTCTCCGGCTGATTCAGCCCAGGAATTCGCGCACCCATTCATCGGCCGGGTGAGCGAGGATGTCGACGAGAGTGCCGGTTTGGACAATGGACCCGTCCCGCATGAGGGCGATTCGATCTGAGAGCGCCTCTGCCTCATCCCGATCATGGGTCACCACCAGGGCGGTGACTCCCCGATCGGAGAGAATCCGGCGGGTTTCGACCATCAAACGTTCGCGGAGGGTCCTATCCAGGGCGCCCAACGGCTCGTCCAGCATGATCATCCTCGGCTCCGGGGCGAGGGTCCGAGCCAGCGCCACCCGCTGCTTCTCTCCACCGGATAGATCTGCGATAGACCGGCGATCGAAGCCGTTCAGGCCGACCAACTCCAGCGCGGCGCGCACCCGTTTCTCCATCTCCCCGTCTGGCACATTGGCCATGCGAAGACCAAAGCCGACATTCCCGAAGACATCGAGGTGAGGGAACAGGGCATAGCCCTGGAACATGAGTCCGAATCCTCGGAGGTGGGTTGGCGCCTTCGTGATGTCCTCCCCGGCCCACCTGATGGAGCCCGATTTCACCGGCACCAGACCCGCGATGGCTCGTAACAATGTCGACTTCCCCGACCCGGAGGGACCGAGCACCGCCACCGACTCATCATCCCCCACGGTCAAGGTGACATCCCGCAGCACACGTTTCTCACCGAAGCAGACGTCAATCGACTCGACGCCGAGCATCAGAAGGTTCCGATCTCGCCGAATTGGAGCCGATCGATCCAAAGGACGATCACCACCGTCATCGCAGCCAGGATGACGGCAAGTGCGAGCGCCATGGCGAACGAGCCCGCGCCGGGGCGGGAGAGGAGGCGAACGATCATCACCGGCATGGTCGCGGTAGCGGGACGGGCAATGAACGAGGTTGCGCCGAACTCGCCCAGCGAGATGACGAAGGCGAACGCGGCCCCAACTAGCGCTGCCCGGCTGACGATGGGCAGGTCTATCTCACGCCAGACGCGGCCCGGGGATGCGCCCAGCACCCGGGCGGCCTCCCGGGTCTCGGCCGGAATCGAGCGGAGTGTGGGCACGGTGGTCCGCACGACGAAGGGGATGGCGACCAGGGCGTGGGCGATAGGAATCAGCCAGAACGAGGCTCGGAGGTCGACCGGTTCACCCAGGGCAACGATGAACCCGAATCCGATTGTCACAGCCGAAGTCCCCAGCGGCAGCATGAGGGTGAGGTCGAACCATCGGGACAGCGTGCCCTTGCCCTCGGTGACGACCGACGCGGCCATCAACCCGATCAGGACGGCGATAACAGAGGCAATGACCGCGAAGCGCAGGCTGTTGCTTGCTGACGACAGAGGGGTGCCCACTACGGGATCTTCTCGGACGAGTCCGGCGTATGCCGCACCCCGCAGCGACCGGGCAAACAAGACGATGACGGGGATAGCCAGGGCAATGAGGGTGCCGATGACACTGACCGGGACCAGGAGGAGCGCCCTTCCCTCCGGTTTGGGCCGGTCCCCCTCGGCGCGGAGGGCCCAGGTCGACGTGTGACGCTCCTGGTAACGGGAGTAGGCGTAGAGGGTCGCGGTCACCCCGACCAGCTGCACGATGGCCAGGGCGGCCGCGAGAGGCAGGTCGAACAGTGTCACCGCCTGCCGATAGATCTCCACCTCGAGGGTCGCATAGCGGACTCCGCCCAGGATCAGCACGACACCGAACGAGGTGAATGTGAACAAGAAAACGATGGCGGCTGCCGCGGCGATCGCGGGTCGCAGCAGGGGCAGGGTGACCGTCCGAAACACCTTCCACTCGCTGGCCCCCAACACGCGACCGGCGTCGTGGAGATCGGGATCGATTCGTGACCACAGCGCCCCCACGGTCCGGATGACCACGGCGATGTTGAAGAAGACATGGGCGGCGAGGATCGCCCCGATCGAATCCCTCCAGCCCAGCGCCACGAAGGCGGCACCCACGACCACGGTGGGCAACACAAAGGGCACCGTCACCAAAGCAGTTGCCAGCTTGCGCCCGCGGAACTCGTATTGAGAGACGGCCCATGTCATCGGCGCCGCCGCCAGCAAGGTCAGCACTGTCGACAGGACCGCCTGCCAGAGCGTGAACCATCCGATCTGAAAAAGCCGGGCCTCGACGCCATCAAAGCCGATGTTCAACTCAGAGAGGCCAAGCGTCAGGATCCTGACCAATGGATAGACAAAGAAATACCCGATGAATAGGGCCGGGACGGCTGCGACCGACAGATGGCCCCAGCGAATCGGCTTCATCAACGCTCCATCACAGCGACCCACTCGTCGATCCACCGATCACGGTTCTCGGCGATGGTCGCCGGATCGAGTCGGGCTGGGTCGGCCGGAATCGTGATGTTCTCGACGAACTCGGGGGGGAGCTCAGCGGACTCATTGACCGGGAACACGAACCAGGTGAGGGGCACGGTCTCCTGGAATTCGACCGACAGCATGAAGTCGATCAGCTGACCGGCTGCTTCGGGGTAGTCGGTCCCGGCGAGGATCCCGGCATACTCGATCTGCCGATAGCACCCTGCCTCGACGACGCCGGTCGGAGCCTCGTCGATCGGCTCAGTGGCGAAGATGACCTCGGCTGGCGGCGACGAGGCGTACGAGACGACCATCGGGCTGTCTCCTCCGTACTGCGTGAAGTCGCTGTAGTAGGCCGTGTCCCAGTCCGGGACAACCCCGACACCGCCGGACTCGAGGTCGGACCAGAACTCGAGCCAGGCCCCCTCGCCGTATTCGTCGATGGTGGCCAGGACAAAGGCCAGACCGGGCGAGGAGGTAGCAGGATGCTCCACGGTGAGCGCGCCGGCGTATCCCGGCTCACGCAGCTGGTCGAGCTCTATTGGGACCGGCGTACCTGCGTCTGCGAACCACGACTTGTCGTAATTGATGCACACGTCGCCGTAGTCGATCGGTGTCACCAGGGCGGTCTCGGGGATGAATTCATCGCCGACACCCTCCAGCGCCGGGCTGACATGCTCGACGAATATCTCCTCGTCGAGAGCCCGTGATAAGAAGGTGTCGTCGACACCGAACAGGACGTCGGCCAGGGGGTTGTCTTTGGACAAGGCCGCCTGGTTGACCATCGACCCGGCGTCACCGGCGGCGATAATCTCTACCTCGATCCCGGTGGCGTCGGTGAACGCGGCAAATGTCTCCTCGTTCACCGAACCCGCAAACGAGTCGTGCGCCATGAGTCGGAGCATCTCAGGGGTCCCGGCCTCGTCCGGACCACACGCCGCAGCGGCAGCGATCATCACCAACAAGGCAAGGGTCTTCCGCATTGTCATCAACTCCTCGGTTCACCGGGAGCGATGAGGCGGGTCCCTACGCCGGCATTATCCGGGTCAGGTTCATCGGTCGGGGTCTCCACAGACCCCCTCTCAGCCCGGTCTCACCGAGCTCCCGTTCAGCGTCATACGTTAAACGCTTCCCTTCAGTTCGGAGGGCTGAAGGCAAGAACTGTGTTGTGCCCGCCGAAGCCGAAGGAGTTGGTGATGGCGGCGGCAGGCTCCCACTCTCGAGGCTCTCGAATGATGTCGTCGAGTGGGATCTCCGGATCGAGGTTGGTCAGACCGATGTTGGGCGGCAGCTCGTGGCGCCTTATGGCCTCGACGACGACAGCGGCCTCGATGGAGCCTGATGCCCCCATCGCGTGCCCGGTGGTCCCCTTTATCGATGACACTGCCGGCTGGACGTCGAAGACGCGGTCGATGACACCGCCTTCGGTTCGATCATTGAGATCGGTCCCGGTGCCGTGGGCATTCACATAGCGAACCGTTTCGGGGGAGAGGCCGGCGTCAGCCAAGGCGAGACGGATGGCCCTTTCCGCCCCCTCTCCCCCCGGGTGGGGGGCGGTGATGTGATGGGCGTCGGCGGTCGATGCGCCGCCTCTGAGCTCAGCCAGGATCGTGGCTCCGCGTTCGATGGCGGCTTCCTCGGTCTCGAGGACGAGGATTCCCGCCCCTTCTCCCATCACGAATCCGTCGCGGTCCACGTCGAACGGTCGCGCGATCCCGCTCGGCGATAGCGCCCTTGCCGCCTTGAACCCTTCCGCGGCGGACTTGCGCGCCGCCGCCTCGGTGCCACCAACCACTGCCGCATCGGCATAACCCCACTGGATCTGTCGGAGCCCGTCGAGGACGGCTTGGGTGCCGGCGGCGCAAGCCACCGAGGGGGTGGACACCTGGCCCCCGAACCCGTACTTGATCGATATCCCGGCGGCGGCCGCGTTGGTCATCATCATCGGAATGAGGAAAGGGGATGCCCTGGGCTCGTCCGCATCGGCGATATGAACCAAATTTTCGAGCGATTCCAGGCCCCCGATGCCAGTCGCCACCGACACGGTTACCCGGTTCGGGTCCACATCGAGCGGACCGGCCTGCTCCAGGGCCTCATGAGCGGCGACCAGGGCGAATTGGGTGAATCGGTCGAGACGGCGGTGCTCGCGTTTGGGGAGCCAGGGCTCCGGATCCCAGTTGGCGACCAATTGGAACCCAATTGCCGATGGAGGGTGCTGCAGGCCTTTCCACAGATCGTCCATCCCGACACCGGGTGCGGCGACGACACCGATACCGGTGACCACCACCTTTCGGCTGCTCATGTGCTCAATTCTGCCGGAAACATCACGTCGGGAAAACCGCTCGCTGCAGCTTCTTCATTCCCCCAATCCATCGGTCGTAATCGCTTGCCTTGTTTTGAAAGAACTGGCTCACTTCCAAATGGGGCAGAATTAGAAAGCGCTCCGCGGACAACCCGGCGACCACGGCTTCGGCCACCGCGGCCGGCTCGATGGCAAGAGGGTCCAACAGCGCGTGGAACTCGTCAGCCGAGTCGAGCAGCGGCGTCTTGACCCCCATCGGGCACAAACAGCTCACCTTGATCCCCTGGTCGCCGTACGTGATGGCCAGCCATTCCGCAAAGGCGACAGCGGCGTGTTTCGTCACCGAATACTGCGCTGCCTTCAGATTGGTGAGGAGCCCCGCCGCCGAGGCCGTGGAGAGAAAGTATCCATCGCCCCGTGCCAGCCATCCGGGGACCAGGCGGCGAGCGGCGTGGACATGTGACATCACGTTCACCTGCCACATGAAATCCCACCGCTCCGGCGCGGTCTGCTCATCGCCGGCGAACCCGATCCCGGCGTTGGCACAGAAGAGATCGACTGGCCCGAAACGGTCCTCCGTCTCATCGATGAGATGGTCATTGGAATCCGGGTCGGCGACGTCGACATTCAGGGCGGTGGCGCCGATCTCGGATGCCACCGTCTCGGCCGCGGCGCCATCGAGATCGGCCACAATCAAAGCGCGCGGCTTCTCATCGACGAATCGCCGCGCCATGGCGGCACCGATGCCGCTGCCCCCACCGGTGATGACGACCACCCGATCCGTGATATTCAAAAGGGCGCGCTTTCGAGCAACCAAGCCCCACCCTTGACCGCAGGAGCCAGACCGTTGGCCATCGGCAGCAGTTGCTCACCGTAGAAACGGGCGGTGGTCACCTTGTCCGCCAGGAACGAGGAGTCGAAGCCGGTGGGTTCGGCGAGGGCGGCTACCGCGGTGCGTGCCATGAGCCAGCCACCGAGGACCGTCCCGAACTGCCTCAGATATGGCGATGCTCCGGCCAGTGCCGCCTGGACATCGCCAGACGCGAGCCTCTCCCCGAGCCATCTCGAGGTCTCGGCCAGTCCCTGGATGGCGACCGCCAACTCCTCGCGGAAGGTGGTCAGTTGGTCGTTGCCCTCCATGGTTGCCAGCTCTGCGGTCATCTCGCCGATCATGCCGGCCACCACGGCGCCGTTCTCGAGCGGGATCTTGCGGAGCACGAGATCGATCGCCTGGATGCCGTTGGTGCCCTCGTAAATCGGTGCGATCCTCGAGTCGCGAAGGAACTGGGCTGCTCCGGTTTCCTCGATGTAGCCCATGCCGCCATGGACCTGAACCCCGAGTGAGGCGATCTCGACCCCGACATCTGTGCACCAGGCCTTGACGATCGGAGTGAGCAACGCCAGGCGATCGGCGGCGAGTTTGCGTCGCTCCTCGCTGTCTGCATGCTCGAGGTGGTCGCCTTCGCCGGCGGTCAGGTAGAGGAGGGACCGCATCGCCTCGACGGAGGCCTTCATCGTGAGCAACATCCGACGGACATCTGGATGCTCGATGATCGGAACACTCGTCTTGGATTCGCCCCCGATGAAACGACCCTGGACCCTCTCACGGGCATGGTGGAGGGCTTGCTGGAAGGCCCGCTCGCCAATAGCCACGCCTTCCATGCCGACACCCACCCGGGCCATGTTCATCATCGTGAACATGTTCCTCATCCCCTCTTGCTCGTCACCGACGAGATATCCAACGGCGCCCATGCCTTCGTCGCCATAGGACATCACGCAGGTGGGTGAGGCGTGGATGCCGAGCTTGTGCTCGAGCGAGACGACTCTCAGGTCGTTTCGCTCCCCTGGCTCCCCGTTGTCGTCGAGGATGAATTTGGGGACGAGGAACATCGAGATCCCACGGGTCCCGGGCGCGGAGCCCGGCGTTCGGGCGAGGACCAGATGGATGATGTTCTCGGTCAGGTCCTGATCACCCCAGGTGATGAAGATCTTGGTCCCGAAGAGTCGGTAGGACCCATCGGCCTGTCGCTCTGCCCTGGTTCGGACGGCGCCGAGGTCGGACCCTGCCTCGGGCTCGGTCAGGTTCATGGTGCCCGTCCACTCGCCACTCACAAGTTTCTCGATGTATGCGGCCTTCATCTCATCGGAACCATGTCGTTCCAGTGCCTCGACCGCCCCGTGGGTGAGCATCGGGGCCAGCGAGAACGCCATGTTGGCCGTCTTGAACATCTCCTCGATGACGACTCCAACCACATACGGCATCCCGCCGCCACCCCACTGCTCGGGCATGTGTGCCGCGCCCCAACCCGACTCGATGTATTTCCGGTACGCCTCTTTGAAGCCGTCGGGGGTTCGCACGGTGCCGTCCTCGGTGAGGACCGAGCCCTGCTGGTCGCCGATCCGGTTGAGCGGCGCCATGACCTCGGCGAAGAATCGGCCCGCTTCCTCCAGGATCGCCCGCACAGTGTCGGGATCTACATCCTGATGACCGTCGAGTTTGGCCACCTCATCCAGACCGGCGACATAGGAGAGGGTGAACATCATGTCGTCGATCTGCGGCTGGTAGCCGGACATGCCGAAAGGGTACCGAGCACCTCTAGCTGTGGCCCACCTCGAGCTGTGTTATCACCGTGCCATGGAGCATTTCGTAATCCAATCCCTCGTAGAGGCCGAAGGCTCCGGTCGGGTTCTCGGTGTCCACTCCCAGGATCGAGTGGGTCAACCCGGCATCGATGAAGGCATTGAACGAGTTTTCGAGAAGCGCCGAGGCAACGCCTCTCCCGCGCCAGGCCTGTTTGACCCCCAAGCTCCTCACCCACCCTTCTCGACGACCTGTGACCTGCTCGTCGTCGGGGAAGAACGCGTTCAAGGAATAACCCACCACCTCGCTATCTGCGACGGCTTGAAAAGACAAATCGAGACGTACCGCGTTGCGTTCGAGGAGGTGTTGGAAGCTGTCCGGGTCAATCCGGGTCGAGCCCCAGTGGTCCCCGAAAGCCTCGTTGAGTGCTTCACGTGTCCCCTCATCGAGTGAACGGTCCCAGGGGAGGATCTCGACGCCATCAACTGACCGTGCCGCGACCGGGGTTTCGAGGGGACGGATCATCTCCTTTATGAGGCGGACCGGTTCGAGGCCGAACCGGCGATACAACCGGAAGCTGTCTTCGATCCAGTCGAATTCCTGGGTTCGGAGGTACCAGGGAAGCGACGGGTCGCAGGAGGACAAGGACTCCCTACCGCGCCCGATCTGCCAATCGAGCAGATGTCGCCCGATGCCCTGCCCCCGATAGTCGGGATCGACGACGCCGATCAAGATCGCGCGCTCCTCGCGTGCGCCACTCGGCCGATGCCAGACGAGGCCGTAGGCCACGAGACTCCCATCGAGCCAGTAGCCCCGCGTGTCGAGATCTCGATCGACGAACGGCTCGTCGAGGTCGTCTTCGATCTCAGAGGGCGGAGTCGAAACAGGCAGCTCCCAGAAGCGTTCGAAGCGATTGATCAGATCCGATACGACCGGGGCATCCTCCATGGTGAGAGGCCGGATGTCCATACCGGGAAGGTACCCATCATCGGCAGCGTTGGAGCTCGATTTATCCCGCGAGAATCCCGTCCACCAGCTCGGGGAGGACCTCGCCGATGGCTTCGTCCAGCTTGACCGCGGCGAGATGGTCGGCTTCGGTCGGCCCCTGGTTGATGATCACGATTGGAAGGGATAGATGGCCGCCATACATGACGATGTCGGACGCCGGCGAGACGGAAACCGTGGATCCGGCCACGATGATGGCGTCGGCCATGGCGAGGAATGCCATCGCCTTTTCCATCGCCTCTTGCGGCAGGATCTCGCCGAACATCACTGTGGCGGTCTTGACCGTCCCCCCACAGTCGGGGCAGGTCGGATCGATATCGCCGGCCTCCACCCACGAGAGGACGGTCTCGGTGTCCCAGACGCGTTCGCAGTCGACACAGAGACTCTTACGGACGTTGCCGTGTAACTCGGCCACGTGCTCCTCATCGAGACCGGAGACCAGATGGAGGCCATCCACGTTTTGGGTGACCACGCCCGCCAACCGACTGGCGTCGGCAAGTCTCTTTATCGCTTCGTGTCCGGCGTTGGGCTGGACCGTGGAGCGGACCCCCCACAACTCGCCGTCGAGGTGCATCTTCCAGCCCCGCGTGCGGAGCTCGGGGCTGGACCGGTAGCGGGCGATGTGGAAGTCGTCGGGGTCGACCTTGCTCCACAATCCGTCCGGCCCTCGGAAATCGGGGATCCCCGACTCAGTCGATATCCCTGCCCCGGTGAAGACCAGGATCCTTTGTGCCGGTCGCAAGACGGCAACCGCCGATTCGAGATCGGGATGGATAAGGGTCATGTTGGGGATTATCCGGGCCTAGCACCTCTAGCTCAACTACACGGCGAATTCGGTATGAGCCGGCGAGAGCCCGGCGTACGATGCGTCCGTGACAGAATCAGAAGTCCAGGCCTGGCTCGATCGCTACATCGAGGCGTGGCAGAAGAACGTCCCCGAGCTGGTCGAGGCGCTTTTCACCCGTGATGCCATCTATCGCTTCCGTCCCTACGGGGGCGATGGCCGTGTCGCCGAGGGCGTGACCGACATCGTGAGCAGCTGGATCGACCTCGACGAGGACCCGTCTGAGTGGGAGGCGTCGTATCAGCCCTACGCCGTCGATGGCGACCGTGCCGTTGCGGTTGGGACCAGTCGCTACTTCGGCACCGGCGACGATGGCGATGAGGTCTATTACAACTGTTTCTTACTCCGGTTCGTCGACGGTCGTTGTGCCGAGTTCACCGAGTACTGGATGCTCGAACCGGTCGAGGGCTGAGCGGAGATGTCCGATCCCCAGTCGGAGATGATGCGCAAAGGGTGGGATCCCGAAGACGGGCTCGACTCGCTCAAGACCCCGCTGTTCCACACGTCCACGTTCGTGTTCGAGTCCTCTGCCGCCGCCGAGCGTCTCTTCGAAATCGTCTATGGGGGCGAGATGCCTGAGCCCGACGAGGACGTCGGGTTCATCTACACACGAATGGACCACCCGAATCTGGTCATCGTCGAGAGCCGTCTCGCCCTGTGGGATGGGGCAGAAAGTGCGCTTCTCTTCTCGAGCGGTACCTCGGCCGTTTTCACCACCTTCCTCACCCATGTCGGGCCCGGCGGCCTGATCCTGCACAGCACCCCCCTGTATGGGGGGACGAACACGATGCTCCACAAGGTGCTGGCTCCGCTCGGCTACGAGTTGGGCTCCTTCGGCCCCGACGCGTCACAGGCCGAGATCGAGGAAGTGATCGGTGATCGCCGGCTTGCAGCCGTGTATCTCGAGACTCCGGCCAACCCAACCAACGATGTGTTCGACATCGATCTCGCGGCGCGGATCGCGGCGGGGGCGTCGGCGCCCGAGCAACGCGTTCTCACCATCGTGGACAACACGTTTCTCGGGCCCTACGCCCAGCGCCCGCTGGAACACGGGGCCGACCTCGTCGTGTATTCGGCCACCAAGTACTTCGGAGGTCACGACGATTTGGTGGCGGGGGTGGTGACTGGTGCCAACGCCTTGATCGAGCCCCTCAAGACGATGCGATACAGGATCGGGACCACGGCCGACCCGAACACCGCCTGGCTACTGGGGCGGAGCCTCGAGACCTATGCCATCAGAGTGGAGCGTCAGACCGACACCGCCGCCCGGGTGGCAGGGTTCCTGGCAGCGCACCCCAAGGTCGCAGGTGTACGCCACCTGGGTCTCATCGAAGATGACGATCCCCGGGCCGACCTGGCCAAGCGTCAGTGGTCGTCGGCCGGCGCCATGATCTCTTTCGATGTGGCCGGGGGAAAGACCGAGGCCTTCCGCTTCCTCGACTCGATGGCGTTGATCGCCAACACCACCTCACTGGGTGGGACTCAGTCGATCGCATGTCACCCCTGGACGACGACACACTCCAATGTCGACTCGGAGACCAAGCTTCGTATCGGCATCAGCGACGCCATGATCCGCCTGTCGATAGGGGTGGAGGCCGCCGAGGACATCATCGCCGACCTCGAAGGCGCCCTCGCCCAGGTCTGAGGATGGGTCGAACAGCCCATTCTCATTCAGCATCTCCTCGGGAATAATCAGCGCCGGACGCGCTTGGGAGACGTGAGTTAGGGAGAGGCATGAGCCACGGGCCGCTCGTTCTTCGGGGGTCAGCTCAGATCGTCTCCCAACCGCGCCACCCTTCCATCCACTTTGAGGCTTCTTCTGCCGCGACTTGCGGTCGGAAGTAGCAGGTGCTCCTACCCAATGGAGCCCGCGAGGGCGGCCCTTCGGGGCCGCCCTTGCATTTGGTCGCGAGATCCAGCGGTTTGGGGTGTTCTTGAGCCGCCCTTAGGGCGGGCTTGAAACGAGTCCTGGCACCTTGGCTCCTTGACAAGCAAAGGAGCCATCACCGTGACCAGAGTTTGGATCGACGCTGACGCCTGCATGGGCGCCGGCACCTGTGCCCAGATAGCCCCTGACGTGTTCCAAGCGCGTCATGACGGGACATGGGCGGTCAAGGAAGCCGCGGCCCACTTCGGATCCACGGTGGTCTTCGATGGGCTGACTGATGATGGCCACGGCCCCGACGGGTTCCAGGGACAGGCCCGTGTGCCAGAGCACCTGGTGGACCTCGTTCTTGAGGCCGCCGAGGAGTGCCCGGCCGAGTGCATCTTCTTGGAGCGATGATGGCTTCCAGGGAGCCTTCCGCCCGGGCGAAGAAAAGCGTGTCCTTGTCGGTGATTCTCGGCACCCTGCTAGTGCCGCTCAGCGCTTTTGCCGCATCGAACCTTGTCGAATCGACCGCTGTTCCGGGTACTTCGATCACAGCCGCGGCTTCCCCCGTTGCGGAGACGGTGGTGACCGAGCCGGGCTCGCCTGCCCGAGACCTGGAGACAGCGTGTGGCGAGGCCGGGCTGGGGATGGTCGCTGCCGAGGCGGCGGGATCCATCGGCGATCTTCAGCAGGCTGCTCTCGACGCCCTGCGAGGGGTCTGTGCCGAACAGGGCACGCCGCTCCCCACTCCGCCGACGACTCAGACAGTGGTCTCCACCGCCGTGCCGGCCCCGTCAGCCTCCGCCCCGGCGATCGATCAGGTCGGTGTCGCATTGGACGACACCGACCACGGGGACGATCACGGCGGACACGGGGATGACGATCACGACGGTGACGGTGACGACGACCACGGAAAGGATCACGATTGAGCCGGTTCTCGATCCACGGTGCCACCGGGTTGGTCGTGCTCATCGCCGGGCTCATCGCCCTTCAAGTCTCGACCACCCCCGTAACGTCGGCGAGCGGGTCTGGGGTCCCTGTCCGCGAGTCGGCGCCAGCAACCATCGAAGGCTTGGATCCGTCGGTACAACGAGTCCTCCAACGCGACGGATGGGCTCGGGTCCTCACCGCCGAGGAGCTTGCAGCGATCCCACCCACAGTGGCTCGGACCCTCGTCGAGTATGGCGCGGCGCTCGCTCTCCCCTCGGGCGGCAGCGAATGAGTCGCTTCGGCCAAGGCCGATGGAGTCGGATATTGGTATGGACCGGCGCTGCTCTTGCCTGGGGCAGTGCCCTTATCGCGAACCATCTGCAGGCTTCCAGTGGCACCGCAGAGGTCTCCGAGGTGGGTCTGAGCGAATCCATCGACGCCAAGCAAGCGCTCCCCGATCTGCTCGATCAGGGCTTGATCATCATTCGATTCGGCAAAGGCCAGGTCTCACAAACTGCCGTTCAACCTTCTCCGACACGGCCGGCACCTGTCTCTTCGCCGGAGCTGACGAGCAGCGGCTCATGATCCATGTCACCTTCGCCGCGATGGGAACGGGTATCGACGCTTGGTGCCCGGACCCCGAATCTGCTGCCGGACTGCGGGACTGGTTCGAGGAGGTGGAGACGGTCTGCAGCCGGTTTCGCCCCGACAGCGAGTTGAGCCGGGTGAACCGCTCGGCTGCGGACGAGGTGGTGGTCTCCAGTCTCCTCGCCGAGGTGATGACAGCCGCCGATCGGATGCGCTCCCTCACCGACGGATTGGTTGACGTTGGCGTGGGCGCGGGCGTGTCCGATTGGGGTTACGACAAGTCGTTCGAGGAGGGGCTCGGGCTCGACGAGGTCCCTTGGCTTGTCCCGTTTCCCTACTGGTCGCTGGACGGCAGGCGGCTCGCCCGCTCGCCCGGCACCGCCATCGACCTCGGTGGGGTGGCCAAGGGATGGTCCTGTGACCGCGCGGTAGAACGGGGACTGGCGACGGTGGTATCCGCCGGGGGAGACATCAGGAGCGACGACCCGGGGACGATCGTCTCAGTGGTCGATCCCTGGGGTGAGATCGCAGTCCGCCTCCGGCTCGGGGTCGGTGCCCTCGCCACCAGCAGCACCACCCGACGGCGCTGGAAGGTGGGGAATCGTGAAGTGTGTCATCTGATCGACCCGCGGACCATGGCGCCGATCGACACCCCAATCCTCAGCGCCTCGGTCCTGGTCGGCTCGGCATTGGAGGCCGAGGCCGCGGCCAAGGCAGTGCTCTTGCGCGGCGAGGATGGCCTGGCTTGGGCCGCGGAGACGGCTTGGGTCGATGCCGCCGTCGTTGTCTGGCACGACGGGTCGGTCTACGCCACGCCCGGCATCGACGTAGCGGCATGAGCGTCGAGTGGCTGATCATCAGGGGGTCTGGCGTCGTCGCCTTTTCATTGCTCAGCGCGGCCACGATCTGGGGCCTGCTGGTGAGCACGAAGCTGCTGGGACGATTGGTCAGGGCGAAGCCGCTCACCTGGTTCCACGAGTCGCTGGGGATCGGCGCCCTGCTGGCCACATTGGTTCATGTCGGGGTGCTGTCCGTCCACGACTTCCTGGAGTTCAGCTGGGCCGAGATCCTCATTCCGGGCCTCTCTGACTGGCGGCCGCTGGCGGTGACCGCGGGCATAGGCGCTTTCTACGGCCTGGTGTTGGTCAGCACCAGCTTCTACTTCAAGCGATGGATCGGCCAGAGGGCCTGGCGCGCCATTCATTTCGCCTCGTTCGGCGTGTTCGTCACCTCGCTGCTGCACGGGGTGTGGGCTGGAACCGACATTGCCAGCCCGCTGATGATCGGGCTGTACCTGGGATCGGCCATCGTCGTGTTCTCGCTGGTCGCGCTCCGAGTCATCGCCGAAACCTCGAGGCCAGGCACTCCGGCGAAAGAGGCGGTGGGCGCGGGATGACGGGGCTCCCCTAGATTCGGCACACATGACTGACACCTATCGCGACACCATCAAAGAGCTGAGCGACCGCATCGTCGAGGCTCAGCGGCCGATCAAAGTTCTAAACGCGATCAACTGGGACGACTCGATCAAGGAGAAGTTCTTCGCATCCGAGTTCAAGGAGCTTCCGCCAATAGACCGGGCCTACTACGAGGCCCGCGAGGCCAAGCTCGATCCCGACGCGACCCGGAACGAGTTGCGGGGCATCGAGGCCGACCTCCAGACCAAGCTCGGCCCGGTATCCCCGGCCGGCAATCTGATGAAGTTCATGTGTGAGCAGTTCCGACTGACGGTCGACCTGCTCGATGCCAGCGGGACACCAGGTTTCTCCCAGATCGCCAGCCTCCTCTATGGGACGCCCCATGACGTCTTCCACGTCGGCGGACCGACGATTGCCGACCTGGCGCAACAGATGAGAAAGGTACTCCAGGGGTTGGATGTGCAGTCGCAGACGGAGAAGGACCTGCGGAACATCCCCGGTACCGAAGCAGTCGGGATCCTGCAAGCCAGTGTTGACGCTTCGATGGGCAAGGGAATGGTCGACGTCCGGCCGGATGATGGGATCGCAGCCGACGCAGCCGCCGGCAGCGATTACATCAAGGTCAGAGAGGACCGCATGTTCTCCCAGCGTGATCTCGATCTACTCGAGACCCACGAGGCCTGGGTGCACATCGGGACCACGCAGAACGGCTTGGCCCAGCCGGTTTGCAGCTTCCTGGGCAAGGCGGCTCCCCGGACCACCGTGACCCAGGAGGGTCTGGCGGTTCTCACCGAGATGCTCAACCTCCGCAGCCATCCCCGTCGGCTCGCCAAGCTCATGCATCGCATCGAAGGGATCAGGGCGGCCAGCGAAGGAGCCAATTTCATCGAGGTGTTCGAGATGTTTCGCACGGATGGTCTCACCGAGGACGAAGCCTGGGCGGCCGCAGTTCGCATCTTTCGGGGCAGCCTGCCGGACAAAGGGCCTTTCACCAAAGACCTGGGCTATGGCAAGGGCCTCATCCTGACCCTTCTCTATGTCCGCCTGGCGATAAACCTTGGTCGGTCCCATCGAATACCCCTTCTCTTCTGCGGGAAGGTGGATCTTCTCGACATGGTGACACTCCACCAATTGGAGGAGGAAGGTCTCGTCGAAGAGCCGAAGTTCATCCCTCCACCCTTCGATGACATCGCGGCCTTGGCGTCCACATTGAGCCTGGG
>JBEVJN010000064.1:0-35958 GCA_040510135.1 Acidimicrobiia bacterium | reverse complement strand
GGACGTCCATTCGAGAGCGCATTCCCCGCGGGCGAGATGAGAGGGGAGCCTCGTGATGTGCTGGTGGTCGAAGGATTCCAGGGCCAATCATTCGGCCCGCTCAGCTTCACCCTGCAGGCGGGCGAGGTGGTGGGAATTGCCGGTGCAGAGGGAAACGGCCAGCCCCAGCTCTTCGACACCCTCGCCGGGCGAACTCCTCCCCGGGCGGGACGAGTGGTCTGCGACGGCAAGGAGCTGACTCTGATATCGACGCACGAAGCCGTCCGATCCGGGATCATGTTGTTGCCCGGCGATCGCAAGCGCGAGGCCCTGGCTCCGGTGCTCGGGGTTCGGGCCAATTCGACCATCCAGTCCCTGCGCCGCTACAGCGTGTTCGGGTTCCTCCGTCGGCGCGCCGAACGCAACGCCGTCAAAGAACTCGTCTCCGAGCTCGAGATCCGCACCCCATCCCTCGAGCAGCCGGTCGAGTTCCTCTCCGGGGGCAACCAGCAGAAGGTGTCGGTGTCCCGCACCTTCCTCCGAAAGCCCTCCGTGATACTCGCCTACGAGCCGACCCAGGGCGTGGACGTGGGCTCTCGATTCGATATCTACCGGGCACTGCGAGCGAGGACCGACGCCGGTGCTGCCCTCCTCGTCAAGTCGAGTGACCCGATCGAGCTCTCCGGTCTTTGCGACCGGGTCCTGGTGATGTCACGCGGGACCATTGTCGAGGAGATACCGGGCGACGAGCTCGACGAGCTTCGCATCGTCGAAGCAATCGTCCGTGGTCCCGGAGTGTCCCGTTCCGGACGATCGCCATTCGGTGTGGCCATGCCCAAGGCCCCGACCCAACAACCCTCCTCGTGACCAGCCTGGTCGAAAGATCCCGGCGGGAAGTCCGCAAAGTCCTCCGCAACGCCCGGGACAAGAACAAATGGCGCAAGGTGATCAAGGTCAGGCTCTGGATGCCGGTCGCCCTCCAGGTCCTGTTGATCGTGGGAGTGGTCTGGTTCACCGATTCCCGGTTCGAGGGGTTCATCAACCGGACCAACACGGTCAACATCCTGTTGATCGCGATTCCCCTGGCCGTGGCGACCATGGCCCAGATTCACGCTCTCCTCGTGGGCTATCTCGACCTGTCGATCGGCGCCATGATCGGCCTCGCCGTCGTCATCGCCTCTTTCATGATTCAGTCCGAGTCATCGCCGGCCGAACTTCTCGTCGGGCTCGGCACCATCCTTCTCGTAGCTCTGGCGGTCGGTTTGTTCAACGCAGGGCTGATCCGGGGAGTGAAGATTCCCTCGATCATCGCCACGTTGGCCACCTTGAGCATCCTCGACGGGATCTCCCTCACGCTGCGCCCCACCCCGGGAGGGACGATCGACCCGGCGTTCCTGGGGCTGCTCCGGGGCGGGATCGGGCCGGTCCCCATTGCCTTCATCCTGGTGGTGTTGGCTGCGGGATTGCTCGACCTCTGGCTTCATGCCAGCGGGTCCGGGCTCAGGGTCAGCTCGGTCGGATTCGACGAGCGCTCGGCGAAGCGAAGCGGGGTCAGGACCAACTGGGTCCGGGTCAGAGCTCTGCTGCTCTCCTCGATCTTCGCCGCAGTGGCGGCGTTGTTCGTCATGACCCGTTCCGGGGTCGGCAATGCCCAGATCGGCACCAGCTACACGCTGAACAGCATCACCGCCGCCGTGCTCGGTGGGGCGGCCCTGGCCGGAGGGCGCGCCACCTTTGTCGGCGGAGTCGTCTCCTCGGTCCTCCTCGCGGTGATCATCACCGTGCTCCCGTTTCATGGGCTTCCGCCCGATGTCGGGCCGGTGGTGATCGGTGTCCTGGTGCTGATCGGGATCATCTTGTTCCAGGTGGGAGACATCAAAGAGCTGGTGAAGCGCAACTACCGCCGGGCGAGGCGCATCGTCATCGGAAGCAGGCCGCCGAAAGCGGCCGTGCTGCCGGCTCTCTACCCCGCGGGGACCGATTTCAGCGTCGTCCCGACAGGGCGCAAGTTGATCAAGGGTGGGATCGTCCTCAGCCTTGACCCAGCGGTTGGTGACTTCGCCCAGGGAGACGTCCTCATCGACGGAGATCGCATAGTGAAGGTCGGTAAGAACCTGGCCAACGGTGACATCGAGACCATCGATGCGTCGGGGATGATCGTCATGCCCGGATTCGTCGATAGCCACCGTCACATCTGGGAAGGGATCCTGCGCAACATCGGGACCGATGTGCCTTTGGAGGGGCGGGTCAGCTACATCTCCTTCGTCCTGCGCACCCTGGCGCCGGTTTTCCGACCGGAGGATGCGTATGCGGGGAACCTCGTCTCCGCTGTGGGGGCCATTGACGCCGGGATCACCACCCTTCTCGACTGGTCTCACATCCAGGCATCGCCGGCTCACACGGACGCGGTTGTGCAGGCCCTCGAGGACTCGGGTCTTCGGGCGGTGTTCGCCTATGGCTTTCCGTGGTGGGGGAAGTGGGAGGAGCGCCAGCCGAGCTGGTTCGTGCGAGCCGCGACCGAGCATTTCTCCTCGAAGGATCAAATGCTCACCCTCGCCCTGGCCGCACCAGGCCCCGAGTTCACCGACTTCGAGGTGGCCAGGGATCACTGGAAGCTGGCCCGCGAGACCGGGGCACGGATCACCGCTCATGTCGGGGTGGGAACCTACGGTCAGGACGCCAAGGTCCAGGAGATGGGGGCGGCCGGGCTGCTCGGGCCGGACACCACATACATCCACTGCACCACCCTCAACGACACCGAGATCCAGATGATCGTCGACACCGGAGGCACCGTCTCACTCGCCTCCCCGGTCGAGATGATGATGGGTCACGGCATGCCCCCGATCCAGAAGTTCCTCGACCGCGGCCTCCGCCCCAGTCTCAGCATCGACGTCGAGACCAATGTCCCTGCCGACATGTTCAACCAGATGCGATCGGTGCTGGCACTGCAACGGGCCCTGGCCTCCTCGGAAGGCAAGAGCCCGGTGTCGATGCGGGAGGTGCTCGAGTACGCCACCATCGAGGGCGCCCGCGCCAACGGGTTGGACTCCAAGGTGGGGACCCTCACCCCGGGCAAGCAAGCCGATGTGATCTTGCTCCGCACCGACCGGATGAATGTCACCCCGCTCAACGACCCGGCTTCGGCTGTCGTGACCGGTATGGACACCGGCAACGTGGACACCGTCCTCATCGCCGGGCGTCTGATGAAGCAGAACGGCAAGCTCCTCCACGTCGACTGGGATGCGGTGAAGCGCATGACCCTCGAATCACGCGACTACGTGGTGGAGAAGTCCGGCTTCAAGCTCCCCGGGATCTGATACTGCATTCCTAGTTCGCCAGCGGCAGCAGCCAAACAGATGAGCCCGACGCCTCCTCGTCGAGGGACTCGACCAGGAGGGCAGGCCCTGATGCGGTGCGCACGAGTGCCTGGGAGTGGATCCCGCCGCTGCCAGGCAGGTCGTCGACGCTCAGGGCAACTTCCGCCCCGGTGCAGGACGGGTGCATCGGGTCCTGGCCCGTCGCCAGGCGGATCGGAGGCTCCCCGCCGGCACCGTTGATGGCGGAGAACGCGAGCAACCAATCCTCCTCCACGGCGAGAAGCCGTGGCATGCGGATCGAGACCACGTCCTCACAATCGCCGGGGGAGACGGCCGGTGATCCCGGTCGCTCCCAGGTGAACCCGTCGGGCGAAGCCGCCACCCCCAGGTGAGACGAGTTCGGCTCTGCATCGGAGGCCCCCTCGTACAGCATCGAAAGACCTTCCTCGGCCACGATGACATTGGGAAAGTCGATCCATGCCCCGTCCCACGCGCCGGGACCACCCACCTCATAGACAATGGCGGGGTCCCTCCACGGCCCGGTCGGCGAGTCTGAGAGCGCCCGCCAGAAGACGGGTGTCGCCCCCGGAGTCGTCGGCACGCCGAATCCATGCATCACCCAGGTCCCGTCCCGCTGCTGGGTCACGCTGGTCGGCATCGGCCCGGGGTGGTCCAGATCCAGGTCGAGGTCGTCGACGCCGGGGTCGGCCTGGCGGATCTCGCCGCCCTCACCCCAGCTCATCACCATCACCCGGCTCTCGTTGTCCCTGAACCCGATGATGTAGGCGTGAACCGCTTCCTCCACCGACACGGCGGCCGATACGAACAGAAAGTCGGCTCCCTCCACCGACCCCTGGGCGAGCAACGGTTGATCGGGGACGACGACAAGGAGGGACCCTGAGGTCGTAGCGACGCCGGTGGTCTCCGTCGAGTCGACTGTCGACGTCGAGGAGCCCTGTTCAGTCTGCCCGGCGCAGGCCGAGACAAGGACCAACCCGATCAGAAAACCGGCTCGTATCTGCACGAGCCCATCTCAGCAGCGTTGGGACCGTGACGTTCGTACGTAAGTATTGACTTACGGTAAGTCAATACTTACGATAGCGGGATGATCGATGCCCAACTGGACGCGCTGGCGGTGGACACCAGGAGGGCCATTTACGAGATGCTCCTCGAGCGACCGAGCTCGGTTGTCGACATCGCCGGCCGGCTCCCGGTGAGTCGTCCTGCGGTGTCCCAGCACCTGAAGGTGCTGCTCGATGCGGAGCTGGCCCGGGTGACCAGCGTCGGGAACAGACGGGTGTATTCCGCCAATCCGAACGGGATGGCTGCGCTTCGAGACTGGGTCGATCAGATGTGGAGCATGGCGATCGGGAGCTTTGCCGGTTTCGCCCAGAGAGAGATGGAGAGAGAAATGAGCAGTATCGAGCCGCTGATGAAGATGGTCACGGTGCCCGGAGAGCCCAGCGTGGTGTTCGAGTTGTTCACCAAGAGGATGGGGGAGTGGTGGCCACTGGCGACACATTCGGTCGGGGGCGAGGACGCCGTCGATGCCCGGGTCGACCCCGGTGTGGGGGGACGGGTCTATGAGGTGACGCGGGACGGGGTCGAGCACGATTGGGCACGGATCACCGACTGGGAGCCGGGGCAGAGGATCGTCCTCGATTGGCATCCGGGTCTGCCGGCGTCACAGACGACTCACGTCGAGATCACATTCCGCCAGACGTCGGAAGGAACCGAGATGACCCTGATACACGGCGGCTGGGAGGCTCGCGGGGCCGACGCAACGGAGATGCGGAAGAGTTATGACCGCGGTTGGGATCTGGTCCTGGGCGCCATGCCCGGCGCGATGCGGGTCGTGACGGCCTCTGCATGACGTCCGGAGCCGGGCGAAACGGTGCCTTCATCGCCGGTTGACCTGCCCGTAACAATCGATTCATACGTTGGCCTGGCTCACCTCGAGGGTGTCTTGCTCCCGATATGACGACACGAGAGGTGGGTGGGGGTACCGGGGTTTCTCGGACCCGGACGGAGAACGAGGGGGCCGAGCAGGTGAGACATTTGAGTCCTCCTCCTCAAGGCCATGGATCGGCCCCTCGTCTCCGTCGTGCGTAACCCATTTCGCACTCCGGCCGATTACCTCTATTGACGACTCGGCATCATCCGGAGGTATTCACATGCGAACTCTCAGGCGCTTCGGTGTCACAGCCCTCGTCCTGACAGGCTTGCTCGCCGGTTCTGCGGTGGCATTGGCCCAGACCGACGAAGAGGACGTGATCGAGATCGAGGTCGAGGATTCCGAAGAAGTCACGGACACCCTGTTCAATTTCGGATATGACCTGGTCAACCGTCTGTTCCTGTGGAACCTGTCGGCACTCGATGGGATCTTCGATTGCACCCTCGAGAACGGCCCTCTGACCGCGACCTACGGGGAAACATCGGAGGCAGGGCTGGTGCCGGTGGACAATCTGGAGGGTGACGCCGGTGTCGTTCAGTTCCCCAACCGCCCCGCCGACCAGGTTGCCGACGACCTCGAGCCTGCAGATTCCCCTGTGGCGTATGCAGGAGCCGACGGAGACTGTGGGCTGAATGGCGGCGAGGTCAGCGGGCCTAACGGACAGGTCAATCACGGGATGTTCATGAAACTGTTCAACAGCCTCTACGACGGTGGTGGCCGAGGCTGTGTCGCTCGTCATCTGGCCCAATCCGATCTCGGGAAGGGCGATCAGCAGGTTCAGGCGAATGACCCCGCGCCCTTCGAGTCTGTCGAGGCCGGCGACACCGGCACCGTCGAGTTCACCACTGCCGAAGCAGACTGCGAGCATGGCCGCAAGGCGGGTGAGCAAGACGACCACGGGGGCAAGCCCGACGATGCGGGCAAGCCCGACCACGCCGGCAAGCCCGACGATGCGGGCAAGCCCGACGATGCGGGAAAGCCCGACCATGCCGGCAAGCCCGACGACGCTGGCAACTTCGAGAATCAGGGCGGTGGCGGCTCGCCGGGGAATTCCGGCTCCGCTCCCGGCCAGAACAAGTAGATACAGGACTCCCGCGCGGGCTCACCCGCTATTCCGACCCCTTTCGTAACCTGGCCTCGTGATCGCTGATCGCTACGAGCCGATCGAGCAAATCGGCACCGGTGGCATGGCAACGGTGTGGAGGGCCAAAGACACCCTCCTCGGACGATTCGTCGCGATCAAACGCTTGCTTCCGCATCTCGCCGGCGATCCCGAAGCTGCTGAACGCTTCGAGAGAGAGGCCCAAGCGGCCGCGCGGCTCCATCACCCCGGGATCGTCACCGTGTTCGACAGCGGTGAGGACTCCGACGGCCCCTTCATCGTCCAGGAACTGGTCGAGGGGACCACCCTTGCCATTCACCTGGCCGAAACCGGGTCCGTCGCCCCGGAGTCGGTCGTCGACATCATCTCCCAGGTTGCTGCTGCCCTCGATCACGCCCACGGCCTCGGGGTGATTCATCGTGACATCAAGCCGGCCAACCTGATCTTCGAGCCGGGCGGACGGGTTCGGCTCGCCGACTTCGGTATCGCACGCACCGTCGACGACGCCGCAACCATCACCGACAGTGGCGAGATGGTCGGCACCATCACCTATCTGGCCCCGGAGATACTCGCCGGCGAGCCGGCAACGGTGTCATCCGACGTGTACTCGCTTGGCGCCGTCACCTACGAACTGTTGGCCGGTCGGCCTCCCTACCAGGCAGAGACTCCGGCGGCGATGCTGGAGGCGGTCCGCAGCGCCGAGGTACCCGATCTCCACGGGATCGCGCCAGATGGGATGGCAGCCGCAGTCTCCGCAGCCATGTCCAAGGACCCTGCGACCCGGCCGGAGACCGCTGGTGCCTTTGCCGCGAACCTGATCGGATCGGCAACCCTTGTCATGTCCACCGCCCCCATCGCTCCTTCGGCTCATCGCGGATCGGAGGAGCCCACCGTCGTCACCGACCGACCGCCCCCTTCCGTGGGTAGGGCACGGCCAGGGCCAAAGCGTCGATCCGGCTGGCCTCTCCTCCTCCTACTGCTGGCAGCGGTCGCAGTCGCGGTCGCCGCGATGTCGAACGATCCGACAGGCGATGGTGGGGGCCAAGAGACCGTCGCCACAACCACGCCAATCCCGGCCACGACGACACCTTCGACCGCTCCAACAACGACGATCCCGCCGACGACCACGACCATCCCGCCGACGACCACGACCACGACCGTGGTCACCCCCGAGGTTGTGGCTGGGGAGATCGGTGCGCTCCTGGCTGCGATGAATCCCCCCGAATTCAGGAATCGCGATGTTCGTCAGGTTGAGGACCGCCTGGAACAGGTCATGGAGCAGTGGGCGGAGGGCGACAACCGTGATGACTTGATGCGTGAGCTGGAACGAGCGTTCGAGGAGGTCGCCGATCTCGAGGAATCGCCGGAGCGCGATGAGCTGACCGCTCGGCTGATCCAGCTCTCTGAGCTGATGGGCTTCCGCGTCGACCAGATAGGACCGGGCGGCGGTGGGGACGACGACGACGGCTGAGAGCGGGCACCCTCGATTCGTCGATGTGAGCATCGATCTCGACCGAGGACTGACTCTTGCGGCCAGCCAGACTCAGCTCAAAGGCGAATCGCCCGGGATCGTGGTCTTCGCCCATGGCAGTGGGAGCAGCCGGCACAGCTCACGCAATCGTCAGGTCGCCGCCGCCCTCCACGACGCAGAATTTGGCACCCTGCTCTTCGACCTGCTCACCCCGGATGAAGAGGCGGTCGACATGCGCACGGGTGAACATCGGTTCGACGTGCTGATGCTGGGGGATCGTGTCGTCGCCGCCATCGATTGGCTCCGCCAGGTCGACGAATCACCGATCGGCCTCTTCGGAGCCTCGACAGGGGCCGCAGCTGCGCTGATCGCGGCCGCAGCCCGGCCCCAAGAGGTCTTCGCCGTCGTCTCCCGCGGCGGTCGTCCCGATCTCGCCGGCGACGACCTGCCCTCGGTGCGAGCCCCAACCCTGCTCATCGTGGGAAGTCGTGACACGGCGGTACTCGAGATGAACAAGAGTGCTCGAGCCCGAATGGATGCGGAGACTGCCCTCGAGGTCATACCGGGCGCGACCCATCTCTTCGAGGAGCCCGGAGCCCTCGATGGGGTGGCTCGACTCGCGCTCGACTGGTTCGAGCGCCACCTACCTCAGGTGCGGGTCCGATCCAGGGAAGGCTGATAGACGTCTGCGACGTAGTCGCGGAGCATGCGGGCCGCGGTGACCCGAGGCCCGAGGGTTCGCCATGCATGGCGTATCCGCTCGTGGAACGCAAGTCGGTCTTCGTGGTACATCTCGATGATGCCGCCCAGCGTGTCGAAAAGAGAAGCGGCTTCGGCCTCGTCACGTAGCTCTTGTTCGTCCTCGTCGCTGTTGCGGATGGCCCAGCCGTTGGCCCCGTCGTACATCTCGGCCCACCATCCATCGAGGATCGAGCAGTTCAGTCCACCATTCAATGCCGCCTTCTCCCCGCTCGTGCCCGAGGCCTCCCGGGGCCGGATCGGGTTGTTGAGCCAGATGTCGGACCCGGCCACGAGCAACGCAGCCAGTTCCATGTCGTAGCCGGGGAGAAAGGTGAACCGGTCGTTGGCCGCAGGCGACCAGGAGAAGTCGACCACCTCGGCGATGAGGGCCTTCCCCATGTCGTCTTGAGGATGCGCCTTGCCCGCGAACACGAAATGAACGGGCCGGTTCCCGTCCTCGAGGAGGTGGCGGAGCCGGTCCGGCTCGCGGAGAAGAAGCGTCGCCCGCTTGTACGGGGCAAATCGACGGGCGAAGCCGACCACCAGGGCATTGGGATCGAGGGCCCGTCCCGTGCGGGCCGAGATCAGCTCCCCGAGCCGCGCCGACGCTCCGGCCCGAATGGCGCCGAGTCGATCGTCGTCGATGAGCGACACCCGGTCCCACGCCGCCGGATCGCCATCGGCCCATTCCGTCCCCAAAGCCTCGTCGAAAGCGCTTTGGATCTCAGGCACCACCCACGTCCGGGCATGGACTCCGTTCGTGATCGAGGTGATCTCGTCACCGATCCCCATCCCCGCGAACAGGCCACGGCTCACTTCGCCGTGCAGCTTGGAGACCCCGTTCGCCCGGCTGGCCATACGCAGGACGAGGGCGGCCATGTTGAAATGGCTGTCATCGCGAGGATCGTGCCCGAGCGCTACGAGATCCTCGACCGGCACGGCCCATCGGTGGGCCCACGGCTCGAGATAGGGGACGATCAGATCGCAGTGGAAGCAGTCGATTCCCGCCGGTACCGGGGTGTGGGTGGTGAACACCAGACCGGGCCGAACTCGCTCGATGGCGGCTGGGATGTCACCACCGTCGATCACCCGATCGATCAACTCGAGGGCGATGAAACCGGCATGTCCCTCATTGAGATGGTGCACCGAGGGAATCCAGCCCAGCGCAGCCAGGGCCCGAGCCCCGCCGACCCCGAGCATCATCTCCTGATCGAGCCGGTGATGGCGATCACCGCCGTAGAGGCGGTCTGTGATCGCACGGTCATGTTCGCTGTTTGCCTCGACGTTGGTGTCCAGGACCAGCAGAGGGACCCGACCCACATCGATCCGCCAAACGCGGGCGAGGACCTCACGACCAGGGAGAGGAACGCTCACAACGACGCCGGTGTCCTCGGCGCCGAACTGAAGAGGGTCCACCGTGGGGTAGTGCTCCGATTGCCCGCCGTTCGCGATCTCCTGATCGAAATAGCCATGCCGGTAGAAGAGCCCGACGCCTGCCAGCGGGAGCCGCCGATCGCTTGCCGCCTTCAAGTGGTCACCGGCGAGGACGCCGAGGCCACCGGCGTATTGGGGCACGAGCGCATCGATTCCGAACTCAGGAGAGCAGTAGGCGATCTCCGGGGCCATTGGATCAGCCAGAACCGCGTCGAGGTCGGCGATCTCGAGCGAAACCCGCTCGATCAACCCAACGTCGCCGAGGAGGTCGTCGAGCTGTTCATGACTGAGATCGGAGACGACCGAGACCGGATGCCGGGTCGGAGCGGCGCCGGGCAGTGAGAAGAGAAGGTCGCGACAAGACGGAGTCCAGGTCCAGCGATGATTGACGGCGAGGCGGTGCAATGCCTCATGGAGCGCCGGCGAATCCAAGTTGTCCCTCCTCACGAACCAGCCGCGTCATCGAAGCCCGCGATGACGATTGCAACCGATCAGTGTAAATCCTCCGTAGCGGGATCCTTAGTCGTCTTCGATCGACTCGATCTGGTCGAGAACCTGGAGCGACTCGGTGGCCGCCGTGGCCAACGAGCCCTCACCTGCGGAGATCTCGGTGAGGAGGGCTCGGGAGCGGTCACCGCCGATGTCGGCGAGCAGGCGTACGGCCTCCGGGGTGAGCCGTCCAGTCCCCTGTGCCTTCTCGATCAGGTCGACCGAGCGCTCGCCCGCATTTACCAGAGAAATGCCCGCCAACATCTTCTCCTGCTCATCGTCGCTGGAGAACGCATCGAGCAGCGTGTAGCCCGCACCCTCGGAGCCGACCGAGCGGAAGGCGAGCCCAGCCGCGATCACCTTCAACGAACCGCCGAGGCTCATGTGGCGAAGCGCCTGGTCAGATGATGTCCCACAGATCGTGCTCGTCCCAGTAAGGAGGCTCATGCGGGGCGGGATGGTCGAACCAGCCGTTCCGATGCTCCTTCACCTTGGGGTGGCTGGGGAAGCGCTGTCCGCCCCGGTCCAGGGTGATGACCAGGTCGAGCTTCACTCTGATGTCGATGATGCGATTCACCTTTGAGAAGTCGGGCAGCCACTGGGTGTGAACCGGCCAGGCCAGCAGGAAGAGATCTTTGAACTCGACTCCCTGCTTGGTGGCGAGATTCGCCACCGTGCCGCCATGGCTGTGGGCGAAGAAGTCGGGCTTGACCAACCCTTGATCACCGATCCATTGCTTGAGGGCCAGCGCCGCGGCCCGGCGTCCGGCATCGGTGTATGAGCCCGTCCACTTGAAGCTCGTGTCGTGCACGCCGAGCGCTGGCTTCTTGGTGTCGAGCGCGACATAGAAATCACCGCGGGGTTGATACCACTTCTGCTCGCTGGCCCAAGTGCCGTGGGTCAGCACCGCCGTGCTCGACTCACGTCTCCGTTTCCTCGATGGTGGCTGCGGCTTCACCGCTGCGTGGACTTGGGGATCCTTGGGGTCGATCTGACGCAATGCCTCCAGGGCGAGGCGTCTCACCAGAGGGTCGTCGGACATCGCTCCCTCCTCGAGGATTCGCCGGATCTGGGGGCGCAACCTCGTCGTCTCCCTCGCCCCCGCCGCGGCAGCGACCCGCACCAGGAGATATGGGCTCTGCATCCCCGCCTCGAAAAGGGCGGCCGCCTCATGGAAATTCGGGTGCCGATAGAGGCCGTCCACCGTTCGTGCCATCTCGTCCTGCACCTCGGGCGCCGATTCGGCGTGGAGCTCGGCGGGGGACATCCCGAGCGGCCGAGTCGCTTCGGCTACCGGGATTCGATGAGGTCGTTCCAGGGCGCGTAGCTCAGGTAGATCGAAGTCCGGCTCCTCGGCGGCCTCCCGCTCGAGCTCCTCGATTTCGTCCTCCTGGCCGAGCACTCCGGCCCGTGCAGCAAGGAGCAGCGCTGCCTGTGATGCGATGGCCGACCGGGATGGCTCGGCCTCGGGCCCGGGGGTGGCCCCGAAGGCCTCCCGCGGGTCGATCGGCTCCAGCGGCTGGTAGTCGGGCATGGCAACCTAGGTATACACCTCGGGTGCGACAGACCTTCAGTCGCCCCGATTGATTCGATCCAGGGCAGCCTGGTCGATCAGATCCTGGTAGTCCGGGTGGCGGGCGACCCAGGCTGCGACGAAGGGGCAGAGCGGCACGATCGTCTCTCCGCGAGTGCGAACGTCGTCCAGGGCGCCACGGATCAGAACCGAACCCAAGCCCTCGCCCTCGTGGCCACCTTCGACCTCGGTGTGGACGAAGTAATAGCGACCGCCCCTCAAGTGATAGACGGTGAAGCCGGCGACCTGCCCGTCCAATTCGAGGACAAAGCGGTGATTTTCCTGGTCGTCTCGTACGACGGTGTCGTGATCGTGGCTCAACTGTCCCTCTTCTTTCGCTGCTTCTTCGGATCCCGCCCTGATTCTCGCACTGCCCTGGTGAGGAGGAACTCGATCTGGGCGTTGACGCTGCGCAACTCGTCAGCGGCCCATTTCTCCAGGGCGGCGTGCAGGTCGGGGTCCACCCTGAGCAGGAAACTCTTGCGCTCTGCCACCGTCCTTCCTACTGGTAGAGGGTCCCGGCATTGAGCACCGGCTGGGCGGCGTGCTCGCTGCACAGGACCACGAGGAGATTGGAGACCATGGCGGCCTTGCGCTCCTCGTCGAGATCGACGATGTTCTTCTCGCTGAGCATCTCGAGGGCATGGTCGACCATCCCGACGGCGCCTTCGACGATCCGCGTCCGCGCCGCGACCACCGCCTCGGCCTGCTGACGGCGCAGCATGTCGGCGGCGATCTCGGGGGCGTAGGCCAGTCGTCTGAGTTGGGTCCGCATCACCTCGACACCGGCGAGTGTCAGTTGATTCTGCAATTCTCCATGGAGGGAGTTGGTCACCTCGTCGGCATTTCCTCGCAGCGAGTGCTCTCCTTCCTCGTAAGCGTCGTATGGGTACAAAGACGCCATGTGACGGACCGCAGTCTCGGTCTGGATCCGGACGAAGTCCTCGTAGTCCTCGATGTCGAAGACAGCATGGGCGGTGTCCACGACACGCCATACGATGACCGCGGCAATCTCGACGGGGTTGCCGTTGGCATCGTTCACTTTCAGGATCTGGCTGTCGAAGTTCTGAATGCGAAGGCTGACTCGCTCCCTCGCAGTGAGGGGATAAGTCCAGACGAGCCCGTTGCGGCGCACCGTGCCCAGGTAGCGGCCGAAGAACGTCACCACCTTGGCGATGTTCGGTGGGTTGATGACCAAACCACTGGCCGTGACGCCGCCGATGACCACGGCGACGATTCCGACCCAGAACAGGGTTGTCACGTCGTCGTCCTGTGAGGCGTCGTAAATCAGCCAGCCCCCTCCTGCCAACAGGGCGACGACGACGACCAGCATGACCCATCCGCCGAGTTCCAAGCCCTTCCGTTCGCTCACAGCGCCTCCGTGATAGCTATGTGATATCATTACGATAGCACGTCTGAATGGCGTGCAGAGCGGTTGGCGCTGGAGCTGGGCGGTACCGTGTTCCGGTGAGGATCGCCGCAGTCGTCGCCGCAGCACTGCTGGGTGTGATCGCAGCGTTCCAGCTTGCTCTTGCCCTGGGGATGCCGGCGAGAGGGATGGCCTGGGGCGGCCAGTACGAGGGCACGCTCCCCGTGGGGTTGCGGATCACCAGCGGTGTCGCCGGTGTCGTGATCTACCCGCTCGCCACCCTTCTCATCCTCGAAGCGGCAGGGATGACCGACTTCGAAATAATCCCCGACGTTGGCCCGGTCGGGATGTGGGTGTTCACCGGGCTTTTCGCATTGGGCGGCCTGCTCAACCTGGTGTCGCGCTCGAAGGCGGAGCGAGTCTGGGCGCCGGTCTCGATGCTGATCGCTGTCTGCTGTGGGATCGTGGCCGCCGGCCTCTAGACGGGAAGGAGGATCGTGAACACCGCTCCACCTGCGGGGCGGTTGGCGGCGGCGATCGTCCCTCCATGGGCTTCGACCAGATCCCGGGCGATGGAGAGACCAAGCCCGCTTCCGGTGGAGTCGCCCGATTTCACGAACCGCTCGAACACCTTTACCAGCCGGTCGGGGGCGATGCCCGGCCCGCTGTCGGCGACCTCTATCCGGGCGACGGCCTGGTCGAGATGGGCTGAGACTTCCAACGTACCCCCGGCCTGCATCTGGTTGAGGGCGTTGGAGACCAGGTTGGACAACACCTGGCGCAATCGGTAGGGGTCGACCTCCAGCTCGCCCATCCCCGGCTCGACCTCCACCCGCGACGCGACATTGCGTGCCTCGAGCGCAGTCGAGAACGAGGCAACGACATCCCCGATCACCGCTTCGATGTCGGTCGGCTCCCGGTGCAGCTGGAGACGGCCGGCCTCGGCAAGCGTGAGCACCCGGAGATCCTCGAGAAGACGCTCCATCAGGTCGACCTCGTCGATGACATTGGACAGGCTTCCCGGCTCGTGGAGCCCGTCGAGGACCGCCTCGATCTCGCCGCGGATGACAGTGAGTGGAGTGCGGAGCTCGTGACCGAGGTCGGCGAGCAATCGGCGTCTTCGCTCGTCCTCGTCCTCGAGACGAGCTGCCATCCGGTTGAACGAGCCGCTCACCGCGGAGAGGGGACCGGGCTCCGTGATCGGGATTCGAACCCCGGTCTCACCGTCCCCGAGACGCCGCGTGGCGTCGATGAGGGCACCGATCGGTGCCCAGGTCCGTCCGAAGCGGTTTCGGGCGAACACCGCCAGCGCGATGAGCAAAAGGATGGCGAGCCCGCCGAGCACGAATCGACGTGGACCGTGAAAGAAGCCGAGCATGCTCGAGATGACGACCCCGATCAGTGGGCCGAGGATGATCAGGACGAGGGCGAAGCCGATGAAGCGGCGGAACATCGTGGGGCCAGGGCCCCAGCCCGGCGGGCCGGAACCATCGTGGGACCAGGGCGGTCCCTGCCATCTCGGGTCAGGCATCGCTGAACTTGTAGCCGACGCCGTACACGGTCAGCACGTAAATGGGCCTCGGCGGGTCGGGTTCCAGCTTCTTGCGAAGGTTCTTGATGTGGGCGTCGATCGCTCGCTCATACGACTCGAAGGAGACGCCCCGGATCGAATCGAGCAGTTGGCCCCTGGTGAACACTCTTCCCGGACTGGACGCCAGGGCTTTGAGCAATTCGAACTCGGTTGCAGTCAGCTCGATGCGGGAGCCGTCCCGTTCCACGCTGCGGTGGGGGAGGCTGATCAAGAGGTCCATCACCCGGATGGTCTCGGTGGCCACCTCCCCGCCGGTTCGACGTAACACCGCCTTGACCCGAGCCACCAGCTCCCGGGGGCTGAACGGCTTGACCACGTAGTCGTCGGCGCCCAGCTCCAGCCCGACGATCCGATCGGTCTCCTCGCTCCGGGCGGTGAGCATGATGATGGGTATTGCCGACTGGCCGCGGATGGCTCGCGTCACGTCGTAGCCGTCCATTCCGGGGAGGCCCAGGTCGAGGATGACCAGGTCGGGCCGGTCCGAGCGGACCGAAGCCACCGCCGCCGGGCCGGTCGCGGCGAGGGCGACGTCGAAGCCCGCCTCGGTCAGGTAGTCCCTGACGAGGCGGGCAATCTTCAACTCGTCGTCGACGACGAGGACCTTGGGCACGCCGGTCATTGTCGCCGTCGGACGTGACCTAGGCGTCCCGTTCGGGGTCGGGCTTCGGATTCGGCGCGTCGCCGTGAGCCCGGTCGTGCCATTCCGTCATGTGCTGGTCCATGGGCGAGCTCTGCCCGTCGTGCCAGTCGCGACCCCAGTACGGGCCCCACCGGCGCGGCCCGAAGAAGAGCCGGGCGATCAGACCGATCAGCAGGAAGAAGAACAGGATCTTGAAGAAGATCCCGAAGAACCCGAAACCGATGCCCCAACCGGGTCCCCACCAGCCCTGCATCGCACGGCCGGTATTGACCACGACTTCGGCTCCCGTCTCAACGAGGCCCCGCTGATAGCCCATCTGCCACAGACCGAAGCCGATCGCGCCGAGGGCGCCCACGACGAGCAGGGTGATGAGCACCGTGCCAATCACGTTCCTTCTCATGTCTCAGAACTCCTTTCTAAGAGACTCGAGGTCAGGATCGGTCTCGAATGTGGAGACGATGTGAACAAGGGATGGAGGTTCAGCTGGATGACTCTTCGAGGGTTTTGCGCAACAGGGGGAGCGCAGCTCGGTCCTTATCGCGCCCTGCTGCCTCCTTGCTTCGGATGACATCGGCAAGCGACGCCACGTTCACGAGTAACTCGGGATCGATGGCCACTTTCAATCGATCCGCGTCCGTGATGAGGTCCCGAAATCCCCGTGTCCCGGCCGGTGACACCACAAGGTCGAGATCTCCATGTTTGGTGGTCAGCGTCCACACCGATGCGGACTCGAGCAGCGCCGGATCGAAGGGAAAGGCCACTCCATCCGGTTCGGAAGCAGTTCGCATACGGGCATCGAGGTCCCGCAGGGCCGCGGCCAATCGCTCGAGGTTGGTGCGGTCGGTGGCCGGAGTGATGTCAACGTCCTGGGTCACGAGCGGCGCTCCGCGTAGGCGGGCCGCGATCCCGCCGACAACGATGAACTCGACTCGATGAGTATCCAACAGGCGAAGGATTGCGACCGGGTCGAACTCAGCCACGCGCGATCCGACTCATTGTTTCGATCCGATTCACCGCCTCGACCATGCCGGAGAGACGCTCATGAGGCAACAGGGTCAACTCGCGTCGTATCAGAGTGAGATCGTGATCGTCGACCGGGTGAAGCGAGATTCCGAGATCGAATCCGGCGGCACGAATCGCGCGAAGCACTGTCACGAAACCGGGATCGGTGCGCCCGGTTTCCCAGCGGGCTACGACCGACTGATGAGTATCGAGCCTGTGGGCCAAGGCTGCCTGAGTCAGGCCTCCTCGTTTTCGAGCTTCGACGATGAGAGAACCTGCGTTCACCACACCACTATAGCAAATCAGATATGTTAGACATAGCAGAACAGCTATGTAGCGTCGATTCTATGATGTTCATGAATGACCACGACGTCGAGGTTCCGGCTATGGCAGCCACCTGCCCGATTCGAAGATCGGCCCAGCGAACGCCGGATCAGCTTCCTCGAGCTCTTCTTCGACCTGGTTTTCGTCGTGGTCGTGGCTCAGCTTTCCCATCGGCTGTCCGAGCATCCAAGCTGGGCGGGCGTTGGTTGGTTCACGTTTCTCTTCTTCGCGGTGTGGTCGTCGTGGACCAACGGGACCCTCTATTACGACCTGCACGGGACCAACGACATCAGCGTCAGGGTGTTCACCTTTGCCCAGATGCTGGCCGTTGCGATGATGGGGGTCTTCATCGGCAGCGTCCCCGGCGATGGCGAGGCCGGCTTTGCCCTGGCCTATGCGGTGAACGTCCTCGTCCTCGTCCTCATCTGGTTTCGCACGGGTGTCCACGACCCGACCCACCGGGCCGCTTCCGTTCCCTACTCCACCTTCTACCTGTTCTCAGCTCTCACCTTTGTTGGGAGCGCTTGGGTTTCGCCACCAGCGCGTTACTGGATTTGGGCCTTTGGGCTCCTGCTCCAGGTGGCCGGGCAAGTAGTTGCCTTCAGGAGATGGACGCCCCCGGAGAGCCAGGGAGGAGATGCGGTGATCGCCGTCACCGCCTCACTGGTCGAGCGGCTCGGCCTGTTTGTGATCATCGTCCTCGGAGAAGTGATCGTGGGATCGGTCACCGGCATCGCCGAGCTCGAGGAGCTCGACCTGGATGGGGCGGCGGTCGGCATCTTGGGGGTGCTGGTCGCCATCGGGCTGTGGTGGATCTATTTCGACCTGGTCTCGCTCCGCGAGCCGATCTCTCGCTACAGCCAGCTGTGGCTGAATCTGCATTTCCCCCTCGTGGTCGCCATCACGGCGGGGGGAGCCGGCGTGCTCAACACCGTGGGACGACCCTCGGGCGACTTGCCGGATGCGGTCCGTTGGCTTCTGGTCGGATCCATGGCCGTCGCCATCGTTTCGGTGGCCCTTCTTACCCGCACCCTCGAGGCCCGTGCCCGGGCTCCCGAGATCTATCTTCGGGCCGAGCTCACGATGTACGGCAGCGCTGTGCTCGCACTAGCGGTGGGTCTGACAGATTGGGGGGCCAACCCGACGTTGCTGGCGATGGTGCTTCTCCTGCTCGCCCCGGTGTTCGTGGCTCTTCACGTTTTGAAACAGCGACTGGCAGCGGCAGCCCAAGGGGCGACGCTCACGCCGGTGCCCACTCCCCGCAGCCCGACGAGTTGAAGGCGATGTCGGACGGATCGATCTCCACCACCGCCTGACCCGCAGGGTTGCCATTGGAAATGATGTCGTCGAAAGTTCCCGAGACCCCGGAGAGACGCTCCCAGTAGCAGCCGTCGCCGCCTGGGGTTTGGTAGGTCCCGGGCGTGATGTGAGTGCCCAGGACCCACTTGCCTTCGGGGATCGTGGTCAATAGGGGATCGACCGGAGTGAGCGGGTACCAGGCGTCGCAATCGGTTCCGAAGGCGGCATCGTCGCCCATGATCTCGACCACATCGTGGTTGGAAACGTTGCCGTTGGCGATTATGTCGTCGAATTCTCCGGATAACCCCGCTAGACGCTCCCAATAGCACCCGAAAAGCCCGCTGACGATGCCCGTCTCATAGATCCCCGGCTGTACGTCCTCACCCACGATCTGTGTCCCGGCGCCAAACGCCGGTTCCGGAGCCGGGGCGGAGGTGGTCGTCGCCGCGGCCGTGGTGGTCGTGGCAGGCGCAATGGTCGTGGTGGCCGGGGCGCTGGTGGTGGTGACCGCCGTGCTCGTGGTCGTGGCCGGGACGGTGGTGGTAACGGGCTGGGTTGTCACTGAGGTTGTTCCCGGGACGGAAGTGGTCGCTGCTGGGGCCACAGTGGTAGTGGTGCTGGTCCCGGCTTCGGGCTCGTCATTGCAGAACGCCAGGATCAGTATCAGGAGGAGCAGCAGTCCGAGCACGATCACCCACCACTGCCGCCACCACGGGGTTGGGACCTCCTCGACCGGCTCGGCTCCGATTGGCTCGTCTTCGGCTGGCTCGTCCAGCGGTGCCATGACGAGGGTCGCGTCCTCGGGCGGGGCCGCAGCGGCCGCGATCAGCTCGGCAGTGGTCATCGGAGGTGCCATCACCTCGCCGAATGCGGTGGGGTCGCGGGGTCGGAAAAAGAGCGGCTGGTCGGCACCCTCGATCAGAAAGACATCGCTCTGTTCCGTCCGCGCGACGGTGGCTCCTGAGAGGCGGGCGACCTCTCGCTGGTTCACGGTGAGAACAACTTCGTCGCCGACCTGGGCGAAGACTGCTTCCGCCCACGGGTTGGCCAACTCCTCACCCCCGGCCCGCAGCTGTCCCTCGAAGTGTCTGCCCTGGCTGGTCATACGACCACGAACCTAATCGGGGTGATTACCGCCAGGGGACGGATCCCCCTGACCGAACCGCCCACGATCGGGCAAGGTGTCAGGGCGGGGAGCCGGATGAGAAAGGGTCAGGCGAATGCGGCGACGACCGCGTATGCGTAGACGCCGAGCACCAGCATCAGCATCGCGTAGGCGCGGAGACCTCGGCTGCCGAAGTCGTCCGAGATCTTCGAACCAGACAGCCCCACGGCGCTGAGGAACAGGATGCTCCCAATCCATTCCGGCATATCGCCTCCCGCCCCCTCCCGAAAACTTCCCCTTCCAAATGTAGTCCATCTGGCGAACACGAGGGCGGCCTGACCGGCCCAGCTCAGGACTTATCCTGGCCAGACGCTGGGTCAGTCGGACTCGGGTCTGGTTCGCCTGACCCCTGGTCGAAGTCTGACCCTCTTTGCGCCAGAATGAGAGGTGACATGAGAACCTCTCCCAGCCGGTCCCAGCGACCGGACACGAGAGCGAGCCGCACCACCTGGGGTGAAGATCTGATAACGGTGATCCTGGCCTCGTGGCTCACCCTTGGCGGATTCGTCGATGGGTTCGCTCATCGAAACCTCGATACCCCGGAGACGTTTTTCACACCGTGGCACGCAGTGCTCTACTCGGGGTTCCTCGCCGTGGCCTTTTGGCTGGCGTGGCTCGTGATCAGGGATCGGCCCCAGGCGCCGTCCCTGGCGGGGGCGATCCCGTTCGGGTACGGGACCTCGGTTGCCGGCGTCGTCGTGTTCATGGCCGGCGCGGTCGGGGACATGTTATGGCACATCATCTTTGGGATCGAGGTGTCCATCGACGCCCTTCTCTCGCCTACGCATCTGTTGTTGCTCATCGGAGCCGTGCTCATCCTCTCCGGGCCATTGCGCGCGGCATGGTTCGACGATGATCCACCGCCCGGTCTCCGCCCTGTCCTGCCACCGGTGTTGGCGGCAACGATGGCAGCGGCACAGCTCGGATTCTTCTTCCAGTACATGGACGGGACCAGCGTTCGGTTCATGGAGACGCCTTATCTCCCGGGCTCAGAGTCGGGCTACTTCGCAGTGGTCGCTGGCGTCGGTTCGGTCCTCATCACCACCGTGATCCTCGTGGGCGCCCTTCTCCTGCTCATGAGGAGATGGGTGCTCCCCTTCGGCGCCGGGCTGATTCTGTTTGGTGGTTTCGGGCTGTTGATGGAGTTGCTCGAGGGCTTCGACTATCCACAGGAGCTGATCGCCCCGTTGCTGGCGGGTCTCGCCGTCGACCTGCTGGTCCGAGCGCTACGACCCGGCCCTGACCGTCCCGCCTCCCTGCGGATTCTGGCGTTCACTGTCCCTGTCGTGATGTGGATCGCCCACTTCGGCCTCTTCTCGGTGTCAGCCGAGATCAACTGGCCGGTGTCGGTGTGGACCGGTCTCGTCTTCTTCGCCGGTCTGGCCGGGGTCGGTCTGAGCTTGCTCGTCTTCCCCTTCCGCCCGGCCGCGGAAACCTGATCGAGTCGGTCAGATCTTCCAACGACGGTCGTTGTTTCCCCAGGCTCGTACCATCTCCGGCAGTTGTGAGAGACACCGAGCCCGAACGTCTCGGGGGACCACTGCCCATTCTCGACACGTCGACCCCGGTCCCGGTGCCCGCGCCCGTCCCACGGGAACGGCGGCCGCTGATCTGGCTGTGGGCACTGGCTGCCGTCCTCGTCTCCCTGGTGACGGTGGCTGCCCTCCGCGGCGATGCCCCCAGGACGGTCGAAGTCGCCGCCGGCACGGTTTCCCCGCTCCCCGCAGCCGAGGAGGCGGCAATCCGGCCGGACGCCACCGGCTATGCCGAGATCGATCCGGCCGGTGAGGAACTCGAGGTGTGCCAGTGGGACTACTGCATCGTCCACGACCGCATCGGGCCGGAGCGGATCGAGAATTTCATCTACGAGATCTCGCCGACAGAGGCGCAGGCCATTGCCGACGAGGTAGTAGCGGACTGGGATGTCTCGTCCGTTTCGGTGACCTCCACCCGTTTGGAAGGCGACCTCGGCGGGCTCTACGACCCCAACAACGAATCGATCACCCTCGACGAGCCGCTCATCGCCTGGTCGCTGATCCATGAATTGGCCCACCACGTAGTGGTCGAGACCAACTCGCCTGATGTCGAGGGCCATGGCGCCGAGTTCCTCGACACCCTGGACACTCTGGCGGGTGGGTCGTGACGTCGAACGTCCCGATCCCGGGCGGGGGTAGCGCCGGAGCCCGACCGGGTCGAACCGTGGCCACCGCCCGGGTCACCGCGTCCCGACGCTGGTTCTACGCATCGGTCGCCGTGCTCGCGGGGTCGGCCCTCGTCATCGCGTTCCTCGCCGTCGGCGAGCCGTGGAACCTGGCGCCGGGAATGACTACCTCGTTCGCCAAATCGGTGGCGGCGCTGGTGATCACATTCATCCTCGTGTTGCCTGCGTTCGCCGTGTTCCGTTACGAGCGCCAGAGCGTGGGCGGCCGCTGGCACGAGCCTGCGTGGCGGCCGACTCTCATCGGTTGGATCGGGTTAATGGTGTCGCTCGGGTTGGCCGTCGGCTGGCACGGGCTTCGTCTCGCCATCTACATCGCCCGGGTCTGGACCGGCGAGCTGTGATCCGGCGTCTGGTCCTCTCGCTGTTCGCCGCCCTGATCGGGATCTCCGTCATTCCCGGGGTCGCCGGCGCCCAGACCGCAGATCTGCCCGGTGGATGCGCTCCTGACGAGAACGCCTCTGTCCGCGTCCTTCTCCTCATCGACCAATCCGGGTCACTGGCCCGGACCGACCCCAACGATCAGCGGATCACCGGCGCCCGGGCCGTGGTCCGGTCCTACGCATCGCTCGCCGAGCGTGTCGATCAGGTCGAGATCCAGGTCGCCGGCTTCGGCGAGGACTATCGGCCCGGGGAATGGCAGGTCCTGAATCAGGACAGTCTCGACATCGCTCTCGAGCGGGTCGACACCGTGGGATCGGTCGAGGACCAGTTCCACACCGATTACGTCTATGCCCTCGCCGGGGCGGCCGGCGCATTCGAGGGGTCGACCGCGACCTGTCAGATCCTGTTCTGGTTCACCGATGGTCAGCACGACCTCGACGAGGACCTGTTGCCCGCCGGCGGTCTGCAGCGCATGTACTTCCCGGAGCCGGTCACACCGGACAACGTGGGCGAGGCCGAGGCCCTCATGCCATCCCTCATCTGTGACGCCGGCGGCTATGCCCACGTGCTCGGTGATGTCGGAGTCAGTGCTCAAATCATGCTGCTCGGCGAAGAGAGCGGGGTCGACGAGGCCAGTCGGCGCGTGCTCCGCGGCATGGGCGGCGACCCGTCCCTCGGCTGCGGCCCGGGCAACGGGGCGTTCCAGTCGGTCGACGACGCCAGCAGGCTCCCGTTCATCATGGCCTGCGCCTCCCAGGTCGGTGGGTACCAGTTGCCCGGCCTGGCCCCCGACGGCGCCGGCAATCTGGTTGTCAACGAGGAGGTGGTCGACGCCGGGCCGGTGCCATATCAGCTCGCTACCGAAGTTCGGCTTATCACCAGAGGAAGCGCGGGCAACCCGCCCGGCCTGTCCGCCTCGTCCCTGAACGATGTCACCGAGACCGCGGATGGCGACTCGGGGACCAACGTCGTCCAGGCTCACCCGGTCGGGGCGCCGTTCAACGTCGACGTGTCGGGGGTGACCGAGGTGTGCGGGTTCGTCATCGCCCAGGCAGCAGTCCCCGAGGTACAAAGTGTTGCGCCCACCCTCTATCAGAACGAGCCAGGGGAGTTCCTCGTCGTCGCCGACGGACCGCACGGCCGGCTCGAAGGTGAAGTGTTGGGCCGAATCCAGGTCACTGCTGACTCCGGGCAGGTTGGCGCCCCCGATGGAACCGGCTGGGTGGTCACCGTGCCCTCGCTCCCGGCCGCGGAGAACTTGGACCTAAAGGTTGACATGACCTCAGGCCCGGGTCTGGTTCAGACCGCCACTCCGGCGTTCACCCTCAACGAGCCGATCAACGCTCCCGCCATCGTGGACCAACCCGCTCCGATCAGTGGCGAGGGGGTAGGCCCGTTTCTGGTCGACCTCCAGGTCGACCCGAAAGACGGTGGGGAATTGTGTCTGCTCAATCCGGTCACTCAGATGGAAGACGTCCAGGGGGCCGCGATCACCGCCACCGCTGACGTTGCCGGGGGCGAATGCGTCGGGGTCGAGCCGGGCGAGATTCAGACCGTGACGCTGCAGATCGTCCTCGATCGCTCCGGGTTTGCCCACGACGTTCTCGAGTTCCAGACCAGATCAACTCCGCAGACCAGCCCCGACCGGGCCGAGGGTGGCCAGCTCTTCATCGATCTCGAGGTCGCCCCGAAGGCGAACCCGCTCCTGGTGGCCCTGATCGTCGCGGGTTTGATGTTGCTGATGCTGGCCCTGCTCTGGGCCATCCTCTACGGCGTGAACCGTCTCATTGGCCGCATCCCCGACCCGCGCCGGAACCGCATCCGCTACGCCAATTTCGTTGCCGAGCTCACCCCCACCGAATACGGGGAGCTCGAGACCGGGATCGTCGAGGCGGCTGTCGACAGCGCCTTCCGCCTCCCCAAGCGGACTCCGGCCCGTCTCGATGCCGGCGGCCTTCGCATGGAGCGCGTGGTCTCGATCGTCCCGTGGGTCGCCCCTTACGCCCGGATCGGCCTCGGCACCGATTGGGTCGGGGCACATCAAGGCCCCGGGTTGCCCGGCAGGACCGTCTTCGTCGAGAAGACCTATCGGGGGCGGGCGCGTGATGCCCTCGGCCCCTTGGTTACGATCGGCCTCGGCAACTCCCAGCTCGACCGGCTGGCCGAGGGAACCCCGCAGAAGGCTCCCGGCGTTCTGCTCTTCGACATCCGGGCGGCCCGGGGAGCCGACGCGAGCAGGTTCGCCGCCGAAATGATCAACGACTCGCTGGGATTCATCGCAGCCGAGATCTCGACCAGGCGCCTGGTCGCTGAAATGGAAAGGACTGGGGACTCATGAGATCGTTTCTGGTGATAGGGCTGGGTGGCTCCGGCGGCAAGACCATCCGCTATCTGAAGCAGTCCCTCGGCGAGTGGCTGAACGAGATCGGCTGGCAGGGGGGCATGCCCCAGGGCTGGCAATTCCTCCACATCGACACTCCTTCGACCCAGGAATCTCCGATCCTGCCCGGACGCCCCGAGTTGCTGCCCCCGATCGAGTACATGTCGCTACACCGCGACGGCGTCCCCTTCGCAACGGTTGTCGACAGGCTGACTAGGAAGCAAACCAACTTCGACGGCTGGTGGGTTGACCCCGATTTCATGAACGTGCCGATCGCCCACGGCGCCGGGCAGTACCGGGCCATCGGGCGGGTGCTCGGGCTCGATCAGCAGGATCGGATCCACACCCAGCTCCAGGGCAAGATCACCGCGCTCCGCACCGCCGACGCCATCGGCGAGCTGCAACGGCTCCGGGCATCGGCCGACGAGGAAGGCTCGGGCACCTATGAGGAACGTGGTGAGCCGGTGCTCATGATCGTGTCCTCGCTCGCCGGAGGCACCGGAGCCGGGTTGTTCCTCGACGTGGCCGACATGCTCCGCGCCGAAGGCGAGCAGTGGCTCGACAACTCTTTCGGCATCCTTTACGCCGCCGACGTGTTCCAGAGCCTCGCCGCCGGGGCCAGGGCAGGGGTGCATCCCAACTCGGCGGCGGCGCTCGCCGAGCTGCTCAGCGGTGTCTATGCCGGGGGACGGGTCGCCGTCGCCGGGGAGGAGCGGGAGATCTCCCGCAGCGGGCCCGCCTTCTCCTTCCTGGTGGGCCATGCCAACACCAGCGGTGTCGTGTTTGGCGACCAGACCGACGTCTATCGGGTCATGGGCCGCTGTCTGTCTGCGGTCATGACCGACCCCCAGGTGCAAGACGATTTCGTGGTCTACACCGCCGCGAACTGGCAGAACAGCGCCGGCACCTACGGCGACTCGGGGGGCCCGATGCACATGCTGATGGAGCCGCCCTACGTGGGCACTCTCCAGGGATTGGGGTATGCCGAGGTCGATCTCGGAGTCGACCGGTTCAAGTCCTACTCGGAGCGGCGAATCGTCCGGGATGCGGTGGACACCCTGGTCAACGGGCACCGGCTGATCACCGAAGGGCTGGAGCGATACGAGGGTCTCACCCCCGATGTCATCGCCCAGGAGCTGGCCGCCGACCGTCTCACCGGCTTCATCAACAACGTCGGTATCACCGAGCGGGGCCAGGAACGTCAGGTCGTCGAGGCGATAGCACTGCCGCTGCGGGAGCGTCAGGTGATCACCGGCGCCCTGGCCGAGGAGGTCTACCGAGCCGCGGTGGAGAACGTGGGGGCAAAGGGACGGATCGACGAATGGCTCACTGCCGTCGTCGAGGAGGCCGAGCTGCTCGCTCCCGGCGAGAACGAGCGCTACGACACCAAGATCAGGGAGCGGGCCCGCGTTTGGACCAGGGAGGTCAGCGGTCGTCTCCTTCGGGAGACCGGTGGGATCGCCTCCGGCTACGGCTTGCCGGTGGTCAACGAGCTGCTCGAGCTGGTCCGGGGCGAGATCCGCACCGCGTGCGACGACCTCGAGCAGGAGCGGATCGAATTCGAGAGCTTCTCCTCCCATGTCCGGTCCAACGTCCAGGCCGCCTTTGGCGAGCTGGGTGGCCAGCTGGGCTCCGAGCACGAGGCAGTGAGGATGGCCTCGGCCCAGGCCGTGGACACCCTGGTCTTCCAGCGCATGGAGGAGAAGTCACGGTTCATCGCCCGTGCCCTGCTCCTCGATTTCGACGAGTCGGTGGTGTTGCCGTTGATGGAGGCGGTCCGTCTCGCTCTCGGCGAGTTGCAGCGAAAGCTCGACCCGGCCGACGTCGAAGCCGCTCCGGTCGATGGCTGGCCCCGGCACAACCCCCGGCGCGACCAGGCCGTGTCTGACGACCTGATCCCGGGCAAGACGGTGGCCCTGGTCATCGACCCAAAGGCGTTCCCGGCCCTCTTCGATGAGCTGTTGACTGCGACTCTCGGCGTGAATTACGGGGCGCCTGCCGAGAGATGGCGCTCGGTTCGCCACGAGGTGGTCACCGGCAACTACTTGGAGGACTCTCAGCCGACCGATCGCCGGCTGGCGGCTCAGGTGCGGGGCCTGTTCGAGGTGATCGACCAGTGGCAGCCCAGCGAGGCGATTCTTCTCGGTGGCGAGCCCGATCGCCCCGCCCGGTTCCGGCTCCACAGCGAGCGTGACGAATTGGTGCTGCGGGCCAGGGCCTGGCTGAGCCGGGAAGGCACCGATTTCGACGACTTCCTCTCTCAGGGTTTGCGCGCCTACCTCAAAGAGCCGGACAAGAAGGTCCCCGCCTCCGTAGTGCGGGACCGGGAGCGGGCGTTCCAGTCGGCGCTGGAGGCTGCATTCGAGGCGGCGGAGCCGCTGGTCCATGTCGACCCGGTGCTTCTCTCCGAAGTCCACGACCGGGTCCTGACCACCCATGCCGTGCCGGGAGAGATCCCCTTGAAGAACCATCGTCTCGAGCGCTGGGTCAACCAGTTCCTCGACTCCAAGCTCGCCGATCGCAGCGACGGCACCCACGACAACGTCACTCAGAGCGACCGCGTGAAGCGGATCTCCATCTACAGCATGCTGGAGGGAGCACTGCACCCGGCGGTGTTCCGGTCTCTGATCGACCCCATCGCGGATGGCTACTCGGCTGCGGCCAGGGCGGGACGACTCCGTGACTTCTGGAAATGGCGGAGGAGCCGGCCCCTGGCCCGGTCGATCCCATTGCCGACGCCGATGGTCCGGGCCCTGGTCCGAGGCTGGTTCATCGCCCGTGTCCTCGGTCTTCTCACCGTGGGCCAGGACAACGGGGCAACGGTGGTCCGTTTCGAGAAGGGGAAGGGCGGACCGGTCATCGATTCGCCGCCGCTAGTGACGACGCCGGGGGAGAACCGTCCCCGCCAGTTCGGAGCTTTCCTCGAGACGCTGGCCCTGGCCATCCCCTATTCGGCCGACGCCGGAAAGCCGGATGAGATGCTGGGGATCTTCCAAGCCATGATCGACCTGGGTCGCAATCCCGGGACCATGGGGGCGGAGATGGGTGAGTTCCGGGAGCTGAGCCCGATCCTCGAGGAATGGGTCTCGGCCGGCACCGCTTTCGGACGAGAGGCGGGTGTCACCCAGATCGAGTTCGAGGAAGCAGGCAAGCGGGCGACCGCCCTCGCCGATCTGATCACCAAGCTGGACGAGGACTACGCCCGTCACGCCGAAGAGGAGCGCCGCGAGGGGAGGATCGGGCCTGAGAACGCATGGCTCGGTGCAACCGATCTGATCCATGAGGAGCTGCATCGCATGGCGGTGGCCTTGCAGGTGAGAGCATCGCAGACCACACCTGAATTCTGAGATGACGACGGTATCCACCGTCCTCGTCGGGGATCAGGCCGGCCCGGCCTGGGCTGCGGCCTCCCTGCTCGGCGCGATGGTGGAACAGGGGCTGATCGAGCCGTTCTGGTTCGTCGACTCCAAGGTCTCTCGGGACCGCCCCTGGCCCGGGGTGAGATTCGACCGCTCCGGCCAACACGAGGTCCCGCTCTTCACCTCGATCGGGGAGCGGGCCGCCGACGAGATCCGGATCGGCGCCATAGCCACCCCGGCCGACGGAGTTTCCGCCGAGCAGGTGGCCGCGGTCTCCGAAGTGGTTCACCGTCAGCTGTCATCCCTGGCCCCGGGAGAATCCTCGGTGCGGTTGGCCCGGCTCTGGTTCCCCGATTGGGACACCCTGGAGGGCCCCGAGGATGGGTTCTTCTCCACCCATGTCCACGCCAATTTGGTCGTGGTTCCCGAGGACCGCAGGTCGGATCAGCATTTCGCCGCCCCGCTCTCCCCTGAGACACCCGCCTTCGTCGGTCACGTCGCCGCCGAGACTGCGGTCATCCTGGGCATGTTCTCCGGGATGGAGGGCAGTGTCCTCGATGGTCTCGGCCCGGGTGTGATCTTCGGCGACAGCCCCAAGCTGCGATTGACCCGCTCCTATGTCCGGGTCGGCCGCAGCCCGGCCCTGCCGTTGCAGGAGATAGTCGATCACGAGGGCCGGCTTCCCGTTCCTCCGGGCACGATCGAGGCGCCTTCGCCTGCAGCGGCAGTGTCGGATCTGGCAGACCGATCCGTTCCACTCTTCGACCGTCTCGCTTTCGAGGTCAAGGATCCGGATGCCCCGCAGCGCCACCAGCTGCGACCGGTCCGGGCACTGCTCCTGATCCTCAAGGAGATGGGTCGTTTCATCATCTCCCTGCCCCGGCGGGCCGTGGAGGGTCTGTTCGAGGACTTCTCCGAGCTGGCCGGCCGGACGATGCAGGACCTGGTGGGCAGCTCGTCGGTGGTCGAGGTGGTGTGGAAGGGCAAGTTCAGCCCCACCGGCGACGACGAGGACTTCGAGGCCCTGATCGCAGATCTCAAACGTCAAGCGGAGCGCCGGCTCGATCTCCAGGGCGGGCCCTCGATCGACCAGGCGGTGTGGCGGGATCTCAGGAGCCTGGTGCTCTCGACTGCGGACGGCAGCGAGCCGCCTCCTGGCATCGACCCGATCGAAGTCCACGGCCAGCGCGCTGTGGTCAACGACGCGGCATCGCTGGCGCCCCGCCCCGGCGACTCACTGGTGGGGACGGCCAAGGACATCCTCGATGAGTCCGAGTCGGGTTCCCCGGTCAGCCTTCTCGGCCGTCTCGGGGCTCGGATCGAGCGCATCGCCCGATCGAATCGCACTGCCGTCTCCCGTCTCCTCGAGACACTCGATGTCCAGATCGCCGCGCTGCACAACTACCGGCCTCCGGGCTATGCCTTCTGGCATATTGCAGGCGCCGTCCTATTTGCCGCCCTGGTCGTCAGCCTGCTCCTCCTCACCGGCGCCGTTCGGGGTTGGGGTATCACCGAGCTCGACAGCTGGACGAGGAACATCCTGTTCGGCGCCCTCACCCTGGCCTGTGTCGGCGGGTTGATCCTGCTCAGGTCCTACGGGGTGCAGGCACTGGCCGAGGGTCCCAGGACCGATGGGGAGCGCTTGTCGAAACTCGGGGCAGCTCCGACCTGGCTCGGTGTTCTGATGGGTGCCGTCGTGGGGGCGCTGTTCGCCGGTCTCGCCGTCACCTTCCTGGATTATCCGCCCACGGAGCCGGCCACCTATGCCGCAGTCCTGGCCGGGATCGTCACCGGCGCCGGGCTGGGTCAGGCCTATTCGCTCGCCACCTATCAGGACCATCTCCCCGCCCTGGGCCGGATGTCCCGCCTCACCATTCTCACGGTTCTGGTCTACGTGTCGCTCATGGTGATCGGCGCTGTTTCCCAGCCGGGCGGGTGGTACGCAACGGTCCCGGGCGAGGAGCTTCGCTCTCTGCTGTGGCCGATCTGCGGGACGATCGGGTTCTGGCTGCTGTTCGTCCTCGTCGTCGTGTCCTGGCGTCGTGTCCAGGAACGGCTGGCATTGCGCAGCTACAGCCAGTCGATCCGTCAACTGGCCGAGCAGGTCGACGACGCCTTCACCGCCGATCGGGTGGCCGACGCTGCCCGGGAGCAGTTCCTCGGGTTGTCTGCCGTCCTTTCCCGTCTGATCTGGTACCCATTCGGGAAGGGCGGCTCGATCGCCGATACCGGTGTCGACCTCGTCCAGTTCGGGGTGAACAAGGCGGCGGTGTGCCAGTTCGGGCTCTCCACACGGGGGGAGAAACTCTTCGAGACGCGCACGGTCCGTCTCGCCTCGGAACGGGGCTGGCTCACCTCCCAGTACGAAGGGTCGATCCAGACCTACCGGACCGAGCAGGCGGTCCTGGTCGGCACCGATGACCCCGCCGCGGTGGGCCGGCCCGATCAGGATCCGAAGACGGTCGCCCAGTACGAGACCGAGACCCGGCGGGAGAAGGGGGACCGTTGGCGGTGGGCGGACCTGTTCTTCGACGGCGTCTACGACCCGGCCTTTCTCCAGGCCCTCGAGACCCACGGCGAGAAGGAGGTGTTCGGCCCGATCCTCGCCGACGCCGGCAATTTCGAGCCGATCGGCGGGGATGCCGGCGGGCGGTCCCTGCTCGACTTCATGTCCGAGGTGTCGCCTCAAGGCAACGGAGACGCCGATCCCCGCTACTTCGACCCCGAGCACCTTGCCAGCGGGGAGTTCGAGCGGACCTGGCACCATCGGACCTGGTGGCCCCATGAGGAGCTTTTCGACGGTGGCTCGGAGGGCACCGACGGCTCGATCGAACCGGTCGGGTCACTGGCGCGGGGCGCAGTGTGGGTGGCTGCACGCGCCGACACCACCGAGGACCTCGAGCCCGCCGCCATCTTCGGCAGCGCCCGCGGCCCGCAGGCAGAGGAAGGGGAAAAACAAGGCCCGGAGTTCTAGAACCGGATTCGGTTCATGAACAGGTCGGGTGTCGAATTCTGTCTGCCGCCTCTCGTAATCTGCGAACGGTGACGGCACCGGGCCCCGCCCCGCTTGGTCGTTCGGTGGTCGTTGGCCCCGGATCGCCCGCTCCGTCGGCCTGGGCCGAAGCCGACCGAGTCATCATCGACCCGGCGCTCTTAGCCGACCCAGAGCGACTGCTTGCCACCGTCAACGATGCGCAGAGCCGGTATGTGAGACGGATTCCGACTGTGTACGAGCTCGTTGTCGACCCTGAGGAGTTGAGCCGGCCCGAGGCCACCGACGCCGCCCCTTATGAGCTGGGCAGCCGGTTCACCTTCCTACGGGAGCGTCTGTCCAAGGCGGTCTGGCACAACTCATACGACGCCCGAACCGATCCGCCTGTGTGGTGGTGGGGTCGCAAGGCCGACTCCCGGCTCGATGTCACCGTCGGTGGCCCGGCCGATGTGATCAGAGCCGACGGGATTCCGGTGTGGATCGACGGCGGGCCCCGCCAGCCGCTCGATTTCGATGAACCGGTGATTCACCACGAGACGGTTGACCTGGGCCGGGACACTCCGGTCCGGCCCTTCGTCATGCCCTCGCTCGACCTCGCTCCGGACCAGAACGAGGCGGTTTCCCACCTGGTCGGCCCGGCCCGGGTCATTGCCCCGGCCGGGTCGGGAAAGACCCGGGTGCTCACGTCTCGGGTCCGCCATCTCCTCGAGGCTCGTGGCATCGAACCGGAGATCGTCACCGCCCTCGCCTACAACCGCCGAGCCGCCGAGGAGATGATCGAGCGACTCCCCGGTGGAAGGCGGCTCAATGTCCGCACCATTCACTCCCTGGGCTGGGAGATACTGCGCATGGCCAAGCCGCACGTCCGGCTCATCGATGAGAGGGAGCAACGACGGCGGCTGGAGCCGATCGCCACGGCCCCGCCTCGGGCAAACACGGACACCATCGGCCCCTATCTCGAGGCTCTCGACGAGGTTCGCATAGGGCTACGTGATCCTGACTTCGTCGAGGCCGAGCGTGACGACGTCCCGGGCTTCACCGAGACGTTCCGGCGTTACCGGGATCGGCTCGATCGTGATGGCCTGGCGGACCATTCCGAGCAGATCTATGGCGCCATCGAGGCCTTGTGCCGGCTGCCCGATCTGCGAGCCCACTGGCAGGCTCAGTGTCGGCACCTCCTCGTCGACGAGTTCCAGGACCTCACTCCCGCTTACCTCCTCCTGATCCGGCTGGTGGCCTCACCGGGCCTCGACGTTTTTGGCGTCGGCGACGACGACCAGGTCATCTATGGGTATGCAGGGGCTGATCCGGGGTTCCTCATCGATTTCGAGGAGCTGTTCCCCGGGGCGGGGGTGCACGCCCTCGAGGTCAATTACCGCTCGCCGGCCGATGTGGTGGAGTCGGCGGTCAACCTGCTCGGATACAACAAGCGGCGAGTGGCCAAAGTGATCAACAGTGTCACCGATCGGCAGGGCCTGCAGGTCGTCACGGAGCCGGGGGATCAGCTCGGAGTGACCGCATCCGAGTTGATCGCAACGGTCATCGAGGAAGGTGCCAAACCAGGGGATGTGGCCGTCCTCTCCCGGGTCAACTCCAGTCTGCTCCCGGTCCATGTCGCCATGTCCACCGGTGAAATCCGTTTCAACAGCCCGCTGACCGCGGCCATCCTCGAACGCACCCTGCTCCGGGCCGCACTGGCCTGGATCCGGATCGCCCTCGACCCCGACCAGATGAGCCGCCACGACCTCTTCGAGATCATCCGCCGGCCCGGACGTGGGATCACTCGGCTATTCGGCGAGCTGATCGGCCGCCGACGTGGGCCGTTCTCAATAGGGGACCTGAGGGAGTTGGGCGAGTCCCTCGAGGGGCGCCGTGCGGACCGGTGGGGCGAGTTCTGCGACGACATCGTCTATGCGTCGAGATCTACCGCCACCACCCCTCGCCTCCTGGAGGTTTTGTCGCAGACGATCGGGCTGGACCGGGCTGTGGCCGCCCTGGATGCAGGACGAACCCGGGCGGACCGGGCTGCCCACGGAGATGACCTGACCGCCCTTCGCCGGGTGGCGGCGATCGGGCCTGAACCTGCCCAGTTCGAGTCGTGGCTTCGGGAACGTTTGGCCACCCCCAACGGTCCGGGCGGGGTCACCCTTTCCACCGTGCACCGCGTGAAGGGCCTGGAATGGGACCACGCCCTGGTGTTCGGCGCCGACCGGGGCTCGATGCCCCACGAGCTGTCCGATGACATCGAAGAGGAGCGCCGGGTCTTCCATGTCGCCATGACTCGAGGCCGGCTGACGGTCACCATCCTCGCCGATCGGGACCGTCCCTCACGGTTCCTCGCCGAGCTCGACGGGTCCGCCCCGGTCGAGGTGGAGGAAGCCGGGCCGAGGCGAGATTTGAAGCCAGCCCGGATCCCCTCTGACGCAGTGTTCGTAGTCGTGGGCGATGAGATCGCGATCATGGGAGGCCAAAGGGGCGTGGTCGATGAGATCCTGACCACCGGCGTCCTGGTCAAGTTGCCAGGGGCCGAGGCCACGATGGCGGTGCCGTTCGGGGAGAAAGTCGGGAAGGTCGGCACCGCTGGGGTCTACGGACGGCTCACGCCGGGTGGAGATGGGGCGGACCCCGGACTGGTCGAGCGACTCAAGACGTGGCGGCTGGGCCAGGCCCGTTCCCAGGGCGTGCCTGCCTATGTCGTCTTCAACGACCGAACTCTGGAAGCACTGGCTGCTCTTCGGCCGGGCACCGAGGAGGCCCTCCTCGAGATCCCCGGGATCGGCCCCGCCAAGCTCGAGGCCTACGGCGACCAGCTCCTCGACCTGCTGGGCAGCGAGTAGCGAGAGGACCGCGAGAAGCGCTCGTAGGTCCGGAGCCCCGTGCTTCGACCCGTCGGCGTAGTGTCGAGTCCGTCCCGTCTGCGGGGGTTGCATTGATGGGTGTTGCGTGGCTCGCTTTGTCGTTCCTGATCGGATTGTTCCCGGCCGTCCCGTCCACTCCGAGCTCGAATCTGGTTGCTGCTGTGTCGACAGCGTGTGACGCGCTAGCGGACACAACGGTGCCCGCCGACGCCGTCATTGGAGGATTCGGACCTTCGCAGTTCCTCGCCGATGTCGACGGTGACGGCCATAAGGATGTCGTCACCGGCTATTGGACCGGGAATGCCGACCCTGAACTGGCCGACCATTTCCTGCATGTCGAGTTGGCCTCCGGTTGGGGCACGGCAATCAGGATCGACGATCTGGCTCAGTTCTCCTCGGCTCCGATGGCCACCCCGGCTCGGGTCGTGGGAATGGCCGGTCAGCGTCTGATCGTGGCCGGTGTCCAAAGAACCCTCGTCGGCGCCGATTACGCCTTGTTCTCGTTTCGAGACTGTGCCCTCGCTCCGGTTCCGCTGGTGGCCGGTGGCTATCCCGAGATTTGGTCGGGAGGCGGTCTCATGCATTCGGAGTGGTTCGCCTGCCGGGCGGACGGGGTAGTCATGCTCGATCTGTTCCGCGGTCTCGATGATCAGGGACAGGTGATACCGGGCGTCCTCGTCGGCGGGGAAGCTCTTTCCTACCAGCTCAACCCGAACGGGTTCGGCTCGCCCGCTACGGTCGATTTGGGTCTGCCCCGGACCGACGTGGACCTTCACGGCGAGTACCCCGATTGTGCTGAATTCGTGGGCTCGTTCGTTGATGACGACGCCTCGGTGTTCCAAACTGCCATCGAGTGGCTTGCACTCGAAGGGATCACGAAAGGGTGCAACCCGCCGGTGAACGATCGGTTTTGTCCCGAGCGCACACTGAGCAGGGGGGAGATGGCCGCCTTCTTGGTCCGAGCGATGGGCTATGTCGACGACGGAGGCGGCAACCGGTTCGTCGATGACGATGCCAGTGTGTTCGAATCGGCGATCGACAAGCTGGCGGCGGCCGGGGTCACTCAGGGATGCAACCCGCCCCTCAACGACCGGTTCTGCCCCGAGCGCAGAGTGACCAGGGGGGAGATGGCTGCGTTCCTGGTCCGGGCGATGGGCTATGTCGACGATGGTGGCGGTGACCGGTTCGTCGATGACGATGGCAGTGTCTTCGAATCGGCGATCGACAGGCTGGCGACAGCCGGGGTCACTCAGGGATGCAACCCGCCGGTCAACGACCGGTTCTGCCCCGAAGACAGTGTGACACGCGGTCAACTAGCGGCATTTCTCAATCGGGCTCTCGAGTAGACCGGGGCGGTTTCAAGAAGGCATCCCTATGCAGGGCGTCACCCAAATGTGACGCCCTGCATCGGGTTCGAGTCAGGCCAGGGCGATGTTCACCGAGATGGGTCGCTGCAGTGTGTGGCCAACCGGAGAGGTCGCTACCACCTTGCGATGGAGCTCCTCGATTTGCGAGACCGGGGCGTCGGAGTCGATCGACACCTTGACGTCGATGTTCTCGAAACCGGCGTGCTCGTCGGCGAGCCCGAGGAAAGTGTGGAGGTCGAGATCACCAGAGAGCTCGATCTGCAGACCAGTCAGCTCGATCCCGGCTGCCGAAGCATTGGCTGCATAGCCAACTGCGAGGCAATTCCCCAGGGCCGCGAGGATCTGTTCCACGGGATTGGGTGCCGTGTCCTCACCACCGAGGCTGGTCGGCTCATCCGACGCAACGGGGTCGAAATCCCGAATCCGAGCCTCCGATTGAAAGCCTCGCTTCCAGTCCACTGTTGCCTTCCACACGGTGTCGGCTATGGCCGGCTCGGTCCGAATCGCCTCGACCAGGCCGCCGACGGCAGCCAGGTTCACTTCGTTGAGGGTTTTGGTTTCCGTTGTCATTCATCTCTCCGTCTCTCGATGTCATGTCCTGCAGGTCGGGCTGGCCCGGGCCGGTCAGGCCTCGGGCCTGGGACATGTACATCGATTGGAGATGAGATGGGTCATTGGGTGTCCTGAAATGAAAAAACCCGCATCTGGTGATGCGGGTCGACGGGTGGTTGCTGAAGGGTTAGCTCACGCCGGATCCGCACCATGGGAACACATGGCACAGCTCGCGGCGGTGGAGCGCGTTGCCTTCATTGATCGGGGAAGGTAGGCGGGAGCAGCGGTCGAGTCAAGACCGGGGTGGCGTTGGGGGACGCATCAGATCGTGATGACCAGTTTCCCTCTGGCATGGCCCAAGCCCAGATAACCCATCGCCTCTGCGGCGCGGCTCAGCG
>JBEVJN010000063.1:0-72787 GCA_040510135.1 Acidimicrobiia bacterium | reverse complement strand
GCGAGGTCGGTCCGGTACCGGACGCACACGACGTTGAGGATGCGTCCCTGGTGCTCCTGTCACAACAATTCGGCGATCATCGCGTTCTGAGGGGCCTCACCGGTGCCGGTGCTCAGGAAGACGATGTTGTCATCGGGTTTGACCCCCTCCAGCGTGTAGTGCCCGGTGAACTTGCGGCCCATGTAGAGACGGTCGCCCTCGCCCTTGAGGAACAGGCGGGGAGTGAGCGCCGGTATCTCCTCCTGGCCGGGCTTGACCTTCACGATGTAGAACTCGACATCCGGGGTGTGGGGTGGGAGGAGCTGGCCCGCCTCGTCGACCATCGAGCTCGACACCGAATATGACCGGCGAGCCATCTTGAGATCCTGATCGGGCTTCAGATTGTCGTGTGCCTCGTCAGCCCTCGGCTCCCAATAGCCCAGCGCCAGGGTCGTGTACTGGCCGGGGAGAAACGGGTCGATCGGGTCGTCGGGGGTGACCCGCATCACCCACAGATCTTCGTTGTGAGCCCTGATGTGGCTCAACGTCGCGTTGTAGTTCTCCACCCGGAGCTGCTCGAACTCGTCCTCCTCCGAAAGGGCCGGTTCGGTGGTGTAGTGGACGAAGAGATTGGCGATGACGTCTCCGGCGCGGCCCACCGCTTCGTCATCCCAGCCTTGGCTTCGCCGCACCGCGACCGTGTTGGAGAGGATATGGACGTGGTCGATCAGAGGATCGGCGTCGAAGAGGCGGCGGGCGAGCTGATGGGGCGGGTCGGCGCCATCGGCGAACCCAGGGGAGAGGCTGACCCCGTCCTGGCCGGTGAGCGAGCGATCGGTGGAGAACAGCGCGACCGCCCCTATCGGACTGGCCTCGACCTGGATCAATTGGCCCATGTGTCATGCAAGTTACTGCCCGGGAACAAGGCGCTCCTCCACCGGGTTGGTGCGGTCATGGACACCACCGTCAAGGAGGCACTCGAACAGGGTGGCACCGTCGACATCACGACGATTGGTCGGAAGTCGGGCTTGGAGCGCCGGACCGAGATCTATTTCCACCAGTTCGACGGGAAGTTCTATCTCACCGGCCGGCCCGGCTTCAAGCGTGATTGGGTCGCCAACATCGTGGCCAATCCGGCGTTCACGCTGCATCTCAAGCACGGAGTCACCGCCGACATCGCTGTTCGCGGTGAGCCCGAGCCCGACCCCGAAGAACGCTCCCGAATCCTCTACCGGGCTCTGACCGAGAGCTGGGGTTCAGACCCGGAGCGGTCGAGAGCGGCACTCGATCGGTGGGTCGAGACCGCTCCCTTCATTCGCTTCGAGCCGATTGATCAGACTTGAGTGGGGGGGGCGGTGGTCCGCTCCGCCACATCCCGGATGCCGAGTCCGATCAGGATGAAAAGCAGGCCGACAGCGACAGCCATGGCGGCCACCCCGAAGGCAACCACTGAGGTGAAGAGCGAGGACTGGAGGAAGGCCGCGTTCATAGCTACCTCGCGCAGCGGGTCCTCGCGGTCAAGCTCGGCGTAATAGAGGCCTTCGGTGGCCTCGAGCGAGTGCTGCTCGATCACCTTGGCCTCGCAATAGGCAGTGAATGGGCCTGACACGCTGCGGCCGGGCAGGCATGCATCCTCTGAGGTGGTGATCTGCTGATCGGCGAGCGTGTCGCTCACTACGAACCAGGTGGCGATGCCGCCGGCGATCATCAATGCCCCAATCACAATCGAAGCAATCGATGCTGTCTTTTTCATTGCCGACGCCTTTCATCGGGAGGTTGGATTCAAACCTACCCCTGGCGATGAAGGCGGTGAGGGCCGAAAGTCACATGTCTCCGGGAAACGGGTCAGTGACCACCCTCGACAAGCATCGTTGCCGTGGCGACTGTGCCGAGAGCGCCATCCGCCCGGTAGACGATCCGCAAGCTCGTCGCAGCCGGAAGTCTGATCTCGAAGCGCCGGAGAGGTTCGAGGGCGGCGCCTTTCGCCCATGGTCCGTGGTTCCTGACGATCCGCTCGTCGACCCACAGGCCAGGTATCGCCGACCGTGCATCATCGATAGAGGCCCCGCGGGGAAAGCTCGGGGACAGCACGTCGGCATGGACGATGACCGCGCTGCCCGGGCCTTCGTTCCAGAGCTCGAAGGTGTCGGGATGACCGGGTACGCGCTCGGCACGCACCTTCGGCTTGGCCCGATTCAGGGCGACACCAGCGAACACGACCCCGATCGCGGCAAGGGCGATTATCGCGATCTCCATGTGGGTAAATGCTAAGTCGGATCGGCTTTCTTGCAATGGTTCGATCGACCCCGTCGGCGCGACTCACGGTGGCGGAGGCGGACGGGAATCGAACCCGCCAGGGGCCGATCAGACCCCTCACCGGTTTTGAAGACCGGGGGACCCACCAGGCGTCCGGACGCCTCCTCGGTGGTCGACTGGAGCTTAGGGCTCGGTCTGGTTGCTCCTCGAGCGGCTGAATCCCGGCGGAGCAAATCTCACACACCGGTACTATTCAGGCCCGGATGCCCGAGCGCTCATTTGGAAGAACCGTGCGCTATCGCCGCACCAGGATCGGCCTCAGTCAGGCTCAGCTTGGGGAGCTAGTCGGTCGTTCGGCCAGCTCGATCAGGAGTTGGGAGCGTGACGTGTCCACGCCCACCGACCCCTCCGTGCTCAATGCACTCTCTGCCATCCTCGACATCGATGGGCGAGCCCTGTTCGACAAGGCCGGAGTTTTGACACCGGCCGAGGAGGCGCGTCCCACAGTTGAGGAGTCGCTGGCAAGCCTTGCCTCGCTTCCACTCGAGGAGCCGATCGAGGAGACCATCGACCCGGACCCGCTCATCGCATCGACGGCTGCTGTCGCCGCGGTCGAGGCCCGTCTCGACGCCGATTCCGAGCTCGAGGCCGAGGTGCACGAGCACCTCCCACCCGAGCCCGAGTCGGATGACGCGCTCGTCGAGGAACCAGAGCCGGCGATCGATACGTTCTACCTCCCGTCGGAGCCGGAGCCCCAACCCGAACCGGTGGGAGCAGTCCAGATGAGCAGCTCGAGCGAACCTGCATACGTCAGCCCACCTGAGCCCTATTTGATCACGGCCCCAACACCCCCGGTCGTCGAGCCGTCCTACATGGAGGACGACAGCCAGCGGCAGATGTACCGTGTTCGGAATCTGGCCACTGTGGTCCTCGTGGTCGCCCTCGCGATCCTCCTCCTCTGGTCATTGAGTAACGCGCTGGACGCGGTGGGCGCGTGGTGGGAGGAGTTCACCAACACGCTCCGTCTCTGATAGCCCTCTAGCGTTGGCCCCACAGCCAGCATGACCATTGAAAAGGGCGTCGCCATCGTGGGTGGGGGACCGGCCGGTCTCTATTTGTCCATCCTGCTCAGGGCGGCAAACTCCGAGTTCGAGGTCACGGTGCATGAGCGAAACGGGCCTCAGGACGCCTACGGATTCGGAGTGGTGTTCAGCGATGAGACCCTGGACAACTTCGAAAGTGCCGACCCGATCTCTCACCGGGCGTTGGTGGACAGGTTCCGACACTGGGGGCAGATAAGGGCACGTCATCCGAACGGGGTCGAGATCGTGTCGGGCGGCCACGGCTTTGCCGCAATCAGCCGTCGTGCGCTCCTCCAGACATTGACCGAACGTGCTCGCGAACTCGGCGTGGACCTGCGCTTCTCGACGGAGGTGACGAGGCCGTCCGACCTCGGGCCTGTCGGCGTCATCGTCGGTGCCGACGGCGCGAACAGCACGGTGCGCCGCGACCTGGAGACAGATCTGGGCTTTTCGGTGGTGCACGCTCGAAACAAGTACGTCTGGTTTGGCACTCCCAAAGTGTTCGACGAGTTCAATTTCATCTTCGAGGACACCCCCTCCGGGATGGTGTGGGCCCACATCTATCCGTACGGTGAAGAGGGCAGCACCTTCATCGTGGAGATGCGACCGGAGACATGGGCGGCGCTTGGCTTCGACAAGACCCAGGATGAGGTCTTCCCGCCGGGGGTGAGCGACGACTACGCCCTCCATCGGTGCGAGGAGATCTTCGCTTCTCATCTCGACGGGCTCGGCCTGCTCGGGAACAACTCACGATGGCTTCAGTTCCCAACGATCACCTGCGAGAGCTGGCACCACAGCAATGTCGTGCTCATGGGCGATGCGGTCCATACCGCCCATTTCTCGGTGGGCTCGGGCACGAAGCTGGCCATGGAGGACGCAATCGCCCTCGGCGGGCTACTCCAAGCCGACCTTCCCTTGGATGAGGCCTTCGACCTATACGAGGAGGCGCGCCGTCCCGAGGTCGAAAGTGTGCAGCGGGCGGCCAAGGCCAGCCGTGACTGGTTCGAGGGCGCCGATCGATATCGGGACATGGACCCGGACCAGTTCGTGTTCAGCATGCTGACCCGCAGTCAGCGGATCACCTACGACAACCTGCGGGTACGCGACCCCGCGTATATGGCCGGCATCGACTCCTGGTACGCCGGTTCCGAGCATTCATGTCCCGTACCCGTCGACCCGGCCGCGCCGCCGATGTTTCACCCTTTTCGGGTCCGGGGTCTCGAGCTGGCCAACCGAATCGTGGTCTCGCCCATGGACCAATACAGCGCGGTCGAAGGGATGCCCAACGAATGGCATCTGGTCCACCTGGGCAGCCGAGCCGTGGGTGGCGCGGGTCTGGTGATGACCGAAATGACGTGCGTGTCCCCGGAGGGCAGGATCAGCCCGAGATGCACCGGATTGTGGAACCGCGAGCAGGCAGCCGCCTTTGCCAGGATCGTGGACTTCGTCCACACCCATACCGACTCCCGTATCGGCCTCCAAATCGGTCACTCAGGGCGGAAGGGATCGACCAAGTTGATGTGGGAAGGAGACAGCGAGCCGCTGGATGAAGGCAACTGGGAGATCATGGCGCCGTCGCCGATTCGGTACCGGCCCGACAGTCAAGTCCCTCGGGAGATGACCCGCTCGGATATGGACCTCATACGCGACCAGCACGTGGCGGCCGCTCGATTTGGGAGTGAAGCCGGCTTCGATCTGCTCGAGCTCCATTACGCCCACGGCTATCTGGTGTCCAGCTTCCTGACCCCGTTGGCCAACCAGAGGAGCGACCAATACGGGGGTGCCCTGGCGAACAGGATGCGATATCCACTCGAAGTGTTCGAGGCGGTACGGGAGGTCTGGCCCGACGAGAAGCCGGTATCGGTGCGGATCTCGGCCACCGATTGGGTCGATGGGGGATTCGATGGGGACGATGCCGTTGGGTTCGCCAGGGAGTTGAAGGGACTGGGGTGCGACCTGATCGACGTGTCGACCGGCCAGACCACGGTCGAGGCGGACCCTGAGTATGGAAGGCTGTATCAGACCCCGTTTTCGGACCGGATCCGCAACGAAGTGGGGATCGCCACGATGACGGTGGGAGCGGTCTCCAGCATCGACGACGTCCACAACATCCTGGTGGCGGGCCGGGCCGATCTCTGTCTGCTGGCCCGCCCCCACATCGTCGACCCGTACTGGACACTCAACGCGGCCATCGACCTGGGCTACGCCGGTCACTCGTTCCCGAATCAGTATCTCGCCGGATTGGGGACGAGACGTCGAGCGCAGGCGCCCATTCCGCCGGACGTGTTCCGACGGCCGACCTAGCTGACATACCGACCGACAAATCCGCTCAACAATTCTCTCGACTTGTGGCAGACTGTCTCCACCAGAGAAAGGAGGTGGTCCTAGGTTGTATGAAAGTCTTTGGACTCTGGAGGTGGTCGAGCGCTGAGCGGCGCTGACCGCAGCCGCCGCTCGTCCATCGGGACAGGTGGCGACTCCAAACTCGGACCACCCGGCTCTGGATACCACGAACCTCGTCCATTCGTGGCGACGTGATAACGCCGAAGCAATGCCATAGCTGATATTCGAACGAAGGGCCCCCGGAGATCCGGGGGCCCTTCGCTGTCAGGTCTCAAAGCCCCGATGGGCCATCCAGTCGTCGTTGAAGATCTTCGACAGGTAACCGCGCCCTGAATCGGGGAGGATGACCACCACCATCGCATCGTGATCCTCTTCGGCCACATGGAGTGCGCCGTAGGCTGCCATCCCACAGGACCCGCCCACGAGGATGCCCTCTTCCCGCGCCAGCCTCCGCGTGACATTGAACGAGTCGGCGTCATTGACCTTGATCCACCGGTCGATTAGGTCCAACTCCACTGTCTCGGGGTAGAAATCCTCACCGACCCCTTCCACCGAGTACTGATGTACCTCGGCCTCGCTCTCGGCGGTGAAGATGGAGCCTTCCGGGTCCACACCGACGACTCGCACCGAGGGCTTCTGTTCCTTCAGGTATCGGCCTGCGCCGCTGATCGTGCCACCAGTCCCCACTCCCACGACAAGCACATCGACCGAACCTTCGGTCTGTTGCCAGATCTCGGGGCCCGTTGTGTCGTAGTGGGCCCGAGGATTGGCCCGGTTCGAGTACTGATCCGGGTGGAATGCCCCCTCGATCTCCTCCGTCAACCGTCGCGCGACGCCGTAGTAGGAGTCGGGGTGTTCGGGGAGGAGGTCAGTCGGGGTTACCAAGACCTCCACTCCGTATGCCCGGAGCAGATCTTGTTTCTCCTTGGACACCTTGTCGGGGACAGTGCAGATGACCCGATAACCCCGAACGGCACCGACGAGGGCGAGGCCCACACCGGTGTTCCCGGACGTCGGCTCGACGATGGTGCCTCCAGGCCGCAAGAGACCCTGTTTTTCGGCGTCGTCGATCATCGCCACTGCGATGCGCTCCTTGACCGAACCGCCCGGGTTCATGTACTCGACCTTCGCAACGAGGTTGCCGGGAGGGTGGATCCTGGAGAGTCGGATCATCGGTGTGTTGCCGATGGCGGCGGTGACGTCGGGATGAATCTCCATGGGCGGGGCGAGGGTATCGCACCGGATGGTGCTCATCCGAACGACTTCTAATCTTCCCGGAGTGACCCGGATCTCTCGCTACGCGTGGTTCACCCTCGTGTTCAACGTGGGAGTGATCCTGCTCGGCGCCCTGGTTCGTGCCACCGGGTCGGGGGCGGGATGCGGAAGGTCGTGGCCGGCGTGCCAGGGCCAGGTGATGCCCGAGTTGTCTGGCGCGACCGCGGTCGAGTTCACCCATCGGGCGGCGAGTGGTGTGGCCCTGGTCCTCGTTGCGGTCCTGGTGGTGTGGGTCTGGCGCCGGGTTCCCTCAGGTCAGCCGGCGAGGACAGGTGCAGTGCTGGCGATGACCGCGATCGTAGGGGAAGCGCTCGTCGGGGCGATGATTGTCCTGGCAGAGTGGGTCGCGGAGGACGCTTCTCTGGCCCGGGTCGTGGCGGTCCCGCTCCATCTCGTGAACACCCTGTTTCTCCTCGCCGCGTTGTCTCTGACGGCATTCTGGCTCTCTGGGGGGCGACGGCTGTCGACTCGATCACATCCGGAGGTGTGGCGATGGGTCGTGCTCGGAGGTTTGGCAATCGTCCTGCTGGCGGCCACCGGCGCGGTGACCGCGCTCGCCGATACGCTGTTTCCCAAGACAGGGTCGAGTCCCGCGGAGTCAGGGAGTGCCCATTTCCTCACCGACCTTCGCATCGTCCATCCGGTTCTGGCACTGCTGGCCGCTTCAATCGGGTGGTGGGCTTCAAGCCGTGTGGAGGCGCCGAGATCGAGAGCCGCCCAAGCGCTGCCCCTGCTTGTCGGGCTCATGCTCCTGTCCGGCGCGCTCAACGTCGTCCTCGGCGTCCCGGTTTGGATGCAGCTCGTCCATCTGCTGCTCGCAGACGCGCTATGGATCGCCTATGTACTCGCCTCGGCCCAGGCAATGGAGGCTCCCGCCGAAGTCGGTCAGCCTGTCTGATGTTCGATCAGCTCGCCGACCGTGTGTTTCGACGACGCTACGAATCGCTCGATCTCAACGTGGGCGTGGTCCTTGGAGAGGAAGGGACTCTGATCGTCGACACTCGTGCCTCTCATGTCGAGGCCGACGAACTCCAGGCCGAGTTGCGCACGCTCACCTCGCTTCCGGTGCGATGGGTAATCGACACCCACTGGCACTGGGACCACACTTTTGGCAACGCCCGCTTCTCTACGGCCGAGATCTGGGGCCATCAGCGCTGCCGGAAGGTCATGGTCGACTTGGGCGATTCGATGAAAGAGGACGCCGCGGCCTGGCTCCCCGACCGGATTGAGGAGATCTCCGAAGTAGTGATCACTCCTCCGACCAGGGTCTTCGACACCACAGCCCGCATCGACCTCGGCCCGGTCGCAGTCGAGCTGAGTTACCACGGTCGAGGTCACACCGCTGCCGACATCGTGGTGACGGTGGGCGAGGTGAGCTTCATGGGAGACCTGCTCGAAGAGGGCGCGCCACCGGTCTTCGACGATGGCTTCCCGATGAGCTGGCCGGGCACGCTCGAGTCGACTGCCCGCATCGGGTCGGCGATCGTGGTCCCCGGTCACGGTGACATCATGGATCGAGCCGGTGCAGCTGCGCAGCTAGAGGAGATCCGGATAGTGGCGAACCTGGCCCGTCGGTGTCGCGAAGAGGGGCTGCCCGTTTCCGAAGCCGCCGTGCTGGGACCCTATCCCACGGACGTGATGATTTCGGCCCTGGAGCGTGCCCTAGTCGTCAGCTAGTAGCTGGCCGGCCAGAGCGTCAGGGTCGGAGGTGGGCAGGGCGCAGACATGCTGCTCGCAAACATAGGCCAGTGTTTCCCCCGGCTTCGACCTCCCCTCGAGGAGTGGGACCGGCTCTTTGCTGTCGGGGGACACAGCGAGGACCACCGCAGGCCGATAGCGGGACCAGTAGACCCGAGCCAGCTCGGTCCACTGAGGCCCGACGATGGCGAGCTCCCGGCCGGTGAGGAACGAGTGGAGCACAGCGAGATGATGACCCACCATCGAGGGGTAGCGGTCCATGAGCATTCCGGCGGCCCGAAGGGTCGCGGCGGCGAGGTCTCGTAGCTCGGCATCGCCGGTGTAAGCGGACATCACGAACAATGCCTCGGCGGCCATGCCGTTCCCTGAGGGAAGGGGATTGTCCGCCAGGCTCTTGGGCCGCTTGATCAGGCTCTCGCCGTCTATGGGTGTGTCGAAGAACCCGCCGTCCGCGTCGGCGAACCGTGCCGACATGGCGCGGGTCAGTTTCACGCCCGACTCGTACCACTCGGGCTCGCCGGTGGCGGCGTAGAGGGCGAACAGGCCCAGCGCCATCGCGGCGTGGTCCTCGAGGAAGCCGGGTCCTCCAACCTGGCCCTCTCGCCATGAGCGACGGAGGATTCCGTCGACCACCATGTGATCGAGGACGAAACGCGCCGTCTTCCGGGCCGCCTCCAGATAGCCGGCATCTCCCAGGGCGGCTGCACCCTCTGCCAAGGCCCTGATCGCCAATCCGTTCCACGACGCGACGACCTTGTCATCGAGCCCCGGTCTGACCCGGTTGGCCCGGTCCTCCGCGAGGCGGGCTCTCATCGACTCGATCCGCTCGGTCCACGGTTCGTGGGTGGGTCGGTAGAGGATGTTGGAGCCCTCGAAATTGCCATGTGGGGTCGCACCGAAGAATCGAGCTGCCTCAGCGCCGTCCTCCGGCCCGAGCGCCCGTTCCAGCTCGTGGGTAGTCCAGACGTAGAACTTGCCCTCGACTCCTTCGGAGTCGGCGTCCTCGGCCGAGAAGAAGCCGCCTTCTCGATGTCGAAGCTCATCCAGCAGGTAGCCCAGCGTGGACCGGGCCACGTCGATGAAGCGAGGTTGATCGAGATCGATCCCCGCCCACAGGTAGATGCGCGCGAGCTGGGCGTTGTCGTAGAGCATCTTCTCGAAATGAGGGACCAACCACTGTGCGTCGACTGAGTAGCGGGCGAACCCACCACCGATCTGGTCGTGTATCCCGCCGTCTGCCATCTCGGAGAGCGTCACCTTCAGCATGTGGCCGGCGCGGTCGGCCCAGGGTTCCGTGTGCACACGCAGCAAGAAGTCGAGCTCGGGCTCCTGGGGGAACTTGGGGGCACCGCCGAACCCACCGTTGATCGGGTCGAACGATGCGGCCAGTGACTCGTAGCCTTTGACCAGGACGTCTCGCCCCGGGTCGTCCTCGGTGGGCGGTATTTGCCGGCTGATCGCTTCGGTGAGCCGGGACGATTGGCCCAACACCTCATCCCGCCTGTTTTCCCAAGCGTTCGACACCGCCCGCATGACCGTGCGGAAAGAGGGCATCCCATGACGGTCGGTGTCGGGGAAATAGGTACCGGCGTAGAAGGGCCGCCCCTCTGGCGTGAGCCAAACGGTCATCGGCCAGCCACCCTGTCCGGTCATCGTCTGGACCGCCTCCATGTAGATGCTGTCGACGTCTGGGCGCTCTTCGCGGTCGACCTTGATGTTGACATAGAGACGATTCATTTCCGCCGCTGTCTCCTCGTTTTCGAACGACTCGTGCGCCATGACGTGGCACCAGTGACAGGCGGCATAGCCGACACTGAGAAGGACTGGCACCCCCCGCCGATCGGCCTCGGAGAACGCCTCTTCCCCCCACTCGTGCCACTCCACCGGGTTGTCTTTGTGTTGGAGTAGATATGGGGACGTTGATTCGGCGAGACGATTCGGCATCGATGTCGAAAGTACACGCTCGCGATTAGGGTCGGCGACGCGGCGAATCGACGGAGGAAATGTGACCGATCAGGACATCCAGGCGCTCTATTTGTCCGCCGAGCAGCGCTGGATGCAGGGCTGGCTCGCAGGGCCAACCATCGAAGGTAGCCCCCTGCACCGTGGAGATCGGGCTCCCGAGGTGGACGTGCTCGACGAGGACGGTGGGACCGTCTCCCTGGCAACGGTGTGGTCGGATCAGGCAGGGCTCGTCCTCCTTTGGAGGCATCTCGGATGCGGCTGCGGCTTGGAGCGTGGGGAGCGACTCAAGGAGGAGTACCCGGCCTACCTGGAAGCAGGTCTGAATGTGGTGATCGTTGCTCCTGCCGATCTGCAGCGGGTGACCCGTTACAAAGAGCGATACCAGTTCCCGGTCACCATGTACTCGGATCCGGGGTACACGGCGCACAAGGCCTTCGGTCTCGGCCACTGGGCCCTCGAGCAGGCCCTCTACGACGCCCCTGATGAGTACTGCGAGCTGTCGGAAGACACCGGGCGTCAATTCCAGGAGGATCGGAGGTCACAAGGAAGGCCACTGGTCGACGATCCCTGGATGCAATCCGGTGAGTTCGTGGTGGCCCCTGATGGGAGGATACGGGTCGCCTACCTGTACAACTACTGCGCCGACTATCCGGACCCACGGGTCTTCACCACCGCCGGGCGTCTGCTCGGGTAGGAGAACGTTCGATGAAGACGCTTCTGCTGATGCGTCACGCCAAATCGGATTGGGATGCTGACTACGGCCCCGATCATGACCGGCCACTCAACGATCGTGGGCTGAGGAGTGCCCGGATCATGGGTCGGGTGCTGGCTGACGAGGGCCTGGTGCCCGATCTGATCATCAGCTCGACGGCGGTGCGCGCGAGAAGCACGGTCGAGCTGGCCATCGATGCGGGCGGGTGGGACACCCACCTCGTTCTCGATCGCTCGCTGTATGACGAGGGGCCGCGCGGGGTGCTCGAGGCTGGGGCATCGGCACCGGACGTGGACACCGTAATGCTCGTCGGCCATCAACCGACCTGGTCGATGCTGGTGTCGACGCTGACGGGGGAGCGTGCCGAGATGAAGACCGCAACTGTCGCGGTCATCGAGCTCGATCTCGATTCGTGGGCCGATCTGCCCGGGGCCTCGGGCGAGCTGACCCGGGTGCTGGAAGCGAGGGCGGTCGACCGGGGGCCCTGATGGCTCCCTCAGGCGGCGTCGGTCTCCGCAATGCGGGCCTTCACCAGGGTCTCGATGAGGGTTGCGGGCAGGGGAGCATGTGCCTGGAATCTCACGGTGCCTTTTGCTGTGTCGTAACCGGCGAGCTCGGCCTGGTGCGCCTCCATCACCGCCGGGCTTTGCACATAGAAGGCGCAATGGTTCTTCCCGGCGGCGTACGAGACGAGTGGCCGCCTCTTGTAGTAGAAGGCGGGAACCCCGTAACCGATCCGTTCCTCTGCGTCCGGGGCGGCGCGTCTGATCGTCTCACGAAGTTGCTGCAGAGTGACTCGCACGTCGTCGGGCAGATTGGCGAGAAACTCGTCCACATCTGGGGCTGGACTCGGCATGTCGTTAGGTCCGGTCGGATTCGGGGAACACAGGTGTGGTCATGGTTGTTGTAATCACGTCGGCAACCGTGGGTTCTCACGGTCTACTCCCGTGATCACGGTACAATGTCAGCCTTCCCCGATTGCGCGGATCGCCGCAAGCAGCGTGCAAAGAGGGGGGTTCACAAACCACCCCGCATGTGTCATAGTTGGGCGTCCGGGAGATCCCTGCCCGACGCGCTCAGGAGGATTTGAACCAAATGCCAGCCGCTGAAACGCGTACTGAGAAAACCGAAAAGCCACGCATCCGGCTTCATTCGAAGCTGACGGATGAGCGCGGGCGTCTCACCACGGACCTGGTTTCCCAGTACCTGACGGCCATCGGGGAGTACGACCTCCTCACCGCCGAGCAGGAGGTCGAACTGGCGCAGAAGATCGAAGCGGGGGAAGAGGCCGCGGAGAAGCTGGAGAAGGGCGAGTACAACGGCAAGCGCGAGGAAATGGAACTTCGCCGGTTCGCCCGACGAGGTGCACAGGCCAAAGATGATTTCCTAACTGCCAATCTCCGGCTCGTCGTGGCCAACGCGCGGCGCTATGCCAACACCTCGGGCATCGACTTTCTCGATCTGATTCAAGAGGGCAATCTGGGTCTCATCCGCGCTGTCGAGAAGTTCGACTGGCGCAAGGGCTTCAAGTTCTCGACGTACGCGACCTGGTGGATCCGCCAGGCGATCACCCGGGCCATCGCCGACAAATCCCGCACGGTGCGGATCCCGGTGCATCTCCACGACACCCTGGCCGCGGTCCGCGCCGCCCAGGCCTCGCTGAAGGCTGAGCTGGGGCGGGACCCCCGACCCGAGGAGATCGCCGAGGAAGCCGGCGTCACCGCCGACAAGGTCGAGCTCGCCCTGAGCGTGGCCGACACGGTCTCACTGGAGCAACCGATAGGCGAGGACGGGGCCCAGCTGGGTGACTTCATCGAGGACGAAGACGCCGCCGATCCGGTGCAGATGACCGAGGAGATGGACGTGGCAAATTCGCTACGGGTCTCCATCGAGCGTCTGCCCGAGCGCGAGGGCAGGATCCTCGCCCTTCGCTACGGCTTCTATGACGGTGTCCCCCGGACACTGGAGGAGATCGGCGACGAGTTCAACCTCACCCGGGAGCGAATCCGCCAATTGGAGAAGTTGGCCCTCTGCCGCCTCCGCCATCCCTCATTCGGCATCCGGGAAGCTGACCTCGTCTGACCCGCGGTGACCGCGGTCCTCTAACCTGACATCCGATGCGTCTGGGTGATCTCGTCAGCAACGCGCCCCATGTGTGTGGTCCAGATACGACCGTGGTCGAGGCTGCAGTCGCCATGGAGGGGTCCGACCTCGGCTCGTTGGCGGTGGTCGAGGGTCGGGAGCTCGTGGGGCTCGTCACCGAGCGGGATATCAGAAGGACCGTCGCCGAGGGGATCGATCCCGGGACCATGGTCTCATCGATCATGAGTGATGAGCCCGATACCTTCGATCCCGACCTCGATGTGTGGGATGCTGCAGCCTGGCTGGCCGAATCGGGATACCGCCATCTCCCGGTGATGGATGACGATGGGACCTTGCTCGGTGTGGTCTCTATCAGGGACCTCCTCAAGGCCCTCGTCGACACGGTGTAGACCGCGATCTACGCGGTTGGGATCCAGACCAGCTTCAACTCGGCGACCCTGACGTCGGTCTTCTCGAGCGAGATCTCCACCTCTTCGATGGCGTCGACCTTGGCCGCGAACTCATCTTCGAGGTCAGCCACCTCATCTTCGAGGTCGGCCTTCAGACCCTCGAGCTCGGCTTGTTCCTCGGTCAGCGTGTCCTTTGCATTCTCGGCTCTGGCGCGAGCCTGACTTGCGGCAGACCGACGTCTCGCCGCCTGACCGAGCGGGTTCGATCTGCTTCGGCCTCCGAACAGGACGCCGATGATGTCCCCCGCCCCGGACACCAACTCGTCGGTCTGTTTCGATCCGGCGGTCGCCTCGAGGTCCGCCACTCGATTCTCGGCCTTGGCAAGGGCGGCTTGCGCCCGCTCCAAACGGACCGCATGCTTCTCCCGCAGCTTGGCGATGGAGTCGTCCACCGCCGACTCGCCCGCCGCCATGGCCCGGGCGGCGAAATCATCCCGCGACTCGCCTGGGCGCGAGTAGAGCTTCAATGCATCGTTTTTGAAGACCGTCATCTTCCGCGCCCCGACCAGGTGATTGGTGAGATCCGTGTCGACGCCAGTCCAGAAGGACTTGGTGTCGATCTTGGGCTCCGGGAGAACATATGCCGCGCCCTCCGGTGGGTCTGGACGGAAGTCTCTCGGATCGTGATCGACCTCCTTGACCGAATCAGACCCGAGGACAGGGCCTAGCGGGAACACGACTGCCTCGAATGCCTCTTGGTGGTTGACCCCAGCCTTGGTGTCGTCGTAGGTCAGGTTGACCGTGGCTGCGATTGCGGCCGTGAGCCGCTTGCCGGCCGGGTCGGCGCCTACTTCCCCGGCCCAGGTCGCGGCAGGGTCGAGATACACAGTGGCTACACCCGCCGCCACCATGGGCATTACCGGCACCTCTTCGTGCCCCGGTGACCCAGTCGCCTCGACTGACTCGGCCGGAGCTGCGATGTCGGTCATTGCTTCCTTCGCAACGGGAGGTGGCGCCGAGGGGGCGTCCTCTGTCTCTGGTTGGGGCGACGACCGCCCCTTCATCAGAGCTGACACCTGATCCCGGGTTAGGGGGCCGGCCAGGTAGGACATGGCCCAACGGGTCCCGAACAGCGTTGGCTCGGAGTCCGTTGTCGTGCTCAGCACGAACTGGCGTTTCTCCAGGTCGGAGATGAGCCTGTCGTAGGCCCCGACGTCGACGGCCCCGGTTGCGCTGGCGAGGCCTTCGAGAATGCGTTTCTTGTCGTTCTCGGTCTGCAGACGCCCCACCATCCACGTCCCGGCGTTGGACATCGCCTTGTAATCGAGGTCGACCGGGTTCTGGGTGGAGAGGATCATCCCCACGCCATGGGCTCGCGCCTGCTTCAGGATGGTCAGGATCGGTTTCTTCGAGGGAGGCTCGGCAGTCGGAGGAACGAACCCGAACACCTCGTCCATATAAATCAGGGCGCGTAGGTCGGACGTTCCCGGCTGGGTCCGGAACCAGGAGACCACCTTGGAGAGTAGAAGCGTCACCACGAACAACCGCTCGGCGTCAGACAGATGAGTGAGGTAGACGATGGCTGCCGTCACCTTGTCGCCGCCCCCGGTGAGCATCTCGCCGACGTCGAGAGGAGTCCCCTCGAGCCAGGCCGCGAACGAGGGCGACGCCAACAATCCGTTGAGCTTCATCGCCAACGCCATTCGCTCCTTCTCGGGAAAGAAAGTGTCGACGTCGAAAACACCTAACTTGCGGAACGGTGGTCTGGGCACCTGACCCACCAATGTGGCCAGATCGAGATCTCGGCCCTCCCGCCAGAACGTCGAGATGATGGTGGACAACAGGATGTGCTCCGGGCTCGACACGGGGTCGGCGTCGATGTCCGCCAGGGAGAGGAGCGACGAGACGAACGCCTCGATCTCGTCTTGTATCAATTCGCCCTGTGTCTCCCAATCGAGTTTGGGCACCTTCATCGAGCCGAGGACGTTGAGGCCAACTCCGGCCCCTGAACCTGGGGTGTAGATCGTGAACTCGGTGCCGTCTCGGAGCTCGGACATTCTCTCCGGAGTGATCCCGGATTTTGCCAGGCCCTCCTTCCACGAGCTCGCAGTGTCGGCGGCGAGCTCGCCTGGGGAGACTCCCTGCCGCTTCGCCTCGGCATCGTCCACCCAGGGCAGAAAGTCCGAAGGCGCGAAGTCCGGGAAATTGAGAAGGAGGTTCCCCATGTCCCCCTTTGGGTCGATGATCAGAGCGGGGATGCCGTCGAGAAGTGCTTCCTCGAGGATCGTGATGCCCAGACCGGTCTTGCCCGAGCCAGTCATGCCGACGATCACGCCATGCGTGGTGAAATCGGCGCTGTCGCAGACCAGTGGCTCTTTGGCCTCACCATCCTTCAGCCCGATGAACAGATGGCCCTTCTCCACGTTCATCCCTGGAATATATGTCATCGGTCTGGCCGGCTCACCGCCTCAACGGATCAGACCTCCGGAGGCGGCCGGTAATAGGCGTTGGTGAATTTCCCTTCTTCTATCCCCACGACCCAGATGGAGCCCTTGGAGCAATAGAACCGGGAATCGAGAGTGAGCCCGGCCCACATCATGCGGTTGATCAGGGCGGGTATGACGTCGCCGTGAGAGCAGACGACTGCGTTGGTGCCCACCAGTCCGTCGATCAGCGCGTAGGCGGCGTCGATGTCAGGCTCCTCCCCCAGCAGCGGCGATATCTCGACTGGAGCCTTGATCAGCTTGGCCAACGGCTTGACTGACTGCACACATCTCTCGTAGGGGCTCGAGAAGATCCTTTCGATGCCGGCGCCGGCCAAATAGCCGGCAATGGCGTCAGCCTCTCGCCAACCCTTCTTGGTGAGCGACCGATCCTCATCGCGGCCCTTCCATCTCGAGCGTTCACCTGCGGTGGTGTGTCTGTACAGGTACAGGTTCCCGGTTTGAGCCAGCTTCTTGAAGTCGGTCCCCTCGATCAGCTCTCGGTCCTGGTCGTAGCTGAGCTTGTCCGCCAGCTTGCGAGGTGACACCCACTTCACCTGGTCGACCTCAGAGTTCTTCGTGAAGCCAGGACTGTCAGGGAGTGGCCTCATGCCAAACCAATGCACCTCTTTCACACCACCCTGGACTCGGTAGCGAGTGGGCCCCAGTGGAGCGACGATTCGACAGCGATAGCCGGTCTCTTCGAGGACCTCGCGGATCGCTGTCTCTTCCGGCGACTCACCTTTGTCCGCTTTGCCCTTGGGAGGCGTCCAATCGTCGTACTGGGGGCGGTGGACGACCAAGACCCGAACCTTGCCTTTAGACGTCTTGCGAAAGACGACGCCCCCGGCCGCACGAATGAGTCGTGTCACGGCGGGGACTCTAGATCCGCGGACCCCTAGCTCTCCAAGCGATCGGCCAGCACCGCGTCATCGACCGAGGCCGGTTCGCCGAGGTCGATGGTCACGGATCCACAGGAGAGGCACACCTGGCGCAGAATCCCAGCACCCACGTGTCGCGGCGCTCCATACTGATGAAGACCTCGTCGGCACGACGACTTGCGGTGTGAAGACGGAGCGACGTCGGAGCGGAGGTGCGTCATGTGCGGTCATGAGGCTCACGCGCGACGACCGAAAGTCAAGACACCTCAAAGGCAAGCTCGATATGACTAGTCAGACAATCGCGCGAGGATCCGTTCGACGCCCTCATCCACGGTGTCGACCCAGACCACGTCGTCCTCGAGGGCGCCATTCATGTCGACCAAGGCCCTGGCCAGCGCTTTCCACCCCGAACCGACGGCCACGCTGACTCTTGGCTTGGCACCCGTCCGGCGCAGAATGTGATTGGTGTTCCAGGAGATCAGGAGCTCGGCTGCGGTGCCGATCGATCCAGGCAACGCCAGTGTCGCCCTCGATCGCAGCATCATGATGTCGATCCGATTCGCCAGGCTCGAGGCCTCGATGACCTCGTGCACGAACGGATTCGCCATCGCCCGATCAGGAAACAGGACTGGCGCGGTGACGCCGATCACGTGGCCCCCGGCGCCGGCCGCCCCACTCGACACTGCCTCCATGGTCCCGCCATACCCGCCGGTGATGACGGCGTAGCCGTCCTCGGCGATACGGGCGCCTGCTCGACGCGCATCCTCCCACTCGACAGATCCGGGCTCGGTCTGAGAAGATCCAAACACCGCAACTCCGTCGTTGTCAGTCACCCCGTCATCGTCTCCGTTATCCCCGACACAACCCGGTCGACATCGATCAAGGCATGGGCCTCGATTGCGAACTGCGGCCACGGCACATCGAAGCCAGTGACGCGCACTATCGGTCCCTGGAGGTCGTACAACGCCTCTTCTGCGACCACGGCCGCGATCTCAGCGGCGACACCTGCTGACCGCTGTGGCTCCTGAACCAGGAGGAGCCGGCCCGTCTTCCTCACCGAGTCGAGCACGGTCTCCCGATCCCATGGAAAGAGCGTGCGAAGGTCGATCACCTCGACCGAATACTCGAGCCGCCCTGCGGCTTCGAGCGCGACCGGGACCATCCCTCCATAGGTGACCAAGGTTATGTCGGCGCCTTCCCTTCGAACTCGGGCGCGACCGATGGGGAGGGTGTAATGCTCGACCGGCACCTCCTCCCGACCCGCCCGATAGAGAACCTTGGGCTCGAGGAATATCACCGGATCGTGCCCGGTGAGGGCCGAGGCGAGCAGTCCCTTGGCGTCGACCGGGGTGGATGGGCAGATCACGACGAGGCCGGGCGCATGGACGAAATAGGCCTCGGGTGAGTCGCAATGATGCTCGTGGGCTCCAATGCCGGCGCCGTTGGGAAAACGCACCACTACCGGTACCTCCGAGTTGCCCCGCGTGCGGAACCGATATCTGCCCAGATGACTGACGATCTGATCGAACGCCGGGTAAACGAATCCGTCGAATTGGATCTCGGCCACGGGCCTTGCCCCGGCCAGCGCCATTCCCACTGCCGCCCCGACGATGCCAGACTCGTTCAGTGGGGTGTCGATCACCCGACTCTCGCCAAAATTCTCTTGAAGGCCCTCGGTCACTCTGAAGACCCCGCCAGTCAGTCCGACGTCTTCACCGAGGACGATAACCCCCGGATCTCGCTCCATCGACTGGTGAAGAGTCGCATTGATCGCCTCGGCCATTGTCATCGACCGGGTCGACCCTTGGGGAATGGCATCCCGCCCGATCGACCAGATCTCGTCGGGGTCGAAATGAGTCGGCGGTTCGGCATGAGAGCGCTGCATGGCATGCAGTTGTTCCACGACATGGGCGGGTATTCGGTAAAAGCCGTGTCGGATGGCATCGTCCCTTCCGGGAAGCGGCTGAGCTTCGATCTCGGTGATGGCGGCGGCGACCAGATCGGAGGTCTCCATCGTCACCTTCTCCTCCACGGCGTCGTCCCACTCGCCACGTTCCTCGAGGAACCGGCGCAGTCTGTCGATCGGGTCTCGCTGGCGCCACGACTCCTCCTCTTCCCTTGACCGGTAGAGGGTGGGATCGTCGGCGGTGGCATGGGGGCCGTACCGGTAGGTCATTGCCTCGATAAGACTCGGACCATCGCCATTCCGTGCCCTGGCGACGGCTTGGCGAGTAGCCAGGTAGACGGCGACGACGTCCATCCCGTCCACACGAACCCCGTCGAATCCGTACGCACCGGCCTTCTGGGCGATGGTCGCGGAGGCCGTCTGCTTCTCGTAGGGCACCGAGATCGCATAGAGGTTGTTGGCGCAGATGAACACGGTGGGTGTCTTCCAGACCCCGGCGAAGTTCATCCCCGAGTGGAAATCAACCTCCGAAGTGGCTCCGTCGCCGAAGTACACGGCGGTGACGGTGCTTTGGCCCCTCAGCTTGGTGACATAGGAGTACCCGACGGCATGGGGGAGTTGGCTGGCGATCGGGACGGAGACGATCCCGGTGCGGTATTTCTCCATGTCCCAACGAGCATTAGGCAGGCCTTTCCAGTAGGCAAGTAGGACTTCGATGGGCAGCCCGCGCGTGACCTGAACGCCGTGCTCCCGATACGAGGGGAACACGAAGTCATCGTTTTCGAGGGCCAAGGCCGACCCGATCTGGACCGCCTCCTGTCCCTCGAGCATGGCGTAAGTCCCGATCCGACCCTGACGCTGGAGGGCGAGCATCCGCCGGTCGAGTTCGCGGGACAGAACCATGTGGCGATACATCCGCTGATAGAGGTCGGGGTCGAGTCCCGGGTCCTCGCCGACGAGGCGGCCCCGCCGATCGATCACCTCGAGTGCCGTAATCGAGTTCTCGCTTGGGATCGATGTCTCCAATTCCGCCGAAACCATACTTTCGGCCGAACGGCAACAGCCCGGCACCGACACCATTACCTTTCCCCCGATGCCAACGTTTCGGCCGGACGTCGCCGCTCTCAGCCCGTACGTCCCCGGCCGATCGATCGAGGAGGTTGCCTCCGAGATCGGCATGACACCGGACGAGATCGTCAAACTGGCGTCGAACGAGAGCCCGGATGGGCCATTTCCCGGGGTGGCCGAGGCCGCGACCATGGCCTTGGCCCAGTCGAATCGTTACCCCGACGACGATCTGCGTGAACTGACTGCCGCGTTGGCGGAGTACCACGCCATTCCGGGAGAGAATCTTTGGTTCGGGAATGGGAGCGTGGGCCTGCTCACTCACATTGCCCTCGCCACGGGAGGCCCCGGGAAGAGTGCCGTTTACGGCTGGCCGTCGTTCGTGATGTACCGCATCGCCTCCCGTTGGGCCATGAGCGAGCCAATCGAGGTGCCGCTCGACGAGGTGCACGTTCTCGACCTCGATGCGATCAGCGGGGCGATACGTGATGACACGACTGTCGTCTACCTGTGCAACCCCAACAATCCGACAGGGACGATTGTCTCGTCAGAGAAGCTGACGGCCTTCATCGATGCCGTGCCCGAATCGGCGCTCATCGTGATCGACGAGGCTTATCACGATTTCGTGACAGACGAGAGCTATGCCACCGCCATCCCCGATGCACTGCGCCGACCGAATGTCCTGGTGCTGCGCACGTTCTCAAAGATCTTCGCCCTCGCGGCGCATCGGGTGGGCTACGGGATCGGTCAGCCGGCCACGATCAGCGAGTTGCGAAAGGCGCAGCCTCCGTTCACCGTCACCCAGGTGGCTCAGGTGGCGGCCGCGGCCTCCCTCCAACAACGAGGCGAGCTGACACGTAGGACCGGGGAAAACCAGGCAGCGCGCCATCAGCTGCTGGGCGTGCTGGCGGAAAGGTCCCTTCCCCACACGATGAGCCAAGCCAATTTCGTCTACTTTGTGATGGAGATCCCAGCGGAAGAGGCCGCGGAGCGCTTTATGAGGCGAGGCGTCATCGTCCGCCCGATGGGCGGTGGCTGGGTCAGGGTGACCGTCGGAGCACCGCACGAGAACAAGCGTTTTGTCGAGGCCCTGGACGACATTTTGAAAGGGATCTGAGCCACCGCTCGCAAATGGGCCGATAGAACCAGTGGTGTCGGCTGCCCGGATCGGCGAAAATGTCCGGTGGAGGGCAAACGGGCCCCCCCCTTTGGGAGCGGAGGGCTCCGGGCGGGAATGGATCTTCATCGAATCAGCCACGAGGCAGCACGCTTGCTGCCCCTCGCCCAAAGGGTGCTCGAGCATTATCCGTTCCAGGTCAGAGAAGTCGCCCATCTGGCGACGCATTCCAACGTGATGTATCGGGTGGTCACGAGCGAGGGATTTCAATGCGTCCTCCGGGTCGGGAGCCCGGGGTCAAACTCCCGGTCCAACATCGACTACGAGGTTGCCTGGCTGGCTGCGTTGAACAACGAAACCGATCTGGAGATCGTCACGCCGATCAAGACCGGATACGGGACCATGGTCGTCGATGCCAAGGAGCCTGGATCGGCCCAGACCCGGCCGTGTGTCCTATTCAGCTGGATTCCGGGCGCACCACTGGCCGACGGGGCGGGCAGCTTTGGGTATCGGTTGCTGGGCCGAGTCAGTGCTTCGCTCCAGGAGCACGGCCGCACGTGGCAGGTCGCCAACGCCGAAGGGATGAGACGTTGGGACCGCATCTTCTACTACGACCCCAAGCTCGATCCGGTGATCATCGAAAGCTCGAGATTCGACCATCTCTTCGATTCCTATCGCCGTCGGACCATCAGCGAGGCGTCGGATCTGTCTGAGCGGGTCATCAAGGACGCATGGACGACGGGACTCGCCCACGTCGTACATGGCGATCTCCACGAGTGGAACGTCCACTTGATCGGTTCCCGGCTGCACGCGTTCGACTTCGAGGACGTGATGATCGCCACCCCGGGCCAGGATGTCTCGGTGTGCCTCTACTCGTCACGGGCCAGTGAGCGGCGCGACGAGATCAGGGTGGCCTACCGTCAGGGATACGAGGAGATCGCACCCTGGCCCATCGAGGACGTGGAGCAATTGGACGGCTTCCATGCCGCCCGTCAGATAATGCTCATGAACTACGCGGCCCGGACCCTGCCGATGGGGGAGGCCGAGGAGTATCTCACTCAGGTCATGCCCTGGCTCCGGAGTTACGTGGATCAATACGGCTGAGCTCATGAGATTCACCGACCGCCGCGAGGCGGGGGTGATCCTCGGTCGTGCTGTAGCTGCTCATAACCCTTCGCAACCCCTTGTCTCGGCTCTACCCCGAGGAGGGGTCCCGGTCGGATTCGAAGTCGCCGAGGCGTTGGGCTGCGAGCTCGATGTGCTGGCGGTTCGCAAGGTGGGCGTGCCGTTTCATCCCGAATTGGCGATGGGAGCTGTTGCCGAGGGGGATGTCGTCATCAGAAACGAAGAGATCATCGATGCCGTCGGGATCGACGAGGAGACCTTCGATGAGCGGGCAGAGTCGGAGAAGGCCGAGCTGCAGTCGAGGCTGGCCCAGTACCGGGACGCGGCCCCGGCCATCGATCCGGGTGGTCGCACTGTGTTAGTCGTCGACGACGGCCTCGCCACCGGCTCGACGGCGATCGCCGCGATCCGCGTCTTGCGAGCCCGTGAGGCGCTCGCAGTTTGGTTGGCGGTCCCCGTGGCGCCGGCAGACGCCATCCCCGTGATGGAAAGAGTCGCCGATCGTGTGATCGTCGTCGAGCATCCGAGAAGGTTCATGGCGGTGGGCGCCTGGTACCGGGACTTCACTCCTACTCCGGATGCCGAAGTCGTCGAGCTCCTGCGGCGCTCCCGGAACTAGCGTTCCCTTAAGCGACCCAGGAGCACGAGGGCATGCCTTCATTGGAGTTGTTCTGCACGATCGAGGCCGAGATGGGCAGGAAGGTCATCGGCAGCGCGCCGGCTGGGATGCGGATCGACTTCCCGTTCCAGGGCACTGCCACCGGTCCCCATTGGGATGGTGAGAGACCGGTGAATGGCATCGATTATGTGACCGTTCGCTCCGACGGGAACATGGATCTGGACATTCATGCCACCATTGGCGAGAAGCGGGAAACGGTCGCCTATGCAGGGCGTGGCGTCTCCATCGTCAACCCCGACCACTCCGCTGAGCCACATGAGCTGCTGACCTTCCAGACCGGGAATGACGACCTCGCCTGGCTGAACAATGAGATTGGAGTTGCCTTCGGCAAGGGCGAGGCTGGAGGCTTGACCGTCGAGGTCTACCTGGTGAAGCCTGATTGATCGCTTGACGATCTGGCACGGGCGATCATGCCCGGAAGTCAGGCTTTCTCTTCTCGATGAAGGCCATGACGCCTTCCCGATGCTCGGGGGTCTTGCCCAGACGACCCTGCTCTTTCTGTTCAGCCTTCAACGCTTCATCCAGGGAGACGCCGGAGGCCTCTCTGATGAGACGCCTTGTGGCGACGAGAGACTCGGGGACGAGGTCCGCCAGCTGCCCCGCCAGCGACCGTGCTCGATCGATCAGCTGATCACCGGGCACCACATCGACACAAAGCCCCAGCTCACGGGCCTCTTTCGCCCCGACGCGCCGGTTGGTGAAGGCGATCTCGATTGCCTGGGAGACTCCGAGGTGGTGCGACAGCCACCACGTTGTCCCCGAATCGGGCACTAGACCGATGGCGGTGAATGCCGAGGTGAGAAAGGCTTCGTCGGCCATCACCCGAATGTCGCAGGCGAGGGCGAAGCCCAGCCCGGCTCCGGCCGCCACTCCGTTGATGGCCCCGACGACGGGCACCTCACAGTCGAGCAGGGCCTGGAGAGCGGGGTGAAACACCTCCTCGAGCAATCGTGAAAGGTCCGGCCCGTCGCCGCTCACATAGTCCGCCATCAGATCGTTGAGATCTGCACCGGAGCAGAACGCCTTGCCCGCCCCGGTGAGCACGAGGGCCCTCGCCTCTTCTCCGGCCCTGGTGGCTGCTCGGATCAGCCCCTCGCCGAGAGAGGCATCAATGGCGTTGTACCGGTCAGGCCGATTGAGTGTGACGATGGCCAGATCATCCTCGAGGACGTAGTCGACGCTCATTCTCCTCCTGGGCTAGGAAGGCTAACGGGCCGGAAAGCCAAGCAATGCCAGGTTTTTCGCCTATGGTTACTCGGACGTCACCAGATACACGGTGCCGAACGTCGACCCACAAGGAGGGGCCGTGAACAAATCCGAGATGGCGGACAAACTCGCCGACAAGGCGGACATCTCCAAAGGCAAGGCCTCGGAGATCATCGACTACATCTTCTCCACGAAGACGGGCGAGGGGATCATCGCCGCGGAACTCGATGCAGGCCGCAAAGTGAACATCACCGGGTTTGGCAATTTCGCCACCAAGCATCGCTCTGCCCGTCAGGGCCGCAACCCGGCCACCGGGGAGACCATCACGATCGCAGCGAAGAGGTATGCCCACTTCTCCGCCTCGAAGGGCCTGAAGGACCGAGTCGCCGAGTAAGCGCCCTCAACGGGATTCAATGGGCCCCGTCATAGGACGGGGCCCATTACTTTGCCCCGCATGAGCCTCGACTTCTGGCGCCCACCCGTTGCCATCGCCCATCGGGGCAGCCGCCTCCTCTGGCCAGAGAACACTATGGAGGCCTTCTCCGGGGCTGTCGGCCTGGGATATCGCCACCTGGAGACGGATCTGCGGGTCACCGGTGATGGCGTTCTGGTCTGTCTGCACGACCCCACGGTGGACCGCACCACCGACGGGGCGGGAGTCATCACCGAGTTCACATTCGAGGAGCTCTCCAGGCTGGACGCAGGTTTCCGGCACATGGGCGTGAATGGCCGCGTCTTCCGGGGCCTGGGGATCCGGATACCCACCCTCGAGGAGGCTGTCCTCGCCTACCCGGAGGTCTCCTTCATCGTCGATCTGAAGACCGAAAACCTGGTGGGGCCATTGCACGAATTGATCGAACGCATCGGTCTGCACCAGCGGCTCATCGTTGGCTCCTTTTCCGATCGGAGACTTCAGGAGTTCCGGGAGGCCTCGGGCGGCCGGGTCGCCACCTCCACCGGGGCAACCCTGGCCAGGTCCTGGCTCGTGGCATCGAGAGTCGGGCGGGGAGTCACGGGCGAGGCGTCGGCTCTTCAGCTTCCCCGCCATTCGAGGGGGCTTCGGGTGATCGACCGAAAGTTGATCGAATCGGCACATGCCCACGGTCTCCAGGTGCACGTCTGGACCGTCAACAACCGATCTGAGATGGGCGAGCTGCTCGATCTTGGAGTCGATGGGATCATCACCGACCGTCCCGATGTGCTGAGGGAAGTACTCGAGGGGCGAGGGCAATGGGATTGAGGCGAGGAGTCTCTCCCCAGGGTGACAGTTACCATCGCGACTGATGATCAGACTGGCCGCCGTTGTCCTTTTCGCGGTTGAGGTGGGGGCCGGCTTCGGATCGGCCTCGGCATCCGTGGTATCCATGACCGACCAGTCCATGATCGTCGACGTCCGCGTGGAGGTCGAAACCACAGCCGACTCGGTTGTCGTACATCTCGCCCTGCCCGACGAGGAAACGATCACCCTCCCGATGCTCGAGCGTGACGACGGGGCGTACGGAGTCACCACCGAGGTCAAGCCGGCGAACTACATCGTGATGTTCGAGGCGATCGGGGACCCAGGGGCCGAGTCGGACCAGGTCTCTCTCATCGATCTCGGTGTCGATCTGAGCTCGGCCTCGGACACGACGACCACCGAGAGCGAGGAGCTGAGCGCCGGCACCCAACAGTGGCTTTGGCTCGGCGTAGCGCTCGGGGCGGCATCTCTATCGGCTCTGGCTTTCTGGGTCCTGGGTGGGCGTGACCGGGATGAGGAGACAGACGAAGCGGAGGAAAGCCAACATACCGACCACTCCGAGCCGGCCCCATCCGGGGAGGAGCCGTCCCACGTTCCCTGAGCAGTCCGACAGTCAGACGATACGTGAAGCTGTCCCCTCCGACTCTCTCGGTGTGGCGCGAGTCCACGTCGCCAGCTGGCAACGGGCCTACGCGGGTCTCATCGATCAGGCGTTCCTCGACTCGATGGATGTGGAGAGCCGAACCGAGAGCTGGAGTCGGATCCTTCGCCAGACCAGGGGCCGCGTTTTGGTCGCCGAGGACGACGGAGTGATCGCCGGCTTCTGTGCGGTGGGCCCTTCAATTGAGGAGGACTGGGGCGAGGTGTACGCGATCTACTTAGACCCCGATCGTTGGGGCCAGGGGGTGGGACGCGCCCTCCTCGCCGCCGGGGAGCGGGCTCTGCTCGACGACGGCCAATGGCAGGCGCTGCTCTGGGTTCTCGACCGGAATGTCCGGGCCCGGGAGTTCTATGAACGTCAAGGATGGGTGCCGGGGAAACCGATACGTATCGAGAACATAGGGGGTGCTGACGTCAACGAGGCTCGCTACGAGAAGGTTCTAGGACCGCCCTGACCAGGTCGAAGTCGCCGGGAACCGTTACCTTCAGATTGCCGGGGTCCCCGGCCACCGCCTCGATATCGATCTCAGCGAACCTGCGTGCGATGGCTGCGGTGTCCTGAGCCTCGTATCCGGCGATGGCGGCAGCGGCGTAGGCGACCATGAGTGGCTCGCCCCGGAAGACCTGCGGTGTTTGGGCGATGAATCCGTCGTCGACGGGGGCAAGGTCAACTCGCCTCACCATCGGGCCTGACACCGCCAGCACCGGAATAGCCCCACCGACTCGTGCAGCGGTCTCGAACAGCGTCTCAATCAGGTCGGCCGCGACCATCGGGCGCGCCCCGTCGTGAATGCCGACCAGCCCCGCCGGCTCGCCGATGGCCTCCAGGCCGGCTCGTTCGGAGGCAGTACGACTCGGGCCTCCTGCGACCAGGTCGGCGCCAATGCCGAGATCGGTCAGAGCCGAGATCTGGTCAGGTCGGCAGACGAGGATGCAGCGATCAACGTGGTCGATCACGGCGGCGACGGTGTGGGCCACAAGAGGCTTGCCTGCCACGGTCAGCAGCATCTTGTCATCTCCAAATCTGACGCTGCTCCCGGCGGCAACAACCACCATCACCCGATCGATCATGGTTCGAGGGTACTTTTCGCCGGTGATCGCCTCTCAGACCTTGCTCCGCCTGGCGACGACTACTCCGATCGTGGTTGTCGATCATCACGGTCTGCCCCTGGATCGCGAGCTCTTGCCGGACGAGCTTCCCGTGCCAGGTCTGCTGGTTGGGATCGTGACCGAGGCGGTCAAGCAGGTGAAGGGCGGGAGACTCAGCGCAGATCTCGATCGTGACTCGCTTTGGGCCGTCCGCGGTTTCGTCCTCGACCTGAGGATCATCCAGGCCCTGGGGGACGGTGAATTCTCCGCGTCGGACCTGATTGGTGCAGTGAGTGCTGCCGGCTTTCGCTGGCGGCCAACCACCTTGTAAGGGCTTGCACCGCCCTATACGGTCGGTGGCATGGTGGGGATGGGGAGATCTCCGGGCCGGTTCGGCGTAATCGCGGTCACATCTCCGGACCCGGTGCTGTCGTTGCTCTCCGCCTTGGGCCTGGCCCAGGCAGCAGGGAGCGCGCTGGTCATCGACATGTGCGGCGATCTGACGCTCGCCAGCGGACGGACCCTGTCCGACCTAGCCGCGGATGGGCCGTCCGCGTCCGAGCTCAGCCCCGGGCGGTCAGGCGTGGCGCTCATGTCGTCCGGGCCAATCGAGCCCATCGAGGCCTCGCCCCTGATCGACGCCCTGGCTCAGGGCTGGCCCGCCCTGGTGATCCGATGCCCGGCCGGGGTGTGGTCAGGCGCCAAGATCCCGGTCAGGCCCCTTCTCCCTGGCCTTCTCCGACCCCTCGAGGACAGCCCTGCCGTGTGGCAGCCGATGGGGGCCGGAGCAAGGCCGAGCGGCCCAGGCCCGGTGCTCCCGCGTCTGAGCGGGTCTTTGGTCCGACGCCTTCTCTCGGGGAGGTCTGCGGCTCGGGCCCGCTGGGTCCGGGCCTGGGAAAGAGTCTGGGAGATGCCGTGGGCGTGATCGACCGGGTCATCGGAGACATCGCGGTGGGATCGGTTCCATTGCGCCGGTCCGAAGTGAGCGCTGAAGCGGAACGCCTGCTCTCGATCGCCTCGCCCCGTCGCGCCGCAGAGTGGGCCGAGATCATCGCCGATCGGGTCCTGGGTCTCGGGCCACTCGAGCCACTGCTCACGGACCCGACGGTGACCGACATCCTGGTCAACGGACCTGATGACATCTGGGTGGACCGGGGTGGCGAGTTGACACGTGTGGAGGCACGATTCGCCGGAGAAGCGGATCTCTACGCCGCGGTCGAGCGTGTCATTGCGCCGCTCGGCCTGCGAGTGGATCGATCGTCGCCGATGGTGGACGGCCGCCTGATCGACGGGAGTCGGATCCACGTCGTGATCCCTCCGGCCGCCGTCGACCATCCCATCGTCGCCATCCGGCGCTTCACCAAGGCAGTCGGGTCACTCGAGGAACTGGTGACGGTCGGGACGGCAAGCCGCGAGCAGGTGTCGGTGCTCTCCAGGGCGGTGATGGAGAAACGAACGGTGATTGTCTCGGGCGGCACCGGTACCGGCAAGACCACGCTCCTCGATCTCCTGGCCGGTCTCATCCCATCGGAGGAGAGGGTGGTGACCATCGAAGATGCCGCCGAGCTGCAGATACCGGGCCACAGGGTGCGTCTCGAAGCCCATCCGCCGAACCCGGAGGGGATGGGCGAGATCACCATCCGCCAGCTGTTGCGATCGGCGCTCCGCCTCCGCCCCGATCGGATCGTCGTTGGTGAGGTACGAGGCCCGGAGGCTCTCGACCTGATCTGGGCTCTCAATACCGGTCACCGAGGCTCGATGTCCACCGTCCATGCCAACAGCCCACAGGAGGCGTTGTGGAGGCTGGAGACGCTCGCCCTCTCGGCCGGCGACACCTCGGAACTGGCCGTTCGCCGCCAGCTACATGCCGCAGTCGACATCGTGGTGCAGATGGAACGGCACGACGGCAATCGGATCATCTCCGACATGGCGATCGTCGGGAGCGAGGGCATCGAGGCGGGGCGGTGACCTGGGTGTTCATTGCGCTCGCTCTGGCTGGCGGGGTCGACTGGCGGCGTGTCGCGATTCTCACGCTGGCCGTAGCGGCCCCCGTTGCGCTGGCGGGTGTGATCGCTGCCCTCTGGTGGCGGGCAAGACCGGTCCATTCCATGAGTGCGACCAGGTTTTGCGAGGCCGTGTCGGGCGAGCTTCGGGCCGGAGCCACGCTCCGCGCTTCGGTGGAGGCCGCCGCAGCTTCAGTGGGGGCTGTCGAGATTTCCCGGTGCTGCCGGCAAGGGGCGCCTATGAATCAAATCGCCCTGGCGGCGAAGTCGGAGTTCAGCGAGATCGGACCCGAGCTCGGGACGCTCTTGGCTCGTGCCGACGGGCTCGGCGTGTCACCGGCGGCATTGTTCGACGAGATCGGCGCTCTGGCCTTGGCGCAGGTGGAGGTTGCCCATGAGGTGTCGATCGCAGCTGCTCCGGCGCGGACGACGGGTGCAGTTCTCCTCCTCGTTCCGATCCTCGCCGTCGCTTGGGCCCTCACACGTGGCAGTCTCGAGGGCCTCCTCCGGCAACCGGCACAGCGAGCGGCGGTTCTGGCGGGGCTCGGTCTTGTTTGCGCGGGCATCACGCTGTCAATGCTGATTCTCCGGAGGGCCAGATGAGCGCCGTGGTGTCTGGCTCGATCGGGCTGGTGGTGGCAGGGCCGCCCGGCGCCGTCTTTGCGGTTTGTGTGTATGCCGCGTTCCGACTCCGGCATCGGCTGAGGAAGCAGCCGAATCTCATCCGGCCCGTCCTGATAGTGCTCCTCGTCGAGCTTCGGTCGGGGCGTTCGGTGCTCGGAGCGCTCCAGACAGTCGCGACGGTATTTCCCGGCCAGCCCCAGCTGACCCGCGCCGCCCGGGTTGCGACGATCTCGGGCCTCAGCCAGGCCGCGCTGGCCGTGACTGGCGAGATGAAGGGAGTCCTCTCTCAACTTGCCCGGGCCCAGAAGTCGGGCGCCGCCCTTGGTGACACGGTTCGGTCGATGATCGAGGCAGACATCGCCGCCGAGAAGGCGAGACGTATCGCCAGGTCACGTTCGCTTCCTGTGCGGTTGATGCTCCCGATCACCCTGTTGCTCCTTCCCGGCCTCGTTCTCCTTCTCTATGCACCTTCGATGCTCCGGCTCTTCGAGGACCTGTCCGGACCGTTGACGTGAGATCCGCACTTCTCCCCGCGCCGGTCGGAAACCGGAGGGAAAGGAGAGGAAATGGCACGAATGCTGACCTGGCTTGGCACCCGCGACGACCGCGGGCAGGGGACGGTCGAGTACTTCTTGGTGATCCTGGCCGCCACCGCGCTGGCCGTCATCGCTCTGAGATGGCTGCAGTCGGGGAGCGGCGGAGGTCTCTTGGGGAGCCTGTTCGGAAAGGTGATCGACTGGGTGGCAGGACGATTCTGAGCGAGGAACGCGGCTCGGTGACCGTGGAGCTGTTCCTCGTGCTCCCCATTGCGATTCTGGTACTGGTGGCGTCGATCCAGCTGATAGGGGTGGCCCGGGCACGGATCGAACTGCAGGGGGCTGTGCGGGAGGGGGCACGTGTGGCGGCGACGACACCTGACCCGGCCAGGGCGGTCGAGGCAGTGCTCGCAGCTCTGAGCCCTGCGATGCGTGACCGGGCCCGCGTCTCAGTGGAGCGGCCCTCGAGGGTCGGCGCGGTGGCGACTGTGACCGTCTCCTTGCGGCACGTGCTCGGCTCGCCGTTCCCACGCAGTCTCGGGCTCGATCTGTCGGCTCGGGCGACGATGCGAACCGAGAGATGATGGGCGAGCGGGGCGCTGGGACCATCCTGATGATCGGTCTCTGCGCCCTGGTCGCCGCCGTCGGTGTTGCCACGACCGCATTGGGCGTCCTGTTCGACGCTCGTGAGAAGGCGGCAACGGCTGCGGAGGCAGCCGCTCTCGCCGCCGCGGTTGCCACTTATCCGCCGGCCGGCGTCGAAGATCCGGACGGCCTCGCGGCGGAGTACGCGTCCCGCAACGGGGCGCGGGTGGTGAGCTGCTCGTGCCGCGTCGATCCCACGCTTCGGCCGCGGGTGGTGGCGGTCACCGTTGCGTTGAAGGCCGAGGTACCGTTTTTTGGAGAGGTCCTGGTGGGAAAAACGGCACGAGCAGAGTTCGAGCCCCGAGCCTGGCTGGGCAGGTGAGCCGCACACTTCGTTAGGTTCGCGCGGCTGTGTCAGACCTGCAGCCGGTCAACCGCTTCATCGAGACGCTGGAAGCTCGTGACTGGGAGGCTTGGGCTGCCCTGCTCCATCCGGATGTCGTCTATGAGATCCCACAATCGAGAGAGCGAATCAGGGGACGTGATCGGTACCTCCAGTTCAATCAGGAGTATCCCGGCGATTGGCACCTCCGTCTCAAGGTGTCCATCGCTGACGCCCTTAACGGGGTCGCCTGGTTCGGGTGGGAGGTCGAGGGCTCGGAGCTAGCCGACGGAATTGCCTTCTTCACCTTCTCAGAAGGACTCATCACCTCGATCACCGATTTCTGGCCCGAATCCTATGACCCACCGCCAGGGCGCGAGCATCTCGTCGAGCGTTGGTGAAATGGCAGGAAGTACCAGGGCCACCGTCGTTCTGGACGACGCCGGCGCGATCTACCAGGTCCATCGCTACGACGTACCCGGGAAGGTGGGGGCCGGCTACGGGGAGGCCGTCGCAGCCGCCATCGGGATGGGGCATGCCCGGGTTTTCAAGACTCTGGTAGCTGAGGTGGATGGTGAGCCGGTGATCGCCGTGATCCCGGTCGATCGACGTTTGTCGACGAAGAAGCTGGCGCGTGCCGTCGGTGCCAAGCACTGCTCGCTGGTGTCGCCCGCAATCGCCGAGCGAGAGACCGGCTACGTCACCGGTGGGATCAGTCCTTTCGGACAGCGGAAGAGGCATCGGCTCGTCCTTGACTCCTCGGCGAGGGACCACGAGACGATTGCTGTGTCTGGAGGACAGCGAGGGCTCCAACTGGAGCTGGCTCCGCAAACCCTCCTCGCTCTCACCGACGGGTCTGTCGCCCTCATAGTCGACGACTGAGGCCGGATATAGGCTCGCGTGTCGTGGCAACGCGTCTCGATGTCATCCGCATGTTGGCCGAACTGGCCAAGCTGACCGCCCTGGATGAGGGCAGCCCCCAGGCATTCAGAGTCCGGGCCTACGAGAACGCGCTGCACGGGATCGAGGGCTATCAGGGTGAGTTGAGCGACCTGGGCAAGAAGGAGCTGACGGAGATCAAGGGAGTCGGCGGCTCGACGGCAGACAAGATCCTGGAGTACATGTCCACAGGGTCGGTGGCCAAGTTGTCCTCCCTTCGCGAAAAGTACCCGCCGGCGTTCGTCGAGCTGACGAAGATCCCTGGTCTGGGCCCGAAGACGCTCAAGCTCATCCGGGAACAACTGGGTGTCGAGGACATCGAAGGTCTTCGCCAGGCCATCGCCGCCGAGCAGCTACGAGAACTGCCCGGTCTGGGGAAGACGACCGAGGAGAAGATCAGCAAAGCGATCGAGCGCCTTGGTCTCCACGGGAAAGATCGGCGGACCCCATTGGTCGAGGCGTTGCCTCTGGCAAGATCACTGGCATCCCGGATCGCCGCCCTCGACGGAGTCGAAGCCGCGGTGCCGTGCGGCTCGATCCGTCGATTCTCGGACACGGTCGGGGACATCGACATCGTGGTTGCTACCAACGACCCCACGGCCGTCTCGGAGTTCGTCGTCGGTCTGCCCGAGGCGTCTGAAGTGATCGGGTCCGGCGGGACCAAGACCTCGTTCCTGACCCGGGAGGGCATGCAGGTCGATGTCCGCACCATCGAGCCCGGTCAGCTGGGCTCGGCCCTTCTCTACTTCACCGGGTCAAAGGCCCACAACATCGCGCTCCGTCAGCGGGCGATCGATCGGGGTTGGCTGCTCAGCGAGTATGGGCTCTTCGAGGACGAGAAGGTGATCGCTTCGGAGACCGAGGAAGACTTGTACAAGGCGCTGGAGATGGAGGTGGTTCCTCCCCCATTGCGTGAGGGCACCGGTGAAGTGGAGGCCGCAGCCGCCGGCTCACTGCCCCAGTTGATCGAGCTTTCCCAGATCAGGGGTGATCTCCACTATCACTCAGACCGGTCCGGGGATGGCCGCTCGACGTTGGAGGAGATGATCGAAGCGGCGATGGTGCGGGGATATGAATACGTAGCGTTCACCGACCACGGCGAAGACCTGGCCATCAATGGGTCGCCGCGGGACGTGATGCTCGAGCACCGCGATCGCATCCGTGACCTTCAAGGCAAATACCCCGACATTCGCCTCCTTTTCGGCTGCGAGCTCAACATCGACCCCGACGGCGATCTCGACTATGACGCCGACTTTCGACTCGAGTTCGACTACTGCGTTGCCTCGATCCATTCCCATTTCGACCTGTCGCAGGATCGTCAGACGGCGCGGATCCTCGGCGCTCTCCACGACCCGGCGGTGAATGCCATCGGTCATCTCAGCGGCAGATACGTGGGACGCCGTCCGGGCGTCGAGTTGGACATCGATGTGATACTCGAAGGGCTCGAAGTGACCGGGGTGGCCCTCGAAATCAACGGAGCGCTCGATCGGCTCGACGCCACCTCCGAGGTGGCGCGTCGGGCGATGGCACGTGGTGTCGACTTCGTCATCGACACCGACTCGCATCACACGAGCGACCTCGTCCGGATGAGTTACGGAGTCGCCTATGCCCAGCGTGGGTGGGTGACGACCGATCGAGTGGTCAATGCCCGGCCGATCGACGACTTCCTGGAGTGGGTCGCTCGTCGACGATAAACGCTAGCTTCCCGACGATGGCCAAGGAATACCAGGTCACCCGGAACGTGAATCGCCTCATGTCGTGGGCTGCCCGGCGGGGGATGGGAAAGACCTCGATCATGACCACGACTGGGCGGAAGAGCGGCCAAACGCGGGAAGTCCCGGTCAGTCCGCTCGTGCTCGATGGCAACGAGTACGTGGTCTCGCCCTACGGCGAGGTGTCATGGGTGCACAATGTCCGGGCCAACCCCGTCGTCACCCTGCGTCACGGATCGAACGAGCGTCAGGTCCGCCTCGAAGAGATGACCGGCCCCACGGCGGCGTCGGCAGCCGCCGCCTACTACGCACGGGAGAGCTTCGCACGTCCCTACATGGACGTGCCGGAGAATCCGACCACGGCAGACTTCGCGGCGAAGTCGGCCCTTTTCCCTGTGTTCAAGGTCAACGCCTGAGCCGGGTTCAGCGTCGATCCTTGTAATTCATCGCGCGGGGCGGGAAGCTGTGGTCCTTGGCGATGACCTCTACACAAACCGACCAGGTCGCCACCTACGTCCTGGACACCTGCGTGCTCCTCGCCGATCCCCAGTCCCCGCTCAGATTCGATGAACACGACGTCGTGCTGCCCCTGGTCGTCGTCGAGGAGCTGGATCGCAAGAAGACCCGTATGGACGAAGTTGGCGGCAACGCCAGAGCAGCCATCCGGCTGCTCGAAGAGTTGGGGGCGTCCCGTACCGGCGGACTCCGAGAGGCGGTCGCGCTGCCCGGGGGCGGCACGCTCAGGATCGAGCTCAATGGGGTGGTCTCTGAGCGTCTGCCGGCGGTGCTCGATCCCGAGACCCCGGATCACCGGATCCTCGCCACCTGCTTGAACCTCCATGAGCAGTCGCCGGCGGTGCTGGTCACCAAGGACGCATCCCTGCGCATCAAGGGTGCACAGCTCGGAGTCCCGGTTCAGGACTACCGAGCCGACACGGTGCCGGTGGAACAGCTCCAGTCGGGTCTCGTCGAGCATGCCACCGACGGGGACACCATCGATCGGCTGTTCGACGAGGGAAAGATCACTCTCGACGAGATCGATGCGATGGTCAATCAGTTCGTGCTGCTCCGTTCCGGCGCGTCGCGCTCGGCCCTCGCCCGCGTGATCCAGGCCGAGCCCACGGTCGTAGTGGAGCGGGTTCCCACCCATATGCGTGCGTTCGGTGTCGAACCGAAAAACGTCCGGCAGACCGTGGCATTGCATCAGCTGCTCGATCCGGACATCCCTGCCGTTTCGCTGATGGGCATGGCGGGCACCGGGAAGACATTTCTCGCCCTGGCCGCCGCCCTCGAACAGGTCATCGAACAGGGGCGATACCGGAGGGTGTCGGTCTATCGCCCCCTGGTCGCGGTGGGCCGCCAGGAGGTCGGCTACCTGCCCGGAGATCTCAACGAGAAGCTGGCGCCATGGATGGCGGCGGTGCATGACAACCTGTTCGCCCTCTTCTCCGACGCCGGGGCCGACGGCGCCAAGCACGCGATTGAGGAGCTGATCGATCGCGGTGAGTTGGAGATGGCGGCGGTGACCTATCTTCGGGGTCGATCCATCACCGGCGAGTTCGTCATCATCGACGAAGCGCAGAACCTGGAGCTGCCCACTCTCAAAGTGATCCTCACCCGGATGTCGCGTGACTCCAAGGTGGTCTTCTGCGGTGACCTGACCCAGGTAGACAACCCCTACATCTCGCCTTTCGGGGGGATGGCCGCACTCATCGAGAAGTTCAAGGGCTCATCGTTGTTCGGACACGTCACGCTGGAAAAGACGGTGCGTTCCCCGCTGGCCGAGCTCGCCGCAACAGTCCTCTGACCAATGTCGCCCAAGTCCCTCCTGCGACGGGGCAGGGCGCTGTTGAAAACGATTCCCTACCGCGGGACAGGGAGGTGGTGCCCGGTGTGCACTCGGACCTCCCGACGGTTCCGCCCTTACGGGAACCCGCCCCGTCCCGAAGCCCAATGCATCCATTGTGGCTCGCTGGAGCGCCATCGGTTTGTGTGGCTGCTCTTGAACAACGACACCGATCTCTTCGACGGCCGCGCCAAGCACGTCTTGCATTTCGCCCCAGAGCGCTGCCTCGAGCCTCTGCTCCGCCAGCGTCTGGGCGCCGGCTATCAGACCGCGGATCTCGACCGAGAAGACGTCGACCTGCGATTGGATGTGACCGACCTCCAGCTTCAGGACGAGTCGTTCGATGTCATCATCTGTAGCCATGTCCTCGAGCACGTACCCGACGACCGAGGGGCCATGCAAGAACTGCACCGCATCCTCGCCCCCGACGGCTGGGCTTTGGTCGTCGTCCCCATAAAGGGGGACGTGACATTCGAAGATCCCACGGTCGTCGATCCCGATGAGAGGCTCCGTGTCTTCGGACAGCGAGATCACGTCAGGCTATATGGCCCTGACATCGCCGATCGCCTTCGGAGCGTCGGTTTCGGGGTCGACACCCACCGTCCCTCCGATGGCCACCCTGGTACCGAAATCTCCCGGATGGGATTGCGCCCGGCCTCGCGTCCGGTGTTCACCGTCGTCAAATGAGGCGGGGGTTCGGTCCCGCTATTTTCCGACGCGGTCCCTTCGTGCGGCCAGCAGCTCCGCCGCCCGCTCGATATCGATGGTCTCAGGGGAGTCGCCCTGACGCAATGAGGCATTCACCTCTCCGTCGGTCACGTAAGGCCCGTAGCGCCCGTTTCGGACCGTCACCGGCTTCCCGCTCACCGGGTCGGGGCCTAGCTCCTTCAGCGGCCCGGCCGCCTGCTGACCTCTCCGGCGTGGTGGCTCGGCGAGAAGGGCGAGAGCCTCATCGACGGTGAGGGTGAAGAGCTGATCCTCTCCTTCGAGGCTGCGCCGGTCGGATCCTCGCTGAATGTACGGCCCGTAGCGGCCGTTGAGGGCGACGATGTCGACGCCTTCTGGGTCGGTGCCGATCGTCCGAGGCAGAGATAGCAGCTGCATCGCCGTGTCCAGAGAGAGCTCGTCCATGGTCATCGTCTTGAAAAGTGAGGCCCGCTTCGGCTTGGTCTTACTCCCCTCTTCCGCTTCTCCGAGCTGGATGTAGGGACCGAACCGACCCGTCTTGCCATATACGGTCAGCCCGGATTCGGGGTCGGTGCCGAAGATCTTGTCACCCGCGTTCTGATATTTCACCAGTTCGAGTGCCTTCTCTACGGTCAACTCGTCCGGGGCCAGGTCATCGGGGATGGACGCCCTCTCTTCCCCGATCTCCACATATGGGCCGTAGCGCCCGATCCTGGCTACGACCTCGTTGCTCGCCTCGTCGACACCGATCGGGATTGAGCCCACGGCTCGTGGGTCGATCTCATCGAGCCGTGTCGCCACCTTGTGCTTCAGGCCGCCGTCGCCGAAATAGAAATGAGTGAGCCACGGGACCGACTCCTCCTCCCCAGCGGCAATCCGGTCGAGGTCGTCCTCCATGGACGCCGTAAAGCTGTAATCGACGAGTTGGGGGAAATGCTTCTCGAGAAGCCCGACGACGCCAAAGGCGACGAAGCTCGGGACCATTGCCGTGCCCTTCTTCCACACGTAGCCGCGGTCCTGAATCGTGGTCATGATCGAGGCATATGTGGAGGGCCGTCCCACGCCCAGCTCCTCGAGACGTTGAACCAGCGAGGCCTCGGTATACCTGGCCGGTGGCCTGGTCTCGTGCCCGGTCGGCTCCAGACGCTGCACGGCGAGGGCGTCTCCCGTGGCCAGCTTGGGCAGGACCTTCTCCTTGTCATCCGGCTCGGACTCCGGGTCGTCTGATCCCTGGACATAGACACGGAGGAAGCCGGGAAACGTGATCGTTCGACCGCTGGTGCTGAACACGGTCTCGCGCCCGTCGGTCGACTGCGCCCCGAGGCGAGCCGACACGGTGAAGCCAATTGCATCAGCCATCTGCGATGCGATCGTCCGCTTCCAGATGAGGTCGTAGAGCCGACCCTCATCCGGGCCGACGAGGGTGGCCACCTGCTCCGGAGTCTGGAATTGGTCGTCTCCGGCCGGCCGGATCGCTTCGTGCGCCTCCTGGGCGCCCTTCACGTTCGAAGCGAACGTGCGCGGCTTGGGTGAGAGATATTCCTGCCCATAGAGCTTGGTGATCTGAGCCCGAGCCGAGGCAACAGCGGTGTCGGCCAGCGAGGTCGAGTCCGTCCGCATATACGTTATGTACCCGTTCTCATAGAGACGCTGGGCCACCGACATGGTTCGTGACGACGAGAAACGGAGTTTCCGGGCGGCCTCCTGCTGCAAAGTCGATGTCCGAAACGGGGGATAGGGCGACCTCTTGTACGGCTTCTCCTCGACCGACTTCACCTCGAATCGAGAATCGAGGAGACCTTCGGCCAATTCGGTCGCCAGCGCCTGGTCGAGGACGAGGGTTCCAGGCTTCACCTGTCCGTCAGCCCCGAACTCCTTGCCGGTAGCCACCCGCGCCTCGTCCACCTGGAGGAGAGTTGCCTCGAAGGTCCTGTTCAGGTCGTCGACGGGGGCGAAGGTGCCTTCGACGCTCCAGTATTCGGCCGAGGTGAACGCCATCCGCTCACGTTCACGTTCGACGACGATGCGGACCGCGACACTCTGCACTCGCCCTGCGGAGAGGCCTTGCTGGACCTTGCGCCATAGGACCGGGGACACCTCATATCCGTAGAGCCGGTCGAGGATGCGGCGTGCCTCCTGCGCTTGGACCAAACGTAGGTCGAGATCGCGTGGGTTGGCGAAGGCGTCTTCGATCGCATGTTGTGTGATCTCGTGGAACACCATTCGATGAACCGGCACCTTGGGCTTGAGGGCTTCGGCAAGATGCCAGGCGATGGACTCGCCCTCTCGGTCCTCGTCCGTTGCCAGGTAGAGTTGGTCGACCCCGGCCAGCATCTCCTTGAGCTTCTTGACCCGTTCCTTCCGCTCCTTGGGCACCACGTACAGCGGCTCGAAGTCGTTGTCGACGTCGACTCCGAGGCGGGCCCAATCCTTGCCCTTGGCGCTGGCCGGGATCTCTGCGGCCGACCGCGGAAGGTCGCGGATGTGCCCCATCGAAGACTCGACGGCCACGTCCGGACCGAGGAAACCGGAGATGGTTCGAGCCTTCGTCGGGGACTCGACGATTACGAGGCTCTTAGGCATGGGTGGGGAGAGTTGACTGCATTTGACCGCCTGATGTCAATACGACTCGTGTCCCGGGAGACCGTTACCGTCCATCACAGTGACAGGCGAAACGCCCCGTAACCACCGATATATTGCGCTCGAGGGCGGTGATGGCAGCGGCAAGACGACTTTGTCGGCCGTCCTGGCCACCAGGCTTCGCGCCTCGGGGGATGAGGTTGTCGAGGTGCGTGAGCCCGGTGGGACTCCGCTCGGAGAGACCGTTCGCAGGCTCGTCCTCGACTCAGAACAGGTGGATCGCTGGGCAGAGGTGTTCCTCTTTGCAGCACAACGAGCTCAACTGGCGCGGGATGTTGTCGCGCCGGCTCTGCAGCGAGGCGCCTGGGTGATCAGCGATCGCACTTACTACTCATCGATCGCTTATCAGGGACGGGCCCGCGGGCTTGGCGAGCAGCAAGTGCGTGAGATCAACGAAATCGGGCTCGAGGGTGTGGAGCCGGGACGGGTGTTTGTGATCGACATCGACGCGGGAGAGGCACTGCGGCGTCAGGGGCGACCGGATCGGATTGGAAGCGAGAGCGTGGCCTTCCAGAAGGAGGTGAGCGCCGCATATCGAGACCTCGCCGTGGCCGAGCCCGGGCGTGTAGTGCTTCTGGATGGATCCGGGTCGGTGGAGGAGTTGGTGAACCGGATCATGATGGTTTTGGGCGGATGAGCGATTCCTTCGATGGAGTGATCGGTCACGAGCGGGTGGTCGACCTATTGCGTCGGGAGCTGGCCGCGCCTGCCCAGGCATACCTGTTCACCGGGCCCGACTCGGTAGGCAAGGGGACTCTCGCAGTCCGGTTCGCCGCGGCCCTGCTATGCGCAGACCGTGGCGAGCACGAGGTGGAATGCCGGTCATGTCGGTTGGTGCGCGGTGGAGTCCACCCCGATGTGACTGTCGTCGAGCCGGAGGGGGCGACCAGTCTCGGCGTCGACCAGGCCCGGGATGTGGTCACCCGGGCGTCACTGCGCCCGGTCGAGGGGGACCGCTCGATATTCCTTTTCCCCGAGGCAGGGACGATGACCGAGCAAGCGGCCAACGCCTTGCTCAAGACGCTGGAGGAGCCGACGGCATCGGTCGTCTTCATCCTGGTGGCGGAGTCTGAGGACGACTTCCCCGCCACAGTGGCCTCCCGGTGTCGGACCATCCACGTCGGCAGAGTCCCCCTGGGAACCATGGTGAAGGCACTCGAGGGCCGGGGACTGGATGAGGCCGCTGCCGAGGGGGTGGCGGTCGTCTCGGGTGGCCGGCCCGGCCTGGCTCTGGCATTGATGGATCGGCCCGAGGTGTCCCGGTTCCGCGATCTTTGGTTGGCGATACCTGGACAGGTGACGCCCCATCCGGGAGACGGTCAGAGGCTGGCCTCCGACGTACTGTCCGAGATCGCTCCGCTGGTCGCCCAGTCGGTATCCGAGGACATGACCAAGGAAAGGGAGCAAAGGGCCAGACGGCGCGCCGAGCAATCCTTGCTGGTCAACGGGCTCGAGATCCTCGCCTCGTGGTACACCGACTCCGCCTCGTTGCAGATGGGCGGGCCGGTTCGCAACAGCGACCTGCCGCTGGGGTCATTCACCGATGTGAGCCCTCGCAAGGCGGTGGCCTCGGCGGAGAAGATCCTCGACGCTGTCGTCGACATCCAGGCCAATCTCAGACGCGAACTCGTGCTGGCGAACCTCTTTGCCGGTCTCGGCTCCGAGACCTGACTTATGTGCGCGGTCTGGGCTTCCAAAGGCTGATCGGTTCCCTTGGATTGAACAGATCGTCTGGCTCAGCCGCGCCTCACCCTTTACCATTTGGCGTCCCGCCGGAGTAGCTCAGTGGTAGAGCAACGCACTCGTAATGCGTAGGCCAGGGGTTCGACTCCCCTCTCCGGCTCCAGCGCAGCGTGAGTCTTCGGCGATGCCGACCGGCTTAGGGCTTTCCATCTACACCCTGTACCGTCGCTCCTCAAATGGCGGACCAGGCCAACTTCGAACGCGATGCCATGCAGTACGCGCGGCAGCTTTACAGCGCCGCCATGCGCATGACGCGTAACCCGGCCGATGCCGAGGACCTGGTCCAAGAGACGTTTCTGAAGGCCTACCGGGCTTATCACACCTTCGAGGAGGGGACCAACCTCAAGGCTTGGCTCTACCGGATCCTCACCAACACTTACATCAACAAGTACCGCAAGGACTCGCGGCGGCCTTCGGAGGTCGACCTTGGCTCGGTCGAGGACCTCTACCTCTACCGGAACATCGGGTCCGAGGAATCGGCGGAGGCCGCTCGTACCACCGAAGACCGGGTGCTCGACGGGCTGGTGGAGTCTGACATCAAGAAGGCAGTCGAGGACCTGCCCGAGAACTTCCGGCTCCCGGTTTTGCTCGCCGACCTCGAGGGTTTCTCATACAAGGAGATCTCCGACATCCTGGACATCCCGATCGGTACCGTCATGTCGCGGCTCCACCGGGGAAGAAAGGCGATGCAGAAATCGTTGTGGGAATACGCAGTCAAGAGAGGCCTTGTGCCTGAAGGCGCGGAGCGACCATGAGTGGCCATGAGTGCGATGACGCACTTACCAATCTGTATCAGTATCTCGACAGGGAGATCGAAACCACCACATCGGAGGTGATTCGCGCCCATCTCGAAGACTGTTCGGGATGCCTGCGCAGCTTCGATTTCGAAGCTCGGCTCCAGATCGTGGTGAGAGAGCGCCTTGCCGAGGAGGTCCCGGCCGAGTTCCTGGAACGGTTGCGCGACGCAATCGCCCGTGAGGCGGCCTCTCCCTAGTGCAGCACTAGTCTGCGCGTCAGATGAAGCGATTCAGCCGCATCGCGACACTCGTCGTCCTCGTTGCCGCCTATGCATCGTTCTTCGTTGCACCCGCTCTGGCGACCGAGGGGACCGAGGAGCAGACCTCGACCACCGTGGCCGAGGAGCCCGCCCCCACTTCGGGCATCGAGCCGGCGGTGCCGATGACCACTCCCGAGCCGACCGAGACCCTTCCCGACTGGACCTACCGATACATGATCCCGACGGGGATCGTTCTTGCGGTCCTGGTCATCGTCATGACCACGATCCAGTACTTCACCAGGGTCGTTCGCAAGCGGTACCGAATCGTCAAAGAGTGACTTCCAGCCGGTCCGGATCGGGCCGTCTCGCCGGAAGGATCGCAGGGACCTACCCCCTGGCCGAGACCTACCATCGATCGGCGCTCGAGGCGGATATGACCCGTATCACCGAGCAGGTCTCAGATCTCGTTCCTGCGGCCACCGGGCTCGACCTCCCGGGTGACCCGACCACCATCGTCATCGGGCGCGAGGAGTGGATCGAAAGAAACGTTGCCAGTTTCAGCCATCTGATGAAGCCGCTCCAGCGCCAGCTCACCGAGAAGATGGAGGCCGCAGGTCCAGGGGCTCGGGGTGTTGCAACCTTTGCCAATCGACTGGTCCAGGCCGAGCTCACAGCAGTCCTCGGAGTCATCGCTCGCCGCGTGCTCGGCCAATACGAGCTGGTCCTCCCGACCGGCGAAGACGCCGACGTGGTCGCCTTCGTTGGTCCGAACATCATCCAGCTGGAGCGCGCCCATCAGTTCCGCCCGGAAGAGTTCAGGTTCTGGGTCACTCTTCACGAGTTGACGCACCGCGCCCAGTTCCAGGGTGTCCCCTGGCTTCGCGGGTACTTCATGAGCTTGGTCACCGACTTGGTCGAGCACTCCCGTCCCGAGCCGGGAAGAATGAATCGGATCATCGACGAGGTCACCCGTCGTCGCGGAGAAGGAACACCGATCATCGACGAGCGCGGGCTGCTCGGGTTATTTGCCTCCTCCGAGCAGACGGTGGTGATCGACAAGGTCCAGGCGCTGATGTCGCTGCTCGAAGGTCACGGCCATGTGGTGATGGACCGCCTCGGCTCGCAGCATCTGCGAACTCAGGATCGGATGAGCAGCGTCTTGAAGGCACGGCGGAAAGACAAGCGAACCGCAGCGTTCTTCAGGCTCACAGGGATGGAGATGAAGATGAACCAGTACCGGATGGGGGAGCGCTTCATCCAAGCCGTCGAGCGTGAGGCCGGCTGGGATGCGGTCGGTTTGGCCTTCAGGGGTGCCGGGAGCCTGCCCACCCTGGAGGAGATCGAGAGTCCCGAGCGATGGTTGAGACGCGTCGCCTGAAGGAGCTGAGGGGAAGGTCGACAGAGCTCCTCCGGCTTCCCGATGGGGATCTCGTCGTGGCCCTATCCGGCGGCGCCGACTCGGCCACCCTCGCCTATCTGATTCGCCGGCTGGGTCGCGACGTGAGGGCCGTCCATGTCGATCATCGTCTGCCCGCCTCTGATCGATTGGCGGAGGCGGCTCACTCTGTGGCGGCTGTGGTCGGGGTTGGGCTGGATGTGCAGCGGATCGAGATCCCGTCGGGGTCTTCGATCGAAGGCCAGGCACGGAAGGCGAGGTATGCCGCTCTCTCAGGGGCGTTGCACTTGGGGGAGACCTTGCTGACGGCGCACACTCTCGATGACCAAGCCGAGACCGTCCTGATGGGCCTTCTCAGAGGGGCCGGCCCCACCGGTCTGGCCGGCATCCCGCCGCGTACCGGATCTGTGGTCCGACCCATGCTCGCGGTGACACGCTCCGACACGAGGGAGTTGGCGGGCCTGGCCGGCCTCCCTTTCCACGACGATCCGTCCAATCTCGATCCCGGCCTGCGCCGAAACGCGTTGAGGCTGGAGGTCATCCCGGAGCTGGCCGCCCGGTTCAACCCGAGGCTGCCCGAGTCGCTGGCCAGATCTGCGGATCTGGTGCGCTCTGATGAGACCCACCTCCAACATGAGGCCGCCTCGGTCCCAGTCGTCGAGGCCGGCGCGGCATTGTCCCTCCCCCTTGGAGCGCTGTTCGCCGTCCCCCGACCCGTGGCGGACCGTGTCCTGAGACGATGCCTGAGCCGGGTGCGACCACCGTACGGTGGGACTGCCGACGAGATGGAGGCCGTCTGGTCAGTTGCCCGGCGTGGACGACCATCCGTCGTCCTGGGTGGAGGTCTGGTAGTTACCCATGAAGGCCCGATGCTCGTCTTTCGCCCCGTCGCGACCTCCCCGTCGGGCCAGACCCGAGTCGACCTGGTAGTTGGCGTGAACGCGGTCGGCCCGTTTCACATCGTTGTCGATGGCGTCGATCGAGCATGTCGTGTGGCGCCAATCGGCCTCTGGTCCGCGGTCTTCCCTCCCGACGTGACGCTGGCGGCCCGCGTGGACGACGACGGACGGCTCGTGGTCACCGCCAACGAGGAAACGGCCTGGTTGCCGGGGGAGCGGCGGCTTCCCGTGGCGTGGTATGAGCCCGGGACCAGCGGCTACCTTTCCGTGTTCGCCAGAGAGGAAAGTGGATGGACATCAAGCCTCTGATCACCGCCGAGGAGATCGACAGCAAGCTCGCCGAGCTCGGCCGGCAGATCACGGCGGATTACAAGGGGAAGGATGTGTTGCTCGTCGGCGTCCTGCGGGGGGCGTTCATGGTCATGGCGGACCTCGCCCGCCATATCGATCTGCCCGTGGAGTTCGATTTCATGGCTGTGTCTTCCTATGGGGCGTCGACCCAAACCTCGGGTGTCGTCCGCATCCTGAAAGACTTGGACGAGGAGATCGAGGGACGGCACGTCCTGATCGTGGAGGACATCATCGATTCGGGTCTGACCTTGAACTATCTCATGAAGAGTCTCAACGTGCGCAAGCCGGCTTCCCTGGAGATCGCGGCGCTCCTCCTCAAGGAAGGCATCCAGCGGGTTCCAATCGAGGTCAAGTACATCGGCTTCCCGATCGGTCCCGAGTTCGTAGTCGGTTACGGCCTCGACTACGCGGGCAAGTACCGCAACCTGCCCTATGTCGGTGTCATGGGTGCCGAAGCCTGAACCTTTACGCGCGTCGCCAGCAAGGGTTCGACTATCCAAGCGTTTCCCGTAGCATTGACGCCTCGGAGTCTTTCCCGGAGTTTGTCTTGAGGTCTCAGTGAACCGAACCCTGCGCACGCTCGTCGTCTACGGGCTGTCCATCATCATGCTGGCCATCCTCGCCCAGTGGTGGTTCGACCAGGTCCAGGGCCCCGAGGTCGTCGAGCTCTCTCAGTTCATCGACAGCGTCGAGGCCGGCGACTACGAGGAGGTCGAGATGCTGGCTCGCTCCAACGAGCTCCAGGGCCGTCTCACCGACTCGACGCTGCCAGCAGATGCCTTTGACCAGGTCTCCAGCTATCCCGAGGGGGCCGAAGGCGATCTCGTCACGGTGATACGGGAGTCGGGCACGTCATTCAGCTCGGACCCGCAGCCACCCGGATTCTGGGAAGTGCTGGTCAGCTTCCTCCCATGGCTTTTCCTGCTCGGCTTCATGGTTTTCATCTTCATGCAGATGCAGGGCGGCGGGAATCGGGTCATGCAGTTCGGCAAGTCCCGGGCCAAGCTCGTCGGCAAGGAACAGCCGAAGATCGGATTCGACGACGTCGCCGGGCTCGTCGAGGCCAAGGAGGAGCTCGAGGAGATCAAAGACTTCCTCCAGAACCCGGACAGGTACCGCCAGATGGGGGCAAAGATCCCCCGTGGCGTCCTTCTGTTCGGCCCTCCGGGCACCGGCAAGACACTCCTCGCCAAGGCCGTGGCCGGCGAGGCCGGGGTCCCATTCCTCTCCATATCGGGCTCGGATTTCGTGGAGATGTTCGTCGGCGTCGGAGCCTCCCGTGTCCGTGACCTCTTCGACCAGGCCAAGCAGACCGCCCCGGCCATTGTCTTCATCGACGAGATCGACGCCGTCGGCCGTCATCGCGGCGCCGGTCTCGGTGGCGGGCACGACGAGCGTGAGCAGACTCTGAACCAGCTTCTGGTGGAGCTCGACGGCTTCGAGGGGAACAGCGGTGTCATTGTGATGGCAGCGACCAACCGTCCTGACATCCTCGATCCTGCCCTGCTTCGCCCTGGGCGCTTCGACCGACAAATCGTCGTAGACGCCCCCGACGTCGAGGGGCGCAGAGACATCCTCGCGGTCCATTCCAAGGGCAAGCCGCTTAATGACGAAATCGACCTCATGGTCCTGGCGCGGCGAACCCCGGGATTCACCGGAGCCGATCTGGCCAACCTCATCAACGAGGCGGCCCTTCTCGCCACGAGGCGTCGCAGCAAGGACATCGGGATGCTCGAGCTCGAAGAGGCCATCGACCGGGTGATCGCAGGCCCCGAGCGCAAGACCAAGGTCATGACCGACGAGGAGAAACGGCTTATCGCCTTTCACGAGACCGGTCACGCACTGGTCGGCTATGCCCTTCCCAATTCGGACCCGGTCCACAAGGTCACGATTGTGGCCCGCGGTCGGTCATTGGGGCACACACTGGCGCTCCCCACCCACGACAAGTACCTGGTTCGTCGCTCAGAGCTCGTGGATCAGCTCGCCATGCTGCTCGGTGGCCGGACCGCCGAGGAGCTGATCTTCGCCGACCCCACCACCGGTGCCGCCAACGACATCGAGAAGGCCACCGCCATCGCCCGTCGCATGGTCATGGAGTATGGGATGAGCGACATCCTGGGCCCGATGCAGTATGGCAAGCCCAACGGCGAGGTGTTCCTGGGGCGTGACTACTCGCGCCAGCAGGATTACTCCGACGAGGTAGCGGCCAACATCGACAACGAAGTCCGCAAGATGATCAACGCCGCGCACGAGGAGGCACGACACATCTTGGAGCGCCATCAGGACGCGATGGAGCGCATGGTCGAGTCCCTTCTCGAGAAGGAGACCGTGGACCGGAGAGAGGTCGCCGAGCTCTTCTCCGACGTTCCCAAGTGGGAGCACACGTCAGAGGGAGCGATGCGGCTCAAGTACCCGGACAACCCGGTCCTGCCCCAGCCAGGGGAAGAGCAGATCGCTGCCGCCGAGGAGGCGGAGACGGAGGAGGATCCCGTCACCGAGAGCCTCACGCTGAACCGCAAACTGCGGCGCTCCACCCGGCCTGCCACCGACGCCGGTTGAGCGTTCTACGCAGAACGTTCGATTTTCAGGCTTCCCGACACCAAGCGCACGGTGACGGCGACCTCGCGCTGAGGCGGTTCCGGGCTCGGGTTGGGGGCGGGCAGGGTCACCTTCCCGGACAAGGTGTTTGCGTCGAGCTCGAGCCGGGTCCGGGGAGGGATTCCCAGACGGACCCCGCCTGACATCGACTTGATCCTCGCCGTCGGTCCGCTCAGCTCCTCGATCCGGATGTTGCCCGACAAGGTCGCACACGACACGGTGCCGGAGCAACGGCCGATCACGATCGATCCCGATCGTGTCGAGAAGTCGGCGCGATCGACGATCTCCAAAACCTTGATGTCCCCCGAGGTGGTGACGCAGGTGGCCTCAGCCTCTACCCGAGTACCCCGGATCCCGCCGCTTGTGGTCCTGGCATCGAGGCGCTCAACGGATGCGAACTGGACCTCTCCACTCACGGTGGTGACATCGAGGCGGCCGAGATGTGGATCTATGTCGACGTCGCCGCTGGCCGTGCCCACCTCGACGTCGGTCATCGGGGGGACGCTCACGGTCAGGAACACCCGTCCACCGCGGTCGCCAGAGGCGACGATGGCATCGGCGGCCTGACGGATCTCGAACGTCGGATCGTTGGTGTCGACGATGAACCGGACCACCCCCCGCTCACCACTCTCGACGTTCACCCGGCCCGACCTGATGGTGATTCGTATCGTCGGGGTGTCGTCGACCGCGAGCTCACGGTCGATCACAGATCGATAGTCCTTCTGACGCTGCTGGACGGGGCTCTTTGGTATGCCTTGGAGCGAAGAGCATCGACGACGAAGGCGTTGACCGAATCGCCGGCGCCCTCGGCCGCCTCGGCGATCAGGTCTTTGAGATATCCAGGGAGCCGAAGAGTGATCCTCGCCTCGGCATCAACGGGTTCCCCGGGTGTCGGGGGTGGGGGAGGGGGAGGGATGGTCGACTGGTCGGGACGGACGGTCAGCTCGGGCTCTCCGTCCACGAGTTGGATGTCGACACGCTGCCCGGCGAGCTGGCCGTTCACTTCTTGGGCGGCCATCTCCACCACCTCCATGAGTGTGAGTCTGATCGCGGGGCGAAGGACATCGAGCAGCTCGGATCCGAGGGCGGCGAGCTCGGGATCCGCCAGTCTCAGCTGGGCCTGCACCGCAGCCTCCATCAGGTGGGCCGTTTGAGTCAATTGCATCGCCGGATCCTAAGTGGGATGGGTCCAACGAGCTGCGTTGACGATGGTTCGGGTGGGGGGGTCGATGGGACCGCGGGTCTTCTTCCGCAGGACTCGCCGCACTCGCTGCCCCAATCTCCGCTCCAGGTCGTCGGGGGTATGAATGAACATTTTTCTCTCCTCTGTCACGACATCAATACGACGTCAATATGACATCATAATAATGCCAACATGACATCCTTGTCAAGGCATTTGGGAGTTTGATGGAATAGGAGACGGCAGTCGGCCTATTTTCTTCGTAGATGAGCGAGATCGAACCGATTATCGACAGGGGCCGCATCGAGAAAGCGGTACGTGAGATCATCGAGGCTCTCGGCGAGAACCCCGATCGGGAAGGTCTCGTCGACACCCCGGAGCGGGTGGCCGCCTTCTATGCCGAAGTGTTCGACGGTATACATCGCGACCCGGGTGACGTCGTTGATGCCTTCTTCGGCGAGGAGCACTACCAGGAGATCGTGATGGTGCGGGAGATCCCCTTCTACTCCATGTGTGAGCACCATTTCGTGCCGTTCCACGGTGCAGCCCATGTCGCCTACATACCGAAGGGACGGGTCACCGGGCTTTCCAAGCTGGCTCGTTTGGTCGATGGTTTCGCCCGTCGTCCCCAAATGCAGGAACGGTTGACAGCCCAGGTGGCGGACGCCCTGGCCGATCGCCTGCAGCCACTGGGAGTGATGGTGGTGGTCGAGGCGGAGCATCTCTGCATGTCCATGCGCGGGGTGAAGAAGCCAGGTGCGACCACGGTGACTTCGGCAGTACGTGGGATCATGGAGTCACAGCCCGCCACCAGGGCCGAGGCGATGTCGCTCCTCTTCGGCACCACGCGATAGCTCGCTGCGCTCGCCGTTTTGCCTTTTGCGTCCTACGTTCTACGTGTGGGTCCCTGGAAACTTCGGACGCGATCCCTCGATGTCTCCCGGGGGCTGATCATGGGGGTGATAAACGTCACCCCGGATTCCTTCTCGGATGGTGGCTTGCATCTCGACGCAGCTGCGGCAGTCGGCGCCGGACAGGAGATGATCGCGCTGGGGGCGGACCTGATCGACATCGGCGGCGAATCGACTCGGCCCGGCGCCGAAGCCGTGCCGGCCGTCGAGGAGCTACGCCGGGTGATTCCGGTTGTGGAGGCTCTCGTGTCCGAGGGTGCCGTCGTCTCGATCGACACCTCGAAGCCGGAGGTGGCCCGTGCCGCTCTCGAAGGGGGAGCCGAGATCATCAATGACGTCACGGCTGGCGTCACACCCGGTATGACCGAGGTGCTCGGCGAGTACGGAGCCGGGGTTGTCCTCATGCACATGAAGGGGACTCCGCGGACGATGCAAAGGGACCCGACGTATGAAGACGTCGTAAGGGAGGTAGCCGCCTTCCTCGGCTCGAGGGCGGAAGAGATGATGAAGGTGGTCGACCGGGCATCGATCGCGATCGATCCCGGCATCGGCTTCGGCAAGACCGTCACTCACAACCTGGAACTGATCGACGGACTCGGGGAGCTCACCGACATTGGCTTTCCAGTGGTGCTTGGGACCTCGCGCAAGACCTTTCTAGGACGGGTTGCAGGCATCGAAGACCCCACGGCGCGCGACGGGGTGACCGCAGTCACAACCGCCCTCGGATTCGAGCGTGGGGCAAGGATTTTTCGGGTTCACGATGTTGCTTCGTCAAGGGCTGCGCTGAGCCTTGCCGCCGCTATCGTGAATCCCGAGCAATGGGACGAATGGTTGCAGGATTAAAACCCCGGGGATTCACCTGGGTCATCACCGATCGTCTCGCTGTTTCGGAGCGAGTCGGAGGCTCCGGGTTCCAGCATCGCCGGGTGCGACGCGAGGAGGAGATCACATGGCTCGTCGAGGAAGCCGGGATCAACACGGTCGTTTCGATGCTTCCCGGCAACCAAAACCTGCTGGCGTATCGTGAGGCCGGGATTGCCACCTTCTCGGTGCCTATCGGCGCCGACCTCACCACTCACGACGTCGATGAGTTCTTCGCCACCCTGAGCAAGGCAACCGCCAAACGACGGGCACGCGTCCTCGTGCATCGAGAGGCGATCGACGACACAGTTGGCGGGTTGCTCGGGGGGTTCCTGGTCTCTTCCGGGCTGGTCAACGACCCGATCCTCGCCTTGGCGGTGATTCAGCAGATTCTGGGACGTGCGCTTGGGCCTGAGGGCCGCTCACTGATCCCGGCGTCCGCCGCCTCGTGACCGATCGGATCGAGCTCAAAGGCATCGAAGTGCTCGCCCGTCATGGTGTGCTCGACCAAGAGAAGCAGGAGCCGCAGATCTTTCGGATCGATTTGACTCTGTACCTCGACCTCTCCATTGCCGGCGCATCTGACGACCTCGCCGACACGGTGGACTACGGAAATCTGGCCCAGGTCGCACACGACCTGGTGCGGGACGAGAGTCATGATCTCATCGAGACAGTGGCCCATCGGATCGCGACCACCGTGCTCGCTGAGCAGCCCGTCGACCGGGTCACCGTGACGGTGCACAAGCCGGAGGCTCCGATCCCCATGACCTTCGAGGACGTGGCAGTCACCGTCGATCGATCCCGATGACCCGGTACGCCATCGCGCTCGGCTCCAACCAGGGAGCCCGGTTGGACCACCTGCGTCGGGCCGTGGGGGAGGTCGACGGGCTCGGCTCGGTCAAGGACGTCTCGGGTCTATACGAGACTGACCCCGTTGGGGGCCCGGCACAGGCACCGTATCTGAACGCGGTGGTGGTCCTCGAGACCAAGGCGCAGCCTCGGGACCTCCTTGCCTCGCTGCATCGGATAGAGGCCGCGCACGGCAGGACGCGGGACTTGCGTTGGGGTCCCCGCACCCTCGATCTAGACATTGTCGCTGTAGATGGGAACCCGATTCGGGATCCTGATCTCGAGATCCCACATCCGAGGGCGGCGGAGCGACGGTTCGTCCTCGAGCCGCTTTGCGACGTCTGGCCGGACGCCATGGTTGGTGACGGCTTGACGGCGTCGGCGGCGAGGGCCGCTGTCGCAGACCAGGAAGTAGAGAGGTTGGCTTTGAGCTGGCTCGAGAAGGAGCCGGATCGATGATCCCGTCCCTCCGAACCTGACACGGACGGGCGAACCCGTGCTAGCTTCCCCTGCATGGGAAGCGGCCGCGGCCCTCCTCCAGGTTCGGACATGAAGCAATGGTCCAGGACAGGAGGAACGATCTAGATGGCAAAACGGTCGCGGGAACATCGCCAGGACATCCCCGGATACAACGACGGCCGCCCCACACGCGAAGAGCGCAAGCAACAGCACCGTGCCGTGCGACACAACGCCCATCAGGTGCTGCACATGACCGACGACCCCGATGCCGTCGTCGTGCCGGAAGTGAGGGGCACCGGGGACAATCACGAGAATCATCTCGCCGACCCACAAGATTTGAGCCGCCGGAGATTCAAGGTCTGGAAGACCAAATTCTGGAAGCGCCGGGACGAGTTCCACACGATGAAGTCGGATCTGGACTCGAACTGGCCCGTCATCACACCCAACCAACTGGAAGACCAGGCTTGACCACTGGCTAGCCTCGCCGCCACGCCGGCCGAGGTAGACCTGTGAGACTGATAATCGTCGGCCCGGGCAGGGCCGGAGGCTCCATTGCGCTCGCCGCTGCTCGCTCAGGCCATCAGATAGCGGGTGTCGTCTCCCGATCGGCGGAAACTCCCTACGGACCGGCCGTCGGCTGGGACGATCCCTTGCCCGAGTGCGACGTGCTCATCATCGCAGTGCGGGATGCCGCCATCGAGGAGGTCTCCTCCCGGCTCGCTCCCCAGGCCGCGTCGGTGCCGGTGGCAGCCCATACGTCGGGATTCGCACCGCTCACCACCCTCGATGAGCTTGCCCAAACCGGAGTTGTCATCGGCGGCTTCCACCCGCTGCAAACACTTCCCGACCCGGAGCGGGGAGCCGCAGCCCTGGCCGGCTCCTTCGTCGGCATCGGCGGTGGCCCTGGGGCCATGAACGCGCTCAACGACCTGGCAATCTCGCTCGACATGATCCCCTTCCCGCTCGCCGACGAGTCGAGGCCGGCTTATCACGCCGGTGCGGCGGCTGCGGCCAACTTCGTGATCACCGCGCTCGCCACCGCAGCAGACCTCATGATCGCGGCCCGGATCGATCCGGTGGTCACCCGCCCACTCGTCGTGCAGGCTGTGGCCAATGCCTATGACATCGTCGGCGACTCCCCCCTCACTGGTCCGATCGCCCGGGGGGACGTCTCCACTGTGATCGGCCAGCTCGAGGCGGCTCGTCGAGTCTCGGAATCGGTGGGGGAGCAGTACAGGCAGATGGCTGAAGCCACCGCGATTCGGGCCGGTCGGAAAGGCGATATCGCGCGATGGAAGTAACGACGACTTTCGCCGGCACACGGAAGAAGTACGAGGGAAGCGTTGGCCTGCTCCCGACTCTCGGATTCCTCCACGAAGGGCATTTGGCACTGATGGACCTGTTACGTGATCGATGTGACACACTCGTCGTGTCCCTGTTCGTGAATCCGACTCAATTCGACGACGAGGGCGACTTCGCTGCCTATCCGAGGGACACCGAGCGCGACGCGGAGCTCGCCAAGGCGCATGACGTCGATCTCCTGTTCGCGCCTCCGCTCGAAGAGGTCTACCCGGTGGGACAGACAACCATCGTCGAGGTCGGTGGGGTATCACAGGAGATGGAGGGCCGATACCGCGCCGGTCATTTCACCGGGGTGGCGACGGTGGTGGCCAAGCTCTTTGCCGGGCTGCAACCCGACATCGCAATGTTCGGCCGCAAGGACGCCCAACAACTCGCCGTGCTCAAGTCGATGGTGCGCGACCTCAGGTTCCCGGTGTCTGTCATCGACGCCCCGCTGGTGCGTGAGCCCGACGGCCTCGCCTTGTCCAGTCGGAACGTGAGGCTGTCCCGCATGGATCGGGAACGTGCACTAGCCATCAGCCGGGGCCTTTTCCAAGCCGCCGAGCAAGTTGACGCAGGCGAACGCCGCGGCGAACGACTCGAAGGAACGGTCCGCCGCTCCCTGAAACGGCTGGAGGTGGACTACGCGACGCTCGCTTCCCAGGACACGATGGTCCCGATCACCGAGTTGGATCGGCCTTCGGTTCTGGCGGTGGCTGCTCACGTCGGAGGTGTCCGTCTCATCGACAACGTGACCTTCGATTGGGTCGACGACAGACCGGTACCGGATCGAGGGTTGCTCCTCGGCGAGCCGAGCCGGCTAACTACCCTGCCCTGACCCAGCCACCCGAGCGACATGAGCGAGACATCCGACCAGGGCTTGGACCCACTCGTCGCCGGGCGACGGGAGCATCACCAGGAGATCCTCGAGTCGGGGGGCTATCCCCACCGATACCAACGGTCACACACGGCCGCAGAACTCCATGAGAAGTTCGCCGACCTCGATCCCGGATCGAATAGCGACGCCAGAGTGACCGTGGCGGGGCGTCTGATGCTGCACCGGTCCTTCGGGAAGCTGCAGTTCGGCACACTCCAGGACGACACGGGGACGATCCAGCTCTTCGTGGATCGGACCACCCTTGGAGATGAGAAAGCAGACGGGTTCACCCGTGTCGACCTGGGTGACTGGCTCGGGGCCACCGGGACCATCATGACCACCCGCAAGGGCGAGTTGAGCGTGCGGATAGACGATTACGTCATTCTCCAGAAGAGCCTTCGCCCATTGCCCGACAAGTGGCACGGCCTACAGGACATCGAGCTCCGCAGCCGGCGGCGTTATCTCGACCTGATGGTGAACGGCGAAGCCCGACGAGTTGCTCGGGCACGCGCCATGGTGATCAGCGAGCTGCGCCGGCAGTTCGAGGCGAGAGGTTTCGTCGAGGTCGAGACCCCGGTCCTCCTCCACCTGGCGACCGGGGCTACGGCACGGCCGTTCGCCACACATCATCACGCTCTCGACATGGAGATGTACCTCCGCATCGCAACCGAGCTGTATCTGAAGCGTCTTGTCGTCGGCGGGATGGAGAAGGTCTTCGAGATTGGCCGCATCTTTCGAAACGAGGGGATCGACTCGACCCACAACCCCGAGTTCACGATGCTCGAGGCCTATCAGGCCCTGGCCGACTACACGGACATGATGGATCTCACCGAGGAGGTCGTATCCGATCTGACACGGGAAGTGACCGGAGGCACGAGCCTCACCTACCAGGGACAGGACCTCGATTTGTCACGACCATTTCGCCGGGCGTCGATGATCGACCTCGTCTCGGCAAAGCTGGGCAGAGACGTGGATCTGGACACCTCGGTCGACGATCTGGCCACTCTGGCCCGCGCCCGGGGGATCGAGATCGAGGATGGGTGGAGCGAGGCCCGGATCATCTCCGAGATATACGAGGAGGTCGTCGAGCCCGAGATCTGGGAACCGACGTTCGTAACCCACCAGCCAATCGAGCTCTCTCCGTTGGCACGCCGCAGTGTCGCCGATCCCCGTCTCGCCGATCGCTTCGAGCTGGTGGTCGCCGGCTCGGAGTACGCCAACGCATTCAGCGAGCTCAACGACGCCGATGATCAGCGACTTAGGTTCGAGGAACAGGCAGCGGCTCGAGCCGCCGGGGACGTGGAGGCGCACCCAGTCGACGACGATTATCTGCTGGCGCTGGAATACGGGCTACCCCCGACGGGAGGGCTGGGTATCGGGGTCGACCGTCTGGTGATGCTGCTCACCGATCAGGCGCACATCCGGGAAGTCATTCTCTTCCCGACCTTGCGGCCCGAGGCCTGATCAGCCGGCCCTGGCCGCCTCAACCCGACCCAGCAGGTAATCACCCAGGCCTTCGAGGATGTCCCGGGCGTCGCTGTCGGGGACACGACTCAATGCCCCGGATGCCAATTCGAGACGACGGGAAGCCTCGGCGAGCGAGGAGTCGACATGCCCTCCGGCTCGGACAATCTCGATTACGTCGTTCACGACGACATCGGCGTAGGGGTGGGAGCTCTCGAGGAGAGATCGCACCTGGTCGCCATGCGGGCCGGAGAGAGCCTCGAGCACCGCCATGGTGAACTTGCCCTCTCTAATGTCCGATCCGGCGGGTTTGCCGATCGTCTCCTCGTCCGCGACCAGGTCCAGGGCGTCGTCGGCGATCTGAAACACGATGCCCACCTCCCATGCCCAGTCGGATAGGGCGTCGACGATGTCGTCGTCCGCATCGGCGGCCAATGCCCCGAGACGGGCCGACGTCCGGATCAGTGAGGCCGTCTTGCCGGCGATGACCTGCTCGTACTCGGCGACACCGTGACCCAGGTTGAAATCGAGCTGCAACTCGCGGGTCTGGCCCTCTACCAGCTCGGCGTATGTCGCCGCCAGGAGTCGCACCGATTCCTGGCTGAGATGGGTAGCCGCCACTTCGGAGGCCCGGGCCATCAGGAAGTCTCCGGCGAGGATGGCGACGGTGTTGTTCCAGTTGGCGTTGACAGAGGCCGCGCCCCGTCTGACATCTGCCTCGTCGATTACATCGTCGTGATAGAGAGAGCCGACGTGGATCAACTCCACCGAGACGCCGGCTTCCACCGGCCGACGGTCGCGTGCCTCGCCGAACTCGGCCGCGAGAAGGGCCAGCAGTGGGCGGAAGCGCTTGCCGCCGGCGAGCAACAGGTGCTGGGCGATCTTGGTCAAGTAGGCATCGTCCGCCGATGCCGCCTCGAGCAGACGCTCCTCGACGCGGGCGAGCGAGTCCCACACCCGAGGGATCCGAATGAGCCTTTGGAGGTCGTCCATTCGTGACGATGGTATTACGTGCGCACCGCTCGGGAACCATGCACGAAGGTCAAAGATCACCCGGTGGTAAAGTTGCACCTGCCAGGCTTGGGAGTCAACAGTGTTTGAGCGCTTCACAGATCGGGCCCGCCGGGTCGTCGTATTGGCCCAGGAAGAGGCGCGCCTGCTCAACCACAACTACATCGGCACCGAGCACATCCTGCTCGGCCTCCTCAACGAGGGAGAGGGCATCGCCGCCCAAGCGCTGGAGAGTCTCGACATCGACCTCGCCTCGGTCCGCGAGGAGGTCGTGAAGATCATCGGTCAGGGCCAGCAGTCTCCCTCCGGCCATATCCCTTTCACCCCAAGGGCGAAGAAGGTCCTCGAGCTCAGCCTCCGTGAGGCACTCCAGCTCGGTCACAACTACATCGGCACCGAGCACATCCTGCTCGGCTTGATCCGCGAGGGCGAGGGAGTGGCGGCCCAGGTCCTCCAGCAGCTCGGCGCAGAGCTGCAGAAGGTGCGCCAGACCGTTATCCAGCTGCTCTCCGGTCCCGCCGGGAGTGAGCAGCAGTCGTCTGAGCCCGCCGGGAGCGGGGGTCGGGAGTCTTCGGCGGGTGGATCCACCGTTCTGGATCAGTTCGGGCGGAACTACACCCAGCTGGCCCGGGAACGGAAGTTGGACCCGGTGATCGGCCGGATTCGCGAGATCGAGCGCGTTATGCAGATCCTCTCCCGCCGCACCAAGAACAACCCGGTGCTCATCGGCGAGCCCGGTGTGGGCAAGACCGCCATCGTCGAAGGTCTCGCCCAGCGCATCATCGCCAAGGAAGTCCCCGACAACCTCCAGGGCAAGAACTTGTACTCGCTCGACCTCGGCGCCCTCGTCGCCGGCTCGCGCTACAGGGGCGACTTCGAAGAGCGTCTCAAGAAGGTGCTCAAAGAGATCAAGAGCCGGGGCGACATCATCCTCTTCATCGACGAGATCCACACTCTGGTGGGTGCCGGTGCCGCCGAGGGGGCTATCGACGCGGCTTCGATCCTCAAGCCGATGCTGGCCCGCGGAGAGCTGCAGACCGTCGGCGCCACCACCCTCGAGGAGTACCGCAAGTACCTCGAGAAGGACTCGGCGCTCGAGCGTCGCTTCCAGCCGATCCAGGTGGACGAGCCGTCTGTGAGCGAAACCATCCAGATCCTGATGGGTCTGAAAGATCGCTACGAGGCCCATCATTCGGTCCGATTCACCGACCAGGCCATCGTCTCCGCGGCCAACCTGGCCGATCGCTATCTCTCTGACCGGTTCCTTCCCGACAAGGCGATCGACCTGATCGACGAGGCCGGAAGCCGTCAGCGCATCCATCGCACCAGCGATGTGCCCGAGATAACTGCCATCGACGAGAAACTCTCCACGCTCCGTCAGGACAAGCAGGATGCAGTGTCCCGGGAGAACTACGAGCGAGCCGCCAACCTCCGGGATGAGGAGCGTGGGTTGCTCAGCGATCGCGCCGTCAAGGAAGCCAGTGAAGGCGACACCGGCTGGGTGATCGACGAAGAGGAGATCGCCGAAGTCCTCGCCCAGTGGACCGGGATCCCTGTTCACAGGCTCACCGAAGAGGAGACGGCCCGGCTCGTCCACATGGAAGACGAGCTGCACAAGCGCATCATCGGACAGCACGACGCCATCACCGCGGTGTCCAAGGCGATCCGGCGGACCCGGGCCGGGCTCAAGGATCCCCGCCGTCCCTCGGGCTCATTCATCTTCCTCGGCCCTTCCGGAGTCGGAAAGACCGAGACCGCCAAGGCCCTCGCCCAGTTCCTCTTCGGGCAGGAGGACGCCCTCATCCAGCTCGACATGTCCGAATACATGGAGAAGCACACGGTCAGCCGTCTCGTCGGGTCGCCCCCCGGATACGTGGGTTATGACGAGGGTGGCCAGCTGACCGAGGCCGTGAGACGCAAGCCGTTCTCTGTCGTGTTGTTCGACGAGATCGAGAAGGCGCACCCAGACGTGTTCAACACCCTCCTCCAGATTCTCGAGGAAGGCCGGCTCACCGACGCCCAGGGCAGGACTGTCGACTTCAAGAACACCGTCATCATCATGACTTCGAACCTGGGCACGCGCGACCTCCACAAGAAGGCGGTCGGATTCCACGCCGGCGACAGCGAGATGGACTACGAGCACATGAAAGGGCGGGTCACCGAGGAGCTCAAGAAGAGCTTCAGGCCCGAGTTCATCAACAGGCTCGACGAGATCATCGTGTTCCACGAGCTCACCATGGACGAGCTCAAGCTCATCGTCGATCTCATGCTGGAACGGGTCCGCGAGCAGCTCGAGTCGCAACATCTCGACCTGGTCCTCACCGATGACGCCAAGGTATTCCTGGGGACGCGGGGCTATGACCCCGAACTCGGCGCCCGGCCACTGCGTAGGGCGATCCAGCGTCTGCTCGAGGACCCATTGAGCGAGCGGGTCCTGCTCGGGGAGTTCAGGGCAGGCACGACAATCCTCGTTGGACTCGATGCCGAGAACGACGAGCTCACATTCGAGGCGGTCGCCCCACCGGACCCCACCGACCCCACGACGACCCCGCAACCGGAGATGGCCGGGCAGGACTGACCGTTAAAGGCTGAGGCCCTTTCCGCCGATGATGTTTGGGCAAACGAACCCGGTCGCATGCCCATACTCGCACTCATTTTCACCATTTCCACAGCGCTGGCCCCCTTGCCGACACCCGAGTACGTGCCGGCCAACGACGAGGCCTACACCCTCGACCTCGAAGTCGACGGTTACCACAACGGCTCCATGCCCGACGACCGGATGATGTCGTTCGACGGTTGCACCCTGGAGCGGGATGCTGCCTACATGTACGCCCTCCTCATGGAGGCTGCGGAAGAGGACGGCGTCACCCTGAGCTATGAGGACTGTTACCGCTCCTACGGCTCGCAGGCTGCCGCGTACAACTCCCGATGCCCCGTGATCGAAACGCCCACCTTTGGAGTGGACCCGCTCACTGGTGCGTCGGTGCAGACGGGCGTGAGCTCGGGCCGGGCGTGCTCGGGACCCCCGACGGCCAGACCCGGCCATTCCAACCACGGTTGGGGCCGGGCTGTCGACTTCACAGACGGTTATGGCGTTCTGGGCTGCTCGGATGCGACCTTCCGGTGGATGCAGGGCAATGCGCATCGTTTCGGCTGGGTTCACCCGGACTGGGCACATTGCGGCATGAGCACCCAGGAGCCCTGGCACTGGGAGTTCGCGGGAGTCACCGACTCCATCCTTCCCGGTTACGGACAACTCGACCCGAAACTCCTCGACGTCGTCCAGTAGGGGTGCCCCGCCCTGCAAAGCTCTAACTTCGCGTGATGAACCGCGGAGTTCGGTCGTTGCTGATCGTTGGGGGCGCCTATGTCGCGGCGCAGATGATGGCGGACGTCGCCAGTCTCCGCATCGTCGAGATCGGCGGGCAGGCCGTCGACGCCGGCACGCTCATCTATCCCTTCACCTTCACGCTGCGCGATCTGGTGCACAAGATCGCCGGGAAGTCGGCCGCACGAACCCTGATCGTCCTCGCCGCCGGTATCAACGTGTTCATGGCGGGTTTCTTCTGGCTGGTGGCCCGTCTCCCCCCGGACCCGATTACCGGGCCTCAACTGGAATTCGGGTCGGTGCTCGCCCCGGTCTGGGGCATCGTCGTCGCCTCGATCCTTGCCGAGGTCGTCGCCGAGTTGATCGACACCGAGGCGTACCAACGCTGGGTGGGGTGGTTCGGCGAGGACCGCCAATGGGGCCGCGTCCTTTTCAGCAACGCAATCTCCATCCCGGTCGATTCGGCGATATTCGTTGGCCTAGCCACGCTTTTCGGAGTCTTCACGCCTGAGGTCGCCTTGTCGATCTTCGGAGCGAACGTGGTGTTCAAGGCGCTGGTGACGGTGATTTCGATCCCCTGGATCTATTGGGTTCGGCCCGAGCCACTGGCGGCGACCTCGACCTGAAAAGACCGTTAATGTGACTCGTCGGGCAGGGGGGTCCCTTGCCATTTCATATCAATGGAGGACTATCAGCGTGAAACGCTATCTGCGGTATCTCGCCCTTATCTCCGCCCTGGCACTGGTGCTCGCGGCCTGCGGGGACGGCGAAGGCGGAGACACCACCACCACGGCCGGTGAGGCCACGACGACCGCCGGAGAAGCAACCACCACGGCCGGCGAGGAGACGACTACATCTGCCGCAGGGGACACCACGACCAGCGGAGGGGAGACGGCCTTCACTCCCGTCAAGGCCTGTTTTGTCACCGATGACGCGGGTGTCGACGACCGGAGCTTCAACGCCTCCGGATGGCAGGGGGTCCAGGACGCTGCGGCAAGTGGCGCGGCCCAGCCCGACCCCATCCTGTTGGAGTCGACGAGTGAGGCTGACTATCAGCCCCATATCGAGACGTGTCTCGCCGAAGGAGCCGAGCACATCGTTGGTTCCGGCTTCAAGCTCGGTCCCACTATCGAGACCTTTGCCGCAGCCAACCCCGACGTCCAGTTCACTCTGATCGACGCCCCCTCGAACGGGCCCAATGTCGCCGGAACGGAGTTCCAGACCGATGAAGCCGCGTTCGCGGCCGGCTATCTGGCCGCCGGGATGACCCAGACCGACATCGTGGCCACCTATGGAGGCGTCAACATCCCGACCGTGTCCATCTTCATGGATGGGTATGCACGTGGTGTCGCCCATTACAACGAAGTGAATGGCGCCGCTGTGCAGGTCCTGGGATGGGATCCAGCGGATCCCGAGGCGGGGGTCATGACTGGTGTCTTCGACCCGGCCGACCCGATCGTGCGGGCCACCTGTGAGAGTCAGCTCGACGAGGGCGCCGACATCTTCCTGCCGGTGGGTGGGGCGATCAACCTTCCGTGCGGAACTGCGATGCAGGATCGCGGGATCGACGGTGCACTGATCGGGGTCGACGCCGACGCCTTCGATGCCATGCCGGCCGAGTTCCAGGACCTCTGGATGGTCACCATCCTCAAGGGGTTGGCGGGCGCCGTCACCGGGTCCATCGAAGCCCATGCATCCGGCCAGCCTCTGGGCGGATCCAGCTATGTCGGCAACCTCGCCAACGATGGTGTCGGTCTGTCCGATTATCACAGCTGGACGGACCGGGTTCCTCCGGAGCTCGACGCCGAGGTCCAGCAAATCCTCGCGGACATCGAGGCCGGCACGATCACCTGGGAGAAGTACGTCGTCGGAGCTGGCGGCTGATCCGAATCCGCAACAGCTAGAAACGAGAAGCCCCCGCCGGCCTGCGGGGGCTTCTCGTATCTATAGTGCCGCACCGAAGGCGGTCAACGGGAAGGAGCACGCTGGTGGCCCTCGAGCTGCGGGGGATTACGAAGAGATTTCCCACTGTCGTCGCCAACGACGACGTGAGCGTGAGCGTCGAGGCCGGCGAGATCGTTGCCCTTCTCGGGGAAAACGGTGCGGGCAAGACCACCCTGATGAACATCCTCTACGGCCTGTATTCGCCCGACGAGGGCGAGGTCGTGGTGGACGGCACCGAGCTTCAGCTCAGCAATCCCAGCGCCTCGATTGCCGCCGGGATCGGCATGGTTCATCAGCATTTCATGCTGGTCCCGGTCTTCACCGTCGCCGAGAACGTGATCCTCGGGCTGGAGCCGCTCAAGTCACTCGACTGGATAGACAAACGCGCAGCTCATGATTTGGTCAAAGAGGTCTCCGACCGGTACAACCTCGCCGTCGACCCCGATGCCATGGTCGAAGACCTCCCGGTCGGTGTGCAGCAACGGGTTGAGATCATCAAAGTGTTGGTGCGGGACGCCCGGTACATCATCTTCGACGAGCCCACTGCGGTGCTCACTCCCCAAGAAGTCGAAGAGTTCTTCGAGATCGTGCGCGGGCTTCAGCGCGATGGGAAGGGGGTGGTCTTCATCAGCCACAAGCTGAGCGAGGCCCTCAAGATCGCCGACCGGATCGTCGTCCTCAGAGATGGCAAGTCGGTGGGCGAAGCAGACCCGGCCACAGCCACGAGGGAGCACCTGGCAGAGTTGATGGTGGGACGGCCCGTTCTCCTCACAGTCGAGAAGGAGACAGCGAACCCCGGCCAAATCGTCTTGTCGGTCGAGCAACTGGCGGTGCTAGATGACCGTGCCCACCTCACCGTTGACGGCGTGTCGTTCGAGGTTAGAGCTGGGGAGATAGTCGGGATTGCGGGCGTCCAAGGCAACGGTCAGACGGAGCTGGTGGAGACCATCACCGGGTTGCGACCATCGCTGGCAGGCAGGATTCTGCTCGACGGTATCGACATCACTGATCACAGCCCTCGTGAGATCCATCGAATTGGAGTGGCGCATGTCCCAGAGGATCGACAGGAGAGTGGTCTGGTCCTCGACTTCACCATCGCCGAGAACATGGTGCTCGACGCCTATTACGACCAACCGTACTCGCGCGGCTTCCGAATGGACTGGGACGCGGCGACAGAAGCCTCACAGCGGCTGGTCGACGAGTACGACGTCCGGACTACCCGGGTGGACGTGCCAGTCTCGAACCTCTCCGGAGGCAATCAGCAAAAGGTGATCGTTGCACGGGAATTCGACCGCGACGTGCGACTGGTCATTGCGTCGCAACCAACCAGGGGTGTCGACGTCGGGTCGATCGAGTACATCCATGCCCAGATCGTGGAACAGCGCGACATGGGGGCTGCCGTGTTCATCGTCTCCTCCGAGCTCGACGAGGTCATGGCGCTGTCAGACCGGGTGTTGGTGATGTTCAAAGGTCGAATCGTTGCCGAGTTCGACCCAGCGAGCGCGACCAAAGGGGAGATAGGCCTGGCCATGCTCGGCTCCGGTGGCGCCGTTGAGTGACCTGACCACCGAACCGGTCGGCGACGCCGGGCCGAGCTCGCCGAACGGGGAGCCCCCCAACGGACCGCCGGGCATGATGGACCGGATCACAGGCGTCGGCGAAGGCGCGGGACGGGCGCTTCTAGTCCCGGCCCTCGCCCTCTTGCTCGCGTTGATCGTCGGCGCAGTGATCATCATGGTGACCGACGTCGATGCCTGGCGCAGGATGGGAGAGGATCCCGGCGGAGCGCTCGGCGACATGGTCACCGGTGTTTGGGTGGCATTTCGGGAGCTGTTTCAGGGGGCGTTCGGCTCGGTACGAGCAATCTCCGAGACATTGTTCACCGCGAGTCCGCTGATCCTGGCCGGGTTGGCCGTATCAGTCGGGTTCCGCACCGGTCTGTTCAACATCGGAGCGCGCGGACAGATGTTCATCGGTGGGCTTTTCGCCCTGTGGGTCGGCCTTCACGTCGAGCTGCCGGCATTTCTCCACATTCCACTCGCTCTGATCGCCGCCATCATCGGTGGCGGCCTGTGGGGTGGCTTGGCTGGATTCCTCAAGGCGAGGACCGGCGCCCACGAAGTGATCACCACGATCATGCTCAACTTCATTGCCGCCTTCTTCGTGTTGTACGTGCTGAAAACGTCTCTGTTCCAAGAGCAAGGCTCGGACTTGCCGCAGTCGGCTCCCATCCTGGAGTCGGCCCGGCTGCCCACGTTGTTCGGGGCGCAATATCGAATCAATATCTCGTTCCTCATTGCCCTCGCTGCGGTCTTTTTCGTGGAATGGCTCTTGTTTCGGTCGACGATCGGCTTCGAATTCCGCGCCGCCGGGTTCTCGCCCAGCGCCAGCGCCTATGCCGGGATGAACGTTGCGTTCCTCTACACGACGGTGATGTTCATCTCCGGTGCTCTTGCCGGGCTCGCCGGAGCGACCATGACTTTGGGGCTGCCTCCTTACACGGTGACTTCGAATTTTCCGGGGACGATCGGCTTCGATGCAATCGCGCTCGCCCTCCTGGGGCGGTCACATCCATATGGAGTGCTTTGGTCGGGCCTTCTCTTCGGGGCGCTGATCGCCGGGGGTAGGACGATGCAGGCGGCGGCCGGTGTGTCGGTCGACCTCGTCATCGTGATGCAGGCACTGATCATCATCTTCATCGCCGCCCCCAAGCTGGTCAGAGCGATCTTCCGTCTGAAGCCGACCGAAGTCGAGCCGACACAACTGACCAAGGGTTGGGGCTGATGACGACCACCAGCATCGAGAGGCCAGAAGAGGTCGAGAATAGGAATCGGGCAACGCCGGAAGAGCGGCGCTCGACGATCGTGGGCTGGGTCCTGATCGCACTCGGATTGTTCGTGATCTTCGCGTTCGGCTTTGGCGCAGAGGGAGGTGCCGATGCCACCTTCAATCTGTCTCTTCAGACCGACCGCTTCCAGGGCCTGGCCTGGACGGTCAACGCCCGTGCTCTCTCGATCGTCCTCGGGTTGCTGATCGTGGGGCTCGGTGTCTGGCGTCTGACCCGCCGTGCCTTGGAATGGACCAACATCGCCCTCGCCATCGGTTTCGCATTCTTCGCAATGGCATTCCTTGCCTGGGCCGCCGCCGGGAGTCAGTTCAGCTTGGTGGGAATGCTCCGGTCCACCGTGATCCTCTCGGTGGTCGTTGTGTTTGGAGCTCTGACGGGGCTCATGTGCGAGCGGGTTGGGATCATCAATATCGGGATAGAAGGCCAGCTGCTCGCCTCGGCATTCGCCGGAGTCGTGCTGAGCAGCGCCTTTGGGACGTGGGCCGGTCTGGCCGGGGCGCTACTGACGGGTGCCCTTCTGGGATTGCTGCTTGCGTGGCTGACGATCAAGTTTCACGTCGATCAGATCATCGCCGGCGTGGTGATCAACTTTCTCGCTCTCGGCCTCACCTCGCTCATGTCTTCCCGCATACTCACCGACGTCCAGTCACTCAACGCGCCGAAACGAGTCCCATCGATACGCATACCGTTTCTGGCCGACATTCCGGTCATTGGAAACATGTTCTTCGACCACACATTCTTCGTGTATGGCATGTTCATACTCGTCATCGCAATCCACCTCGGCTTGTTCTACACGCGGTGGGGCCTCCGCTCGCGCTCGGTCGGAGAGCATCCAATGGCCGCTGACACGGCTGGCATCCACGTCTACTGGGTGCGTTATCGGAACGTGGCCCTGGGCGGAATGATCGCCGGCTTCGGCGGGGCGTTCCTGGGCATCGCACAAGTTGCCCGCTTCGAGGAGGACATGACGGGTGGCATCGGGTTCATCGGGCTCGCCGCAATGATCTTCGGGCGATGGCTTCCGTTCGGTGCCTTGGGCGCGGGCCTCGTCTTCGGATTCGCAAGAGCGGTGCAACAGAAGGTTGCGATCCTCAACATCGGAATACCCTCGGAGTTTCTCCTCATGCTTCCCTACGTCGTCACGATCATCGTGGTGGCCGGAGTAGTTGGGAAGACGAGACCACCTGCAGCTGACGGCCAACCGTACATCAAGCAGTAGCGGCCGACTGGGCCGCCACTATGAGGCGGTGGTGGTGGCTCCAGTCCCGGGGGTGGTGGTCGTGCCCGGGGCCGTCGTTGGGGTGGCTCCGTTGGTCCCGTTGGTGATGCTGCCGGGGCGGCCAATGACCCTGATTTCCTGAATCGCCATCTCGGTGAAGCGCTCTTCCTCGACCACCTCCGCCGGGTAGTCGCTCTCGATAGTGATCTCGATGGAGGTGGCGTCCAGAGCTGCGAAGGGAACCGGCTGGCTCCCGGCCAGGTCCTCGAGTTGAACCAGGACCGGCTGAAGGGAGTTGTCGGCGGAAATCACGATCCCACGGGCCCGGTAGTTCCGCCTGAGACGGGTGGCATCCTCCAGATTGACCCAATCGATCCGCTGCACAACTGTCGGCCGGTCGAAGATGAGCTTGATAGTGATCGCCTCGCCCTCGGGCACGGCCTCGTAGTCGAACTGGTACTCGGTCTCGGTGCCATCGATCAGGTTGTCGCAAACGAAGGAGCCCACGCCTTCCTGGTTGCACTCGACGTCGAGGATGTCGATCGGTGCTAGTTCGGCGATGGTCGTGCTGGTGTTGGACGCAACGGTCGTGCTGCTGGCCGTCGCTGTGGGGTCATCGCTGAAGATGTTGAAGAGCAGCGCCACCACCACGACACCGAAGAGCAAGGCACTGATGGCGAGGGCGGCGCGCACTCCGGCCGTGGCCTGGACCGCGGGACGTGGCGCGGTGGGGAGAGGTCCCTGGCTGAGCCGTGCCCCACATTCCTGGCAATGACGGTTGTTGGCCGGGTTGTTGGCCCCGCACGACGGACAGGTGACCTCGCCGCGACCTGGATTGGAGCGTTCGACAGCCGGTGGGGGAGCGCCGAGTTCGAACTCCTCATAGTTCCCGTCGGAGCTGACAGAGATGACATTCTCCCGGCCTCTCGGGGCATCCGGCTCCAACGGATCGAGGAACGAACCGCAATTCGGGCAGAACTGTTCGTCGGCCGCGACACTCGCGCCGCAATGATCACACTTGCGAGAGGCCACATCCCTCCTTCGTAGTTATTGTGCCACGGGATGATTCTGTGGGCGATTAGTACACGTGAGCCCTGGACGATCGCCTCAATTCTGACCTCGACGATCGTGTTCGCAGCACTTGTGGCTGCCTTGATTTTCGTCGTTCAGCGGCGCAATCGTTAACCGAAATAGGAAAAGTTATGGCATTTCGATGCGAGACCTGCGGGCACAAATCGGCCAAGTGGATGGGTTTTTGCCCTCAATGCGGGTCGAGCGAGCCTCTGGCCGAGGTGGCCGGGGAAGCCCGCACCAAGGTAAGGGCGGCTGAGGCCATTGGCCTGGTATCGGCGTCTGAGCAATCGAACGATCGCACAGTGACCGGTTGGGGGGAGATCGACCGCGTGTTGGGCGGCGGGGTGGTCGCGGGATCGGTGTTGCTCTTGGGCGGGGAGCCAGGCGTCGGAAAGTCGACTCTCCTCCTCCAGCTGGCCGGCTCCCTCGCCGGCAGGGGCGATTCGGTGATGGTGGCCAGCGCCGAGGAGTCGGCGGAGCAGGTCGCGATGAGGGCGGGTCGTCTCGGGATCGTGCACGAGGCGATCAGCCTGGTCACCGACGATGACGTCGACGCAATCGTTGCCCTCGCCGAGCGCGACCGCCCCGCTCTGCTGATCATCGACTCCATCCAGACCGTGGGTGTGCCCGAGATCGGGGCCGCGCCCGGTGGCGTTGCTCAGGTACGCGAGAGTGCGGCGCGACTGGTTCGGCTGGCCAAGACAACCGGTGTGTCGGTGGTGCTGGTCGGCCATGTCACCAAGGATGGCGGGCTGGCCGGCCCCAAGATGCTCGAGCACATGGTCGATGTGGTGCTGTACCTCGAAGGCGACCCCGATCGTGGGTTCAGAGTGCTCCGCAGCACCAAGAATCGGTTCGGGGCGACCCATGTATCAGGGATGTTCGACATGAGGAGCGAGGGCCTCACCGAAGTGGACGACCCATCGAAGCTCTTTCTCGATGGCTGGGAGCCCGAGGTCCCCGGGACGGTCATCTATCCGGCCGTGGAGGGGCGGCGATCGATCCTGGTCGAGATCCAGGCCCTGGTTTCCCCGACCAACCAAGCGCAGCCCCGGCGTTCCATCCGAGGGCTGGACCCGACCAGGGTCAACCAGGTGTTGGCGGTGCTCGACCGCCACAGCTCCCTGATTCTTCACGACAAGGAGGTCTACGTCAACGTGGTGGGAGGCTGGCGGATCGACGAGCCGGGGTGCGACCTTCCCGTCGCTCTCGCCGTCGCATCGTCGTACGCCGACCGGCCACTCGGCCGGCTGGCGGCATGGGGCGAGATCGGCCTGGCCGGGGAGGTTCGCTCGATACCAATGGAGATCCGGCGAATCGAGGAACTCGACCGGATGGGACTGGAGAACCGTGTGGCCCCGCTCGGGGGCAAGCCTCTGCGTCTCAGTCAGGCCCTGACCGACGCCGGCCTCTAGAAACTCGCCTCTGTGAGCGTCATCTGAATCGGGTACTCTGAGCCTGTGGGTGGACCGTCGATAACCGAGACGCTCGAACGATTGGCTCCAGGGACCCCAATGCGGCGAGCCCTCGAGCGCATCATCCAGCAGGGCAAAGGGGGCTTGGTCGTGCTGGGCGACGGTGCCCTGGTGAATGAGGCCAGCTCAGGCGGCTTTACATTGAAGGGGGCCATCTTCAGCCCGGCCCGACTCGCCGAGCTCTCCAAGATGGATGGGGGGATCGTCCTCGACGACTCCTGGTCGAACATCCTCGAGGCGGGGGTGCACTTCATCCCCGACGGAGCGATCCCCACCGACGAGACCGGCGCCCGCCATCGCACGGCGGAGCGCATGGCCGTGCAGACCGGCAAGCCGGTGGTCGCGGTGAGCGAGGGGCGCAAAGTGGCGACGCTGTTCTATGGCGGCCAGAAGATCGAGCTGGCGTCACCGACGGAGGTGGCCGCCCACGTAAACCAGGAGCTGCAGAGCCTCGATCGGATACGGGGCCGGCTCGACGAAGCCGAGACCAAGCTGACCCGTCTCGAAGTGGCCGGGCTGGCCACCTACCGGTCGGCGGTCACGGTCTTGCAGCGAGCCGAGCTGGTGGAACGGCTTGGGCGGGTGGTGGAGGCACGCACGCTGACACTGGGAGATGAGGGCCGCATCGTGTATCTGCAGCTCAGCGACCTGCTCGCCGGCGTCGATTTCACCAAGAAAGCCCTGCTCAGGGACTACATCAAGCCGCTGCGCAACAGCACCATTAGCCAGGCGATGGAAGAACTGAGTGCGATGTCCGCCTCCGATCTGGAAGACCCGAGCCGGGTAGGCAAGGAGTTGGGGTTCCCCGATCTCGATGACCCCGCCGACCCACGCGGTTATCGGCTTCTCTCCCAGGTGGGCCGCCTCCCCGATTCGGTTCGTGACGACATCATCCGCCACTTTGGCTCCGCATCGAGCCTCCTCGATGCCCGTGTCGACGAATTGCTCAGCGTGGAAGGCGTGGGCGAAACCAGGGCCGGTCAGCTGCGCGCCTACTTCGACAGACTCCGGGACAACGCGGACGAATGGGAGCCGGTGCTGGATTGAGCGAAGGGACCCCTACACTCCGCTCCCGCTAATGGCTGCAACTGCAACGAAATACTCGGTAGGAGACAAAGTGGTGCACCCCCAACACGGTGCGGCCACCATCCAGAAGAAGGTCAGGCAGGAGTTCGGCGGGAAGAAACAGGACTACTTCGTCCTCGACATCGCCACCGAGCAGCTGACCGTCATGGTCCCACTCGACAAGGTCGACGACCTGATCCGACCCGTGATCTCCAAGACCAAATCCCGTGATGTGCTCAAGTCGCTGAAGGGCGAGCCCGAGGAGGCGGGATCCAACTGGAGCCGTTGGTACAAGGTGCTCAACGAGAAGATGACCTCCGGAGACATCTTCCAGGTGGCCGAAGTCGTGCGTGACCTTTCCTACGCCCAGCAGACGAAGGGGATCAGCCCGGCACTGAAACGGATGCTGTCCAAGGCGCGCCTCACCCTGAGCTCCGAGTTGGCCTTCAGCCTCGAGATCGATGAGGAGGAGGCGATCAAGAGATTGGATCGGGCCCTGCCCAAGATCGAAGCGGACGAGGAATGAGCCCGGTGCCGCAGGCCGGCACCCGTGTCGGATGGGGGTTCGACGCACACCCTCTCGACGGCACCCCACCTCTGATCGTGGGTGGTGTCAGAGTCTCGAGCACGGTCGGCGCCAGTGCCACATCCGACGGAGACGTCCTGGCACACGCGGTGACCGACGCCGTTCTCGGGGCCTGCGTTCTCTCCGACATCGGAGAGCACTTTCCCTCGGGTGATCCGGCACTGGCCGGCGCCGACTCACTCGACCTCCTCGGTCAGGCATCGGTCATGGCCATTGCTGCGGGTTGGCAGGTCGAGCACGTAGACGCGACCGTCGTCGTTCAGGAGGTCCCCATCGCCCCGCACCGCACCGAGATCCGGGCCAACCTCGCTCGCGCACTCGGCATCGTTCCCGATCTGGTGTCGGTGAAGGCGACCACCACCGACGGTTTGGGCTTCATCGGCAGCGGTGAGGGGTTGGCCGCCGTCGCTGTGGTCTCGGTCCGCCCTCTGTCGTAGGATTTCGCCGATGCTCCGTCTCTACAGCACGCTTCACCGCGCCGTTGTCCCCTTTGAGACACGGGACGCGAACAAGGTCGCTATGTATTTGTGCGGGCCGACGGTGCAAAGCGAGCCTCATGTCGGCCACGGGCGATCGGCCGTCGCCTTCGATGTGATTCGCCGCTATCTGCTCTGGAGCGGCCACGAGGTGACCTACGTCCGCAACGTCACCGACATCGAGGACAAGATCATCGCGGCAGCGGCCGAGACCGGGGAGAGCGTCGAAGACCTCGCGGGGCGGATGGCGGCGCGATTCGCTGCCGGTTACCAGGCGCTCGGTGTTCTCGCCCCCGATCTCGAGCCAAAGGCCACCGAGCACATCCCCGAGATCATCGAACTCATCCGCGTCCTGATCGATCGGGGCCTGGCCTATGCATCGCAGGGGGACGTTTATTTCTCGGTCAGAGCCGACGAGAGTTACGGGAAGCTGTCAGGTCGCAACCCGGACGAGCTTCGCTCCGGTGTTCGGATCGAAGTGGGTGAGGCGAAGCACGATCCGCTCGACTTCGCCCTCTGGAAAGCGGCGAAGCCGGGCGAGCCGTGGTGGGACTCACCGTGGGGCCCGGGCCGCCCGGGTTGGCACATCGAGTGCTCGGCCATGGCAACCAAATACCTGGGGCAAGACTTCGACATTCACGGCGGCGGCACCGACCTCATCTTCCCCCATCACGAGAACGAAATCGCCCAGAGTGAGGGAGCCTCCGGCAGGACCTTTTCCAGGTACTGGCTGCACAATGGCATGGTCAATCTAGGCGGTGAGAAGATGGCGAAGTCGACCGGGATCCTGGTCGACCTGGCGTCCATCACCGAGAAGCACGGTGGCCGTGCCCTACGGCTCCTCCTCCTGCGGGCCCATTATCGGTCTCCGATCGAATATTCCGACGAGCTCCTCGCGGAGTCGGAGGACGCGCTCGACCGGCTGCAACGCTTCCGTGATCGGGCCTCCTCAGGCGAGCCGGACCCTGTGGCCATCGCCCGCTTTCGAGAGGTGATGAACGATGATTTCGGCACACCGCTGGCCGTCTCACTTCTCTTCGATCTGGTTCGCGACGGCAATCGCCTTCTCGACGACGGCGGCGATGCCGCAGCAATCGCCGGGGCTGTGGAGACCATCGTCGGCGTGCTCGGACTCGATGACGCCAGCGTGCCGGCCGAGGAGAGCCTCGATCTGGGCGACCTCCCCGGCCGATTCGGTCTCGTCGGAGACGCCCACGATGTGCTGGATCGGCTTGTCGAGCTTCGGGCAGCGGCGCGTGAAGACCGCCGTTTCGAAGATGCCGACGCAATCCGGGATGGCCTGGAGAAGGCGGGGGTGACCTTGGAGGACGGCCCGGATGGCACCCGCTGGTTACGGAAATAGGGTCGAGGGCCTCCATTCCGTTGAGGCCGCCGCCGCCAGCGGCCGCGTTCGCAAGCTCTGGGTGGAGGAGAAGAGGCTGGGTCGGGCCGAGATCGCCGACATTGTCCAAGCTGTGGGCCGAGAGAAAACGGCACCCGTCCGTGACGTGCGGCCGATGGCCGAGACCGAGGCGCCTCAGGGCTTGGTCGCCGACTGTGATCCGATCATGCCGATCTCCATCCATGAATTGGGAGTCCCGAAGGCCGCCGTCGTCGTGCTCGACCATGTCGAGGACCCCCACAACGTGGGCGCGATCGCTCGCAGCGCACTCGCCGCGGGGATGACGGGGATGGTGGTCTCATCACGGCGGGCCGCGCCATTGTCGGCGACAGCGTTCAAGGCGGCCGCCGGCGCCCTGGAGACCCTCCCGGTGTCCATCGTCGGGTCGGTGCCTGAGGGCCTGAGCCGGCTCAAGGATCGAGGTGTATGGATCGTGGGGCTCGAGGCGGGCTCCACCCGATCGCTGTTCGGTTTGGATCTGCTCACCGAGCCGGTAGCGGTTGTCGTGGGGGCGGAGGGTGCCGGTCTCAGTGTCCTCAGCGCCAAGCGATGTGATGTGCTGGCCTCGATTCCCATGGCCGCAGGTTTCGAGAGTCTCAATGCCTCCGTCTCGGCTGCCCTGGCTTGTTTCGAGATCATGCGGGTGCGGGCCGAAGCGGACCCCTCCCTACAATCCGATCTGGCGCCGGGTTAGCTCAGTCGGTAGAGCAGCTGTCTTGTAAACAGCAGGTCATCGGTTCGATTCCGGTACCCGGCTCTAAGCAGTAGTTGAGATTCCCAGGTGGCCTCCACCTCATGTCCTGTGTCCCCATCACACCTGACATGTCCTACCTCCTCGACGCACTGCGCGGCTATCCCGTTTCGACGGATGTTCAAGAACAGCTCCGAGCCATGCTCGAATGGGAGCAGGCTCGGAAGTGGGGCTGGATCATGCGCACCGGCGAGCTGACGGACATGGGTTCACGGCATGCCAGCCCGATCTCGAAAGGGATCGTCCACGACTGATGATGAGAAAGAGAACCATGCCGAGTATCCGAGCGAGCTCATTCTGCGATTACTCATGCGAGAAGCGCCTCCGACCGGGCTAACGGCCTGAGGCGCTTGGGTGATTTATCTCGCCTTCCCAGGGTTGGGGTTTGGGAAGGCTTTCAATTGTGGTTGCTTTCCTGGTGAGGTCAAGCCCGATGGGCTCACCGGTTCGTCACGACCTCCAGGACACGTAGCCGTTC
>JBEVJN010000062.1:0-8711 GCA_040510135.1 Acidimicrobiia bacterium | reverse complement strand
TTTGTTCGCGCCCCCCCCATTGGTAAACACGCGTGTTCTCGGGTTCCGCCGGGGGGGGGCCTTGAATCCACCCCCCCCCACCACACGGTCGACTGATCGAGAGATGGTGTCAATCAAGACGGACGAGCAGCGGGTCTCCAAGGACCCAACGGCGATCCTTTCGGGGATCTCCAAGAGCTACGGCGGAGTTCATGCGCTCACCGATGTCACGCTCGAGGTGTTTCCCGGCGAGGTCCATGCCTTGCTCGGGGAGAATGGTGCAGGCAAATCCACCCTCATGGGGATCGCATCGGGGCAAATAGACCCCGATGAGGGAGAGATCCTCTTCGAGGGTCTACTCCAAACTCAACTCACTCCCACGGATGCCAATGCGCTTGGCATCGCAATGGTCCATCAGCATCCCGCCCTGCTCCCTGACCTGACCGTCGAAGAGAACCTTCGACTCGGCGTCCTGTCAGAGCACCTCCAGTTTGCCGGCAGCACGGAGGCGTCGATGCGGGCCCTCCTCGACGAAGTCGGCATGACTGTCCATCTTCATGATCGGGTCGACACACTATCGGTTGCCAACAAACATCTTCTTGAGGTCGCCAAGGCACTGACGGCTTCTCCGAAGCTGTTGATCTTGGATGAGCCGACTGCTCCCCTAGGCAAGGATTCTGTCGACCTCCTCTTCGAGCACGTGCGCACGGCAGCAGCCCGTGGTACAGCGGTCGTCTACATAACCCACCGTCTTGCCGAAGTGCGACTTCTCGCTGACCGTGTAACGGTTCTCCGTGATGGCATGGTCAGCGGATCCGCCACCGTTGACGATGTGACGGACGATCAGCTCCTTACCTGGATCGTCGGCCGACGACTGATCGGGTCCGCATTCCCCCCAAAACCGGTCATATCGGAGGAATCCGAGGAGTATCTGAGAGCGATCCACCTCACCGGCGAAGCCTTCGCCGACGTATCGTTCAGCGTACGCCAGGGTGAGATCCTGGGTGTCGCCGGGGTGGTAGGCAACGGCCAGAGCGAACTTCTCGCTGCCCTCGCTGGCCTCACACCGTTCGCCGGCTCCGTCGAAATCGGAGGCAAGCCGTACTCACCAAACGCATTGAGGACCCGTTCGGCGTACATGCCGGCGGATAGACATCGTGAGGGACTCATGATGACTCTCTCGGTTCGTGAGAACGCCGCTGTCAGCGCTTTGCGTCGGTTTCGACGTCGTCTCTTCGTCCGCCGCAGTATCGAAACACCAATCGTCCAGACAGAATTGAAGACGCTCGACGTCAGAACTCCGTCCCTGGAAGCAAACGTCACTTCACTTTCGGGAGGCAACCAACAGAAGGTGGTGATGTCCCGAGCGTTGATGTCGCAACCGAACATGCTCATCGCCGACGAACCAACACAAGGCGTCGACGTGGGAGCACGCGCTGAGATCTACCGAATCCTTCGCGAAGTCGCGCACGAGGGGATACCCGTTGTCGTCGCCTCCTCGGATGCTCACGAGCTCGAAGGGCTTTGTGACCGCGTCATAGTCATGTCACGGGGTCAAGTCGTGGTCGAACTCGGAGGCGACGACGTCAACGAGCAACAAATCGTTCGCGCGGCGGTGAGTGCCACCGGATTAAAGGAACGCGCCTCCGGCGCTGAGCGAGACAGATCCTCGAGTCTCAGAAGATTCGTTCAAGGCGACTACGCACCGGTCCTGATACTCGCACTGGTAATCCTGGGTCTAGCGGGCTACATCTTCTCCGGAAACGATCGCTATTTCTCCGCTTTCAACATCAATTCAGTCCTGACGCTGGCTTCGGCGCTCGGTTTCATCGCCATAGGCCAAACGATTGTCCTTCTGGTGGCAGGGATCGATCTCTCTGTCGGTCCTTTAGCAGGGTTCCTCGTGGTCGTTGGTTCCTTCTTCTTGGTCGACGGGAACCCGTTCGGGCTGATGCTGCTCGGCCTCGTGGCCATGGCTTCTGTGGCGATCGCGGTTGGGGCCACCAACGGGGCACTCATCAGATTCGTTCGGTTCACCCCCGTGGCAGCGACCCTGACGACGTACATCGCGCTCGGAGGGCTCGCCTTCGTTGTCCGCGATCGCCCCGGAGGCTTCATAAGCAGGACAGTGACGGACCTGATCATGCGGAAGCTAGGGCCCGTGCCATGGTCGTTCGTCGCCTTGGCTGTGGCCACAGCGGTCATGGAGTACGGATTGCGGAGGCGTGGCTGGGGACAGCGTATTCGGGCAATTGGCTCAGACGAAGATTCCGCCCGACGACTTGGAATACCGGTAAATCGCACGGCGATGAGCGCCTACATGGCCGCCTCCACCTTCGTCTTTCTGGGTGCGATCGTTCTGCTTGCCACGCTCGGGATTGGTGACCCTGCACAGGGGGCAGGTTTCACGCTCAGCAGTGTCACTGCCGTTGTCCTTGGCGGAACCAGCCTTCTTGGTGGGCGTGGAACATATGTTGGAACATTGTTCGGAGCATTGCTGATCGTCCAAGTTCAGAACGCAACGGTATTCCTCGGCCTCAGCCAAACGTGGCAGTACTTTTTTCAGGGTGCCCTCATCATGGTGGCCGCCTTGATCTACAGCCAGGTGCGTGGATTGCGACGGCTGAAATGAGACGTCCACGACGAAAGGAGGCGCGGGATGGGCTCATCAGTCCCGGTACTCGATCTCACAACTGAGTTCCCACCCCACGAGAGAAGGAGAAACTGCAGTGGAACTTAAGGCTGTACACCATGTCGGGCTCGTCGTGCGAGACCTGGACCGCTCGATCTACTTCTATCACGATCTCTTGGGCTTGCCGTTCGCCAACGAGCCAACGCCATGGTTCGAGGGGCCGGAACTCGCGAAGGGCGTCGGGGTGCCGGGAGCATCGTTGCGGCAGGTGAGCCTGTGGGCCGGCGAGCACTCGAGCATGGAGTTGATCGAATATCGAGACCGAGCGGACACGTCCGGAAAGGCGGTCTTGAACAACCACATTGGCGCAGCGCACGTTTGCTTCCGAGTGGACGACATCCGAGCCAAGAAAGCAGAGTTGGAAAGCAAGGGAGTCGTCTTCTATTCAGACGTCAACGTGGTTGATGACGGGCCCTTGGCCGGCTGGCGTTGGTGCTACTTCAGTGACCCCGATGGCCTGGCTCTCGAGTTGGTGGAGATCGAGTACTACCTGAAGGAAGAACGCGAAGCCGCGTCGGCGGAATACCTTCGCTCGCGGCCATCCCTCGAAGAGCTCGAATCCCGAGTAGGGGTTTGACAGAGGCCCCGATCAAGAAAAGCGGGACAGCCACGACTCCCCATGTGATATCGATTCATCTCTGGCTCACGACGGACGATCACAGCTGTACTGGGCGTCCTCGCCGAAGAGTCGGGTAATTGAGACTCAAGGAGGAATGATGACCGAATTTCCCGTAGCAACCAGCCCCGCCCCGGGTGTGATGTCGGTGGACTGGGAGAATCGCGTCGATTTCGGACGTCTCCGTGATTATCGGCTGGCTCGTGTTCGCCAGATGCTGGACGAGTACGACCTGGGGGCGGTCCTGTTGTTCGAGACCTCCAATATCAGGTATGCCACCGCGACCCAGATCGGCTATTGGGCGTTCAACAAGGGCGAGCGTTGGGCGCTGGTTACCAAGGAGGGACGTCCCAAGGTGTGGGACTTCGGGTCGGCGGCCAAGGCTCATCGTCTTCAGCTCCCCGAGCTCTATGACACGGAGAACTCCATCGGCGGCAACACGGGGCTGCAGGGTGCCATCGGTCCTGAGACCGGGCTCCACGCCCGCGCAGTGCGGGAGATCAAGGGTGCCCTCGAGGACGCCGGTGTGGCCTCGGAGAAACTCGGGGTGGACATGGCCGAGACCGCGGTGTTCCTGGCCCTGCAGGGCGCCGGGTTGAACGTGGTCGACGGCCAGCAGGCGATGATGCGCGCCCGGGAGATTAAGAGCCCGGACGAGCTCATCCTCCTCACCCAGGCTTGCGCCATGGTCGATGGGGTCTATCAGGACATTTTCGAGATGCTCAAGCCCGGTGTGCGTGAGTCCGACGTCGTCGGCATGGCCCATGCCCGTCTCTTCGAGATGGGCTCCGAGTTCGTCGAAGCGATCAACTCGATCGCGGGCGAGAGATGCAGCCCGCACCCTCATGTCTTCAGCGACCGGCTCATCCGCCCTGGCGACCAGGCCTACTTCGACATCATCCACGCCTTCAACGGCTATCGCACCTGCTACTACCGCACCTTCGTCGTGGGTCGAGCCACCGAGGCGCAGAAGGATGCCTTCAAGCAGTCCCGGGAGTGGATGGACGCCGCCATCGAGCTGGTCAAGCCAGGCGCCACCACCGACGAGATCGCCAAGGTGTGGCCGAAGGCGGAGGAGTTCGGGTTCGAGGACGAGATGGATGCCTTCGGCCTCCAGTTCGGGCACGGTGTCGGTGTCGGGCTCCACGAACGCCCGATCATCAGCCGTCTCAACTCCCTCGACGACCCCGTGGAGATCGAGGAGGGCATGCTCTTCGCCCTCGAGACCTATGCGCCCGCGGCCGACGGCCGATCGGCCGCTCGGATCGAGGAGGAGATCATCGTCACCGCCGAGGGCTCCAAGATCATCACCCTCTTTCCCTGCGAAGAGCTCATGGTCGCCAATGCCTACTAGCCCCGGGCAGAGGAGAAGTGATCTCGCCGGCAGGTCTGAGCAAGTCCAGAAAGAGACTGCATCGAAGCCTCACAGGTCGACCTTCGACTCGTCTTGGATTGACCGCGAGCAGGCTCTCGGTTCGTCAGGCAGGATTCGGACGCCGGCGAGCCGTCACGCCAGGTTCTTGGCTCGTTCGCGGTAGGAAGGTGTGAGCTCCAACCAGCGAGTCTTCCAGTCGGCCGGCGCCTGACCTGCGAGGTGGGTGGCCAGGTCCTCCACATGAGCCTGCCAGCCGGCTCCGTGTGCCGCCAGCTCGCCGAGAGGGAGGCCACGGTCCTCGATGACCAGGCGGGTATTATCGGCTTCGGCGGTCAACCGGGCTTCGATGACGGTCTCTCCGTCTTCGTCTGTCATGGTGACCACCAGTCGTGTCGGGCGCTCGCAGACGTCCACACGGCCCGAACCCTCCCAACTACTGGTGAAGCGGGCCCGGAACACTCCGCCGAGTCGAAGGTCGCCCTCCACGTCGGCGATCCAACGGCTCAGACGCCGCGGATCGGTCAGCGCTGTCCAGAGATCCTCGATGTCGGTGTCATAGGCGCCCTCCATACGCACGACGCCCTTGCCGTCCACCGCCAGCAGTGTTCCCACGACCCCGGCCCCGGATCGCGTCTCGTTGCTCATGTTCTGCCTCTCCGTTGTTTCCTTCCCCGGGCGACCTCGGTGTGCAAGGCGTCCAGGCGTTGCTGCCAAATGTCTCGGTACTGGCCCAACCACTCGTCGACCTCGGCGAGGGGGTCCGGACGCAGGGTGTACACCCGAAACTGGGCCCGCTGCTGGACCTCGACCAGTCCCGCGTCGCGGAGCACTCGAAGGTGCCGGGAGACCCCGGGGCGAGCAATCGGCAGCAGCCCCGCGAGCTCACCCGCAGTGGAGGGACCGTCCTTGAGAGTCGAGAGCAGGATCCTCCGGCTGTTGTCCGACAAGGCATGCAGCACCGCGTCCATGGGCGCTAATGTAACAGTATGGATACGTAACCGCAAGGGTACATATCGGGGTGTTCCACAAGACTGCGCGCGATGAGCACCTCGCACCCTTGAGGGAAGACGTCATGAGGAGCCAGGCAACGGGGGAACGGACGCGGCTAACGAGCGTCTCACGAAGTGCGCGGTAACGGCACCATTGTGCGCTCCTTCGCCAGACACACAGTGGAGTCCGCACTTCGACAGGTCAGATGATTCATCGAAGCGCCGCGTCGAAGAGGTAACCGGACTCCCGTTTGCCCTTGACCTGACCGTCGTGTGAGGCCCTCCAGCGCGATGAGGTCCGCAGTTAGCGCCGATTTCCGGTCCCGGACGGGTGAAGGGACCGAAGGCACCATGTGGAAGCCCTCATCGCCCTCGACGGTCCTGGTGATCAGACCGGCCGATTTGGGATCGCCGATGATCGCCTACGAGACGCTCGACCTCCACCACGAGCGGCCCTACAAGCTGCGTTAGGACATGGAGCTAGATCCCGGGAAGCCGCTGACGACCCTGTTGTCCTGGGGCGCCTCCTACCCCAGCCCGGGCGCGCCGGCGTAGGCGGGCAGGGCAGGTTGTCCGCCCAGGTGGGCGTAGAGCACGTTCGACCCTGCTGGGATCTCGCCGGAGCGGATCATCCCGATGAGCCCGGCCATGGACTTCCCCTCGTATACGGGATCGGTGAGCATGCCCTCTGTTCGAGCGGCGAGGTGGATGGCGTCGATGGTCTGTTGCCCAGGGATGCCGTAGGCAGGGCCCTGGTACCCGGGCACGACGGTGATCTCGTCGTCGCGCAGATCACGGTCCACACCGATCTTCTTGGCCGTGTCGGCTGCGATCCGTGTCACCTGGTCGACGGTCTCGTCCAGGGTGGCCGACGCGTCGATGCCGATCACCCTGCGGTCGTCCCGGTTCTCGAGCGCAAAGCCGGCGATCATCCCGGCGTGGGTCGAACCGGTCACGGTGCACACAATGACGTGGTCGAAGAAGATGTCGTGCTCGGACTCCTGGTCTGCCACCTCGCGGGCCCAGTTGGCGAAGCCGAGCCCGCCGAGCGGGTGGTCGGACGCCCCGGCGGGGATCGGGTAGGGCTTTCCTCCGGCTGCTTCCACCGATTCGAGGGCCGTCTTCCAGCTGTCCCGGATTCTGATGTCGAAGCCGGCCGGGTCCATGCGGATGTCTCCTCCCATGATCCGGGTGAGTTGGATATTCCCCACCTTGGTGTAGGCCATGTCGGGCCAGTCGACCCAGTTCTCCTGCACGGTGACGACTTTGAGGCCGAGGTGGCAGGCGACGCCGGTGACCTGTCTGGTGTGGTTCGACTGGACGCCGCCGATGGAGACGAGGGTGTCGCAGCCTTGATCGAGGGCGTCGGCGGCGAGGTATTCGAGTTTGCGGACCTTGTTGCCGCCGTAGGCGATGCCCGAATTGCAGTCCTCCCGTTTCGCCCAGATCTCGACCTCTCCACCGAGGGCCTCGCTCAGCCGGCGAAGCGGATGTATCGGGGAGGGTCCGAACAGGAGCGGGATGCGTGGGAAGTCGTCGAGGCTCATTGGGGCTCCTTTCCTTGGAAACCACGACCTGATCGTATAATCGTATATAATCATCAACATGTCAACTGTTGAGTTGGTCCACCGATGGGTGATGAAACGGATGTTGCGGGGCGAGATTCCGCCTGGCAGGTGGCTTCGTCAGGACGATCTGGCCGAGCAGTTGGGCGTCAGCAAGATCCCGGTGCGTGAGGCACTCCACCGGCTGGCCGGTGTCGGGTTGCTGCGTTTCGAGGCCAACCGGGGTGTTGTGGTGCCGTCTCTGTCCGCCGCCGAGGCCAACGAGATCTACGAGCTGCGAATGGCAGTGGAGCCGATCCTGCTCCGGCGGTCGATCGGCCAGATGTCGATCGTCGATATCGCAGAAGCCGAGATGGCGTTGGCCGGCGAAGGCATGACGCTAACCGAAGCGAACTGGGCTTTCCACCATGCCCTATACCGAGCGAGTGGCTGGTCTCGGGGGCTGGCGATGGCCGAGATCCTCAACGCCGCGGTCGCTCCTTATGTGGCGCTCTACACCCAAGAGCTAGGCGGTGCAGGGCAGTCCGACGACCAACATCTAGCCCTGCTCGACCACTGTCGCCAAAGGCGAACGGAGGCGGCGATCGAGGTCCTCGCTGCACACCTCAGCGACGCCGCCTCGGCACTGATCGAATTCCTCACCCATACGTCCGCGTTGTGATCGCTCTCAACTCCCGCGGTGCGGAAGCTCCACAAACCGGTGCTCTCGGGCGCCCGGGCTGTCAGTCACCCTCCGGTAGCGCCAGGTCAGGGAGGGCCCCTGCTGGTTCTGGTTGGAGACGACGGAGGTTTCCAGGTGAGCCGTCTCCGGCGAGACGGTTAGGACGTCTGAGTTGAGGGGTCTGCAGGTTCGGCGTCGGGCTCGACGTGAGATTCCGCTCGAGGCCTAGTCCGCCGGTCCAACCTGCCGTGGCCTGACCAATATCGGCGTCTGCCTGAGTCGTGTGTCGGTGCCCGACGTCACCGTGTGATCTGCGCGAGTTCCTTGATTGCAGCGTTGCCCACTAGGCCCCTGCAGCCCAGATCGCGCCAGCTGCGGCTCCTCGCAGCCGGGTGGGACTGCCATCCAATCAGATGACTCATGGAAGCGCCGCGTAGAACAGGTCACCGGCCTGCCGTTCACCCTCGAACTGGCTGTCGCATGAGAACACCCTGGTGTCCTCGATCAGAGCACTAATCGGGGGCCACGCGTTATGCACGGTGGCTGCCTAGGCGGTGTGGTTAATCATCCCACCCAAACCAAGACGTGCACTTGAAGCAGCGGCGCGTTACCGCCTCGATCATGACGAATGCCCCTTCTGCGCTGTCCTCGACGCGGAGTTGGAGGATGGGCGTCGGATCATCGCCGAATCGAAGAATTTCGTCGCCTGCTGATTTCTTGCTGGGCCACGTTCCGGAGCCGAAGGGTCGATGGTCCGACTATGTGGCGGGCGTGGCCCAATTCGTTGGGGACGGGAGGGTCGGCTTCGACGGCGCTATCGCCTCCGATCTACCG
>JBEVJN010000061.1:0-101508 GCA_040510135.1 Acidimicrobiia bacterium | reverse complement strand
AGAGCGCGAATTCGAATGTTGGGTGGGAGAGGAGTCTTGTGGGCGACCACACCTTCCACGGAAGCCTGGTCCATGCCTTCGGCGTCGGTAGCCGAGCGATAGCCAAAGTCGCCCGCCACCTCGAGCGGGCCGGTGATGACCAGGCGATTCACGCTGACATCCACGTCTCCGCCCACGGTTCCCTCGAGATCCAAGGAACGCTGCGTGCCTTCGAGATCGCTACCGATGGTTCCCGCAGCGGTCAAGCTGAATGCCCATACCAGGACATCCCCGTCAACCACCGATTCCGGGCTCAATCCGACCCGGAGACCGGCGCCGACCAGGTCTTCCCCGATCGACCCCGAAACAGTGAGTCTGTTCGCGGTGAAGCGCACCGATCCGCCCACCTCCCCGCTGACGCCGACGGTCGGTGCCACCGCCAGCACGCTGCCGGTGACCTCGCCCGAGATGAGGACCTCCTCGGCAGCAAATGCGATCAAGTCGCCGTCGATGGTCCCCTCGACCACCACCCGGGCGCCGGCGGCGTAGAGGTCGTCGGTGACGATGTCCCCTTCGGCGATGATGACGATATCGGAGGTCGCAGTCTCAGCGGCCAGGGCTGGGGTCGCGGCGGCGAGGAGGAAGATGCCTGTGATTCCTGCGCAGAGCGCCGTCCTAGATAGGTAATGCATCAGCTGCCAGATTCAGAAGCGACGACGGGAAAATCCCCCAGAGAATCGTCGCTCCGACAGCCAGCGCCAACACCCACCGCTCGGGACCGACTCGCAACGGAGTCTCCTCACCGGCGTCGTCCATGTACATGACGACGATGACCCGGATGTAGAACGCGAATGCCACCACTGAGGCGATGACGGCTACGATCACGAGCCACTGGTATCCCTGAGCCCAGGCGTCGGTGAAGACCCCGAACTTGGCCACGAACCCGGAGGTGATGGGCAGACCTCCCATGCCGAGCAGGAGGATGGTGAAGGCGCCGGCCAGGAGCGGGCTTCGCCGGCCCAGACCGCGGTACTCGTCCAGGCTTGAACCTGCTCCGTCCGGCCCGCTCACCACGGCGACCACCGCGAAGGCACCGACCAGCTGGATGGCGTAAATGGCCAGATAGAACAAGACTCCGTCGGTAGCGCCGCCCACGACTCCGGTCATGATGAATCCGGCGTGGGCGACTCCCGAGTAGGCGAGCAGACGGCGAACATCACCCTGGACGAGGGCGAGCACCGACCCGAGAACCATGGACAGCACCGATATGGCGGCCACTACCGGCAGCCAGGTGTCGGAAAGATCGGAGAATGCAGTGAGCAGGATGCGGGTGATCGCGGCGAATCCGGCCACCTTGGCCACAGCCGCCATGTATCCCACGAGCCCGGCGGGGGCCCCCTGGTATACGTCCGGCGCCCAGGTGTGGAACGGGGCGGCGGACACCTTGAATCCGAGGCCGGCCACCACCAAGCCGATCCCGATGTAGATCACCGCCGGGCTGGAGATGATGAAGTCATCCAGAAGCTGGCGGATGCCGAGGATCCCGAACTGGCCCGTCCCGGCATAGATGAGGGCGACGCCGTACACGAACACCGCCGAAGCGAACGAGCCGAGCAGGAAGTACTTGATGGCGGCCTCTTCCGACTCGCGTCTCTCCCGGGCCAATCCAGCCAAGACGTACAACGCGATGGAGCCGACCTCGAGCCCGAGGAACAACATGATCAGGTTGTTGGAAGCCACCATGAGCGAGAAGCCTGTGGTGGCCAACAGGACGAGGGCAATCGCCTCCGCGCCGCGGCGGCCCAGACTCACGACAAATCGCCAACCTGCTGCCAGGCCCAGCGCCGTGGCTGCGATCAGCACGACCCGGGAGAAGATGGCGAACCCGTCCATCGTTATCAACCCGGAGAACGCAACCAGGCTCTCCGTGTCCCCAGCGGCGAGAGCGTCGGCGGCTTCGGCCCACTGCAACACGGTCAGCCCGCCGGCCACGGCCAGCGTCGCCCCGACGACCCACCCGTGAACACGAGGCGCCGGCTTCCACTGGACATCGACCAAGAGGACCAGGGCCGCGCCGATCGCCATTGCCAGATCGGGTGCGACGGCGATCCACGAGATCTCAGGAGGCGTGATCATCCTTCGTCCGCCACATACACATCGGCCATTCGGCCCGGATAGGGGACTACGAAATCGGTCTGCTCGACGATGTTGTCGAGCACCGCCTCGGTAGAGGGCGTGATCTTGTCGAGGAGCAGCTTCGGATAGAGCCCAATCACGATGATGAGGAGGGCGATCGGCACGAGCAGGGCTATCTCACGTACCGACAGGTCGGAGAGCACCGAGTTCTCCTCTTTGTCGGGGACGCCGGTGAAAACGCGCTCGTACGCCCACAGGAGGTACACCGCGGCAAGCACGACCCCGAATGCGGCGATCACGGTGAAGCTGGGGAGGGCGGGGTAGCTGCCGATGAGCACCAGGAACTCTCCGACGAAGCCGTTCAGACCCGGGAGCCCGATCGAGGCGAACGTCATGAACAAGAAGAAACCGGCGAGAAGCGGAACCGTCTTCTGGAGGCCACCGAAATCGGCAATCTTCTTGGTGTGCCTCCTGTCATAGATCATCCCGACCAGGAGGAACAGGGCGCCGGTGGTCAGACCGTGGTTCACGTTTTGGATCACGGCCCCCTGGAGCCCACCCGAGGTGAGGGCGAAGGTGCCGAGCACGATGAAACCAAGATGACTCACAGAGGAATAGGCGACGAGCTTCTTCAGATCTGGTTGGACGATGGCCACCACCGCCCCGTAGATGATCCCGATGACGGCCAGGATCGCCATTATCGGGATGGCGTCGACCGAAGCCTCGGGGAACAGGGCGAGGTTGAAACGGAGAAGTCCGTAGGTCCCCAACTTCAGGAGGACTGCAGCGAGCAGCACGGACCCCGCGGTGGGCGCCTCGACGTGGGCATCGGGGAGCCAGGTGTGGAACGGGAAGAGAGGGACCTTGATGGCGAAGGCGATGGCAAAGGCGGCGAAGAACCACCGCTCGGACCCGACCGAGAGATCCAATCCGGCCAGATCGGACAGAGCGAAGGAAGGAGATCCTTCTTGAGACGCATAGGTGAGAGCGAGACCGATGATCGCCGCCAGCATCAACGCCGACCCGAAGGCTGTGTAGATGAAGAACTTGACCGCGGCATAGACCCGGCGCTCAGTGCCCCAGATGCCGATGATGAAATACATCGGGATCAACATGGCCTCGAAGAAGACGAAGAAGAGGAAGAGGTCCAGGGCCAGGAAGGCCCCAATCATGCCCGCCTCGAGGAGGAGGGTGTAGATCACGAACTCCTTGGTCCGGCTGGTGATCGTGGTCGAGGCAGCGAGCGCGATCGGGACCAGCAGAGTGGTGAGAACGACCATCGGGAGCGAGATCCCGTCCACTCCGAGATACCAATCGATGCCCCACGGCTCATACCAGGTGACCTGGTCGACGTATTGGAACCCGGCTGCCGGCTCGAAGACCGAGAACAGGTAGCCGGCCAGAGCCAGCGGCATCACGGAGAGGGCGATGCCGAGGGGAAGGTGAATCTCTCTCCGGCGAGTCGGGATCAACATGACCACGATGGCTGCGGCGACGGGCAGGAGCACCAGGGCGGTTAGCACTATCTCACGCTCCTGCCACCAGCCAGACCACTACCACCAGAGCACCGGCCAGGAATAGAACCCCATAATTACGCACGAACCCGGTCTGGAGCGGCCGGGCCCAGTCACCGGCGTTGCGAACCATCCGCCCCACGCCGTTGACCGCGCCATCGACCACCTTCGAGTCGACGGAGAACGCGGTGACTTCGGCCAACCTGCGACCCGGCAGTACCAGGGTCCTCCCGTAGAGGTCGTCGACCCCGTAGGCCTGCTCCCATGTGCCCCAGAGGGGGTCGAAGGACTCCTCGAATCGGCGCCAGCGCTCCCGTGGGCGGTTGTAGGCGAGAATGCCCGCCCCCGCCCCGGCCAGGGCAGCCAGGGTGGAGAGACCGGCGAGGACGGCAAGGGTCAGCCAGTCGGTGGGAGCCTCCTGGACCTGGACTCCTTCGAAGCTGGGCTCGAGGAAATGCTCGAGCCCGAGCCGGAACGGGGTATTGACTAGTCCCCCGACGATGGAGAGGATGGCCAGGGCGATGAGTGGCAGGGTCATCACCCGCGGGGCCTCGTGGGGGTGGGCCTCCTCATCCCATCTCGGCTCTCCCATGAACACGAGCACCCAGAGCCTGGCGATGTAGAACGCGGTGAGGAGGGCGGTGATCAGCCCGATGATCCAGAGGAAGTAGAACCACCCGCCCCTGGCGAAGTCCGCCGCCAGGATCTCGTCCTTCGACCAAAAGCCCGCCAAGGGCGGGATCCCAGCCAGGGCCAGGGCCCCGACCGCCATGGTGGTGGCGGTCACCGGCATCTTCCGACGAAGTCCTCCCATTCGATGCATGTCCTGCTCGTCGCTCATGGCGTGAATCACCGAGCCGGCACCGAGGAACAGCAATGCCTTGAAGAAGGCATGAGTCATGAGATGGAACACCCCCGCGATATATGCCCTGGCCCCCACAGCGAGGAACATGAATCCGAGCTGGGAGATGGTCGAGTAGGCGAGGACCTTCTTGACATCGCGCTGGGCCAATGCGATAGAGGCCGCCCATATCGCGGTCAGCGCCCCGACGGTTGCAACCACCGTCGAGGCGAAGGGTGTGAACTCGTAGATCGGGGCGGACCGGGCTATGACGTAGACCCCGGCGGTGACCATCGTCGCGGCATGGATCAGGGCGGAGACAGGAGTCGGGCCCTCCATGGCATCGGGCAGCCAAACGTAGAGCGGGATCTGCGCCGACTTGCCCGCGGCGCCAACCAGCAGGAGGAGCCCGATCGCGGTAGCCATTCCTCCGGTGAGCTCCTCCCCGGCCCGTTCGAAGACGCCGGCGAAGGAGAGGGTGCCGAATACGGCGAAGACGAGCATCAGGCCGATCATGAACCCGAAGTCGCCGATTCGGTTCACGATGAATGCCTTCTTGGCCGCTGCCGTCGCCGTCGGCCGGGTGTACCAAAAGCCGATCAGGAGATAGGAGCAGAGCCCGACCAGCTCCCATCCGAGGAACAACATGGCGTAGTTGCCGGCGAGCACCAGTGTGAGCATCGAGGCGGCGAACAGGTTGAGGTTGGTGAAGAACCTGTGGAAGCGCTCGTCACCGTGCATGTAGCCGATGGCGAAGACATGGATCAACGTGCCAACCCCGGTGACGACCAGGGCCATCAGAGCGGCCAACGGATCCCAGAGCAGCTCGAAGCTCCCCCCGATCGCCGGCATCCATTCCCACAACGGGATCGTCCTCGGCTCCGCCCCACCCTGGATGAACGGCACAGCCGCGATCGCGGCAATGACGAACGCCCCACCGATTGCGGCAGAGGCAAGCCAGCCGCTTATTGGCTCTTTGACGTAACGCCCGACGAAATGGAGGAAGAGCGCACCGGCAAGCGGAAGCGCAATCACGAGCCAGAGGAGGTCAGCCACGGAGTTCGCTCAACTCGTCCACGGACGCGGTGGCACGTCTTCGGAAGATGGCGACGATGATGGCCAGTCCCACCACCACTTCGGCGGCGGCGACCACGAGGATGAAGAAGACTGCGACCTGACCGTTGAGGTCATTCATAGCCCGCCCTGCCGAGATCAATGTCAGATTGACCGCGTTCAGCATCAGCTCGATGCACATGAACATGACCAGCGCATTTCGCCGGAGGAGCACGCCGAGGGCCCCGATGAGGAACAGCGCCGCGGCCAAGGCCATGTACCACCCGACCGGGACCATCACGCCCGCTTTCTCTTGAATTGGGCCAAGACGACAGCGCCTGCGGCAGCGATGGTCAGCAACAAAGCGGTGGCCTCGAAGGCAAGCACCCAATCGGTGAACAGCGGCTCAGCTACCGCCTGAATCGTCCCGTTGGTGGCGTCCTGATCGACTGCTGTTGCCGCGGCAGGCACCCAGACGAAATCCCCGAACAGAGCCACGCCCGCCGCGAACAAGATCACGACACCAGCAAGACCCCCGACCCACAGCCGCTGCCGGGGCAACGGCTCGACCCGCGTCTCCTCCTTGTCGACCCCGATCAGCATGATCACGAACAAGAAAAGCGTCATGACCGCGCCGGCGTACACGATCACCTGGACTGCGGCCACCAGGTGGGCGAGCTGCACGACGTAGAGAATCGCGACCGAGAACAGCGTGCCGAGCAGCCCGACTGCCGAGTAGATCGGGTTTCTGGCAAGCACCACGGTCACCGCGCCGGCCAGCGTTGCGAGGGCCGCGATCACGAAGAGGATCGTCTCAACCATCGGATTCGTCGTCGCCTGTCTTGCGGTCCCGCTCCTCCTGTGACGGTTCGGGCGACCAGTCGGCAGGGCCGGGGGTGTCCTGCCACATCTTGACCCCTTCGTAGGCGGCCACTCCGGCCGGCGCTGTCGCCCGCAACCAGCCATCTGCAGTGTCCAGCTCGTCGAGATCGGCGAGCTCGTCGTCGGGGAACATATGGGGCACGTTCCCCCGCCGGTCCATGAGCAGGGTCTCTTTGGTGTAGATGGCGTCCTCGCGGTTGGTGGTGGAGATCTCGAAGAGGCTGGTCATGGTTATTGCCTCGGTAGGGCAGGCCTCGACGCAGAGACCACAAAAGATGCAGCGCAGCATGTTGATCTCGTACACATATCCGAACCGCTCGCCTGGCGAGTTCGGGCTCTCCGGATCGTTGTCCATTCCTCGCACGTAGATGCACTGCGCGGGGCAGGCCCCGGCGCACAACTGACAGCCGATGCATTTCTCCATGCCGTCGGGATAGCGATTGAGCACGTGACGCCCGTGAAAGCGCTGCGGCTTGACCCGCATCTCCTTCGGGTATTCGGTGGTGACGAGCTCATCCCCGGCGATGGTCCGGATCATCGTCCCGCCGGTCACGCGCAGACCCTTGATCAGCTCTTTGATGAGACCCATCGCTAACTCCCCCAGGGTGGCCCGAATTGGCGGAACGAGATGACGAACGCCGAGAGCACCAGCCAGGCCAGGGCGCCGGGGATGAGCCGTTTCCATCCGAGCTGCATGAGCTGGTCGTAGCGCAACCGGGGCAGGGTTGCCCTGACCCAGAAGAACAGGAAGATCAGAAAGTAGGTTTTGGCCAGGAACCAGACGGTGGGCAGGAGGCCCGAGATGATCGCAGGGACCGATCCTTCGAACGTCGGCCCGTTCCAGCCACCCAAGAACAACGAGGCGGCGATGGCGCACATCGAGAAGATGTTCACGTATTCGGCGAGGAAGAACATGGCGAACCTCATCCCCGAATACTCGGTGTGGAAGCCGACGATCTCCTGCTCTGCCTCGACCAGGTCGAATGGGGCGCGGTTGGTCTCGGCGACGATCGCGATGAAGAAGATGATGAACGCCACGATCTGGGGAAACACGTTCCAGCGGGGGACAAACTGCAGGACCGGCTCGAGGGCCGGGATGATGTCGCCCCAGGTCCCGGCTTGACGCTCGACGATCTCGGCGAGCGATAGCGTGCCGCCCTCTCCCTGGGTGGCGGTGAACATGACCACAGCGACCATGGCCAGGCCCATCGCCGCCTCGTAGGAGATGGCCTGGGCGGTAGCCCGCACCCCGCCGAGCAGCGGGTACTTGGACCCCGATGCCCACCCGGCAAGCACGACTGAGTACACAGCCAGCGAAGACATGGCGAGGATGAAGAGCAGCCCGATGTTCAGATCGGCGCCCTGCAACGCCACCTCGTTGCCCGCGACGGTGAATGGCTTGCCCCAGGGGACCATCATGAAGATGAGGAAGGCGGGGACCACGGCCAGGAACGGTGCCAACAGATACATCCCCAGTTCGACCTTGCGTGGGGTCACGGCCTCCTTGAAGAACAGTTTCAGCCCATCGGCGACCGTCTGCAGGATCCCCCACGGCCCGGCCCGGCTAGGCCCGATGCGGCTCTGCATGTCGGCCAGGATCTTTCGCTCCGCCCAGACGTTGATCAAGGTGGCCACCAACAAGAGAGCGAAGGTGAGCAGAACACGAAGCACCACGATCCAGAATTCGGGCCAGGTCATTTGCCCACCGCGGTCACCCGCACCACGGCCTCGGTGCCGAGAGAACCCGCTCCCGGCTGGTTGAAAGGCACATAGACGACTCCGGGTGGTGTCCCGTCGTCGAGGACCGCCGAGAACTCTCCCTCACCGTGCTTGGTGACGACCTTCACCCCGTGACCCTCCTGGGCTCCGGCCTTCCGGGCGTCATCGGGGTTGAGATAAGCCACGGCTCCGGGGGCCAGCGGATGGAGCGATCGGCTGTGCCTCATCATCACGCCGTCGTCGTAGAGCGTCCTCGCCACGTGAAGGATCAGCGGGGCGGACGGCGCCTTGTCCCCCTTCAGGGCGACCGGGATATGGCTCAGATGCCGGGCACTGGAAAGCGGGACCACGGCCCCGTCCCGAGCTTCCCACTCGAGCAGGTCCCAGCTGATGCCGCCATAGGCGGGAGCGACCTCGGAGATCTCCTTGGCGATCGCTTCTCCGTTGGAGAGGCCGATCGTGCGACCGGCCCGCTCGGCCAGATCATCGAGGATCTCCCAGTCGGGCCGAGCCTGACCCGGCACGGGCGCGATGCCATTCACCTTCTGGACGCGGCCCTCGAGATTGGTGACAGTTCCCTCCTTCTCCGCGAATCCGGCAGCGGGGAAGATCACGTCGGCGTCTCGATTGGAGTCATTGACGAAGAGATCGATGGACACCACGTACTCGGCTGATTCCAAAGCCAATGCCGCTTTTCTCGGATCAGGAACATCGCGCACCGGATCCGCACCAACGAGGAGGAGAAAGCGGATCTCACCCGAATCGAGACCGTCGAGCATCGCCCTCGTGTCCTTGCCCCGGTCCACCGGCATCTCACCCCAGGAGTCGGCCAGGGCGGATCGCCCTGCCTCCTCGTCGGCGACCCGTCCAGGCAGGAGATCGGGGGCGAGACCCATGTCCAGGGCGCCGAAGAGATTGCCCCGACGGGCAAGTGGGAGGATTCGAGCCGACCCGGCTTTGTTCCGTACGTACGCCGCCACCGACTCGGCGAGCTTGGGACCGTCGGCAAACGAGGCCTGGCCGACCAGGGCCACGACCCGTTCGGCGCTCAGAGCCTGGCGCACCTCGGGGTGCTTGCCATCGGCGATCTCGTCGAGGAGCGCGAAGCCGCCTCCGGGCCGATAGCCGAGCTTGAGCGAGGCCCGATCGTCGAGACCAGTGGCTCGGGGGTGCACAACGACGAGCCGCACGCCGAGCTCTTGTGCGGCCCGACGGACTCGCAGATAGAGCGTGGGATGCTCCTCCTTGAGATCGGGCCCCCAGACCACGATTGTGTCCGCGGTATCGATATCGGAAATGAGGGCCCGGTCCGCTGTTGCCGCCAGGAAATGCGAGGCGAGGGCATCATCGAGGCGGGCGTCTACGTTGTTGGTCCCGAGCACCACCCTGGCGAATTTGGAGAGCGCGTAGGCGTCCTCGTTCGTGCCGTGGGCTCCGCCGATGACCGCGAACGCTCCGCCACCATCCTCGTCCCGGATGAGCCCGATCCTCTCAGCGACACGGTCGAGGGCATCCGCCCAGGTCGTCTGCACCAACTCTCCATCGCGACGTACCAGTGGCGTGACCAGGCGCTCCTCCGAGCCGAGGTACTCGAAGCCGAAACGCTCCTTGTCGGAGAGCCATCCGTGGTTCGTGGCATCGTTGTCGACCCCAACCAGGCGGAGGATCTCGTTCTGGCTGACCTGGACCGAAAGCCGCGGGTGTGCGGTGTCATGAAGACCCGAGCTTTCGACCATCTGCAAGTCCCAGGGCCGGGCGCGGAAACGGTATTGGGCGGCGGTGAGGGCGCCCACCGGGCACAGCTGGATGGTGTTCCCGGAGAAGTAAGAGGAAAAGGGGAGGTCGGGGAAGGTGTTGACCTCGGTGACGTTGGCCCTGGACTTGAACTCGATCAGAGGGTCCCCACTTATCTCATCGGCAAAACGGGTGCATCGGGCACAGAGGATGCATCGCTCACGGTCGAGAAGAACCAGGTCGGATATCGCGATCGGCTTTTCGTAGTTGCGCTTGATCTCCACAAACCGGCTCTCCCCCGGGCCGTGGGAAAAGGCCTGGTCCTGGAGCGGGCACTCACCGCCTTTGTCACACACCGGGCAATCGAGGGGGTGATTGGCGAGAAGGAACTCGAGGACGCCCTCCTGGGCCTTCTTCACGATGTCGTTCCTGGTGTCGACCACCATTCCGTCGGCGACGTTGCTGGTGCACGCCGTCAGCAGCATCGGGCCGCGCGGGCCCTGCACTTCCACCAGACACATCCGACACATCCCCACCGGGTTCATCCGTTCGTGCCAGCAGAACCTGGGTATGTAGGTGCCCGTGTCCTGGGCGGCCTTGATCAGCAACGAGCCGGCCGGCACCTGATGGGCGACCCCGTCGATGGTGATCGTGACCAGCTCGGAGTCAGGCATTCGCCTCGACCTTCTTCAGTGGACATCCGCCCAACTCGACGTGGGCGTCGACCTCGTCACGGAAGTAGTCGCGGAGGGCGAGAACCGGTGAGACTGCCGAAGGCCCGAGCGGGCAGATGGTGGTCATCTTCGGTGGCCAGCCCAGGCCAACGCTGATGTTGTCCGATACGTCGAGGAGGAGATCGAGGTCGACCGCCCGGCCCTGGCCTTCCTCGATGCGGCGCAGGATCATCTCCATCCATGTGGTGCCTTCCCGGCACGGCGTGCATTGCCCGCACGACTCGTGTGCGAAGAAACGGACGATTCGCTCGGCGGCGCGAACCATGCACGTGGTGTCGTCCATGACGATCACCGCTCCCGACCCGAGCATGGATCCCGCCTCGGCGCACATGTCCTTGGTGATCTGATGGTCGAGATGGATCTGGGGGACGAACCACGGAGACGAGGCGCCGCCGGGGATGATCGCTTTCAACTCCCGATCATTCGGTATGCCGCCGGCCACATCGAAGATGAGTTTGCGCCAGGTGATGCCGTGCGGAAGCTCGTAATTCCCCGGCTTGTCGACATGCCCCGATACCGAGAGCATGAACGTGCCCGTGTCGAGGGGGTGGCCGAGCTCGATGAAATTCTCCGCCCCCATCGCCAGGATGTGGGGGAGATTGGAGACCGTCTCCACATTGTTGACGATGGTGGGCTGCATGTAGAGGCCCTTGGCAGCGGGGAAGTAGGGCGGTTTGAGCCGCGGCTCGCCTCGCAAGCCCTCGAGGCTGTTGATGAGCGCGGTCTCTTCACCACAGATGTACGCCCCTGCGCCCAGGTGCACCGTGACGTCCAGCTCGTAATCGGAGCCAAGGATGCCCTTGCCCAGATGGCCTTTTGCATACGCCTCGTCGACCGCAGCCTGTACCCGCCGCGCCGGCTTGGGGTACTCGCCTCTTATGTAGATGAAGGCTTGATGCACCTCGTTGGCGATAGCGGTGATGATGATCCCCTCCAGCATCTGATGGGGGTCGCGCTCCAGCAACTGGCGGTCCTTGAAGGTGCCGGGCTCCGATTCGTCGGCGTTGATGACGAGATAAGACGGGCGGGCCGGGGCGAGAAAGCTCCATTTGAGGCCGGCGGAGAATGCAGCACCACCTCGGCCCAGCAAGCCTGAGGTCTTGATCTCCTCGACCAGCTCGTCACGGGTCATACCGGTGGCGCGGCGTGCTTGCTCGTAACCGCCGGTCGCCTCGTAGCGGTCGATCGTGTGCGAGTCGGCAGGGAACTCGGTCATCCGCTTGGTGACAACGAGGGGTGTCGTCAAGCGTCGCCCTCGGTGCCGACCGTACCCAAGGGCTGGAAGGCCGGATACGGACCCACCGCTCCGCTTTCCTCCCTGATGGCCCAATCGAAGCTTCGGACCCCACCGAACAGCTCTTGCATCTCGTCGGTGTTGACCACATCAGGCCGGGCGCTGCCCAGCCACCTCACCAGCTCCCTTGCCCGAGCCGGTGTGACGCCTTCGATCAGCTCATAGTTGACCTGTACCGCGGGCGCTCCTCCACAAGCCCCGATGCACTCGACGTGCTCGACCGAGAGGAGCCCATCCGCTCCCGTCTCGCCATGGGGCACCCCGGACTCGTCTTCGACCGCGTGGAGCACATCGTCACCACCCAAGAGCATGCACGAGATCGAGGTGCAACAGGAGATCAGGTACTTCCCGGTGGGCCGTCTCTTGTACATGGTGTAGAAGGAGGCGACCGCTTGAACCTGGGCGGGCGTGATGTCGACCCAAAGGGCGACTTCTTCCATGCCCTCGTTGGTCAGATACCCGTCTTCTGCCATGGCCAGATAGAGCAAGGGCATGACCGCCGACCGCTTCTGGGGATACCTGGAGATGATCTCCCGGGCCCGCTCCTGGGTAGCCTCCGACCAGTGGCTCATCGACGCCGGAGATTAGGTATCACCGCTAGTTCGGGCGAAACCCGGACTGACTACCGAGGATGGTTGCAGGGGCTATTCCGGTCTTACCGGTCGACGTCTCCCATCACCGGGTCGAGGGAGGCGATCGTGGCGACAGTGTCGGCCATCAGGGAGTCAGCCATGGCGATCGGGAGCGCCTGGAGGTTGGAGAACGAGGGGGCACGGGTGTGCATCCGGTAGGGCCGCGCCCCGCCATCCGACACCAGATAACAGCCCAATTCGCCCCGGGGTGACTCGACAGCGACATAGGTCTCGCCCGCCGGGACCTTGTATCCCTCGGTGAAGAGCTTGAAATGATGGATCAGCGCCTCCATCGACTCGTCGATACGGGCTCTCGGTGGCGGTGTGACCTTGCGGTCGTCGACCCGGTAGTCGCCCCTCGGGATTGTGTCCATCACCTGCTCGACTATCGACAACGACTGCTTGATCTCCTCCACTCTGATCCGGTAGCGGTCGTAGACATCGCCGTGCTCGCCAAGCGGCACCTCGAACTCATACTGCTCGATCCCGCTGTACGGGAATGCCTTGCGGATGTCCCAATCGACGCCGGTGGAGCGCAACGTCGGCCCGGTGATCCCATAGGCGATCGCCTCCTCTGCTGACAGGACCCCGACGCCCTTGGTGCGTGCCACCCAGATCGGATTGTTCTCGAGCAGGTCGTCGTACTGGCCGAGCCGCCTGGGGAGCTCTTCGATGATGGCGGCTACATCGTCCTTCCAACCGGGCGGGAGGTCGGCGGCCACCCCACCCGGTCGGATGAAGTTGTGGTTCATCCGCAGCCCGGTCGTCTTCTCGAAGAAGGCGAGGAGCTGCTCCCGCTCCCGGAAGCCGTACATCATCATCGAGATCGCCCCGATGTCCATCCCGTTGGTGGCAAGGGCGACGAGATGCGACGAGCAGCGGTTGAGCTCGGTGAGGAGCACTCTGATTGCGGCAGCGCGCGGCGGGACCTCGATCCCAAGCAGCCGCTCCACCGCCAGTGAGTAAGCCAGCTCGTTGTGGAGGGGGGCCAGGTAATCCATGCGGGTCACGTTGGTGCCGCCCTGGGAGAAGTTGAGCTGCTCCCCGGTCTTCTCCATCCCGGTGTGGAGGTAACCGATGATCGGTTTGGTGCGACGGATGATCTCCCCCTCCAGCTCGATCTGGAGCCGGAGCACGCCATGTGTGGAGGGATGTTGGGGACCCATGTTGAGGATCATCCGCTCGTCCTCTTCTGCGTCGTCGTCGAACACGTAGTCGTCCTCGACAACCCGCCCGAACTGCTCGTCGAGACGCCGACCCGACTCACCCATCGATATCTCCTGGGCGCCCTCGTCCGTCGGCGTCAATTCCGGCTCCTCGGTGCCGGCCACCCAGACGTCGAGGGTTTTGGTGTCGTCGCTCATTTCAGCTGACCTTGTGGCTCTCCTTGAACTGCACCGGCACCGCGCCCACGCCGAAGTCCTTCCGCAGGGGGTGGCCTTCCCACTCGTCTGGCATCAGGATGCGGGTCAGGTCCGGGTGCCCTTCGAAGACGATCCCGAACATGTCGTATGCCTCCCGCTCGGCGAAGTTGACCCCGGGCCAGACCGGCACCAGCGAGGCGACTTTTGGCTCGAGACGAGGGGCGGTGGTGCTCATGCGAAGCCGGAGACGATGTTGCATCGAGAGCAGGTTGGCCACCACCTGGAAACGGTCGGATCGCGAGCGCATCCAATCGACCGCGGTGACGTCGACACAGACCTCGAACCCGGCCTCCTTCGCCGCCGTGGCGAAGTCGAGCCAGCGCTCGTTGGGCACCCGGGCCACATCCTGACCCAGGGAGTCCTCCCAAGTCACGTCCTCGAATGGCTCGAACAAGCTCTTCAGGATCTCGTTGTCAGGGAGTGGCCGCTCGGGGACCTCGACGGCTTCCTCGATCTCGACGGCCCCGGTGTCGTCGGTCAACTGGCGATCTCCCCCTTCATGATCTTGTCGTGCAGGGTCAGGATCCCGTGCATCAGGCTTTGCGGCCCGGGTGGGCAACCCGGCACGTAGATATCGACCGGGACCACCTGATCCACACCTTGGACGAGGGCGTAGTTGTTGAACATGCCCCCGGTGGATGCGCAGGCACCCATCGAGATCACCCATTTCGGGTCAGGCATCTGGTCGTACACCTGACGCAGCACAGGTGCCATCTTCTGACTCACCCGCCCGGCCACCACCATGAGATCGGACTGCCGGGGCGAGGCGCGGAACACCTCCATCCCGAAGCGGCTCAGGTCGTAGTGGGCCGTGCCGGTGGCCATCATCTCGATAGCGCAACATGCAAGGCCGAACGAGGCGGGGAACATCGAGCGGGTCTTGGCCCACCGCGCCGCCTTGTCGATGGTGGTCATCAGCAGGTTGCCCGGGGCGGTCGTGGCCATCAGGCGGCCTCGTCGGTGGCTTCTGTCGGGATGTACCGGGCCCGCCGGTGGACGTTCCAGTCGAGGGCACCCCGCTTCCAGACATAGGCGAGGGTCTCGGCGACGAAGAACGTGAAGATGAAGATGGCCGCCACCCCGTACCAGCCGAGACTGTCGTAGATCGATGCCCAGGCGAAGAGGAAGATGATCTCGATGTCGAAGATGACGAAGAGCATCGCCACCAGATAGAACTTGACCGGGAACCGCTGGACGGGCTCCATCTCGGGCACGATCCCGCTCTCGTAGGGGTCGAGCTTGGCCTCAGTGGGGTTGTTGGGGCGGACCAGGCTGGAGGCGATGAGGGACACGGCGACGAAAACTGCGGCCAGGACGAACATGATCCCGATCGGCAGATAGTCGGCCAGAGTCACCTTCTGAGCTTAGGACGGCCTTCAGAGTGGGGTAAATCAGTCCACTCGCTGATAAGTGGCCAGGATGACTCCGGTTGTGGAAGTCTTCGAATCGACCAGCCGGAGCGGCTGCATCGCGGCCGCCTCGGCGAAGAGCCGCTTGCCGCCGCTCAGCAGCAACGGGTGGATCGTCAGGCTCCATTGGTCGACGAGATCGTGCTCCTGGAGGTACCGAGCCAGTTGCCCGCTGCCGAGCACTACGACGTTCCCGTCGTGCTCCTCCTTGAGCGTCGCCACTGCCTCGGCGACATCGCCCTTCAGCAAGGCCGACCCTGCCCATTCGAGCGGCTCGTCGAGGGTGGTTGACGCCACGTATTTGGGCAGGCTGTTGAGGACGTTGGAGAAAATGTCATCGTCAGGATGATTGGGCCAATAGGCAGCCATGATCTCGTAGGTCTTGCGGCCGAAAAGGAATGCGCTGGTCTCCGCCATCGATTTGCCGGCCTCCTCACCGGCGACCTCGTCGAAGTACGGCATCGCCCATCCGCCATGTTCGAACCCGCCGCTGCGGTCCTCATCCGGGCCACCAGGCGCCTGCATTACTCCGTCAAGGGAGAGCATGTCGACGACTACGAGCCTTGCCATGATCCGATTCTTTCCCGATTGAGAAATTCCAAAACGACCGTAGGGAATCTGTCGGAGTCGTCCTGTAAGGTCGAACCGTTGGTGGGGAGAAGCCACACATCAACCTCGTGTGTGACCTGCCTGCCCTTCAAGGCGTCGCCGGGGGTCTCCACCAGACCGAGAACGGTGATCTGCTCACCATCAACGAGCTACGAGCCCTCGCCTGCGACTGCTCGGTCAGTCGGATCGTGTTGGGCCCCGACGGTGAGATCGGGGATGTAGGCCGACGCACCAGCGTGGTCCCCACCGCCCTGAGACGGGTCGTCATTGCCCGGGACCGACAATGCACGTCGAAGGGTTGCGACCGCGACCCTCGATGGTGCGACGCCCATTACATCCAACACTGGGCCGGCGGCGGCAACACCGAGCCCGGCAATCTGAAGCTGCTCTGCCGGTATCACCACAGCCTCACCCATCGTCTCGAGGATGCCGAACGCGCTCCCCCGGCTCACACGTAACCTGGCTTCCCATGTCCCTCGGATTCGGCCTTCTCAGCGCACAATTAAGACCCGGCGAGACCGACTGGTCACGGGCCTACCAGGAAACGATCTCGATCGCTGTGGAGGCAGAGCGTTTGGGCCTCTCCTCGGTCTGGACCACCGAGCACCATTTCGTGGACGACGGTTACATGCCCTCGCTGGCCGTGGTCAGCGGCGCCATCGCCGCCGCCACGTCCACAATCGAGATTGGGACCGGGGTCATACTCGCCCCATTGCACCACCCACTTCGCCTCGCCGAGGACGCGGCCACGGTCAGTCTGCTCAGTGGAGGGAGATTCACTCTCGGCCTGGGCCTGGGCTGGAGCGAGGTCGAGTTCGACCGTCTAGGCGCCCGCATCGATCAGCGGGGCAGGGCAATGGAGGAGATCCTGACGATTCTCCCCAAGGCCTGGACCGCCCAGCCGTTCACTCACGAAGGCAGGGTGTACGAGTTTGGCGAGGTCGCAGTCAGACCCGCCCCGTCGGAGCCCATCCCGATTCTGATCGGAGGGGGCGCCGAGCCGGCCATCAGACGTGCCGCTCGCCTCGCCGACGGGATCTACTCCAATGCCACGACCAACGGCTTCCTCCGTCAGCTCGAGTGGATCAGAGACGAGTGCGATCGGATCGGGCGGGACCCGGCGGAGCTGCGAATCGTCCATTACTCGGTGATCCTCCCCGGTGATTCCGCCGACGATGCATGGGCCCGATACATCGAGCACCTCTGGCAAATGACCTGGAAGTACTCCGACATGGAGGCGTCGGCCACGAGGACGGAGCCGCCTCCGCCGGCTCCAGAGCTAACAGAAGCCGATCGCGGCGCGCTCTTGAGAAGGGCGACCATTGCCGGGTCCAGCGACCAGATCGTGGAGACGCTGCTCGATCTTCGCGAAAAGGCTGGCATGCCAGTCGAATTCGCCGCCCGCAGTTATTTTCCCACGCTCGACTACGACAGCCAGGTCCAACTGATGACGCAGCTCGCCGAGGAGGTGGCTCCCCGGATCTGATCACCCGATCAGCTGGTGGGCGATCTCCCTGAGGTCGGCCCCAACTGTCTCGGGCATCGGGCCGGGCAGACTCCAAAGGTATCCCTGCCTCCGGACAAAGGCGGCGGCGGCGCCGGCCCCGGTGGCGCCGGCCACATCCCAGTCGTGCGCCGAGATGAGCATCGACTTGGAGACGTGCACGTCCATCGCCTGGGCGGCATGCCGATAGGTAGCCGGGTCGGGCTTGAAGCGGCCCACCTCCTCGACTGAGATCACCCGCTGGATGAAGGTGTGCAGCCCGGCGTTCTCGATCTGGACGTTGGCCGCCTTGGTGCTGCCGTTGGTCAAGGCGGCGGTGCGAAAGCCGGCATCGAGAAGCTGCTCGAGGGCCGGGATGACATCGAGATGAGCAGGAAGGATGGCGAGACGGGTGACCACCTCGGTGGCTGTCGCCTCGTCGAGATCTATCCCACGCCGCTCCGCCACGAGCAGGAGTGCCTCTACTCCGATCACACCAAAGGCGCGGTAATCACCGAGTTGGTTTGAAACCAACGACCCGTGCAGAAGACGGGCGAACCACTCGCCCATGGCGCCAGGGTCGCCGAAGACGTCCTCGAAATCCATCCGCAAAGGCGACATGTCGAGCAATGTCTCGTTCACATCGAAAACGAGGAGCTCCGGCTTCACGATGTAGGCAGGGTCCGGACGACCGCAGCCAGGGCATCGTATGTCCTCTCTCCCATGTGCTTGTCGTCTTCGTCGAGCAAGTTCGCCATCACCTTCAACGTCCACTCCATCAACGATCGGCTGTTCAGCCCGGTGTGGGCCAGAGTGCGCATCACCGGGGGATGACCGATCAGCTTCACGAAGATGCGGGCCATCTTGTAATAGAGCCCGTACTCATCCTCGAGTTGTTGTGGATATCGGCGCAACAGCCCGAAATCTGCAGTCCCCAGTGCCCTGGCCACGTGCTCGGCGGCGATGCGTCCGGTCTCGTAGGCGTAGGAGATGCCCTCACCGTTCCATGGATTGATCGCGCCGGCGGCGTCGCCGATCGTGATCCAGTTCGCTCCGACCAGTGGTCCTTTGGAGAACGACATCGTCAGCTTGCCACCGACCGGGTTGGTCAGCTTCGACTCCTCCGACAGCTCCCAATACTCGGGGGCGGTGGCGACGTAGTCGGCCATCATGTGGGTGGTGTTGACATGCTTCCAGCGGGTGAATGTCGAGAGAAGGCCCACACCGACATTGACCGTGCCATCACCCAGTGGGAACACCCATCCATAGCCCGGCATGGTCGCTCCGCTCGAGTCCCTCAGGTCGAGCTGGCTTTCCAGGAACGGGTCCTTCGAGCGGGGTGAGGAGTAATAGCCACGAGCAGCCATTCCCATCGGGTAGTCCCTCCGCCGCTCGTTCCCCAACTCCCGTCCGAATCGGTTCATCGAGCCGTCGGCGATGACGGTGACCATCGGTGTGACCACTTCCTGGGCTCCGTTGTGGTCCAGGCTTACCCCAGTCAGGAAACCGTCCTCGATCACCGGTGTCGCCGTGGTCTTCTCCATGATCGTCACCCCCTGCTTCTCGGCGAGGGTGGCCACCTGGGAATCGAGGTCACTCCGTCTCATCACGCCTCCCCAACTGGGGAAGCGCGAGTGCTCAGGCCATTCGAGCTCGACGTACTCGTCGCCGGCGTAAGAGCGAAGACCGGTGATGCGATGGAACTCCTTCACGTCGAAGTCGAATCCCATCTCCTGGAGCTGGAGGATCGCCCTCGGGGTCAGACCATCACCACACGTCTTGTCCCGGGGGTACTCCTTCTTCTCGACCAAGGTCACGTCGTGGCCCTCCCGGGCCAGCCAGTAGGCGACGGCAGATCCGGCAGGTCCGCCACCGACGACGAGGACCGAGGGAGAAGACATCGAAGGAGAGGTTAGAAGGCCTGCTCACCTGCGGGGATTCCGAGCACGTCGCGCCGGTTTATCGTGAGCTTGTGAATGAAATCCCAAAGGCCACAGTCGTCCGCCTGCCCCGTTATCTGCGACTGCTGGAAGATCTGGATTCATCGAAGGATGTCGTCAGCTCGGAGGAGTTGGCGACCGCAGCAGGCGCCAATGCGGCCAACGTCCGCAGGGACCTCTCCCATATCGACTTCCACGGGGTCAGAGGGATCGGCTATTCGGTGGCGGAGCTCAAGGCGCGGATTCGCCAGGAGCTCGGGATCGCCGATCGGCAACGGGTCGCGATCGTCGGAGCGGGGAACCTGGGCCGAGCTCTGGCCAACTACGCCGGGCTGAGTCGCCGGGGCTTCGATGTCGTGGCCTTGTACGACACAGACGTCCGGAAGATCGGATCTACGGTGGGCAGCGTCATCATCCAGGATCTGGACGTGCTCGATGGCGATTGCCAGTCGAAGACCTTCGAAATCGCCATCCTTGCCGTGCCCGCGGTGGCAGCCCAACAGGTTGCCGATCGTCTCGTGGAGCATGGGATTCGCTCGATCCTCAATTTCGCACCAATCCGGGTGAACGTGCCGGACAAGGTTTCGGTGCGTCAGGTCGACCTGTCGATGGAGCTACAGGTGTTGAGCTATTACGGATCCCGTCTTTGACGGGATCCGTCGTATCACATACGACGGACAGACACAGCTACGCCGTGGATTTCTCTTGAACTTCCTCGTATTGATGCAGCGCCACCAGGAAGGCGAGGAAGAGCACCAGAGACACCAACAGGTAAGTGATCGGGATGATCCTGATCTCGAACGCGTTCAGCCCCTCGATGTCGGCCGGCTTGGGGCCGCGTGGTGCATACACCACGAACAGCATCGAGGTGATGGTCAGCCAGCCGAACACCGCAGCCCCGGTGACCAGGAATCCGAGTCGCTTCCCCAGGTTGGTGTAGTTGAACAGGTAGATCGACCCATAGAACAAGGCCACCGCGGCAATGGTGAGGATGATCCCGGTTACGAAGAGGTTGGCGGAGAACAGCGAGCGGAAGAACTCACGGAAGAACAACGGTGGCCTCCTTCCCATCCATATTCCCACCCCTGAGATAGCGGGCCAGCAGCTCGATGTCCTCCACACTGAGGCTCGCGCCGAAGGCCGGCATACGGCCCGTACCGAACCCGTTGATGCCGTAGGGCGTCTCGGCCTCGGAGCCCCTGATCAAGAACTGGACCAATAGATCCTGCGCCGGATCCTCATTTGCGTCGCCGAACTGAACCGTCGGCCGACCGTCCCACAACGCCGGCCCGAACCCACCCGATCCCGCCTCTTGGGTGTAGGGGACACCTGCGCTGTAGCCGGCGGTGTGACACCGGGCGCAATTGGAGTTGAACAAGCCCACTGCCCGCTCCGCCTCCTCAGGAGGGGATGCCATGGCTTCGGCCACCCCGGCGAAATCGATCGAATACAGCTGGGCTTGTTGGGATTCCTCGAGGTAGGCCAAGCCGCCCTCAGCGGTTTCGAGCAGAGCATCCTGGTTCTGCTCAGTGACCGAGAGGGTCGTGACCAACGTCTCGAGGTTGCTCACAAGGGTGTTGGCGGTCACGGCATCGGGCTCCCCACCAACCGAGGCCGGGTTGGTTGGATCCAGAGTGACCGGGATGATCTCGGGCGGCGTTGTGGCAGTGATGGCCGCTTCGATCTGGCCGTTGATGTCGTTCTCGGCACCCGTCGAAAGCCCATCTCCATCGGGATCGGAGCCATCCTCGATCGCTGAGGTCGCCTCCGCCGCCAGGTCGGCTGCACCTTCGACCGGCTCCTCGGCGGCTCCTGCAGCATCGAGCGCAGCCACCAACTCGTTCGCCGCATCCAGGTCCTCCACGGCGACGGGGACCTCTAGGCCGAGCTCTTCCGCCGCAACCCGGGTCTCCTCCAGAGAGGTCAAAGCCGCCGGGCTGAGCCCCACCGCCGGGTCGAGGGTGCCTTCTTCGATGGCGCTCTCGATGGCCCGGCTTTGTGTTGTCACGATGGGGTCGGTCTGAGATGCGAGCTCCAAGGCTGCCAGAGCATCGTCGGCCAGCTCGGCATCGGCCACCTCCGGGTCGAGGGCGATCGGCTCCATGATCCGGAACCCCTCCACCGCCTTGGCCGAGATGGCGCTGAGCTCGCTCTCTGCCGCATCGGAGATGCCGTCGGCATCTGTGTCGATACCTTCTCCGGCTCCGTCCAGCGCTTCTCGGGCATCAGTTGCAAGGGGGACGACGAGATCCAGGTCGTCAGGCGCCGACTCGATCTGGGCCACCACTTGACGTTGGTCGAGGATGGCGACCTCGACCGTGGCGTCGGCGTTGGCCAGCCGGTCCAACGCGGTGTTGATTCCGGGCTCGACGTCGGCCAGGTTCTCGTCCTGTGTGACCTGAATCGTCGCCAGGTAATTGACCACGTCTTCGACCTGCTGTTCGTTGAGCGGACCACCACCTGGGATGCCCCAGGCGGGCATGGGGGTGTTGCCCCGACCGTAGGTGACCCAGAAGTTGACCTCGTCCTCCTCGTATCTGAAGAAGACGTCGTTGAGCGACGGAGCCGCCCACTCGACGGCGATGCCAGAGCGCTTCTCAACATAGGGGGCAACGCCACCCGACCCCTCGGGTCCGTGACAGTTGAAACAGCCGAACTCCTCGACGAGATGCTGGCCCCGCTCGATCGAGCCCTCGGCGAACTCCTCGACGAAGCCCTCCTGCCGCTCCTGCTCGGTGAGAAAGTAGAGGGGGAGCGATATGGCCAGGAATGCGGAGAAGGCGATCGCCGCCTTCTGCCCTCCCTCCAGCCGCCGCGTCTCGACGGTCTCGGCGTCGATCCCGGGTCGGGGTTGCGGGGCCACCTCCTCACCGCCGCGATTGCGGATGGCTGACACGAAGAGCATGCCCAGCCAGGCGATCCCTGCGACCAGGGCGATGACCGTGATGAGGTTGGCGGTCATGCCTCGGCCACGGCACTGATGCAGCTCGGTCCCTGCGGGTATGGGACGAGCAACACCGGCGCCCGGGGCGTCTGGATTATTGAGCCGGTGCGGATGATGAGATTGCCGCCCTGGTTCTCCACCACGAACCGGTCGAGGTTACGGGGGGCAGGCCCACCGAAGTATTGGCCAATGGCGTTGTACCTCGACCCGTGGCAAGGACACTCGAAGCCCTGTGACGGGGCGCACCACGGCACCCGGCACCCGAGGTGGACACATCGCATGTACAGAGCCATCAGGCCGTCGGTCTCCACCCCCTGGCCCTCGAACTGCTCGGATAGCTCCTCGGGCGCAGGGACCAGGTAGGCCCGGGCCTCGGGAATGAAAAGCGGGAGCACGGCGCCGTCGGGAGTGAAGACCTGAGTGCGCAGGTCGGACACCGGCCCGGCGTCGATATCCGCGCCGAAGCCACCGGTCAGCTTGGGCCAGAAGAAGGCGAGGTAGTAGAGACCCTGTGCTGCGAGGAAAACACCAAACGTTGCGGCAATCGCGCGGTTGAAGAACTGCCGCCGGCTGACCCCGCCTTCCTCAGGGGAGACCTCGACGATCCGCTGGGTCTCGAGGATCTCGACAACTGCGTCATCCTCCACCTCGACCGGCTCGGACTCGGCCTCGGCCTCGGCCTCCTCCTCGACGGTCTCCTCCACGTCCTCGACGCGGGGTGGAATCACGACCGCGGTCGACGACCGGTCGGCGGCGCGGGTCTCCGGCGAGACGCCGGCCAGCGGGTCAGCTTTCTCGGTGGTCTGGGACCGGCGATATGCAACGGCAAATGCCCCGGCCGCCCCGAGAATCGCCACGACGGCGACTGCAAAGAGGGCGGCGTTGGTCAGGGTCATTCGAATTGCACCCAGTCCTTCAAGTCATCGAAATAGACCCCGTCCTTCCAGGGATAGGAGAAGTTGAATCCGAGGCCCCGGAAGAGGACGCCAAAGATGGTGAGTGTGGCGGCCCCGGCGAGGAACACCGAGTAGAGGGCGATGGCGAACTTGCGGTCACTGGGCCGGGTCGAGGGATTCTTGTCGACATACGGCACCATCATGAACCCGATGATCCCGGTGATCGTTGGGATCGTCACCCCGGCGATCTGCGGATCGAAGTAGGAGAGAAGCTCCTGGAGGCCGAGGAAGTACCACGGCGCCTTCGAGGGGTTGGGAGTGGCGTTGAAGTTGGCCGGGTCGAGCAGCGGGGAATGGATGACCACCGACATGATCACCACCAGACCGGTGATCGCCAGCAACGCCCCGAACTCCATGAGCATCAGGTGGGGCCAGGTGTTGACCTTGTCGGTTGGCTCGGCCTTGACCGTCTGGATGGCCCGGGCCTTGACCACGGTGAGCAGACGCTGGGTCCGCACGCCTTCCGGGGTCCCCTTGGGGGGCACGGTGGGACGTGTGCTCACCACGGCGGCCACTTTGCCGTTCCCGGCGCCGTTTCCGGACCCATTGCCCGCGCCGTCTCCGGCTCCATCGCCACCGCCATCTCCTTCCGCGGCGGGCCGGTCCTCAACCGCGGTCGCTACCGCGGCCGCGGCAGGCTCGACCTCTGTCTCGGGCGCGGCTTCGTCCGACGACTCAGCCGAGGCCGCGGGAGTGAGTGCCTCCTCGCTGTCCTCGATCGGCGGGGCTTCGGTGGGCGGGGCGGGGGGAACGTCGGTTGCGCTCTCGGTCACGACCTCTGGTTCGGTTTCGGCCGCAGGCTCGGGCGCCTCTTCTTCTACCGGCGCAGGCTCGTCATCGACCGACTCCACAGCCTCCTCGATCTCCTCGGAGCGCTCCGCAGCCTCCTCCATCTCGTCCGCCACTGTCGCCTCGGGCTCACCCGGGGGCTCTGCAGAGGGCGGTGGTGTGGGCGGGGCCTCCCCCTTCATCTCGGCCAGCACCTGCTCCACAGGCAGGCCCAATGCCTTGGCCTTTGCCTCGGCCGATCTCCTGAGGAGACTCTCTGGAATTTCTGTCATTGACGACTCCTTTAGAGGGGCCCGGAGATGCCGCCGTCCTTGCGCACCCTCCAGAAGTGCACCGCAAGGAAGATCACGAGGATGAACGGGAAAGCGAGCACGTGCAGCACGTAGAAGCGGAGAAGGGTGGCGCCTGACACCTCGACCCCGGCCAGAAGGGCGAATTTCACCTCATTGCCCACCACAGGGACGAATCCCGCCATGTTGGTTCCCACAGTGACCGCCCACAGGGCCAATTGGTCCCAGGGGAGCAAATAGCCAGAGAAGGAAAGCAAGAGGGTCAGGAAGAGGAGCAGCACGCCCACCACCCAGTTGAACTCGCGGGGTGGCTTGTAGGCACCGTGATAGAAGACGCGGCTCATGTGGAGGAATACCGACAGGACCATGAGATGAGCTCCCCAACGGTGCATGTTCCGCACGAGGGAGCCAAAGGCGACGTTGGTGGACAGCGCCTCGATATCGGCATAGGCAGTCTCCGCGGACGGCGTGTAATAGAACATGAGGAAGATGCCGGTGATGGTGAGGAGGATGAAGAGGAAGAAGCTGAGACCGCCCAGACACAACGTGTAGGAAAGCTTGACGCCGTGCCGCTTCACCTTCACCGGGTGGAGGTGATACAGCACGTTGTTCATGACCACATACGACCGGTTCCTCGGGCTGTCCGAGTAACCCTTCTTGAAGGGCGAGCCCGGACGGAGGATCGACTCCGCGACCTGGGAGCCCCAGAGCTTGTCGTTGACCTCTTTGATCTTGTCCGTGATGCCGGTCTTACCGTTGCCGTTGGCCAATCCGCCTCCTACCAGCGCATCCCGTAGGCGTATCCATTCTTGAAGTCACGCTGCCCGGTGTCGAAATCCCAGGGGCGACGGTCGAGACCGAGCTCGGCGGCCTGATCGGCAAGTGAGCCCTCGAACTTGCCCAGGGTGATGACGTTCGTCGGACACCGGTCGACGCAGAGGGCACATCGTGTGCACTCGTCCTCATCGACCACGAAAAAGCCGAGGTTCTGTGGGTCCTCGCCCGGGTGGTCGACATTGACTCCTTCGGTGATGGCATCGAGCGAGAGATAGTGGATGCACTTCCAAGGGCAGATGTCGACGCATCCTTCACAGAGGATGCACTCCGACTGGTCGATGTGGAGAAACTGCTTCGGCCGCAGCTTGTCGGTGAAGTAGTCGCCCTCTACGACGGCCAACTGATAGTCGTCGCGGTACGGGGGCGTCTCGTCGACGACACCCTTGGGCATCAGCCTTCACCCCTGACCAGCGGACGCCCGTAAGGCGAGCGGGGCGGGGCCTTCTCGGCCGAGGCCGGCGGGCCCTTTTTCATCTTCTGCAGCTGAAGCGCGAACACCGCCGCCGCCGCCAGCATCACCAGGTGATAGCCCATCGAGATCGAGTCCTTGATGGCGGCCCAGCTGAGTTGGACTTCGTTGCCCAGCACCAGGAACGGCGGGATCGTGACCGCCACCCGTTGTGACGACCAGTCGAGATCGGTCTGGGCGAAGTTGAGCCACTCCGAGGGAACCATCCCGAAGATGATGACGAGCTCGATCCACGTGACGAAGGAAGCGAAGAGCGCACGGGCCCAGGTCATCCTCTGGTTGAGCACCCAGATGAACAACGCACCAACCACCATCATCTGCGAGGCGCCGAACACGACCAGATAACCGACACCCTTCAACAAGTGATTGCTAGGTATCCAATCGAAGATGCCCGCGTCTTGCTCCGGAGGGAGGCTCGTGTAGTGGATCCAGATCACCGCCGCCACGAGACCGACGAAGCCGAGACCGAGCAGTCCCCATCCGATGCTCTTGCGTCTGCTGTCGCTCAGTTCTGCGAGGCGATACATCTCTCGTCTTCGGCGCGTTCGTATATCTGTTCACGTGGTTTCTACCACAACCCGGGTCTCGTGAGAGAACCCTGGTAGCGGCCCATCGCGCCAAGTGTCGTGGCTGCAGAAGGAATCGAGGAAGTAGTTATGCTCCCGCCGTCCCGTTCCGCGACGAGGGAACCCTTGGCCGCAACCCAAACTGCAGACATCAGGGCCCTCCTCGGGGCCGGAGATGAGGACCGCGTCGCCGTTGCCCATTTCCTGGTAGGTGCGCTGTTTCTGGTGTTGGCCGGCATCTTCCAGCTCTTCGCCCTCTTCTCGCTGCGATTCGCCGGGCTTTCCCCGATCAGCTACGGCCGGGCCGAGTCGATGGCCAACATCACCGTCATGCTCGGCTTTTTGGTGCTGACGCTGGCCGGCGGAATCTATTACGTCCTCCCCCGGCTCACCGGCGCCCGACTCTGGCGGAAGGAGCTGGCTTATCTCGGTCTCCTGGGCGTCTCGGGCCTCGTCGTGCTCGACCTCCTGGCCATCCTCTTCGGGTTCGGCGAGGGGCGGCAGCCGCTCGGCCTGCCCTGGTGGCTCCACCTCCCGATGCTGGCGGTGCTGACCATCCCGTTCGCGGTCACCATGATGACCATCCGGCGTCGGGAGGAGAAACGGAGCTTCGTCACTCTGTGGTTCGTGATCGGCGGAGTGGTCTGGTTGCCCTTGCTCTATCTCGTCTACACGGCGGGAAACCTGCCATTCGTGAGCTCCCTTGGCGCGGAATACTCCGATCTCTTCTTCTCCGCCGGATTCGTAACGCTCTGGGTGTTCACCGTTGGCAGCGGGCTCTTCTACTACACGCTGGTCAAGGAGTTGGACATACCTCTCGCCTCACGCCAGCTGGCCTCGGTTGGTTTTTGGTCGCTCGGCTTCGCCGCCGCCTGGTGGGGGTCGGCGCAACTCGTCTTTGGCCCGGGTCCGGGTTGGATCGACGGCGTGTCGGCCGCATTGGGCCTCGCTTTCCCCATCGGCGCCCTGGCCAACGCCGCCAACGCCTCGCTGACCCTGCAGGGGCACTGGGAAGAATTGAGGGACAAGCCGGGGGTGGTCTCAGGCGTGGTCGGCCTCTACCTAGGAGTAGCCGTGGCCATCCTCGCTGCCTTCGCCGCCTTCCCCTCAGTGGGGTCGATTGCCGCACTCACTGCCTACTGGGAGGCGATCGAGTACGGGGCGTTGTACGGCGTTGGTGTGTTGCTGGCTGCGGGCGTCGTGTTCGAGGCATTGCCGCGGGTCGCCGGCCGCGAGCCGGCCACCTTGGATCGGCCTAGGTCGTTCAACCGTTGGACCGTCGTCGGGGTGGGCGGGGTCACCGTGAGCATGATCGGGGCCGGCCTGGTCAGTGGCTACTCGTGGGTGGCAGGGTCGAACAGCGCTGCCTACGTGAACGCCGGCGAGGGATGGGCCGCCGGTGCAGGGTCGGCCGAGGTCCTGATGCTCGTCGCCTTTGGATTCGGCATAGTGGCCTTCATCGGTCAGCTGGCGTATGCGGCCACCGTCATCGGGACTGTCACCGCGGGCAAGGCTGTCCCCCAGGAGGTCCTGGTCTACGGTCCGGACGCCAGCGGCGATCGGGACGCAGATGAGTGAGCTGAGCGCGGCTGCAGCCGCCGCTCTTGGCATCCCGGAGGCCATCGTGGAGCGCTCTGCTGCGGCTCGCGCCGAAGAGACCGGGATGACCGTGGACGACGTGCTGACCGCTTGGGCCGGCGGTGGCGACATCCCTCCACCCGCGCCACCCACGCCAGCGGAGCCCGAAGCTGCCAAGGAGCCGGCGACGTCTACCGAAGAGCCCGCAGAGTCGGACGCCGCTCCGTCACCGACGCCAACGCCAGTGATCGAAACGCCGCGGGTTCCTCCGGTCACCGCCCCGACTCCTCCGGGGAAGCCACCGGTACTCGTTGGAGAGTCCGACAACCCGATCGCAGTGCTGGTCGGGGCGGTGGGGCTCTTCGTCGCCCTCTTCCTGGTCGGTGTGATCGGTCCCTCGTTGCCCACCGAGAACCCGGGCGCGCGGACCAGCGACCTGCCCTACACCGAGACGGCCCTGCAGGGGCAAGAGATCTACCAGTCGGTCGGCTGTGCTTCCTGCCACACGCAGATGGTTCGTCCGGTGGTGGCCGATGTCGGTCTCGGGGCGGTGTCGCTGAACGACACCAATCAGGTGCTCGGATCGCGGCGATTCGGACCGGATCTGTCCAATGTCGGAGCGCGGATCACGGCCAGTCAGATCGAGGCGATCATCCTCGGGCTCGACGACCATCCGTCATTGTCGCTCTCATCCGAGGATCTCGATGCCCTGGTGGCGTACATGAGCGAGTCGGCGACCCTCGAGGAGGCCGCAGCGCCCGAAGAGGAAACATCCGACGAGGCCCCCACCGATGAGGAGCCTGCCCCCGAAGGGGAGACACCCACCGAGGAGACCACCACGCCATGAGCGACCTCAGCGCCGCCGCTGTCGCTCTCGGCATCCCCGAGGCCATCGTCCAGCGCTCTGCCGCCGCCCGTGCCGCCGAGACAGGGATGTCGGTCGACGAGGTCTTGGCCGCTTGGGCGGGGGGCGGGTCGGTCGCTGGCGCGTCGTCAGCACCCTCCGAACCTCCACCCGCTGTTGAGGAAGCAGCGACTGACTCCGAGACGGCTGCCGATGATGAGGAGGAGATTGCTGATGAAGTCCCGGTCCCGCCGGCTGCCGCACCCTCCGGGGCTCCCGCCGGCCCGGTGACCCGCTCCCCGATCCCGGCCGAGGTGACCGCGGCCGAGGCTGCCGGACTTCCCGAGGTGATCACGGTTCCCACCGCGGGCATTCGGGAGAGGACGAATCTGGCTATCCCCCGCTGGTTGGCCGCGGTCATGCTGATCATCCCCGCCTTCGCACTCTTCGCTCTCGGCGGCTCCGCCACCGGTGAGTGCGGTGAGGCCACCGAGCTCGCCACCAACGTCATCACCGGCCAGGTGGTCAACTGCGACGGCACCGAGTTCACCGGTTCCGGCGCCGGTGGAGGGGGCGGCGACTTCGTCGCCATGGGCGAGGACGTCTATATGAATGTGGCCAATTGCGACGGATGTCATGGCGGCCAGGGGCAAGGTGGGGTCGGCCCGGCCTTCAGTGGCGTTCTCACCACGTTCGGATCGTGTGCCGATCACATCGAGTGGGTCACACTCGGTTCGCAAGGTTTCCTGGACTCGGGTGAGAGCAGCTATGGGGACACCGGCAAGCCGATCGCGGGCGGTATGCCAGCCTTTGGAGCGAGTCTCACCGAGGAGCAATTGGCCTCGGTTGTCACCTTCGAACGGGTCCGCTTCGGTGGCGCCGATTCTGCCGAGACTCTCACCGACTGCGGCCTGGCCCCGGCGGAAGGCGAAGGGGGAGGCGCTCCAGGCGAGACCACACCCGATGGGGAACCGCCGGCGGAGGGAGAGCCCACGACCACGGTGAGCGGCGCCGAAGCCGCCGCGGCCCGGATGCCGTGACCCTGCCCTGAGATTTTTTTTCTAGGTCCCCAGTCTTCGCAGAGCCCGTCGCAAGGCCCGGGCCTCGATCTTCCCCTCCGCGAGCACGATGTCGCCCGGCCCGAGAACGACCGGCACCCGCAACCCATAATCCCTGGTCAGAGCATCATCGATGTCGATATCGATCTCCTCGATGATGCCTCCGACCCGTGCCACCTCCTTGTCGACGACCGGCCGAGACTCGTCGCAGAGATGGCATCCGGGCCTAATCAGAAATCTGAACACAGAATTGTTCAAGTAACCACCGTGGGTGACCGATAATGGACACGCATGCAAGAAGGAGGGTCGCCGTTCCCCTCATACCTAGGGCACGTTCGTCCAAGGTGTGAACGGATAGCCTCCCAGCCCGCCCCACGGTACGGAACCCGCCTTCGTGTGTAGATGAGGCCCCCGCTCAGCGGGGGCCTCATCATTTTTCGACACATTCGTGGTCTGCCATCGTGTGCGAGTTGAGACCCGCCACCGCCGTCGTCCTGGTCATCCTCCTGCTCCTCATCGCCGCCGCCGGCATCATCCAGTTGACGTCGATCCTGTCCCCGCCAGGGTGACCGCCACCCCGGCCGAGAGGTTCAATTCCTCATCGGCGGCGCCATCCCGCACTGCGATCGCGATCAGCCCGGCAGAGTCGACATGAACCAGCGCTTCACCGGGCTCCACTTCGGAGTAGGCAACGGCCCATGGGATCGTGTGGAGAGTCGCGCCCACCCTCATGGTCAACACAGACCCGGGTGAGAGACCGACCGCAGCCAGGTCTTCGGGCCCGATGTTGGTCTGAACGTTCCCGAACCGATCCACCCACCATGCCTCGCCGGTGACGAGAGCTCCTTGGGTCTCGGGCAGGGGGAGCAGTAGCGGCTGCACGGCATCGGGACCCACCTCGGCGCCCAGATCCTGGATCGTGGCCTCGCCCGAGGCGAGGAGGGCCGCCGCAGGGGCGAACACATCGCGGCCGTGAAAGGTCTCGCCGGGTGAGGGGATCCTCGCCTCCGGATTGTCGATCGAGACCATGACCTTTGCCCCGCCCACCATGGCCACCGCCGGCGACAGGACTCCATTGTCGGGACCGACGAAGAAGCCCCAGTCCGTCTCCAATGCCAGCGCCTTGCGCTCGGAGCCGACGCCCGGGTCGACCACGACCAGGGCGACACCCTCAGGCAGATATTGGATGGCCCGGGTCAGGCTGAGAGCGGCAGCCCTCACATCGCCCCTCGGAGTCCCGTGGCCCACGTCGATGACCCGTGACTCCGGGGCCAGCTTCGCCAGCACCCCATGGACCACACCGACGAACTCGTCGGCATGCCCGAAGTCGGATAGGAAGCTGATGGGGAGTGCGTTGTGAGTCATGCGTGGTCCTATATTGCCGCGATGTCCGAGGCCAGCCACGACGGAGTCGCGAGGGAGGTGTCCCGAGCACGGGTGGCGATGCTCATGGGCAGCGTCGACACGGGAAAGACGACCTTGGCCCTCCAAGCGGCTCGTCTCGCCCTCGGTGCGGGCAGGACGGTGGCGATCGTGGACGCCGACGTGGGCAACTCGACTATCGGCCCCCCGGCGTGTGTCGGATTGAAGGTGCTCCGCTCTCCAGAGGATCTCGACGACGTGAACACACCGGACCGGCTCCATTTCGTAGGCACCATCTCCCCGGCACGCCTCGTGCTGCAACAGGTCGTCGCCACGGCTGCGATGGTGGACCTGGCAAGGGAAATGGCCGAACTGGTGATCCTCGACACGACCGCCGTCGTCTCCGGGGTCGCCGGCGAGACGCTGAAGTACCACAAAGCCGAGCTGTGCCGGCCAGACAAGGTGGTCGCCCTGCAGCGGGGTGGTGAGATGGAACCGGTGGTGGGGATGCTGCGCCGGTTTCTCGGGATGGAGGTAACCGTCACGCCAGCCGACCCGAACGTGATGCCCATCTCCCCGGACGAGAGGGCCCAGCGGAGGAACGAGGCGTTTGCCCGGGCGCTCGCGCCTCCACTGGATCGATGGAAGGTCCGCCCGACCGTCTTCGCGCCAACGCTTCCAATGGGTCTCAACCTGGGCCGCCTCGCCGATGTGCTGGTCGGTGTGCAGGACGAGGGCGGGGGTTGTCTCGGTCTCGGGATCTTGAGCAACGAGGAAGACGGTCTCAGAGTGATGACAAACACCGGAGAAGGGATGAAGGGCCTTCGTCTCGGATCGATGCGCCTCGACCCGGTCACGCTCGAGTCGAGCGTGATCAGCCTGCGCGAGGTCATGTTCGGGATTTGATCCCGTTCGGCGGTAGCTAAAGCGATTTCGGCCCGGCGCCGATGAATAACCAATGCCCGGGAAGAAGCATTGGCTCTCGCTGCTCTTGGTCGTATTCGCCTCGACTGCTCTCGGAGTCGCCGCTACAGCGGATTCGGGTACCGAGAGCGAGTTCGTCTCACTGATCAACTCGACCAGAGCCAGCAACGGGCTGGGGTCTCTGCAGGTCGACGGCGGTCTCCAATCCCACGCCAGGAATCACACCCAGGACATGATCGCAGCCGGCGACATCTATCACTCGAGCTCGAGCGAGCTATCGGCGGCCGCAGGCAGTGGCTGGTCACAGGTCGGCGAGAACGTCGGTAGAGGCCAATCGCCGTCATCACTCCACCAGGCGTTCATGAACTCCTCGGGGCACGCCGCCAACATCCTCGGCGATTACAACTATGTCGGTGTCGGCACCGACACCGACAGCGATGGAACGCTGTACGTCACCGTCGTGTTCATGAAGATGGGGGAGACCGCCCCACCGACGACCGAGGCGCCGCCACCCCCACCGGACTCACCGGACACCACAGCACCGCCCTCAGACGAGGGAGGCGAGCCGGCCGCCCCGGCACCGACGACGACCACCCCCTCGACCACCACCACATCGGCACCGAACACGACGACCACGACGATGATCGTGCCCCCGGACCGGCCGGTGATCCCGGGTCAGTCCTGCATCGAGGCCAGCAGGTTCGCCCAACTCTGTCACGATTGATTCGACGACAGGCTTGCTACACGACCGTGTGCAGGATCCGCTCTCCGGCCAAGCCCTTTAGCTCTCGACCCGGTGTCTCCTCGAAGGTGAACTCGCCGCCGGCAGCCAGGTCGTGTGTCGTGGCCGAGACAAGGATCTGGCCGGGTGATGCCGCCGCAGCGATCCGGGCCGCTTCGTGCACCGCGACTCCCCTGACGTCATCTCCGACCACCTCGACCTCGCCGGTGTGGATCCCGGATCGGATCTCTAGACCTAGGCCGCGGGCGCGGTCACGAATGGCTTGGGCTGCATGGATGGCTCTGGCCGCCCCGTCGAAGACTGCCAAGAACCCGTCTCCGGTAGTGCCGACCTCCCGTCCTCGAAACCGATCGAGCTGATCCCTGACCTCCTGATTGTGCCGGCCCAGGAGGTCACGCCACGCTCTGTCCCCCAACTGAACTGCCGTCTCGGTGGAAGACACGATGTCGGTGAAGAGAAGTGTGGCGAGAACCCGGTCGCCGGACTCGACCTGGGGAAGCCAGGTGCGGACCCCGGACCAGTTGATGCCGACCCAGGGCTCGTCGCTCACCACCCAGCCGTCGTGGCCCGGAGGTATGTCGAAGACCTCGTTCGGCCCAAGGTCCATGGCCGAGCCGTCGTCCATCTCGATCCGCAACCGCCCCTGAACGACGACACCTGAGTGGTGCGCCTGGCAGCTCTCCTTCGCTCGATGGTTGCCGCTCAGACGGCGCCCGCCGAGGGCACAATGAGCGCCCGGTTGGAACACGTTCCGCGATATCGAGGTCTCTCCGACCTGCACGATGTCGGCCTCGAGCCCGTCGAATTGGACCCGCTCGTCCGGGTTGTCGAGGTTCTTCTTCTGGAGGCTGGCCAAGGCACGATCGTACCGGATCGGGACGTGGTGACCTCCGGTTCGCCTGCAGTGCAAAACGCCCGAGTGACCCACCTGAGCCTCCTCCGCACTTCCCCGAACGGACGGTTCTCTGGTTTGCCTCTCGGGCGTTCGCAGCGCCGAATGTACGGGTTCTGCCGGCCGGAAGCAACGACCCCGCTCTGGATGTCATCTATCGCCGAGTAACGCTTCCCATCGCCAATTAGGGAGCCAGTCCGGCCTCGGCCCGGGTTACCAACAGGAATCCCGGTTTTCCACAGGCTTTGTGCACATGGGTTTGTTCACAAGTTTCTAACCGGAATTTTCGCGACCTGCGATCAGAGACCGGAGCAAGGACCGGAAGCCGACCTCGATCGCGTCGTAGATCTCGCCCAGTGCCAGGTCGAGCTCGAGGTCGGAGACATGAGGCTCAGCGAGCCGACCGCGCAGCACCAGCCCTCCCTCCTGATCGAGGGCGTAATACGCTCGCCAGCCCCTCGCGTTGCGATGCAGCGCCTGTCCGTACAGCTCACGGCCTCCCTCGGCTGCGGGCATGACATAGGCCTCGTACTCGAGACTGCGTTGCCCGATCGTGAACCAGACGGTGGTCGCATCGCGTGCCTCCTGCCTCACCCTCACCGCCCAGCGGCCCTCCACCTCTTCGGCGTATTCCACGTTCGATTCGGGGTCGGCTAGCCATCGCTGGATCCGGTGCTCGAGCACCTCCCTCATGCCCACTGGAGCTCCAACCTGGGCTCGAGCTCCCCCACTGGCCGGTCTCCACCGAGCACCGTCGGCCGGGCGAGAAGGAGGAGGCGATCGGCTGCGATTCGAGGCAACTCATCCAACGCGGCCATCGTTGCGATGGCCGCCACATCTGCGACCTCCTGGATCCCGTCCCAGGACTTCACCGCAACACCCAGGCGACGATCGAAGGCGACGCCGATGCATCCGGCCGCCCCGCGCTTGGCGGCTGCATTCAGAGCGATGGCTATCGAGGCATCGCCGTTGCCTGGGCCCGATACCAGCGCCGGATACCGGTGCATGGTGTCGAAGACTTCCCTGAGCCGAGCCATCGAGCCGAGCCGGGCATAGAGCGTGGCCATGGCCCGAGTCGTGGTGCGATGGACCGGCGCCCCGCAACCGTCGACACCGACCGGCGATACCGGGAAGCCACCAAGTTCGGCGATCAGGTCGGTGATCGCGACCTGAAGGGGATGATCGGGCGCCAGATAGCCATCGAGAGCCCACCCCTGGGCATGGCAGGCTCGGAGCCATCCCGCATGCTTGCCCGAGCAGTCGTGCCATATCCGTCGTGGATCGTCATTCCGACCAACCATCTCCATCCGAAGGCGGTTGGTCGCCGTGTCCGCGAGCGGCCAGCTTGGTGGGCACTGGAGATCGGACTCACCGAGCCCGATCTTGGCCAGCATCGACTCGACCAGGGCGACATGCACTGGATGCCCGTCATGGGATGCACAGGCGAGGGCGAGCTCGAGAGGCCCGAGCGCAGCGCCATGCTCTTGGGAGGCGAGAGCCTGAAACGGCTTGGCCGCCGATCTGAGGTAGAAGGGCTGGTCGATGTCGCCGGAGTGAGCCACCAGCCCGCCGTCGGGGGTGACGACAGCCACCGCCCCGTCGTGCATCGTCTCGACCAAGCCGGAGCGCGTTCTGGCCGCCAGCAACCTTCAGCTCGCCGGCTGTGCCTCGCCCTGCTGGCTTCGATAGCGGGCGATGATCTCGTCCTGCAGTGCGTCGATGACGACATGAAGCTGGCGCCGCTGTGCCGAGAGCTCGGCCTCCACCTCCTGTACCCGATCGATCGCCTCTGAGAGCTCTTCGTCGGTCAGCTCCGGGAGCTGAGTGAGGATGCCGTCGTCCATGATCCTGTCGATGAGGCGACGGCCGGTCGAGGGCGGAAGGGGAGGCATCGTGTCGAGATGGCGCAGATTTGGCTCGTTGCCAAAGGTCATCCCCGAAGCGAGGATCTCAGGCAACGCCTCGATCAGACTCCGCTCCTCCTGCCCGCTACGGCGGCGCAACTCGAAATTGAGCAGGTCGACCCGACCGTGGAGCAGGCGGCGGTAATAGGAGATCTGACTCTCCACGTCCTCGGCCGCCTCTCGCCGTTGCCGCAGCTCGTCGAGGTCGGCCTCGGAGATGTCCGCCAGATACTCGGGCTCGAGAACGATGTCGATGGTGCGGCGGTGCTCGCTCACAAGGCGCAGGCTACCTGCATGCCCCAGCCAGCGTCGCATACGGATTTACCGCGGACCCACCTCGCCCACCAGGATGAATCTCGAAGTGGAGGTGTGGTGAGCCGCCGCTAGCGTTGCCGCTGTCTCCGTTGAAGCCGATCGTCTGGCCCTGGCTCACCGACGACCCCGAAGCGACGTTGAAACCGGAGAGGTGGGCGTAGTAGTAGCCGATCCCACTGTCCGCCAAGAGCCAGATGGTGTTGCCGCCGAGCGCGCTGCTGCCGAGCGCGACACGGCCTGAGGCAACCGCGTACATCGGCTCGTTCCACGCAGCGAATAGGTCGGTGCCTTTGTGGGCACGACCCCCCGACCGCGGCGCTCCCCAGGAGTCGATGAAAGAGGTGCGACCCGGTGTGAAGGGGCAAATGAACGACCCCACCTGCACCGAGCCGGCTGCTCGTTGGCGGGCGCGGGCCGCCAGCTCCGCCTGTTCCCGGTCGTATTCGGTGGCGAGCTCCTTGCAACGACCCGATAGTTCTGCATAGGCCGCCTGCTCAGCTTCCATCGCCGATTCCTGATTGGTCCTCGCATCCAACTTCTCGGCCTCGACCGCCTCCAGCTCGACACGGGTGCCGTCGAGGACCGCTTGGAACCGGTTCAGCTCACTACGGGCAGCAACCAGCTCGTCCAACGACTCCTGTCCTCCGGTGGCGGCGGCCGTGAGGAACTCTGAGGTAGTCATGAACTCGTCAACCGAGGACGCGGAGAAGATGATCCCGGGGCCGGCCACCCCGCCCCGCATGTAAAGCTCTACCGCCTGCTCCTCGATCCGGGCTTGGATCTGGTCCAGCTCCTCGGTGTGGCTGGACACGGAGCCGGAGACTGACTCCTGCTTCCGCTCGACCCGATCGACTTCGATCACGGAGTCTTCGTACTCGTTGGCGGCTACCTCGAAAGCTGCTTGCGCCTCCCGGTACTCATCGAGTTGGGCGCGGGAATCGGCGCAGGCCTCCTCGACCTGAGTTTTCGTAACGGCCTGGCCGGCAAGGGGGAAGAGGACGCCAACCAGACCGACGAGGGTGAGCAGGGTGATGACGCGGACGGTCGTCTGGGCACGCATCGACGGGAAGGCTAACCCGAGACCGTGGCCTGCTCTAGTCGGAGCGACCTAATTGCAAACGAGTGTCAAAGGACCAGGAGCAGCAGCGGGTAGTAGATCGCAGCAGCCAACACGACACCGTCGAGACTGACCAGAGCCCCGGGGGGCCGTTCGGTGAGAATCACCCTGCCCATGCGCAACATCGACGACAGACCTCGGCCGGCCAGCAGGGCCACGGCGACGCCCAGACCGACGAGTAGATAGGAGACAACGGATAGGTCCCAGATCAGAGCGGCGCCGACCGCGGCGAGGACGGCTCCCAGAGCGGTGACCGAAAACGGATCGAGGAGGGGGATCGGATTGATCCGTTCCAGGATGGAACTGAGGCCGACAGCGGCGATGACGGACACGAGAAACACGTCGACTGCGTTCGCTTCCGGGGATTGGGCAGAGCGGGCCAGCACGAGGGAGGCAGTTCCCAACCCGGCGAGGAGAGCAACCATCAGGGTCGGGCTGAATACCTCCACCTGCCGGTACTGGGGGAAGGCCACCGCCCAACCCAGACCCACGACCACCGCGATGACCAGGGAGAGGGCGTACCCGCCGCCCCCGGCGACGTGAGCAGCCATCGCCGACCCGGCCGCCGTGACCACAACGGCAAGCGGGGCGAACTCCCGCCCTCGGGCCGCGAACGCCGATCCGATGTCCAGCGCCCAGATGGCGACGATGAGCACGAGGACAGCGGCCCAGATGTCTTGGCCCTGGGTGTTGGCGAGGACGGCTGCCACGGCCACCGCGGCGGGCAGGAATGCCAGAAAGTCGACTGCGGAAAAGGTGGTGGCCGGCTGATCTCCACCCGAGACCGGTGGTATGAGCACGACCTCGTCATCCTCGGTCACGCTGTCGTCCATCGACGCCGCCTCACCGTTGACCCACACGCGTGAAGTCTCCACGCCGCGCCGGAAATCAGGCCCGAACTTGTCCGATGCCGCCTCGATCACTCCTCCCACGGTCTCGGAAGAGACATCGAGCCGCGATGTGCCGGCCAGTTCCCGGAGGTTTGCAAAGAGGCGAAGCTTGGCCATGTGTCGAGCCTAAAGCGTACCGACTTCACCTCGCGACTCCGGGCTGCCTTCGCCTACTCTCGGCCCATGGGCGACATGGTCATGGTGGCGGTCGACGTCCCGCTGGTCGGAGACGAGCGTCACAAGAACTGGGCGAAGGTAGTGGAGTCGGTGGACGACACGAGGGCATCGGGTTGGGCGTTCGAAGGGCCTTTCGTGGCCACCGGCGGGATCCAGGATCTGCCCATGGGCGCCACCCTCCTGGTCTACGGCGAGCGCGGCTCCCGCGCCAATCCTCAGATCACGGCGCGGGTCTACACCGTCAATCCCGATTCGACACTGAGCCTGGAGGCGGAGGCGAAAGGCAAGGCCTGGGCGCGAACACTTCGCGACCCCGTCGAGCGCTGTCTGGGGGCGGATCCGAAGGCGCCCGACCTCTCCTTCATCAGTGACGAATTGCTGGCGCTGGAGCTGCGGAGCCGGGGATGGAAGGTGGAGCAAGCGTGAAAGCCATCGTCGTCCCCGCGCTCGGCGGGCCCGAGAATCTGGTCCTCGACGATGTGCCCGAGCCCGAGGCCGGGCCTGGGGATCTGCTGGTCGATGTGGCGGCGGCGGGTGTGAACTATGTCGACATCTACCACCGCAGCGGTCTCTATGACATCGCCCTCCCCTTCGTCCCGGGCGTGGAGGGAGCCGGCACTGTGTCGGCGGTGGGTGATGATGTCGATGGGTTCCAGGTGGGTGACCAGGTGGGCTGGGCAGACGTCCGGGGTTCCTACGCGGAACGTCATGTGATCCCGGCGAAGCGAGCCGTACCGATCCCGGACGGTCTCGACCCGAAGACGGTGGCCGCAGTCCTGCTGCAGGGTCTCACCGCCCAATATCTCGCTATCGACACGTTCCAACTCCACGCGGGACACCGATGTCTGATCCATGCCGGGGCCGGAGGGGTCGGTCTCCTGCTGACCCAGATCGCCAAGCTGCGAGGAGCCGAGGTGTTCACCACGGTGGGTAGCGCCGACAAAGCGGAGTTGAGTCGCGGGGCAGGGGCGGATCATGTGATCGTGTACACAGAGGCCGATTTCCGGGACTCGGTCGAGGTGTTGGCCGGGCCGAAGCCGCTCGACGTCGTGTACGACGGCGTCGGCGCCGACACTTTCATGAAAGGACTCGACCTGCTCCGGCCCCGCGGGATGATGGTGACATTTGGCAACGCATCGGGCCCGGTGCCCGAGATCGCGCCGCTTCTGCTCTCGCAGAAGGGGTCTCTCTTCCTGACACGACCGTCGATGGCGCACTATCTCCTGACCACCGAAGAACTCCTGTCACGCAGCGATGACGTCTTCGCCTGGATCCAATCGGGTGAGCTCCAGGTGCGTATCGGCCATGAATTCCCCCTCACCGACGCCGCGGCTGCCCATCGGGCGCTGGAGGGGAGGCAGACCACCGGCAAGGTCTTGCTGCTCCCTTGACGCAGCCCGACTCGTCGAAACCCACGCTCCGGAGCCGGCTGTGGTGGCTGATATCGCTGCCGTTGATCAGGCTCGGCGCCAGGATCCTGTGGAGGCTCCGGGTGGATCGGGGACCGGGGTTTCCCACCCCCCCATTCGTTCTCGCCGCCAATCACTACTCCTTTCTCGACCCTCCTCTGGTCGGGGCCGTTTATGGGAAACGAGCCCGTTTCATCGCCCTCATCGATCTCTACGGGAACCACCGGACACTCGATTGGGCCCTCGATTCCTGGGAAGCGATCACGGTGCGCAGGGGTGCGGTGCCGCTGGGGACCGTGCGGCAATGTCTGGCCCATCTCGAATCCGGGGGTGTGGTCGGTCTTTTCCCCGAGGGAATCCGGGTAGAGAGATTTGGTGATGCCGGGTTCAAGCGCGGTGCGGCCTGGTTGGCGGCTCGCACCGGAGCGCCTTTGGTGGCGGTGGCGGTCACCGGGTCCGATCAGGTGCTCGGCATAGACAACAAGTTCCGCAAAGGCCGGCTCAGGGTGATCGTCGGTCCCACCCTCTATCCAACCGGCACCGACCGCGCCGCGGTCGACGACTTGACCCGTCGCTGGGCGCAATGGGTGACAGCCCAGCTTTCCGAAAACGAAGCGGCGCCTCGGTAGGTTGGCCCCGTGTCAGATCTCGAATACATCACCGACGAGCCGCCAAACGCCGCGGTGCCCCTCGCGGCGCTCGACGGGAGCCCCATCCCCCAGGATCGGGCATATCTCCGCAACAGCTTCCCCATCCCCGCGACGGCGGCCGCTGAGATCGAGGTGCTCATGCCGGGCCGCCCGTCGCACACTCTGAGCATCGCGACGCTGTCGGAGCTGGATCAGGTGGAAATGGAGATGGTCCTCGAGTGCGCCGGCAACGGGCGGTCGATGGTGAGGCCGGAGGTGAGCGGTTTGGAGTGGGGTCTCGGTGGCGTATCCCCGATCAGGATCGGCGGAGTGCGACTCGTCGACGCGCTGGGGGTGGTGCCCGACGAGGTCCTGGAGCTGGTCCTCACCGGTTCCGATCGCGGCACGGTCTGGCCGGAGGGAGACATCAACTACCAGTTCTCGGTTCCCATCGATCGGGTGCAGGATGGGTCGGCTCTCCTCGTGACCCACTGGGGCGATGCGCCGCTGGGGATCGAGCACGGTGGGCCTATCCGGTTTGTGCTGCCCGGGCACTACGCCATGCGGTCCGTGAAATGGCTGGCCGCCATCGAAGGGGCGATCGAGCCTTTTACCGGCCATTTCGTCCAGCGATACCGATACCTCGGCGATGATCGGTTCGAGGACGCATCACCCGTAGCGGAGATCCAGCTCAGATCGTTGATCGCCCGGCCAGGCCAGGGGGAGTTGGTTCCGGCTGGGGCTGTCGCCATCATGGGCTCGGCTTGGTCCGGCGAGGTGCCCGTAGCGGAGGTCGGGGTCTCGATGGATCGGGGCAAGACATGGCAGACGGCAGAGATAGAACCGGGCTCCGGGCCGCTGGCGGCTGTCGCCTGGCGTCATGAGGTCGTCGTCGAACCGGGCAGGCACGCGGTGATGGCCCGGGCGACGGACTCGGCCGGGAACAGCCAGCCGATGAGCTCGCCCTGGAACAAGAACGGCTACGCCAACAACATGGTCCACATCCTGGAGTTCGAGGCTCGCTAGCGCTACTGCAAGTAACCGGCGAGGGTCGCTGCAACCACTTCCGGGGTGTCGAGGTGGGCCTTCCATGCGTCGGCCACCACTTCGACGGTTGCCGCGGGCATGGCCTCCTGCACCCGGTCGACCGATTCTCGCGGGACGTCTCCTGCCTGGCTCCAGAGATAGTGAGTTGGCGTCGTGATCTCACCCAGTTTCGAAGGCACCTGGGAGGCAGCGGGGGTGCGACGGAAGGAATGAATCGACTCGGAAGTGTCGACGATCGTCTCGGCGCGATCGCGGGCTTCGGTCTGACTCGGCGACGGGCACCAACCGCCACTCTCGCAATTGGGCGCCCAGCGGCCGGCAGCGAGCGGACCACCTGTCTCGAGGGCGTATGTGGCAGCGGTTCCGAACCAGGGAAGCTTCTCGAGGAACTCATCCCACTCCCGGGGCTTGTAGAAGTCGACATCGACCATCACCAGGCCGGCGAGAAGGTCGGGCTGGGTCACAGCCATTTCGGCGGCCACCTCTCCGCCAAGCCCGACCCCGGCGACGACGGCCGGCTGACCGAAGCTCTGCTTCATCACGTCCGCTACTTCCTCGGCCATGGAGGCCACGGTGTGTCTGCTCCCCTCTTCCGGGATCCTCTCACTGAGCCCGAATCCGGGGAGGTCGACTCGCGTCACCGAAAACCGGGGGTCGAGCTCTGCCACTACTTCGTCCCAGAGGACCCCTCCGGCCACGTCGACATCGTGAAGCAGGACGAGGGGAACCGTCCCTTCGTCCGCATTGACCACATTGAGAACTGTGCCGCTGGCAGTCACCACGGTTTCGTTTTCCAGATCCTCCAAGGCGAGGTCCTCGACGAGTTCGATGCGATCAAGCGTGACCGTGGTCCATATCGCGGCCGCGGCCACGATCAGGAGCAGGACGAGCACCACAAACCGAAGGAAGACCCGGCTCGTGGTTTCAGACTTGGGGGGCGGTCTGAGACCGGTCATGTAAGGGTTGTCTCGGCCGTCTGGGGCCGAGGTTTAGCCCAGATCGAAATCATCTTTCACCGGCAGCCCCGCCATTCGCCTCACCCTAGGGAGATTGGCGCCTCAACCCATGTGTTTGGTGACGGTCTCCGTGACCCTGTCGACGGAGGGAATCGCCATGTCCTCCAATGCCTCCGCCGCGGGGAGCGGGATGTGTGGCGTGGTGATCCGGACCACCGGCCCGTCGAGATCCCAGAACGCCTCGTCGGCCACGATCGATGCGATTTCGGCCCCCCAGCCGCACAGTCGTGGGTTCTCCTCCACGGTGAACAGGCGACTGGTCTTGCTCACCGATCCGAGGATGGTCTGAGTGTCCAAGGGCACGAGCGTGCGAAGGTCGATGACCTCGGCGGAAATCCCTTGCTCCTCGAGCCGTCCCGCCGCCTCGAGCGCCCGGGGGACCATCAAGGCAAGGGCAATGATGGTGCAGTCTGTTCCCTCCCGAATCACCTTGGCCACTCCCAACTCGTCGACGATCTCACCGTCCGGGACGTCCTGCTTGTCGGCCATGAGCGACTTGTGCTCGAGGAAAACGACCGGGTCGGGGTCACGGATCGAAGCCGCGAGCAGGCCGACCACGTCCAACGGAGTCGAAGGGGCAACCACCTTGAGACCGGGAATCATCATCACCCAGTTCTCCACGCTCTGGGAGTGCTGCGCGCCGAACCGGGACCCGCCTCCGTTGGCGGTGCGAACCACTATCGGGACCGTCACCTGGCCGCCGGTCATGTACCGGGACTTGGCGATCTCGTTGGCGAGCAGATCGAAACTGACCGCGATGAAATCGGAGAACATGATCTCTGCGATGACCGGGATGCCAGTCATCGCTGCGCCCATCGCCGCCCCGAGGATCGCTTGCTCCGAGATCGGCGTGTCTCTGATCCGGTCCGGCCCGAACTCCTCGAGGAGTCCCACGGTGGTCTTGAACACCCCGCCCGCACCGGCGATGTCCTCTCCCAGCATCACCAGACTCGGGTCGCGTCGCATCTCCTGAGCGATGCCGTAGGCGACGGCGTTCCGATAGGTCAGTTCCGCCACGCCGAACCCCCATCGGCCCACACATCGGTGAGGAGGTGCTCCTCCCCGGGCGTCGCGCCGCCCTTGGCGAACTCCGTCGCCTCGTCGACCCGCCTCGCCACGTCCTGCTGGATCGTGCTCAGATCACCCTCGGGGACACCAAGGCGAAGCAGCCTCTCGTGATACATCGGGATCGGGTCCCGCTCCTTCCAGGCCTGGACCTCGGCGGGGGGACGGTATTTGGCCGGGTCGGCACGGCTGTGCCCCTGTTCGCGGTAGGTCTGGGCCTCGACTAGGGACGGTCCCTGCCCGCGTCGGGCCTTCGAGATCACCTGACTGGCCACCTGGTAGACGGCGTCGGCGTCGTTCCCGTCGACCACGATTCCCTCTAGCCCGTATGCGGACGCCCGGTCCGCCGCCGGGTTGGCTACCGCGGTGATCAGGTCTATGGGCGTGTATTCCATCCAGAGGTTGTTCTCGCACACGAACACGACAGGGAGATCCCAGATGGCGGCCAGGTTCAATGCCTCGTGGAAGGCGCCGATGTTCGTGGTCCCATCCCCGAAGAAACAGACGGACACCTGATCGGTGCCCCGCATCTGGGAGGACCATGCCGCACCGTTGGCAATGGTGAGATGGGCGCCGATTATGGCGTAGGAGCCCATCATCCCGTGCTCGACCGACGTCAGGTGCATCGATCCGCCCTTGCCTTTGAGGATCCCGTTCTCCCTGCCGAGCAGCTCGGCGAGAACGGAACCCGGGTCGGCGCCCCGGGCCAGCGTGTGGGCGTGGCCGCGATAGGTGGCAAAGGTGAAGTCATCGGGTCTCATCACCCGCGCGAAACCGGTGGCCACCGCCTCTTGGCCGAGGGACAGATGCGACGTTCCTTTCACGAGGTTTTGCAGGAACATGTCGTACGCCCGCTTCTCGAACTGCCGGAGGAGCTGTTGCATCTCGTACATCTCGAGCCGCGCCTCGATAGGAATGCCGATCCTGTCGTTGTCCCGATTCTCGGGAGCCGGGAGCCGTGGCTCCCTCAGCGCGTAGTCGTAGAGCCCTTCTTCTCTCGTATCCGTGCTCATGTGCGCCAATCGTTTGCTCGCATCGGCCACAAGGTAATGATTGGTGAGAGCACCCCGCGCACCGATAGCCTGCGGAGATGGCTCAGACCCGACCCTATGGCGCCTGGCCGTCGCCAGTCTCGGCCGCCGACACGGTCGGAGGCGTGGTCCTTTTCGGGCAGATCACGATCGACGGCGATGATCTGTACTGGCTGGAAGGGCGTCCCTCCGAAGGGGGCCGCCAGGTCCTGGTGCGTCGTGACCAAGCCGGTCAGCTCAGCGACGTGACCCCGCCACCGATCTATGTCCGGACCACGGTCCACGAATACGGAGGTGGTGCCTTCACCGTCGCCGACGGGAAGGTGGCCTACTCCGAGTTCTCCGATCAAAGGCTGTGTCTCCTCGGACAGGGGCCGATCACGCCCGAGCCCACCCGGCCAGGCGCCCTGCGTTACGCCGACAGCCGCTTTCTGCCCAATGGGGACATCGTCGCTGTCCGGGAGAGTCATGGTGACAGGGAGCCGGCGAACGAGATCGTCAGGATCGACCCCGCCACCCAGGATGTGACGGTCCTGGCCACCGGTAGGGACTTCTACGCGTTCCCCCGGCCATCGGGTGATGGCCGGCATCTCGCCTGGCTGGAATGGGATCACCCCAACATGCCCTGGGACGGGACTCTCCTCAAGACCGGGACCATCACCGCGGACGGACTGGTCGACATCGAAGAGATCGCAGGTGGTCTCGATGAGTCCATCTTCCAACCGGAGTGGGCACCGGACGGGAGCATCGTTTTCGCCTCCGACCGGAACGGGTGGTGGAACCTGCATCGCTTCGAGGGCGGGGTGACGAGCCCGATACTCGCCATGGAGGCCGATTTTGGGGTACCGGCGTGGATTTTCGGCCTCACCAGCTTTGGATTCCTCTCTGAAGGACGGATCCTTGCCGCCTTCTGGGAGGACGGAGTCAACCATCTCGGCGTAATCGACCGGGATGGCAGCCTCAGACGTCTCCCCAACCACCTGACCGGTCTCGAGTTTCTGGTCACTGACGGCGGCTCCCGGGCTTGGTTCATCGGGCACGGACCTACGACGCCGAACTCGATCCATGAGCTCGAGGTCGACACGGGCACCCTCAGTGTGGTCCGGTCCAACCCCGTGCCGGTCGAGCCCGGTTACATCCCCGCAGCACGCATCATCACTTTCCCCACCGCTGATGGCGAGGTCGGCCACGGCGTCTATTACCCACCTACCAATCCCGGTTACGAGGGGCCCGGAGGGGAGAAGCCTCCCCTGATCATGAAGGTCCACGGGGGCCCGACGTCGCACGTCTTCCCGTGGCTCAGACCGGCGTTCCTGTACTGGACCACCAGGGGCTTCGGCTTGGTCGACGTCAATTACCGCGGTTCGACCGGTTACGGGCGCAGGTTCCGGAACCTCCTCCGTGACAGTTGGGGCATCGTCGATGTCGAAGACTGCCTCGCGGCGGCTCGCTATCTGGCCGACGAGGGTGAGGTCGACGGCGAACGACTGATCATCACCGGAGGCAGTGCCGGCGGCTACACCACGCTGGCATCCCTCGCCTTCGGGGACGCGTTCAGCGCTGGGGGCTCCTACTTCGGGGTGGCCGACCTCGGGCTCCTCGTCGACCACACCCACAAGTTCGAGTCGCGCTATCTCGACGGGTTGGTCGGCACCGACCGCGAGGAGATGAAACGCAGATCACCCCTCAATTCGGCGGACCAGATCACAGTCCCGGTCATCCTGCTCCAGGGTCTGGAGGACAAGGTGGTCCCGCCGGAACAGGCCGAGGCGATCTCCGCCGCCTTGTCTGCGAACGGGATCCCGCACGCACATCTCACCTACGAGGGTGAAGATCACGGGTTCCGCAAGGCGGAGAACATCATCCACAGCCTGGAGTCCGAGCTCGCTTTCTACGGGAAAGTGTTGGGTTTCTCTCCCGATGACGATCTGCCCGACGTGCCGATGGTGGTCGAGCCCGCTGACTCATGACCGAAAGGCCGTTCCGGCATTCCTTCAAGGTCTGGGCTCAGGATCAGGACTGGCCCCAACTCCGTGACATGTGGGTGGAGGCCGATCGAGGCGGGTTCTGGGACGTGGTCTGGCTCAACGACCACCTCTACCCGCCGCGGGCCGAGGAAAGCCGGCCGATCATGGACGGCTGGTCCCTCTTTGGTGGTCTCGCCGCAGTGACCAACCGGATCAGATTCGGGACGATGGTGACCGCGAACACCTTTCGCCATCCGGCGGTGCTGGCCAAGCAGGCGGTGACGCTCGATCACATGTCTCGAGGCAGGCTCGAGCTCGGAGTGGGGACTGGTTGGCACGAACGTGAGCACGAAGCATTCGGCATCGATCTGCCCCCTCTCCGACAGCGTTTCGAGATGCTCGACGAGACCTTCCACATCCTGCACGGGCTCATGACCGAGGAGGTGTTCGACTTCAAAGGGAAGCATCGAGCCATCAGCTCGGCCCGTTTCGAGCCGAAGCCGGTGCAAAAGCCCAGACCGCCTTTCGTGATCGGTGGCTCCGGCCCGCGCCGGACCATCCCGTTGGCCGCCCGCTGGGCCGATCAATGGAACTACCCGGACTTCACCTCCGAGCTGGATCTGTTCGTCCCGGCCCTCCGACGTTTCGAAGAGGCGTGCGAGGAGATCGGGAGAGACCGCTCCGAGATCGAGGTCTCAGTCCAGTTCCGGTACCCGGGCGACCCAGACGAGACGGCCGACCTCGTGGCTGCCTACAGGGAGCTGGGGGCGGATCACGTGCTGGTCAGCTTCATGCCACCGACGAGCATCGACCTCCCTCCCCGGATCGCGGAGGCGCTCGGAGGTCGATGACTTGAAGTACTTGATCCCTGTCGCCGGCGAGCGACTCACTCGTCGCATCATCCAACTGATCATCGGACTGGTGCTGTTCGGCGTCGGCATCGGGCTGATGCTGCAATCCGGCCTCGGGGTGCCGCCGTGGGACGTCCTCCACCAGGGTCTGGCTCGGCGATTCGGGCTCACGGTCGGCCTCTGGTCGATCATCGTCTCGGTATTCGTGCTCCTCCTCTGGCTGCCATTGCGACAGCCCTATGGCCTGGGCACCCTCCTCAACGCAATCATCATCGGGGTCATCATCGACCTCACCGCGGCTGTCATCCCGGCGGCCGGGGTCACTGGCGTGGCGTGGTCGATGCTTCTCGGTGGGGTCGTCCTGATCGGGATCGCGTCGGGCCTCTATATCGGCGCAAACCTGGGGCCGGGCCCGCGCGATGGGCTGATGACCGGCATCGCGCGCCGGGGGCCGTCGATCAGACTCACCCGTGCGGTCATCGAGATATCGGTCCTCACCCTCGGCGCGATCCTGGGCGGCACCTTCGGCGTCGGCACCATCATCTTTGCCTTGGCCATCGGCCCGCTCGTCCAGTACTTCTTGCCGCGCTGGGACATCTCCCCCCACCCGAGCACTGACGTCTGGGAGCATCTCGACCGCTGAACCATGGCCGGTAGCGGCGGCCGACTCACTACCGTTGTAGCTCGTGGATGCGACCAGGGAGGGGAGCGGCTTCGAGCCGACCAATCACGACCCGAGATTGAGGGTCTTTGTGTCGTCCACGCTCGGCGAGCTCAAATCAGAGCGAGAGGCCGCCAAATCCGCTATCAAGACCTTGCGGCTCGATCCCGCCGGGATGGACCTGGGCGACCGAGAAGGGCATGACGAGCCAACCATCGCTGACTCGGACATATTCGTTGGCATCTACTGGCAGTCGTATGGCTGGGAATCCGACCTAGAGCGGGAGTACGAGGCGGGATCAGGCCTCCCCGGCCTCGTCTATGTCAAAGAGCCTGCCCCCGATCGGGAGCAAGGCCTGACCGACCTCTTGGATCGCGTTCGCGCCGAGGCAAGATCGGCCGTGCGGACCTTCGAGTCCCCTGGGGAGCTCGCGGAAATGATGGTCGAGGACCTCGCGGCACTTATGTCGGAGAGATTCGCCACCGTCGGGCCCCACGCCGACGCCTTGCCGGGAGGCACCCTCACTTTCATGTTCGGCGATCTCGCCGGGTCGACCACCCTTGTCGAGCAGTTAGGAGCTCGGTACGCCGATGTCCTCACCGGCTACCACCAGGTAGTCGCCGACGCCACCCTGCGTCATGAAGGGACGATTGTCGATCTGGAAGGAGAGCGGCTGTTCAGCGTCTTCCAAGATGCCTTCCAGGCCGTCAGCGCCACGGTCGAGATACAGAAGGCACTCGACGATCGACTCTGGCCCGAGTCGGTCGCGGTGCAAGCCCGCCTCGGGTTGCATACCGGCACGGCACGCATGGGGTCCGGTGGATATGTCGGACTCGACGTGCACCGGGCTTCCCGGGTGGCCTCCTCCGCCCACGGAGGCCAGATCGTTGTTTCCGCCCCGGTGCGCGAACTGGTCGAGGGGCAGACCGAGAGAGAAGGATGGGAGATCAAGGAGCTGGGCTCCTTCGCCCTCAAGGGCCTCTCCCGCGCCGAGAAGCTCTTTCAGGTGCTGGCCCCAGGCCTCCGAGCCGAGTTTCCGTCCCCCCGGGCACGGTCGATAACACGGGTTCGACTTCCCAAGTCGCCGAACGTCCTGGTCGGGCGGGACAAGGAGCTGGCTGAGCTGACCGAGATGATGGGACGCCCCAATGTTCGTCTGACCACGATCGTGGGCCCGGGTGGGATCGGGAAGACCCGCCTCGCCCTGTCGGTCGCCGAGGATTGCTCAGCGCATTTCCCCGACGGTGTCTATTTCGTGAACCTGGCCGCTATCACCGACCCGAGCCAGGTGCTGCTCGCCATCGGCGACGCGGCAGGCATCCCCATCGAAGGTGACGCCATCGACGCTCTCTCCAGCGAGTTCCAGGACCAACAGGTGCTACTCGTCATCGACAACTTCGAGCATGTGGCCGCGGGCGGACCGTCGGTCGCCGACCTCCTTGGTCGGAGTCCCGGGCTCAAGGTCCTCGCCACCAGCCGCGTCCCGCTCCGGATCATGAGCGAGTACGAATACACACTCGAGCCGCTCGGACTGCCCCCCACCGGGTCGGACCGGCCCGACTCGATCTCGGCCTCCGATGCCGTTCGTCTCTTCATCGACCGCGCCATTGCGGTGATCCCGGGATTCTCGATCAACGAGGAGAACGCCTCGCCGGTGGCGTCGATCGTTCGAAAGGTCGATGGCTTGCCTCTGGCCATCGAATTGGCCGCTGCCCGTCTTCGAATGCTCAGCCCGGGGGCGCTGTCGGACCGGCTCACCAGGTCGCTCGACGCTCTCGGGTCCGGGGCTGCCGACGTCCCTAGCCGCCAGAGGACCCTCGACGCCGCAATCGACTGGAGCTACCAACTGCTCAACCGGGAGGAGCAAGCCCTTTTCTGCAGGTTGTGCGTGTTCCAGGGAGGCTTCACGGTGGAATCTGCCCAGGAGGTGGCCGTCGAGGAGGGAGATGCCGTCGACCAGCTGATGGTGCTCGTCGAGAACAGTCTGGTCCTCCCTGCCCAGGGCGGCGAGGGCCGGCTCAGGATGCTGGCACCGATGAGGGAATTCGGCCTGCGTCATCTCCATGAGGCGGGCGAGTACGAATGGATGAAGGATCGGCACGCCGATTACTACGTAGGCGTCGCCGATGCCGCCCTGGAGGATCTTCGCGGGACCAAGCAGGCGTCGGTCGTCGAGAGATTCGCCGCCGAATGGAACAACTTCGACGTCGCCGCCGAGTGGCTGATGAAGAAGGCAGACGACGCCTCCCTCGTCAAGATGTCCTTCGGCATGTGGGTCTACCTATGGATCGGAAACCACCTCAAGGACGGCGCCCGCTACCTCGCTGCGGTTCGCTCCCCCCAAGACCTCGATGATGTGCTCTCCGGCCGATATTGGTGGCTGCGTGGCGGCATCCAATACGAGATGGGCTTGTACGAGGAATCAAAAGCGTCGATCGATCGGGCGATGACCATCGTCGAGGCCAACGGTGACATCGACTGTCACAACTGGACCGATTTCCTGTCGGCCCTCCTGCTGCCCGCGTACGGCGAGGATCCTGGCGAGGTGAGAGAGAGTCTGGAGCTGTCGTTGGCCAGGTTCCGCGGGTTTGGAGACCGGTGGGGTGAGGGATATGCGCTGATCGCGCTGGGCATCCTCGCCGGGTCCAATGGCGACGTGGAAGCGGCTGAGAGATACCAGCTCGAAACCAGGAATCTCGGGTTCGAACTGGGCAATGCAGCTCTGATCGGGCTAGCCGAGGCCCAGATCGGATTCACCTACATCTCCTCGGGCCGACTCACCGAGGCGAGGGATGCCCTCAGCCGTTCCTTCGATGTGTTCCGCGGCATGAACTATCGGGAAGGTCTCTGTTACGCCCTCGAAGCCGCAGCCTCACTCTCGTTTACGGAGGGGCAGACCGAGCTCGGCATGATCGCTCTCGGGGCGGCCGAGGAGGTCCGGGAGCGGATCGGGCTCCACCCGTGGCCACTGATCAAGTGGCTGTTCGACGCTCTCTCCGCGATGGCCGATTCGCTCGACGACCCAGTGCTCAAGGCGGCCCGCCACAATGGCCGCCAGCTCAACCCCTTCGACGCGGCCGCCCTCGTCCTGGACGCGGCACCGGTGCCCGCGTAGCCGACTACTTAGACAGGGCTGCTGATCGACGGAGTTGGGTCTTTCGGCACTGTTCCGACGCCGCCTTTTCCACGCATCGTGCGATGGAAAGGAGGTTGCGCATGACGCAGCTCGACGCTGGCCCCCCCGCCGTGGCGGATTCCGCACGGACATACCTACGCCGGAGCATCGACGATCGGATGCTCGGCGGTGTGTGCGGTGGCCTGGGCCATTACTTAAACACGGACCCGGTCTGGTTCAGGCTGGCCTTCGTGCTCGTCACACTGGCGGGTGGAGCCGGCATCCTGATCTACCTGATCGCGTGGCTGGTCATCCCCCAGGCAGAGCCGGGGGAACCCCAAACGGGGAATCCAGCGGACATCGGAACACAGGGGCCGATGATGGTGGGTATTGCCCTCGTTGGTATTGGCCTGATGCTCCTGGTCAACACACTGGTGCCCTGGTTCGATCGGGTGATATGGCCGATGGCGGTGATCGCCGCAGGCTCCGGCCTGCTCTATCTAGGGAGTCGCCATGAGCACGACTGAGACACTGGAACGTCGCGAGCCTGAAACCATCCCTCGACGAGGCTCTGGCCCGTACGGTTCGATCGTCATCGGGGCTCTCCTCGTGGTCGTCGGCGGCCTCTGGTTGCTGGACGTCGTGGGTGCCGTCGCCCTCGAGGCGGCCATCGTGCTGCCCGCAGTCCTTGCCGTCATCGGCCTCGGGCTGATCTTTGGAGCTTGGAATGGCCCGCATCCGGGACTCGTCGTGGCCGGGGTCTTCGTCACCATCGCCGTTCTGGCGGTGGCGACAGCACCCCCGAACGCGTTTCGCAGTGGCATCGGAGACCGGAGCATCCTCGTCACCGACCAGGCCGACCTGGCCGCCACATACGACGTCGGCGTGGGTGGGCTCACTCTGGACCTCAGCGAGCTGACAATGACCGAATCGGCGGCTGTCGACGTGACGATAGGTGCCGGGGACCTGACGGTCGTGCTGCCATCCGATGTCCCCGTCGACGTGAGCGCGTCGGTGGGAGCCGGTCAGATCGACCTTCTCGGCGAAGTCAGCGAGGGTCTCTCGGTCAGTCGTACCTACACGAGCGAGGGGTTCGGGGCCGCCGACGTGAAGCTGACACTCGACCTCGATATCGCGACCGGGAACATGGAGGTGGAGAGATGAGACTGCATAAAGGGACTCTGTTCGCGGGAGTGGTCTACTCGATGGTCGCGATCGTGTTCGTATTGGAGGCTCTCGATGTCTGGACACTCAGGATCGGAGACCTCCGATATGTAGGGCCGGTCGCGCTCGTCCTGCTCGGATTGGCGGTCGGCATCGGTTCATTGGGCCGGGCCGATACACAGCGCTGAACAGGTTTGGGCAGGGGCCCGCCCGGGTCCCTGCCCCTTACATGGTGGCGAGTAACGCATTGGGCAGGGACCGCCCATAAGTCGCCCGGATCTGAACCTTTCTCTCCAGGGCATCGACAACAGCGCCGGGAAAGTCGACCTCGTGCAGCCCGCTGGCGCTTCCCAGTCCCCCGGGGCTGAAGACATTGGCCTCCATCATCTTGGGGCCGACGATGTCGAGCCCAACGAGAAACATGCCGTCTTCGATGAGCTTGGGGCGTGCCAGGTCGACCACATGGAGCATCTCCTCTGTGATCTTCACCTTCTGTGCCTTCCCCCCCACATGCATGTTGGAGCGGATGTCGTCGCCCTCGTTGACCCGGCGGAAGGCAGCCACCTTGCCATCCACCTCGAGCGGCTTCCCGTTCATGACGAATACGCGAACATCACCTCTCTCGGCATCCGCGAGGAATTCCTGGACCACCACATAGCCGTCCCGGGTGATGGTCTCGATGATCTGATTGACGTTCTGGCCCTTCTTCCCGGCGATCACGAACACGCTCTGGCCACCGGACCCCTGGAGCGGTTTGAGCACGGCCCGCCCGCCGAGAACGTCGACGAAGTCCTTGATGTCCCCGACCGTTCGGGAGATGAGGGTCCGCGGTCGGATCTCCTCGGGGAAGTGCTGAAAGTAGGTCTTGTTGATCGCATCGGCGAGGTGAACGGGGTCGTTCACCACTACCACTCCTGCCGCGGCAGCAAGCTGACCGAAGAGGACCCCCGAGGCCTGCGCCCAGGGTCGGTCGGTGGCGTCCTCAGCGGGGTCATTGCGAAGCATGAGGACATCGAGCTCGTCGACTGTGATCAGCTCGGGGTCCACGTCTTCGCTCTGGACATCCACGAGAAAGCTCTTCAGCGAGCGATACGATTTGTCCCGCGGGCCGCGCGCTCGCGCCGTCACCTCCCCGGACGAGGTGTGCGCCAGATCGCCAACCCCCATGAGCCAGACTTCGTGCCCCCGTTTCTGCGCAGCCAGAGCGAGCCGGGTGGTGCTGTATTCCGGCTTCTCCGTGGTCACGTCGTTGACGACCAGACCGAGCTTCATGCGGCGACACCTCCCAGCTCCAGGATCCCGGCGCCATCCTGGATCCTGGCGAGTCGATCGAGCGCATCTCTCGACTCCAGGAATCGAGGTCTGAGCGGCGGCTCCACCAAGACGCCTCTCTCGAGGAGATCGGACACCAGCGGCTCGTCGGCCAAGCCTATCTTCCCCACCAGCAGCGGATCGAGCCGGCCACCCTCCTGGAGGTAGGTCACGAGCCTGGTCAGCCCGCCGAGATACAGGGCGTCTTTGGTCATGCCGCCGGACCGATGGGCGCGCATCGTCGTGGTGAATGCCCGATTACGTCCCGAGCCGAGATCGATCAACGTGTCGTAGGTCTGTCTGAAGGTGGCCCGCCCGCTGACCGAGTGTGCGGCAACGACTCGCAGCGCGAAAGCCCGCAGCCGCTTCGGGCGAAGACCTCCGCTGAGATGCTCGGCAAGAACCCCAAGGGCCTCCTGGGTCTCCTCGTACCCGGAGAGGCCGAGCGAGAGCATGCGAATCGGCTGTGCGCTCCCATTGATGTAAGTGACCACATGGATTCCGATCTCGTGGTGGAGCAATTGCTCCACCCGGTCGCCGGCGATCGAGGTGTCGACACCGATGAACAGGTCTCCGTTCTCCACCATCACCCCGGCCACCGTTTCGCTGACATGGACCAGCGTCGACAGCTCCGGGAAGCGCCGGCGATAGTGATCGAGCTCGACGTTGGCCCTCCTGGCCAGATCATGAGCATCGACATACACATCTGCGGCTGGGCCCGGCGGGACCTCCTCTAACACCCGATGGGCCAGATCCAACAGCGGCGTCTCGACATGCCCGTATTGCTCGATGGCAGCGAGGAGGAACTGGTCCGTGTTCCTCGTCGCCAGCAACTCGATGCGACGTTCCAGCTCCCGGTGCAAGCCCCGGATCATGTGAATCAGCACCGGGTCTGTGGCTTCCTCTGGATTGATCGCGCCCAGATCATCGGTCAGGCCGTCCAGATCGGGAAGATCCCTGTAGGTGAACTCCGGTTCCTCGATGTCTCCCTCGAGGAAGGCTCGCCTCTGGTCCGGCGCATTGGTCGGTGTGAGCAATTGGAGCATGGGGAGCAGACCGCAGATCTCGCTGAGACGGCGGTCAATCACCAGGTCGATCTCCCCGACGCTCATGCCATTTCCCAGGCTCGCCGCACGTCAGGCCCGGACGCGATCAGGGCGTCTCCAAGCTGCGCCACCCGCTTTGGGTCCACCTCCCCCGTCCACTCGTCCATGAACACCTTTTTCACCTCTATGGCCAGGGCGCATCCGAGCTCGCCGTAGTTCTCATGGACCCAGCCGGCCAGAGCTCGGCCCTCGAAGCGGACGTTCTCCCGCACATCGAGACGGACACCATCGAACGTGTTGGATCGGAGACTCTCCGTGAACGCATCCGCCACCGGCTTCCATTTCTCGGGCAGGGACCCCGTCCCCAGGTTGACGACCGGGCTGCCCTCGGCGGGCTCGGGGTCGGCGTCGGGACCCAGCCGCCGATGGTTGTACGAGTGGATGTCGTAGAGGACGAACCCTCCATGGTCTGCAACTAACCGGTCGAGCCTCGAGGAGAGGTCGATATAGAAGCGGTCGTAGAGGGCCAGCGAAGCCGCCAGCTCCACCTCGGTTAGATCGCGCCGCCACACCTCGAGGCCCCAGGCGGATTCGGGGTCGGTGTAGACCGCTTCGTCCCGCTCCCGGTTGAGATCCACCTCGAAACGGGAGCGATTGACCACCACGCTGTTGGCGAAACGGGAGGCGATGGCGCCCGTGTGCGGATCCTCCTCCCGCAGACGCGTCGCGTCATCGATGGCAGGGAGGTCGGCGAGACTCGCCCTGAGATCGTGCCCGTTGTGAATCGCGGTAGCGATCAGGACATCGGGCTCAGACACGTTGAAAGAAACAAATTCCATCGGTCGTCACGACATTTACCCGGCACGGGCCTGCGCCGAAACCCGCACGGAGCCGGTCCTGGGTCGAACCGCTACCGTTGCGGCGTGGAGCGACCTGCCTGGTTCCTCGAGGATCAGTACCCATTCGAGAGTCACCTCCAGGAGATCGACGGAGCCCAGGTCCACTATCTCGACGAGGGCGAGGGACCGGTGCTGCTCATGCTCCATGGGAACCCGACATGGTCGTTCCTCTACCGACGGATGGTCCCATACCTCTCCGACCGCTTCCGCTGCGTCGCCATCGACTACCCGGGTTTCGGCTTGTCCAAGGCGCCGAAGGGCTACGGGTACACGCCGGCTGAGCACGCGGCCGTCGTCGGCAAGTTCGTCGACGCCCTCGATCTCCAGGACTTCACCCCGGTGATGCAGGATTGGGGTGGCCCGATCGGGCTGGCGACTGCCCTCGACCGCCAGGACCGCGTCAAGGCGATGATCCTGGGCAATACCTGGGCGTGGCCCCGGACCGACAACGCAACCCAGCGATTCGCATCCGCGCTGGGAGAGGGGCGAACCGGTGAGTTCCTGGTCGACCGGGCCAATGTCTTCGTCAACGTCTTCGTGCGCAGGGCGATGCGGCGCCGGGCGCCGAGCGGGCGGGAGATGGCCATGTGGCGCGGGCCTTTCCCTGATCAGGAGTCCAGGCTCCCCGTCCGGGTATTCCCCCGCGAGCTGACCGGATCGGCGGCCTTCCTCGCCTCGATCGAAGAGAGACTCGGCGAGATCGCCGACAAACCAACACTTCTGTTCTGGGCGGACCAGGACCCGGCTTTCAGGGGGGCGGAGAAGCGCCGCTGGGAGTCGATTCTCACCAACCGCACCGGATACGTCCTCCGTCACGCCGGTCACTACTGGCAGGACGACGCCGGGCCCGAGGCCGCCCTCATGATCCGATATTGGTGGGACCAAGCCGGGTTGTGACCGGGTCGCGAAATCTCTGAAGGGACGCAGGTGACCCCTACCGGGGCACCGGTCTAGGGTGACTTCGCTTCCCCCGAGCGCAGGTCCGGGACGCTCACTTCCCCCTCCGAGAGCGTTGATTTTCGCGTTCTGGGCCCGGTCGTGGGCCGGTGGATAACGAAACACTTGACCCATGACACCGTTGTAATTACAGTAGTGGGGTCCATACAAGATGTCGTGGTCACTTCCCCCTCGACCACAACATCTTGTGGTTTGAGTTGAGAATCGACGCTTTGGCAATCGGACATCGCCCCGTAATCTGGCCGGGGCGCACCCTGTGCGAGGAGGCACATTCATGAGCAAAGGCCTGCGGATCACCCGTCGCTTCACCGAGACCGGCAAGGACCCATACGACAAGATCGAATGGACCCGGCGCGACTCGCGGATCACCAACCCGGATGGCTCGACCGTGTTCGAGATGACGGATGCGGAGATCCCGGCTGGTTGGAGCCAGGTGGCCTCGGACATCATGGTGTCCAAATACTTCCGCAAGGCCGGTGTCCCCCAGTTCGACCCGGATGGCAATCAGGTTGTGGACGAGACCGGGCAGCCGGAGCTGGGCCCGGAGAAGTCGGCCAAGCAAGTGTTCAGCCGGCTCGCCGGAACCTGGCGGCACTGGGGCGAGAAGGAGGGCTACTTCGCCACCAGCGAGGATGCCGTCGCCTTCGAGGACGAGCTCAAGTACATGCTGGCGAGGCAGATGGCCGCGCCCAACTCTCCGCAGTGGTTCAACACCGGGCTCAACTGGGCCTACGGCCTGACCGGCCCCTCCCAGGGCTTCTGGTATGTCGACGGTGCCACCGGCAAGCTCGAATCCTCCCCCGACTCCTACAGCCGGCCCGCCCCGCATGCCTGTTTCATCCTCAGCGTCAGAGACGACCTGGTCAATCCGGGTGGGATCATGGACCTCTGGGTCAGAGAGGCCCGCATCTTCAAGTTCGGCTCGGGTGCCGGATCCAACTTCTCCCAGATCAGGGCCGAGAACGAACGGCTCTCCGGGGGTGGCAAGTCATCCGGTGTCATGTCCTTCCTCAAGATCGGCGACCGCGCTGCCGGCGCGATCAAGTCGGGAGGGACGACGAGACGGGCGGCCAAGATGGTCATCCTCGACGTCGACCATCCGGACGTCGAGAGATTCATCGATTGGAAGAAGGTCGAAGAGGACAAGGCCCGGGTCCTGATCAACCACGGTGGCCTGCCCGCCGACTTCAACGGCGACGCCTACGCGACGGTCTCCGGCCAGAACTCGAACAACTCGGTTCGGGTCACCAACGACTTCATCCAGACCGTCCTCGAGGATGGCGACTGGGACTTGATCAACCGGACCGACGGCTCGGTCCGCAAGACCCTCAAGGCCCGCGACCTCTGGGACCGGATCGCCGAGGCGGCCTGGGCCTGCGCCGACCCCGGTCTCCAATTCGACACCACGGTCAACGAGTGGCACACCTCGCCGGCCGGCGGCCGGATCCGAGCCTCAAACCCCTGCTCGGAGTACATGTTCCTCGACGACACTGCTTGCAACCTGGCATCGATAAACCTGGTCAGGTTCCATGACGACGAGACCGGCGTGTTCGATATCGAGGCCTACCAGCACGCCGTCCGGCTCTGGACCATCGTGCTAGAGATCTCGGTGGCCATGGCCCATTTCCCGTCACGAGACATCGCCCAGGGCTCCTACGACTACCGGACTCTCGGCCTCGGCTATGCCAATCTCGGATCGCTCCTGATGCGTCAGGGCATCGCCTATGACTCCGAGGAGGGTCGCGCCATCAGTGGCGCGTTGACGGCCATCCTCACCGGGCACTCCTACGCCACGTCGGCAGAGATCGCCGCTGTGGTCGGTCCCTTCCCCCGTTTCGCCGAGAACCGGGAGGCGATGCTGCGTGTGATCCGGAACCATCGCCGCGCCGCCTATGGCGATAGCGACTACGACGGCGTCAGTCACAAGGTCATGGCGATCGATCCCGATCTGTGCCCGGCCGACTTCCTCGCAGCCGCCCGCTCGTCGTGGGACCTGGCGCTTGAGCAGGGCGAGCAGCACGGTTACCGCAACGCCCAGTCCAGCGTGATCGCTCCCACCGGCACCATCGGCCTCTTGATGGACTGTGACACCACCGGAGTGGAGCCCGACTTCGCCTTGGTCAAGTTCAAGAAGCTGGCCGGAGGCGGTTACTTCAAGATCGCCAATCAGTCGGTGGCCCCGGCATTGAGGCATCTCGCCTACGAAGAGGGCCAGATCACGGATGTGGTCGAGTACATCGTCGGCACCAGCTCGATCGACGAGGCACCCCACATCAACCGTGAGACGCTCATGGGCAAGGGCTTCGACGACGAGGACCTCGCCAAGTTGGAGAAGGCCTTGCCTGCGGTGTTCGAGCTGAAGCACGCCTTCAACGTCTTCACCTTCGGTGAGAGCACTTTGCAGCGTCTTGGCTTCGGTGTCGACGAGTACACCGGCTGGGAGTTCAACCTGCTCAAGGCGCTGGGGTTCACCTCGGCTGAGATCAGCGAGGCGAACGACCACATCTGTGGCCGGCAGACGATCGAGGGCGCTCCGCATATTGCCGATGAGCATCTCGCCGTCTTCGACACAGCCAACAAGAACGGAAAGTACGGCACCCGGTTCATCCACCACTACGGGCACATCAAGATGATGGCGGCCGCCCAGCCCTTCATCTCGGGAGCGATCAGCAAGACGATCAACATGCCCCACGAGATCACCGTCGAGGACATCGAGGAGTCGTACCGGATGTCGTGGGAGTGGGGTCTCAAGGCGATGGCCCTCTACCGGGATGGGTCCAAGGCGGCCCAGCCGCTCAACTCGACCTCCGACGAGGGTGAGCAGAGCGAGGACGAGACGCCGGCGCTTACGGCGGCGGTCGAGGCCGAGAAGGCAATCCACTGGGGGAACCTGCCCGCCGGGATCTCACCGACGCAGGCCTACCACCAGGGGATGAAGCCGCCCCGGTTCCTGCTCCCGGCCCGTCGCAACGGGTACAACCAGGAAGCGAGGATCGGCGGGCACAAAGTCTTCCTCCGCACCGGCGAATACGACGACGGGACCCTGGGCGAGATCTTCATCGACCTGGCCAAGGAGGGAGCGACGCTGAAGGGGATCCTTTCCTGCTTCGCCATTGCCGTCTCCAAGGGGCTCCAGTACGGGGTCCCGCTCGAGGAGTTCGTCGACACCTTCACCTTCCAGACGTTCGAGCCGAGAGGCATGGTGGAAGGCCATCCGAACATCAAGATGGCCAACTCGATCGTGGACTACGTGTTCCGAGCCCTCGGTGTGGAGTACCTGGAGCGTGACGAGCTCGCCCAGGTCCCGCCGGATCGCGACATGCAGCTCCCCGAGCCGCCCGCCGGAATGGCGGTCGAAGCCGGGATCCAACTCGACCTCACCGACGCCGTCGCCGAAGACGACGTCGAGGCCGTGAAGGCGGCAGTCACATTCCTCGATGGGCCGACCGTCTCCACGCCCAGGAGCGAAGCGGCGTTGGGGGAGGTGGCCCGAACGGCCGGAGGGGGGTCCACGGCGACCGAGACCGTCCTCGCCGGATCGGCAGCCATGGTCGACTCGGCCCTCAGGGAGAACATGGGTGACGCTCCGGTCTGCTCCAACTGCGGTCACATGACGATCCGTAACGGGAGTTGCTACGTCTGCCTCACCTGCGGGGACACCACCGGCTGCAGCTGACGGCCACAATCACCGGCCTTGCTCGGGTGATCGAGAACAGGCCAGGCTCGCGGACGCCAAGGGCGATGACTGGTTCAGGTCCGGGCCGACACGCGCCGATACGACCTGTATTCCCGGATCAGGCGAGAGGAAACAATGACAGCGACGAGACTTCGTGACCCTGCGACGGGGCGGTTCATCAGCACCGCAGCCGCGGCTCGCGTGTCGGTTTCGACCGCGTCACCTGTTGTGACCGAACCCGCTCCTACACCGAAGAAAGACAAGAAGAAGCAGGGGAAAAAGCAGACGGACAAGCAGTTGGCCAAGAAGAAGAAGGGATCGAAGAAAGCCCGGTCTTCCAAGAAGAAGGCCAAGAAGAAAGGCTGAGCCGGAGCTATCAGTCGTGCGCCGTCGATCCACCCGAGAGAGCTCGTCGGCCTGCTGGGCGCCGCCTCGGCGTCCGGCCAGGTAGACGCCAAGCCCTCGTCGACCGTGACGCATCATCACCGCGTGATTCCACCGGAAGAACGGTCGGGCCACCATCGCGAGCCGTCGCAATGACTTCCTCCGGACGGTGACTTCCTCCTCGAAGGTCGCCACAGTCCCAGCGCGCTCGGGATCGAGGGTCCAGCGCGAGAACCCATCCAGGTCTCCCCGCATGGCCACTTCGAGAACTCCGGCCTGCTCGCCCTGCCGGGAGTCGGTCGCCTGAAACGTGAGGTCGTAGGGCAGCACGGATCGGGCCACGATCCGCACCGTGCTGTCGTCGATCCGATCGACCCGTCGCACTTCCGGCCACCATCGGGGGTACGCGCCGATGTCCTCGAGCACCAGATACACCTCTTCGGGTCGGAACTTCAGATGCCAGACATTGACGAAGCGGTAACGGTTCCGATCATCCATCCAGCCTCATTGTCGCGCTCAGAGTCCGTCCCTGAATCCCACCCGCCAGGTCGGGTAGTCCAGCTTCCATCCCAGCTCACGCTTGGCCTTGGCGTTGGAGGACCCGCGAATCTTGGTCATCATCGACACTGCAGCCTCACCCGCGATGAGCCTCGCCAGCCACGCCGGGACCCGGCGTGGGGGTCTGGCTCCGAGGACATCGGCGAGATACGGCAACCATTCGGAGACTGGCGCCGGCTCGTCGTCGACGATGTTGTAGATCCCGGGAGCGCCCCGGTCGACTGCGAGGGCAGTCGCCTGGGCGGCATCCTCGATATGGATGAATGACCAAATCCCGGTTCCGCCACCGACGACCGGCATTTGACGTTTGGCCATCGCCTCCAGCATCGCCCCGCCCTTGCCAAGGGCGTTTCCCGGTCCATAGAAGCCTCCGTATCGCAGCGCCAGGCCCTCGATCCCCCGGGTACCGGTGGTGACGGCTTCGAGATGGAGGATGGCCGCGAGTGTCTCGCGTACTTGTCTCGGGGGGTCGGTGTTGAGCGGGTCCTCTTCGGTCTTCACCGGACCTCCGCTCTGCTCGTTGGGCCATCCGGCGAAGCTTTGGGCGATGAAGCGCTGCGCCCCCGCGTCGACGGCGGCAGCGATCATGATGTCGGTGGTCTCGGTGCGAAGTCGGTTCGTCTCGGCGAAGGTCTCGGCGAAGCGCCTGAAGTCGAGATCTCCGGACAATGCCGTCATCTCATGGACGACGACCTCCGGCTTCGCTTCGAGGATCGTTCGCCGCACTGCATCACCATCCCTGCCGTCGAGCACCACGGGGGTGGCTCCGACGAGACGCAGACCGTCGATCTTGCCCGGGGTCCGGGTGGTGCCAACCACCTCGTGACCGGAATCGACCAGCAATGGAACCAGACGTTGCCCTATGGCTCCGGTGGCCCCGGCTACGAAAACTCTCATGTCGTCTCCTTTCGTCTTCCTACCCAGGACGAGATGGAGGCGGTTTCTGTGACAACATCCAGCGGCTGTCACAATCGAGGGGACAAACTCGTCCCAGGGACATGACAAACCTTCCCGACCCGAGGACAGACGAAACCGACGTTTCGCTACGCCCACTGCTCTTCTCGATCGCCTATCGGATGACCGGAAGCGTCACCGATGCCGAGGACCTGGTGCAGGAGACATATGTCCGGGTGCACGCGGCGGAGAACGGGGGGACCGAGATCGAGTCGCGACGGGCATACGCATGTGCGGTCGTGACCAGGCTCGCGATCGACTACCTGCGTTCGGCCCGCGTGCGGCGTGAGGAGTACGTCGGGGAATGGCTGCCCGAGCCGATTGTCACCGATCGGTCTGCCGACCCGGAACAACAGGCAGAACTATCCGACAGCCTGTCCATGGCCTTCCTGGTGCTCCTCGAGCGCCTCACGCCCCCGGAGCGGGCCGTCCTACTCCTCCGGGATGTCTTCGGATATGGCTTCGACGAGGTGGCCGAGCTCATCGACAAGAGCGAGGCGGCGTGTCGTCAGCTTGCCGTCCGGGCCAGGGAAAAGGTCCAGGATGGCAAGCCTCGGTTCGAAACCTCGGTCGAGAAGCGGTGGGCCCTCGCCGAGAGGTTCTTCGCTGCCATCGAGCAAGGCGACACCGAGGGACTCGCCGACATGCTGGCCGAGGACGTTGTCCTCTATGGCGACGGTGGGGGCAAGGCGCCGGCTCGAAGGGAGCCTCTGCGCGGCATGTCCGTGACAGCCCGATTCCTCGCCTCCTTCAGCCCACGGGCCGATCGCGAGGGCTGGGCTCTGACGCTGGTCGATGTAAACGGCCAGCCAGGCGCAGTGGTCAGCAGCGTGGACGGCGCCACCGTGGCTGTGGTGTCTCTCGATGTCGCCATGGGCAAGGTGCAAGCAGTGCGAGCGGTGGTCAACCCGGACAAGCTGAGCCATCTCGCCGAGGCCCCGGATTAGGTTCGCGACATGTCGAGGGCGAGTGGGCCGGCATCGCCGGCGGCGGGGCGCCGGTTGAGCTGCGGATCCTCCATCTCTTCCAGTTGCGCGACGGCCTTGTCGCCTGCGAGAACACCTGGTTCGACTCAGCCGCGGTCGTGCGCCAGGTCGAGGCGTGGACGGCCCGCCAGGGCTAAGTCGTAGAGTCGATGAAGTGACGATCCGGCTCGGCAGAGCCCTTCTTGCAACGATCTCCCTGATCGCCGCCCTTCTCACCGCGTGCACGGCCACCGGTGAACCCGATCGAGACACCCTTCCCGACGCCCGAACGATCGCCACAGAGGAGTCGGTAGTCGAAATTGCATCGCCGGGCCGCCTCCTTGTTCTTGGAACCGAGAACGAAATCACCACGATGAGGTCTGATGGATCCGACCCGGTGACGCTGGCCGGGCAGGATCCGGACATCGAGCGCACCCAGCCGACCTGGTCACCCGACGGATCGAGGGTGGCGTGGACGGAGCGGAGGGCAGATCAGGAGACCTTTCTGCTGGTGGCCGACAGCGACGGAGGCGACGTGCTCGAATGGCCTTCGCCGCTCCTCGCGGTGTATATCGCATGGAGCCCTGACGGCGAGCACCTGGCGTTGACCGGGAGCCAGGGCACGGGAGACCTCCTTCTCGCCATCGCCGGGCCTGACGGGGATATCCAGGTGATCGATCAGGGGGCACCTGTGTACTTCGACTGGGCGCCAGACGGCACGGAGGTGCTTGCCCGGGTCTCGGGGCGCTTCGAGTATCTGGCCATCGACGGCTCGGGCCGGGAGACGGTCCCGGTCACGGGGGAGTTCAGGCTCGGGGCCCACGTCGCCGGGTCCGTGCTGCTCGGGAACGGGCGTGACGTCGGCGAGGCCCTGGCCCTGGCAAACCGCCAGGGTGAGATTGAGCGAGAACTGCTGCGCTATGCCGCTCCGATGGCCTTCGTCGCCGACGAGACGGGCAGCCGGGTGGCCGTGATGTCGCGGGGCTCGCCCGAGAGTCAGGCGCTCTCCCGGCTCGACGAGACCGATCTGCCGATCATCGACGCGGAGCGGCTGGTCGTGGTCTCGACCTCGGACGGAGACCTCGAAGAAGTGAGCCAGGCCCGCAACATTGCCTGGTTCTGGAGCCCGGACGGCCGAGTTCTCCTCTACAGCACGGTCGGGGCCGCCGATGGCTTCGAACGTCTGCAATGGCACATTTGGGACGGTGCCGAGACCAAGTCCTATCGCCCGTTCAGCCCCACCGGGCTCTTTGGCCGGGACTACCTCGCCTACTTCGACCAGTTCGCCCGCAGCATCTCGCTCTGGGCGCCGGATGGCTCCGCCTTCGCCTACGCCGGAGGGAGCAGCCTCGAGGACGCCGGGATCTGGGTGCAGGAGGTCACGGGTGGGGATCCGGTTCGCATCTCTCCGGGCGAGGTCGCGCTCTGGTCCCCGGTTGCCTGACCCTGCCATAGACTCGGGCCGATGACACGTCTCGACGCAATCGGTGTGATCGTCTCCGACATGGCCCGAGCCATCGATTTCTACAGGCTGGTGCGTCTCGAGTTCGAGGGCGACGAAGTCCACGCCGAGGCGGCCGGACCGGGCGGTCTGCGGGTCATGCTCGACAGTGAGGCCAGTGTCATGTCGTTCTCCGACTGGCAGCCGCCGACGGGTGGTGGCCCGCGCACGGCTCTCGCCTTCCTCTGCGACAGCACGGCCGACGTGGATGGGCTCTACGGGGATCTGGTCGCAGCCGGGGGCCACGGTTATCTGCCTCCGTTCGACGCACCCTGGGGACAGCGATATGCCACGGTGCACGACCACGACGGCAACGCCGTCGATCTGTTCGCCCCCCTGAAGCCTTGACCCTCCCACTGATCGACCGGGCTCGGGAATGGTCCCACAGAGTTGCCATCTCCGATCAAGCCGGGACTCACACCTACGCCGTCTTGCTCGCGGGGTCGGAAAGGGGCGCGGCCCGTCTCCTCGACGGCAACACGGACCTCGACGAGGCACGAATCGTGTTCATGGTCGAGCCATCGTTCGACTACGTCGCGGTCCAGTGGGCGATCTGGCGGGCCGGCGGGGTCGCCGTCCCGCTCTGCCTCACCCACCCCGCCCCCGAGCTGGAATACGTGCTCGACACCACGACGCCCGTCATGGCCATCGCCTCCCCGGGATACGCCGATTTGCTCCGCCCGCTGGCCGAAGCGAGAGGTATTCGGTTCCTCCTTGTCGAAGAGATGAACCAGGACCCTGTGCCGCTGCCTCGAATCGAGCCGGATCGACGAGCCATGATCCTCTTCACCAGCGGGACCACGGGCAGACCGAAAGGTGTGGTCACCACCCACGCCAACATCGAGGCCCAGATCCGATCGTTGGTCGAGGCTTGGGAGTGGGAGGCAGACGATCGCATTCTCCTCACTCTCCCGCTTCACCACATCCACGGAATCGTCAACGTTATCGGTTGCGCTCTGTGGAGCGGCGCACGCTGCGACATGCTCCCGTCGTTCGCGGCCGACCAGGTTGTGGACCGTCTCTCCGCCACTGACCTGACCCTGTACATGGCCGTTCCGACGATCTATCACCGGCTCATCGCCCACCTCGACCAGGCGTCCGACGACGCAAACTCTGCTTTCTTGGAGGGAGTTGGCCGTCTTCGGCTGATGGTGTCCGGCTCGGCGGCCCTGCCCGTTCCGGTCTTGGAACGATGGCGTGAGTTGTCCGGTCACACCCTGCTCGAGCGGTACGGGATGACCGAGATCGGGATGGGTCTTTCCAACCCCTACCGCGGGGAGCGGATCCCGGGCTCGGTCGGCACGCTGCTTCCGGGTGTCGAGGTCCGACTTGTCGGCGACGACGGGTCCGAAGTCACCGGCGATGAGCCCGGCGAGATCCAGGTGAGGGGACCCACCGTCTTCCTCGAGTACTGGGAGCGGCCCGAGGACACCGAATCCGCCTTCACAACCGACGGATGGTTCCGCACCGGCGACACCGCCGTCGTCGAGAACGGCCGCTACCGGATCCTGGGCCGATCGTCGGTCGACATCCTCAAGACGGGTGGGGAGAAGGTGTCCGCCCTCGAGATCGAGGATGTCCTGCTCGGTCACCAGGCGATCAGCGAGGCCGCGGTGGTCGGTATCGACGACCCGGAGTGGGGGCAGCGGGTTGTTGCCGTGCTGGTTGCGTCGGGCCCGGTCGAGGGCGAGGAGCTGAAGCACTGGCTGAAAGGCCAGCTCGCCTCACACAAGGTGCCCAAGGAGTTCCACTTCACCGATTCGCTGCCCCGGAACGCGATGGGGAAGACACAGAAGCCCGACGTGGTGCGGATGCTCGGGGAGAGAGTCTGAGTTTGCAGCTCGCCCGGTCTCAAGCCCGGCGGCTGGCTTCGACCACGTAGCCCATGTCCTGGGATCCGAAGCCCCGGTCGATCAGGTCCTCCATCAGCTCCATGGTCCGCTCCAGCTGACCGGTCGGGGCACCGGTCCGTCGGGCCTGTTCCAGGGCCAGGGTCAGGTCCTTCCGTGCCAGATCGATCGTGAACGTGATCGGAGCCTGGTCGGGATGGAGATATTGCTCCCGGCGATACGTGAGCATCGGCGCTCCTGCGGCTCCCTTGGCCAGGATGTCGATCGTGGTGTCCGGGGCGACCCCGGACTTCTCGGCCAGGGCCACCGCCTCGGCCACCGCCTGGTTGAGCCCATAGAGCACTGAGTTGACCGCCAGCTTGAGCACGGCGGCGGATCCGGTGGGCCCGACGTGCACAGGATTGCCCACCGATTGGAGGATCGACTCGACGCGTTGATAGACTTCGTCGGAGGCACCCACCATCACCAGCAGCGATGCAGCCTCGGCGGCCGCCGTCGCTCCTGAGACGGGGGCGTCAACCATGGTCGCCCCCTGGGCCTCCACCAAGGCTCGGACCTTCTCGAAGCTCTCCGGGCCCGAGGTGCCCATATCGATGGCAACTGTCTGGGGACCCAGACTCCCGGCGACGTCTGCATACACCTCTTCGAGGGCGTCGCCATCGGCGAGCATCGTGATGAGGAACTCACTTCCGGCCAGGTCAGAGAGCGTCCCGACCACTACGCCGCCATTCTCCTCCGCCCATTCTTCCGCCACCGAAGTGGTGCGATTCCACACTGTCATCTGATGTCCGGCCTTGGCGACATTGGTGGCAATCCGGGAGCCCATGCGCCCCAGACCCGCGAACCCGACCCTGGCTGAAGGTGAGGTGGACATGCGGCACAGTATGCACCACGATCCCCATGTCGAAAGGCGGGTGTGAGGGCAATCAGGTATCACGGGGCGGGCGATGTTCGGCTCGAAGAGGTGCCGGTCCCGGATCCGGGACCTGGCGAGATACAGGTGCGCGTCGCCACGGTCGGCATCTGCGGCACCGATGTCGGCGAGTTCGTCCACGGCCCGCGCTTCTTTCCCGTCGATGAGGCTCATCCTCACAGCGGCCACTCCGGCCCGACCATCCCCGGTCACGAGTTCTCGGGATGGGTGATCGGGGTGGGTGACGGAGTCACCGGCTTCGCCGAGGGTGACCTGGTGGGGGTCGGCGCGGGCGTGGCCTGCGGTGAATGCCCGTCGTGCCAATCCGGTCAAACCAATCTATGTCACTTCTATTGGACCGTCGGGCTCCACTCCAACGGAGGTCTGGCCGAGGCCGCCGTGATACCCGCCTCGTGCAGCTACAACCTCGCGCGGTTCGCGATCACCCCCGATCTCGCCGCCTTGACTCAGCCGATGTCGATCGGGATGCACGCCACCCGCCGGGGTCGGGTGGAAGACGGCGATCGGGTGGTGGTGCTCGGAGCCGGTGGCATCGGCAGCTTCATCGTTCACGCAGCGGCGGCTTCGGGGGCGACGGTGACTGCAGTCGACATCGACCCGGTGAGGCTGGCTATTGCATCTCACCTCGGAGCGGCCATCACCAGCGAGGTGTCCGCCTTGGGGCCCGAGGAGCTGAATGGTGACAAACCGAAGGTCGTCTTCGAATGCACCGGTCGTCCCGACTCGCTACTCCGCGCACTTCGTCTGGTGGCCGATGGTGGCCGGGTGGTAGTCGTCGGTCACCAACCCGAGCCGGTGGCCGTCGACTTCAGGGAGGTCGCCCTCGACGAGCTGGAGATCATCGGCACCCAGGCCCATGTCCTCGCCCGGGACTTCCCCGCAGCGGTGGATCTGATCGCGGCGGATCCGGGTGCCTGGGCCGAGGTGGCACCGACTGTCTATCCCCTCGATCAGGTGGTCGAAGTAGGGCTGATCCCGATGGCCAGAGGCGAGTCGCCTCAGATCAAAGTGCTGTTCGACCCGAGCGCCGAGGCCCCTCGGCCGCTGCGAACCGAGGGCTGAGCCTCCCCGCCTCAGGACCCGACCGCCAGCGGGGCGCCCCGATTCCGGAGCATGACGACCACGGGAACGACCAGCAGCAACAGCCCGATCAGCGAGATGGCCCGGTAGTCGCTGGCCTGATAGATCACGCCCGAAGAGACGCTGGCCAGGGCACCGGCGGTCCAGGTGAGCGAGTCCACCCTGCCCTGGAGACGGCTCCGGATCGCACTGCCCACGCCGACTGTGAGCAGGGAGCTACCGGCGACGAACGCCAGATTCCAGCCGTAGCCGAGGGCGAAGAGGACCACTATCAGCAGGGCCGTGGAGTCGTTCGGGCCGTACGCCGCTGCCAACGCCGAGAGGCCGAGAAGAAACATGCCCACCATGATCACCCGATACCCGCCCCATCTGTCGGTGAGCCTTCCGGTGAGCGGCGACAAGGCGAACATGCCCAAGGTGTGGGCGCTCATCACCAGACCGACGATCCCCAGGTCGGAGCCGTGGTGGTGGATGTGGAGGGGCGTCGAGGTCATGATCATCACCATCACGACCTGGCCGGCGGTCATGGCGATCAGGGCGACACGAACCGCGGGGAGGCGAAACGCCGGCCCCAGGCCAACTGGCGGTTGGTCGGTCGGCTCTGGCCGATCGATGGCGAGAGTGGCGGGGTCGGGTCTCAAGCCCACGATGCAGAGAACCAAGGCGATCCCCATGAAGACGAAGCTCACCAGGAATCCACCGGCCAACTCCGACCGGCCCAGGTCGACCGCAAGACGGCCCGATGGCTGGAGCAGAGCCGGGCCCAGGACCGATCCGATGGTTCCCGCCCAGACCACAGTGCCCAGCGCCCGGCCTTTCCGGTCCTCAGGAAACATCTCGGCCGCGGCGTACCGCGCCAGGTGGCCAGATGCGTTTCCGAGGCCGAGGAGCGCCATCCCGATCAGGAGAACGGGAAGGGAGTCGCCGGTCAGCCCGAGGATGCTCAATGCGCTGCCCACCACCGCCGCGGCATAACCCGCCGCCAATCCTGGGCGACGGCCGCGACGCGCCACATCCCGGGTCAGCAGGCTGGTCCCCACAGCGGTCCCGAGGGTGGCGGTGGCGCCGGGCACACCGGCCAAGGCGGCAGATCCGGTGATCTCGTCCACGGCGAGGGTGGCGATGGTCACCGCGGCGATGTAGGCCGTCGATCCGAGAGCGACACCACCGAACAAGACGGCGGTGAGACGCTTCCGCACAGAAGCGGTGACCTGCATCGGTGCAGTTTGGTCGCGGGGAACGCCCGGCGAGGGCCCGACATGTGATTGCCGCTCTGGGCACTCACCCCGAATATGCATAGGCGACGTGGGTGTTCCCGTTGGGATCGACGATAAAGGCGGTGTCACCGTCGTTGTTCCACACGGCCGAGCCTTGATTGCACCAGTAGAGATCGGTGTCGAAATCGGTCCCGCATCCGGTCCGTACGGTGACAGTCTCCCGCGGGAACAAGGTGAACGACGGGGGGAAGGCGTACCGGTGGCTGGCCGACTCGTCCTTGATGCCCCACCCGGTGAGGTCGACCGGGGCTGCACCCTCGTTCTGGATCGCGATCCACTCTCCATTGAGGTTCTCGTTGTCGTTCCCGGGGGCATCGGAAATCAACTCGACGATGCCCAGTGCGGCTTCGGCGCGGGGGCCGCACGCTGTGGGAGACCACAGGCCGAGTCCCGTCTCCCTCGCCTCGGCCTGGGCTTCTTCGAACCGGTCCGTCATCGCCGTGTCCGGGGGATAGCTCCTCGAGATCGCAGCCCCGCGGCGAACCGTCTCCTCATTGATCGACATGGCCCCGAGCCACAAGTAACGCAGAAGTCGGTCGAACTGGTCGGTCTCAGACACATCGCTGGTCATGCCGATCCTGGCGCCCGGCGGGGCCAACGCGGTGAGAACGCGCGCTGCCTCGTCGGAGAAGCACTCACCAGACTCGGGTGAGTTGGTCCCGATGACCCTGACCTCGAAGACCGACCCGTCGTCGAACCGCACGTCGAGGGTGTCTCCGTCGGTGATCGAGGCCACCGTTACGACCTCGGCGCCGGGCGGCAATGCGGCGGAGGGATCGCCGGAGGACCCCGCGGCCGGCGGTGCATAGAGCGGGTCGTCCACCGGCGGTGGGACGGTGGGGGTGGTCGTCGGCGCCGCAACCGCAGTCGTTCCGGGCGCGTCGGTGGTGGTGGTAACCGGTGACGTGGTGGTGGTCGTCGAAACAGGACCGTTGGACGACGTGCTCGGTTCGACGGTTGTGGTCGTGATCGTCGTCGAAACCTGGCTTGGCGCGGAACTGGTGCAGGAAACGAGGAGAAGAACGGCGAGAACGGCGGTAGGCCGCGACAAGGACACAATTCGCACGTACATGACCGTATCGGGCCGTGGCTCGCCAGGATGCACGAGCGACCATGGAACAGGGCACCATTCGGCACCAACGAAAGGGCAGGCATGCTGTTCGCAAGCGCAGTTCCACTTCGACCGGGAAAGACGGATCGATACCGCGACCTGGCCACCGAGCTGAAGCCTCATCTCGAGGAATACCAGGACCTGAACCGGCGATTCGAGGTCGGAGCCCACGCCTTCTGGATCAACCATGTGCGTGACAACGACATTGGCGTGAGCGTGTGTACGACATCTCCCCGGCCGGGCTGGCTCGGATGGGTCTTCGTGAGTGGGATCGAAGCTCGGCCTACGACCGTTGGTGGCTGGAATTCGTTGGAGACGTGAACGGGCTCGATCTGCTCCAAGGACCGGCGCATGTGGCGCCGCCCGAGCCCGTCTTCGACTGGCGTGAAGGATGAGTCGGCGGCACCCGGCCTCGATCCAACGGAGCCGTAAATCCATCAAGCCTCCGGAGGAATGAGGACTCGTGCTCAGCAGAAACGGGTCAGAGGCCATCACCACGGTGGTGGACGAAGGCCCGGGATTCCCAACGGAGATGGGCGATAGCGAGTTCGAGCGTTTTGTCCGGGCCGACGATTCCCGCAATCGCGAGTCCGGCAGGACGGGGCTCGGGCTCGCCATCGCCAAAGGCATCGTCGAGGCTCACGGAGGGTCGATCACCATCGAGCCCGGCCCTGGTCGGCGGGTCCGTTTCACGGTCCCGCTCAACTGATCCGCCGGCGTCAGTGGCCGATCGCGCCCGGGGCGACCGTGGCCTCGGCTTCGCCCGCGCCGACATGGGCGGATTCGCGCAGCGGCAGCTCGGGTAGGAACACGACCAACAAGAGTGCAGCGACGGCGATGGGGACGGCAAGGGCGAACGCTGTAGTTATCGAGCCAGAAAAGGCATCGACCACCGCCTCTCTGGTTCCTGCCGGGAGTTGGGCGATCAGGTCGGTGCTCCCGGTCAGCTCCCCCATCTCAGCTCCCTCCGGCAGGAGGCTGCCGAGTCGAATGGCGAGCTGGCTGGTGAGGACGGCACCGAACAATGCAGTCCCGAAGGATCCTCCCAACGAGCGGAAGAATGTGGCCGACGAGGTCGCCACCCCGAGGTCGCGCGCCTCCACCGCGTTCTGCACTGCAATGACGAGCACTTGCAGGACCAAACCGATCCCGGTGCCGAATATCAACATGAAGACGGAGGCGGTCAGAAGTGACGTTTCTGTGCTCATGGTCGAGAAGAGCCAAAGGCCGACCGCCATCAGGGTGGTGCCAACCAACGGAAAGATCTTGTAGCGACCGGTGCGGGTGATCAGCCGGCCGGAGACGATCGATGAAGTCACCACGCCTCCCATCAGCGGGATGAGCAGCAGTCCCGAGTTGGTTGGCGACGCCCCCATCACCACCTGGAGAAACAGAGGCAGAAAGACGATGCCTCCGAACATGCCGAGGCCGATGATGAATCCGGTGGCCGAGGTGATGACGAAGGTGCGGTCGCGAAACAGCCGAAGCGGGAGGATCGGCTCGGCAGCACGCCGCTCCTGGAGGAGGAACAGACCGAGCAGCGTCACCGCGACGACCGATAGCCCGATGATCATTGGCGAGTCCCAGCCATACTCTGAGCCCCCCCACACCATTACCAGGAGTAGCGAGGTGACGCCGCCGATGAGGAGGCCAGCTCCCAGGTAGTCAACCGGGTGATCGACACGGCGGAAGGGCAGGTTGAGAACGGTCGCGGTCACGAAGAGGGCGGCCAGTCCGATGGGGAGATTGATGTAGAACACCCACCGCCATGACAGGTTGTCGACGAAAAAGCCTCCGAGCAACGGTCCGGCGATCGATGCGACTGCGAACACCGAACCGATATAGCCCTGATACCTCCCTCTCTCCCGTGGGGACAGCACGTCGCCGACGATGGTGAAAGTCATCACGATCAAGCCACCGGCCCCCAGCCCCTGGATCGCCCGGAAAGCGATGAGCTGGGTCATGGATTGGGACATCCCCGCCAGGACCGACCCGATCAAGAAGGTGACGATGGCGAACTGGAAGACGATCTTCCGCCCGTACATGTCCGAAACCTTCCCGTACAGGGGCGCCGAAGCGGTCGAGGTGAGGAGATAGGCGGTGACCACCCAGGAGAGATGATCGAGCCCGCCGAGCTCACCCGCGATGGTGGGCAGCGCCGTGGCGACGATGGTCTGATCGAGGGCAGCGAGAAAGAGACCCAGCATCAGGCCGCTGAAGACCAGCAGGATCTGACGATGGGTCATCGGGTTCGGCGCTGTGATTTCGTCGTCCAGTGACTCTCCTCGGGACACTGCTTTGTTCAAGCCCGAAGGCGAGCGCCTAATTCCCAAGTGGGTGCATGTGCATCAGCCGGTGGGCCCGAAGCGCTCGGTTCTGATCGACTCCGGGTCGTGACCCAGGTCGACCAGGGAGTTCGCCACCGCCTCGACGAAGCCGGTCGGCCCGCAGACATAGATGTTCGGCTTCTCCGGAGGCTTCCACGCCACCTCGGACAGGATCTCGGCGTCGATGCGACGGCCAAAGCCGTCCCAACCCTCGGGTCGGCCACGAGTCAGCGCGAGACGGACCTCGACTCCGTCAGCTTCATCGAATCTGGATAGCTCATCGCGGTAGATCACGTCCTCGATCGTCCGAGAGGAGTAGAGCAAACGGGCCGGGGCATCTACGTCCTGTGCCATCCGATGGCGGAGCATGGCCCGGAACGGCACCACACCCGATCCGCCTGCGATCATGAGCAGAGGGCGTCTCTTCCCGGCGTCCCAGACGAAGTAACGGCCGATCGGGCCCCGCATCTCTAGCTCATCGCCAGGCGCCAGGTCATCGACCAGATATGGCGACACCTCCCCGGCCTCGAGCCGCTCCACGGTCAACATCAAAAGGTCCTCCTCCGGTGCCGAGGCGATCGAATAGCTCCTCTGCGCTTGATAGCCATCCTCGGCGGTGAGCCTGATGTCGACGTGCTGGCCGGCCATCTGCCCTTCCCAAATCGCGCCTTCGAAGACGATGCTCCGCACCCGAGGCGTCTCATCATGCTTGGCGACGACCCTGGCCCCGAGCCAATCCATCCGGACCGAGGTCACTGGAGCCTGGCTCAATCGCCCCAGTACCGCTGTTCCCGCCACGGGTCCCCGTAGTCGTGGTATCCGTTCCGTTCCCAGAAGCCTCGCCTGTCCGCCGCCAGCAGCTCGAGGCCCCGGACCCACTTGGCACTCTTCCAGAAATAGAGATGCGGCACGAGAAGGCGGGCAGGCCCACCGTGCTCGGGGTGGAGTGGCTCCTCGCCGAAACCGGTTGCGACCCAAGCCCGGCCCCCGATCACGTCGGCCAGTGGAAGATTGGTCGTGTATCCGTCGTAACTGGAGGCCATCACATGCGTCGCCTCTGTCTCCATGCCCTCCAGCAGGACGTCGACCGACACACCGGTCCACGTGGTGTCCAGCTTGGACCACTTGGTGACACAGTGGATGTCGAGGGTCACCGTTTCCGAGGGCAGGGCATTGAATTCCTCCCAGGTCCAGGATCGGGGCTGATCGATCAATCCGGTGACCTCGAACGTCCACCGGTCAAGAGGGACGCGGGGAGTGGGCCCGGCGGACAGCACCGGGAAGTCCTGGGTCACGTACTGGCCCGGGGGTACTCGGCTCGGGTCCACCTCGGGTCGCCGCCCCTTGAATCCACGTGAGATGATCGCCATCGAGAGTCGAGGCTACCGAGACACCGCTTCCGTAGGCTTGAAGCCGATGACGGAGCAACTGTTGGAAGGCGATTGGCTGGTCGTGGAAATCGGTGGCGAGCTGGTCGATCCCGGAGCCCCACGCTCAGTTCGATTCGAGGGCGGACGGGTGACGGGGCGTGTCGGTGTCAACCGATTCACCGGCTCGTTCAGCATCGAAGGTGACGTCCTCGAGGTGGGGCCGGTCGCCTCGACCCGGATGGCGGGGCCGCCCGAGATGATGGCCCTGGAGGATCGATTCAACTCAGGTCTCGAGGGTGAGCACCAGATCACCCGGGATGGTGAAGTCCTGAGACTGGGAGAGAGCGAACGGACAATGGTGCTGACCTGTGCCCCGGGGGTCTCGGTTCAAGGGACCGTCAACTACCGGGAGCGGATCATGCTGCCGCCGGACAGCGTCGTGATAGTCGAACTGATCGACATCTCTCTCGCCGAGATAGCCGTCGAGCCGATTGCTTCCCAGGTGATCGCCGATACGACGGGGCCACCCTTTCCGTTCTCCCTGGACAGCACCGAAGACATCGACGGGCCAGACATGCTCGCAGTCAGAGGGCGCATCTTGTCCGCCGAGGGTGATTTGCTCTGGACCACCGACACCCCGGAGGTCGTCACGGATCGCGCCGAGCCGGTGGAGCTGATCCTGAGCCGGGTGGGTTGACCGAGCCAACCGGGTTCCGGGTGGAAGCCCGACCCAGCGTGTGAAGCAGCCGCCGCTCCAGTGCCGGGCCGAACCGCACCCCAGCCCACAACACGACGGCCAAGCCGCCGGCGGCCATCGCCCACACCCGGGCCGGGGCGCCTTCTAGCCCGGCCATGGTGAACACCCCGGCAGCAACTGCCGGGATTCGACCTACGGTCGCAATGAGCATGAAGCGACCGAATCCAATGCCCGACAACCCGGCAAGGGCGCAGACCGCGTCGTCGGGGAGGAGGGGGAGGAGGAAAACGAGCCAGATCAGCAGGCCCCCTCGAGCTGTCATCAGGCTCTCATATCGCTGAATGCGGTCGGCGCCGATCCAGCGAACCGCAAGTGGTCTGCCCCACCTGCGGGCTATCAGGAACACCAGGGCGGATCCCAGCGCCAGCCCGGCCAGACTCAGCCCGATTGCCGGCCAAGGGCCGAAAGCGAGTGCACCGACCGGCGGGAAGAGGGTGCCCGGTATGGGGACCACCACGACCTGCGCCGCCTGGGCGAGGAGATACCCGATCGGGCCCCACGCGCCCAGACCCTCGACCCATGCCCTGAATGAGTCTGGAGTGGCCAGGGTCACGCGAAGGCCAGCCCACCAACCCTCGATGTCGTCTCCGACCGACAGCATCGCCCCGACCGCGGCCAGGCCCACCGCCATCCAGAGAAGCAGCCGACCGCGGCGTCGCCCTGGGGCACGATCAGGGGCGCGATCGATGAGGGTGGGGTCGACCAGATCCACCCCCCGAGCATGACGCGAGCCCGTCCGTCCGACCATCGGGGAGTTCCCCCGAACTCCCCCGATGACCTCATGGGTGGAGACGGGTCAACCGATCGGCTGATTCCGCGTCTGCCCAAATATCAGGAGCGTTCGAAGCCGGCCGCCAGTTTCTCCACCGTGGAGGCGTCGTGTTGGGCGGTGAGACCCACGATCACCACGTCGAGACCGGCGTCGAACAGGTTGCCGGCGCGTTCGGCCACCTCGGCAGGATCGGGCTCCGGGTCGATCTGCAGATGGGAGGACAGGGTGATCTCCGATGGGTCCCGTCCCACATCGGCGCAGTGGGCCCGTAGAACTTCTCTCAGCCGCTGCCATTCATCCAGCTCAGTTTCGGCGAACTGGGCGTCCCACATCGAGGCGAATCGGGCGACCAGCCGAAGGGTTCGTCTCTCACCTCGTCCTCCGATCACGATCGGTGGCCTCGGCTTCTGCACGGGCTTCGGCTCGTTTCGAGCACCATGTAGCGAGTAGAACCTGCCCTCGAAATCGGTGGTCTCCTCGGTGAGGAGCAGATGGATCACTTCCGTGCCCTCCTCGAAGCGAGTCATGCGCTGGTCGACCGTCCCCAGGTCCATCCCGTAGGCATCGGCCTCGAGGGGGTACCAGCCGGCCCCCAACCCGAGCTGGAAACGCCCATTGGAGACGATGTCCAGCGAGGAGGCCATCGAAGCCGTCACCGCAGGGTGACGGAAGTGCATCCCGCAAACCATCGTCCCCAGCTGGATACGCGTAGTGGCTTGGGCGAGTGCGGAGAGTGTCACCCATGCTTCGAGGCAGGAACCGTCGGTGTCGCCCCGAATCGGGTAGAAGTGGTCGAAATTCCAGGCCGACTCGAACACCTCGCTGGCGTCAGCCGCTTTCCACACGTCGAGCATCTTGTCCCACGTGGTGTGATGAGTAGGTGTCTTGATCGCATAACGGCCCATTTCGAACCTCCTGGAAGTGTTGCTCGGTGGCGATCGTATTGGCTACTGTCCACCGCGACAATCGATTGGCCACAATCGTTTGCTAGCTGCCTGCCCGAGGACAGATCGTCCAAATGAAGCAGGATCTAATTCAGGTGACCTCGACGGCACCGACCGGCATCTCTGCTGCACGGGCAACCGGAGGGCTGGTGGCGTCGGTGCAGGACCTCAGCGTCCACTTCAAGACCAAGGCCGGATTGGTGCATGCCGTCGACGGCATCTCCTTCGACATCGGGCACGGGGAGACGCTGGGCTTGGTGGGTGAGACCGGATGCGGAAAGAGCGTGACGGCGCGCTCGTTCATTCGTCTGGTGGCGAGCCCACCCGGCGTCTATGCCGGCGGCAGGATCGACTTCTGGCCCAGCGAGGCTCAGGCCGGAGGCGGAGGGCCGGTGAACCTGCTCACGATCGCCGATGACGAGATGCTCGAGATCCGTGGCAATCGCATCGCAATGATCTTCCAGGATCCGAGCAAGGCCTTGAACCCCGCGCTCTCAATCGGCGATCAGCTTGCCGAGGTGTTCTTCCAGCACCGAAGCAGTGACCTCCTCGGACCGCTCGGGCCCGACGCACCGGTGATCATCCGTCGCGCCGCCCGACAGGAGTCCGGCGTGTTGGAGCGAATCGTGCTGAAGCTCCCCCCGCTGCGGTCGAAGGCGGCGAAGATGAGGGCGGAGGTCGACGAGCTGGCGGCCGCGGCACTGGCCGAGACTCAGATCGCCAACCCGCGCAAGATCCTGGCCAGCTATCCGCATGAGCTTTCGGGCGGGATGAAACAGCGGGTCCTGATCGCCCAGGCGCTCGCGTGCAATCCCGACCTTCTCATAGCCGACGAGCCGACCACCGCTCTCGATGTGACCATCCAGGCGCGGATCCTGAACCTGATCGCGGAGCTGCAACAGCGGCTTGGCACATCCGTGCTCTACATCAGCCACGACCTCTCGCTGGTGCGCGAGATCAGCGACCGTGTCGCGGTGATGTACGCCGGGAAAATCGCCGAGATCGGCCGAACCGACGACTTGTTCCGACAGCCCCTCCATCCATACACGCGAAGTCTGATGTCCGCGATTCCCTCGTCGATGAGCAAGCGGGGCCAACTGGCCGCCATCGAAGGCATCGTCCCCGAGCTCATCGACCCGCAACCGTCCTGCCGGTTCCACACCCGCTGCCCTTATGCGTTGGAGATTTGCCGTACTGTCGACCCCCGCTTCCTCCGCCACGACGTCGAACATGGCGTCGCCTGTCATGGCCACGACGATCCAGCCGATCTCGGCCTTCGCCCAGGTGACGTGCCGACCTTGGAATGGATGAGCCGATGATGGACGCGAGCGCCGGGGCGGCCAGCACCGAACCCTTTCCCAGGTTCTCAGAGGGGGAGCTTCAAACGAGGCGGAGAGCAATGCTCGAGGTCATGGAGGGGGCCGGGGTGGCGCATCTGGTCACCTATGGATCGGAGCGGACGGGCTCTGCGGTGCAATGGCTCTCGGAATGGCCGGTCACCCGCGAGGCCGCCCTGGTCCTCAGTCCCGGTGAGCCGCTCCGCCTGTTGGTTCAGCATTACAACCACCTCCCCAACGCGCGCCGGATCGCCTCGGATTGCGATGTCGAATGGGGTGGCCCATCCACGATGACGCGGGTCGGGGAGATACTCGATGCGCGTCTGACCGACGGGCAACGGGTGGGGGTAATGGGGCCGCTCCGGTTTCAGGACCATAGGGACCTCGCCGGATCGGTCGGCGACCTGGTGTCTCTCGACCGTGAATATCAGCAGCTCCGCCTGGTCAAGTCACCGGAGGAAATCGAGCGTCTCGAGGTGGCGGCGCGCCTCTCCGACCGGGCGGTGGAGGCGATCGCGGCCGAAGCCGGGGTGGGCGTAGACGAACGCCAGCTCGCCGCGATCATCGAATCGGCCTATCTCGCCGAGGGCGGGACCAACCACATTCACTATTTCGCGGCCACCTCCATGGCCGATCCGAGCATCTGCGTTCCCTCGCAGTTCCATTCGACTCGTCGACTACAAGCAGGCGACGTCCTGTTCTGTGAGATCAGTGCCGCGTATTGGGGTTACGCCGGCCAATTGCTGAGGAGCTTCACGGTCGCGGCCGACCCGACACCGCTCTACGCCGACCTGCACCGTGCCGCCGACGCTGCCTTCGATGCGATCTTGGCCGTCACGCGCCCTGGAATCCACGTCAACGAACTGGTCGAGGCATCTTCGGTGATCGAAGAGATGGGCTTCACCACCTACGACGACCTTGTTCACGGCTACGGCGGCGGCTACCTGCCCCCGGTCCTGGGAAGCAAGAGCCGGCCCAACCTCCCCACCCCAGACATGGTGCTGGAAGAGGGGATGGCGCTGGTGATCCAGCCCAATGTGATAACCACCGACGAGAGGGCGGGCGTCCAGACCGGGCACCTGGTGGTCGTCTCCGGCGACGGGCACCGGCCCTTGCACGAGGTACCCAGGGGCTTGAGGCGAATCGGCTGAGCGCCCAGGCCGACAGAGCCCTTACCGGTTCAGCTTCTCCGCCAGCCATTGGAACGTCGCGGGCGCCCAGTGCGACTGGTACTTGAAGGCGCAATGGCCGGCGTCGGCGTAGACGCGCGCTTCCTTGCCGGTCGCGGGCCCGGTCTCCAGCATGAAATAGATGTTCCCGATCGGGGCAAGATGGTCGAGCTTGCCGTTGATCATGAGCACCGGCATGGTGATGTTCTCGAGGATCCCCTGCTCTGAGAGCGCCCAGCGCTTGAAGTCCGAACGTTCCTTCTCCACCGTGGTGGGTGGGAACGAAGGCGGGTCGTCCGGGGCGCCGAATCGCCAGGTGGCGCGCTCGTTACGGACCCTTACGAACTCCTCGAGCTCGTCGTCGGGCATGACATATCCGAACGGGTGGCCGGCGTTCGCCACCACCGCACCCAGCTTGTCCGGCGCAGTGCCGGCGAGCTGCATCACCGAGTATCCACCCCGGCTGATCCCGAAGGCGCCGATCCGCCCGCCATCGACATCGGCTCGGGAAGCGAGGTAGTCGACGGCAGCCTCCCATGCCGATACCGACTCCGGTGCCCACGGGAATGGGTTCTCGCCCGTGTCAGGCCCGTCCATCACCAGCGAGGCCATGCCGTTCTCCATGCATAGGTCCTGGGCCCACCCCCGGTCTTCTTTGAACACGTCGGCACCACACATGATGAGAACGGCAGGCACCGGGGTGTCCGCCACCGGTGCGCGGAAATGAGCCCGGACCTTCAGCCCGTCATGCTCGAAATCGACCACCTCCATGGGCGGGTCGAGATGAGCACAAGCTTTCAGATAGGCCCGGGCGCAATCCTGGCTGATGCTCGTCTTCACCTCGCTGATCTCGCCAGGGAATCGCCCGATGGCGTAGTAGGTCTTGGCCTGGAGGTAGGCCCGCCTCGCCCCGTCGAAATTGCTCGCTTCCTCGTGCCGATCTCCCTCGTCCTCGTAACGACGCGCCACTTCCGCCCAGAGCGGCACCCATTTGTCCTCGGTGGTCCCCTCCACCCTGGTCACCAGCTCCTTCAGCTCTTCGACGTCGTCGAGCATCGAAAGCCAGCGCCGATAGAACCCGCCGTGGGCAACCACAAACGGGTCTTCGTTCGGGGCGAACCCGAGATCGATCTGGGTGGTCATGACCGTCCTCCTTCTCTGGCCACCATGCTGTCCAAGCTCATCCCCAGGTCGTCGAGGATGACGATTGCGGCATTCCGCCCAGGCCCGCCGGTGATCGAGCCACCTGGGTGGGTGGTGGCTCCCGTCTGATAGAGACCGGGGATGGGCATGCGATGGGAGGCCCATCCGGGAACCGGTCGCTGTGGGCCGCCATAGGCGAGGCCACGGTCGCCGCCGTGGATGGTTCCTCGCCACATATGAGGGTTGCCCCTTTCGATGTCGACCGGGCTTTTCGCCTTCCAGGCAAGAACTTTCTCCTCGGTGAGGTTCGGGGCGCAGTCCCGCAGTGCCTCGAAATGCTCCGCGGCGAGGATGTCCTTGCCGGTGTCCCACTCGCCGAGATCCTCGGGGCAGTCGTAGGGGGCAAGGCTGAGGATCTTGATGGTGTGCCCGCCGTCGGGGGCACGGGTCTCGTCGACAAGGGTCGGCGTGGCGAAGAGGAGGAAGGTGCCGGGGCGATGAAGGCGGCGCTCGCGCAGCCCGCGACCGAACTCGATCACATCCTCCGGCCACGGCGCAGTACCGGCCGACACCGCAGCCACCGGCTCGGAGCCGGACGACCGAAACTGGGGGGCCTCAGTGGCGGCGTAGTAGGAGGCGAAGGAGGACAACCCTTCGTCATAGGTGTCGACCCCGTAGAGGAATTGGTCACCCCACATCTCCGACGGGGCCATTTCGACCAGGGTCTTGACATGGATCGAGGAGACCACGCCGATCCGAGCTCGGTACTGGCTGCCATCTTCCGCCTCGACCCCGACACACCGCCCGTCTTCGGTGATGAGCGATGTGACGAGGGTGTTGGTCACCACCGTGCCGCCAAACGCCTCGAGAGCAGATGCCAGGGCTTGGGGAAGACTCGCCGACCCGCCGAGCGGCACCGACCAGCTCCGGCTCTGACGACCGCCGACGAGGGAGTAGGCGAGAAGGCCGGAACCCGGCGAGTCGAGGGGTTGGGCGGTCTGGAACGCCATCCAGGTCATGAACGCCTGCACGTGACGGCTCTCGAACTCGCGACGGATCACATCCCAGGCCGACATCACGTTGCGCCGTCGCCACACCGCACCGGCAGGGTGTCCCTCCAGGGCGTCATCGATCGAGGGCCCGTAGCCGATCGGCGTGAAGCGGTAAGAGCTGTACACCCCCTTCACCTGATCGAACTCGTCGAGCATCCGTCGATAGGAGGCCGCGTCCGCACTGGAGAATCGGCGGATCTCCTCCATCGTCCGCTCGACGTCGAGCCACATGGTGAAGCTCTCCCCATCGGGGAAGACGACGTGGGCCACCGGGTCAGGCTCCACATAGGTCAGGCCGAACTCGGACACCAGGCCAAGCTCGTCCTTGGACAGCAACGGGTTGACCTGGATCAGGGTGTGACCGGTCGAGCATGTATCGAAGAGGAAGCCCGGAGTGAGAATCTCCTCGGTGGCGGCGCCGCCTCCAACCTCCGATCGGGCGTCCAGCACCACCACCTCATGCCCGGCCCGGGCCAAATAGGCGGCCGTGATCAAGCTGTTGTGCCCGCCGCCGGCGACGACGAAGTCAACCGTGGTCGTCATGATCTGGCTTCCCTCCTCAATGTTCTCTTTCGGGGATGATCGGCAGAAGTAAATGGGAAGGGTGCTCGGGTCCCAGGTGAACCGTCACCATGCCTCCGAACACTGACGGGGGGCGGTCATCCAGGTCGGCGTGGGTCATCCCACCCGTTCCCCGGGTGGCGTAGTAGAAGCTTTGACCGTAATCATCGAGCGGACCCCGGTACTCGTAGTCCCTGCCGCGCACCCAGAGTCCGAGCTGGTAACCCGCGGGGACGACGATGCAGGACGGGACGATTTCGACGTCGAGCTCGTAGACCTCCCCGGGCTCCAGAGGATCCACCCGGTCGTGGGTGTGGAATGGTTGCCAGGGCTTGGATCGACCCGGGTCGAGTGAGCGGTGGCTGGCCCGAAGCCACCCGTTGGCGATCGGCGTGTTGGGGTCGGTCGACCCCTCGAAGGTCACCTCGTTCCCGCCGGGGTCGAAGAGTTGGACGATCAGGAACAAATCGGCGTCAGAGGTGGTCGAGGACACGAACAGCTTGGCCGCCAGCGGGCCGGTGATCTCGGTCTCCGCGGCAAATGGCATGGTCATGAAGGTGAGCCCGTCGCCGAGAGCTTCATAGGCGAGCTCGCCGAGGGCCGCGGCATCAGGCCCCAGTGAGAGATCCGGATGCAGGTGATATCGGGTCCAGCGGGTGCGGGCCAGCGGCCATTCGTCCTCACCCCGCCAGACGAATCGCTCACCGGGGTGCCGGATATTGAGCTGGACCCGGGGGGTGCGGTCGAAGCCATTGTCCTCATCTTTGAGGAAATGATCGAAGAAGCGCTTCTGCAGCTCGCGTCCGTATGACGAGTAGAAATGAGTCCAGTGGGTATCGCCGTGCGCCTCGAGCCACTTGGCCTCGGCAGCGCCGTCGGCGAAGCCGTTGAAGTTGCCCCGGGGATGGATCCCCTGGCCGCCCCAGTTCGCCGCCGTGAGGAAGGGGACCTCGACCCTGGAGAGATCGACGGCGCGGTCGCGATGCCAGTCGTCGAAGAGAGGATGGCTCTTGATCTCGGGGAACGATTCCTTGCGGTTCGCCTCGAGCTGGTCCTCGGCCAGCGTGACCGGGCCGGCGACCGACTGGCCGGTGTTGGGGTTGATCGGGGCGCGCTCCCCCTGGCCGTATTGGATCGGGTTGATCTGACGCTCCTGCCATCGTCTGGTGAACTCGCTGAGGATGCCCCCGTGGTAGTAGGCGTCTCTGTAGGAGTCGGTGAAGCCTTCCCAGGCGATGAGGGCAGCCAGGTGCTTCGGCTGACGCTCAGCCGCGGCCCATCCCATGACCGCGTAGTAAGAGATCCCGAGGATGCCGACCCGCCCGGTGCTCCACGGCTGGGTACCCGCCCACTCGACCGAGGAGGCGATGTCGTCGAACTCGAGCGGGTTGCGGGGCCAGAGCACCCCGGGCGACCACCCCGCCCCCCGGGAGTCGACGCGGGCGAGGGCGTAGCCGTGTGGCACCCACCGCTCGGGATCGGGGACCTCCCACGCCTGGTGCTTGTTGGTGGAGCCTTCGAGCACGCTCGGGTCCTTGGCCACGAGCTTGTCCCATTGCATCTTGTAGATCGGCCCGTTGAAGGGGAGGCCCTTGGCATATACCCCATGGGTGAGGATCACCGGGTAGCGGCCATCCCCAATCGGGCGAAAGAGGTCTGCTCGCAGCACCGCACCATCCGGCATCTCCACCGGGACCTGGTAGTCGATCCTCATCCCGTCCATCTGGCGAGTGAAGGTGAGGTCGTCTCCAACGACGTCGGTCGTGACGGGCGCGGTCATCGATGATCCACCGGTTGCCGAGTCTAGGGCAGCAATCGTTTGCGGAGCAACGCGAGTCTGGAAGAACGCCGGCCGATCGCCGGCACGATCAGCTGAGTGGTCTACCCGGTCGCCCGAACGGGTGCCAGGCAGGGGCACTGCGGGACGGTGCAGGCCGATTGGCGGTGCTCCTTGAGGGGATGGCCGCAATCGGTGCACCGGTCCGCTTTGTGCTTGGCCCCGTCGCGTCTTGGCTTGGGGACGGCTTTGATCAACGCGAGCGCTCTTTGGCGAGGTTCACGGTGAGCTGACGCCCGCCGAGATCCTTGCCGTTCAGCGCGGAGATTGCCTTCTCGGCCGCCTCGGCCGAACCCATCTCGACGAAACCGAAGCCACGGGAGCGGCCGGTCTCACGATCGGTGATCACTTGCGCCTTGGTCACGGTGCCGTGCTCGGAGAAGAGATCCTCGAGACGCCGCGAATCGGTGTCGAACGTGAGGTTCCCTACGTAGATGTTGGTGGACATGTGCATGCTCCTTTGAGCTCGTGCCGTCGTAAATGATCACGCCCCACCGGGAACATCCGTGACCTTGGTTCGCATGAAGCGGGGAGTCTCGGCTTGTGCCCTGCGGTGACTTCACCCGACGGAACGAAGGAAGCGAAGAAAGGCGCAGCACGCATCAGGCGTGCGCTGTGATCACGATGATAGCCCTTATCTCCACCGTTGCGGAAGACGTCCTTCCCGCTCAGCCCCCACCGACGGTTAGGGTTTCTGGATAGCGCCGGCCAGGAAGGGCTCAAACATGTTCAAATCTGCCTCAATCGGTTCGCGCACCTGATATGGCCAAGCGAGGACGCGAAGCCATGGCGAAGCGGTCACGGGAGTTGGCCCGTCAGCAGAAGAAGGAAGAGAAACAGGAGCGCCAGGAGGCCAAGGGCGATGGGCCACCCAAGCTGACCACCGACGACGAGACCCATCTACTCGAGGAATTCGCCCGTCTCAGCGACGAGTACGCGGCCGATCACGTGAGCCAGAGTCACTTCGACGAGGAGCGGCACCGGATATTCGTCGCCCTCGGCATCGAGACCGACGAAGACTCCTGAACCCTGCTACTTCACCGCGCCGGTGAGCAGACCGGAGACGTAATAGCGTTGGAGCAAGAGGTAGAAGAGGACACAGGGGATGATGGCGACGGTCACTCCGGCCTGGAGCATGCCCCAGTCGGTGCTGCCCAGACTGGTGACGCTGCGCGTGGCGGCGAGCACTAGGGGGAGGGTGAGATCGGTGTCCCTAGTCAACATCACCAGGGCTCCAAGGAACTCGTTCCATGACATGACGAAGGCGAACAGGGTCACGGTGATGACGGCAGGGACCATATTGGGCATGAAGACCCGGCGCAGAACCTGCCAAGAGCTGGCGCCGTCCACCAAGGCCGCCTCTTCCAGCTCACGGGGGACCGCCTCGAAGGCGTTGCGCATGATGTAGAGGCTGAACGGGAGCTGGATCATGGTGTGCACGATCGCCAGGCCGAACAGGCTGTTGGTCAACCCCAATGTGGAGAACATGAGGAATACCGGGGTCAGCAGCGCTTGGTAAGGGATGATCAGCGCGAGGAGGAGGAAGACGAAGATGACCTCCTTGCCCGGGATCGGGAACCTGGCCAGGCCATAACCGGCAGGCACGGTGAGGATCAGGGTCATGACGATGGTCAAGGTCGCGGTGATCACGCTGTTGGCCAGGTACCGAGGCAGACCGCTGCCGTAGTCCCACAACTTCTGGTAGTTGTCCTGACTCAAATCACTCGGGAAGTAGGTGGGCGGCACCGTCGCCGCCTCCTCGGTCGTCTTCAGGGAGGCAGCAACCGACAGCACGATCGGAGTGAGCATCACCACACACATGACGATCGACACTGCACCCAACAGGTACCTGGTGCGCCCTGACCAGAATCGCCCGCCCCGCTCGGCGGCTCCCACGCCGTCCATCTCCAGGTCGAGGGGGTCGGTGCCAACGGTCTGGGGAAGCGATACCTGGGTCATGTGTCGGCCCTTCTGGTGAGCACCATCTGGATCACGGTGAACCCGAGGATGATCAGCGCCAGGAGCATGGAGAGGGCCGCCCCGTAGCCGAGCTTCAGATAGGGAAAGGAGTTGAGAAAGACATAGAAGACGGAGGTGGCGGTCAGGTTCCTCGGCTGGCCGGCGGTCATGATGTAGAACTGGTCGAAGGCGAGGAGCGAACCGATCACGCTGACCAGGGTCACCAGGAGAATGGTGCGCCGGGTCAATGGCAGGGTCACTTTGCGGACCCTCTGCCAGAAGCCGGCGCCGTCCACCATGGCGGCCTCGTTGATCTCATGAGGGACGGCCTGGATCGCAGCTACGAAGAGGATCATGCCGAAGCCAAGCACCTTCCAGGTGATGGAGACGATCACGGCCCAAAGGGAGAGCTCTGCATCGACCCCGAGCCACAGGATCGGGGTGTCGATGATCCCCAGGTCGATCAGGAACTTGTTGACCAGCCCGTAGTTGGGGCTGAACAGCCAGTACCAGAGAAGACTGGAGGCGCCGAGCCCAATCACGACCGGTATGAAAACGATGGTGCGGGTGACACGACTCAGCCCGCTGTTGGGAGTGACCAGCAGGGCGATCAGGTAGCCCCCGATCATGAGAATCGGGGTGAGATAGAGGGTGTATTTCAGAGTGAACCGCAGCGATACCCAGAACTGGGAATCGGCGAAGGCATCGAGATAGTTCTGCAACCCGACGAAGGTCGGCGGGGTGATCAGCGACCAGTCGTTCATCGAGATCCAAATCATCTGGATGAATGGCCAGGCGGTAAATGTCACCACGAAGGCCAGGGCCGGAAACACGTACCAGAAACCTGTCAGCTTGCTGCGGTTGGTCATGAGTGGTCAGCCAGGGCCAGCATCGATGGTATTTGGTGATGGATCTCGGTGACGGTGAAGCAAGGGCCGCAGCACCCCGGAGGTATGGCACTGCGGCCCTTCGGCTTCGAGCTCAGACCGGCCCCGTCATTCGTTGATGATGGCCTCCATCTCGGTCTTAGCATCGGCGATGACGGTGGGGATGTCGTCGTCGCTGTAGTAGACCCGCTGCAGCATCTGCAGCCACGGGCCCTGTGGCGAGTTGATCAGCTCGAAGAACTTCAACGTGAAGGGAGTCTGACCGATCTCGATTGCCGCTGCGACGTCCTGTACCAGAGGGTTCTCCTGGTAATAGACGTTGTCGGTCATGTCTGACCGGGTGGTCATGTTGAGCAGCTTGGCGTATGCCTCGACTTGGACCTCATCGGAGAGGATGAACTTCATGAAGTCGACCGCGTCTTCCAGCCGGTCGCTCCCCTCGGGGACCACGACGATGTCACCACCAGCAAATGAGGCGGCATCACCGGTTTCGAAGCCAGGGATCAGCGTGATCCCGAAGTTCATGTCCGGGTTCTGCCCCTCGATGCCTTCGGCGCCGGTCACCAGGGTGATGTTGAAGTTGCCGGTCCCCATGATCCCGACGTTGCCGGAGCCGAAGACCTGGGCGAACGTGGCCCCATCCTCGGACTGGGCCGCGGGGTCGATCTGGCCCTCCTGATGCATCATCCGGGCCCATTCCAATACCGGTTCGATTGCCTCGACCGGCTCCAGCGCCGCATCACCGGGTTCGGATGGTTCGATCTTGCCCCCGTTGGCCCAGATCATCGGGCCGAAGGTGAAGATGTTGCACCCGGCACAGTTGCCAGGGAGGTAGTAGCCGTACACGCCGTCTTCGATCCCGGTGATGGCGGCTGACATGTCATGCAGCTCGGTCAGGTTGGTCGGGGGGACCTCCGGGTCGAGCCCGGCGGCCTCGAACAGGTCCTTGTTCCAGAACAGGGCCGATACGTCGGCGTAGAGGGGAACTCCGTACAGACGACCTTCCCATGTCGACACCTGCATGTGCCCCTCGACCGCCGTCTCCAGGAGTGGGTCAGAGCCGATCAGATCGGTGAGGTCCTGCAGTTGGCCGGCGCTGGTGAATTGCGGGCCATAGATGAGGTCGAGGCCCATCAGGTCGGGCACGTCACCCGTTGCCAGGCCCCGAGCCAGTCGGTCGACCATGGCAGTGTGTTCGATGTACTCGAGGCTGATCGGACGGTCGGGGTTGCGGCCGTTCCAGGCGCACACCAGAGCGTCGACCATCTGGGCGTTGCCCCCGGTCCGCTCCCACATGATCAGCGCACCCTCGGCGTCCGCAGCCGTAGGCTCGCATGTCACTGCCAGCGCCTCGGCAGCCGCGCTAGTGGTGGTCTCCTCGGCAGCCGCGCTGGTGGTGGTCTCTTCCGCAGCTGCGCTAGTGGTCGTTTCCTCGGCAGCGGCGGACGTCGTAGTCTCGTCGGCGCCGCTGTCGGCACAGGCCCCGACCACCAAGGCCATCACGATGGCCATGATGAGAAGGACCGACGGCCTGCTCCGCAGGCTGCCATGTTTTCTCGTGTTCACCTGTTTTCTCCTCCTTGTCGGGTGTGCCCGAGTCCCGCGTCTCGGGCGGAAGAGGGTCGGCGCTCCCGACGCCATACCGCCTCCCAGTGACCGCGAAAAGGGCCGATCCCCGATCGCTTTCCCTGGCTGCAATCCTATGCATACAAGGGATTGCTGTCAAACGTAACCAACCATTGGAGAGCCTCTCGCTGCAACCCCGCCGGGGTGGTCAGGGCCCGCTGACCAGATGGTGATAGGCCTGGTTCCAGCGCAATTCACGCTCGAACGAAGCGAAAGTCGTGTCGCGATCGATGACGGCCAACTCGACTCCAGCCATGTTGGCGAAATCGGTCAGGATCTCCAGGTCGACATCGAGGCTGAGGCAGGTGTGATGTGATCCGCCGGCGAGGAGCCAGGAGGACGCGGCGGTCTCGAAATCCGGAAGCGGCTTCCACACGGCACGGGCGACGGGGAGGTTGGGCAGCGGTTCGTCGGGCTCGGTGAGCTCCACCTCGTTGGCGACGAGGCGGAAACGGTTCCCTAGGTCCATCAGGCCGGCCACGACCCCCGGGCCGGTGCGGGCGGTGAAGACGAGCCGGACCGGGTCCAGCTTGCCACCTATGGAGAGGGGGTGTATCTCACAAGAAGGTTTGGCCCCGGCGATGGACGGGCATACCTCGAGCATGTGGGCACCCAGGACTTTCGGCCCACCGTCGCCGAAGTGGTAGGTGTAGTCCTCCATGAACGAGGCGCCGCCACTCCGGCCCGCGCCCATCACCTTCATGACCCGGACCATTACCGCGGTCTTCCAGTCGCCCTCGGCGCCGAACCCGTATCCGTCGGCCATCAAGCGCTGGACGGCGATGCCCGGGAGCTGGGGAAGACCGGCGAGATCTTCGAAGGTGTCGGTGAACGCCATGAATCCGCCCGCCTCGAGGAAATCGCGTAGACCCGCCTCGATACGCGCCGCCTCGACCAACGATTCGTGCCTCTCGCCTCCCCGGGCGAGCTCGGGCGCCATCTCGTACTCGTCGTGGTACTCGGCTATCAGCTTGTGGATCGCCTGTCGTTCGACGCGTGCCATCGCCGCCTCCAGATCAGCTACGCCAAACCCGTCGACGGCAACACCGAACCGCACCTGGGCCTCGAGGCGATCGCCGTCGGTCACCGCCACCCGTCGCATGTTGCTGCCGAAGCGGGCCAGCTTGAGATTGCGCGATTCGTGCCAACCGCAGGCGGCACGCGCCCAACTGCCGATGCGAGCAGCCACCCTCGGGTCCTGCCAATGCCCGACGACGATCTTTCTCGCCACCCTCAGCCGGGAGAGGACGAAACCGAACTCACGATCCCCGTGGGCCGCTTGATTGAGGTTCATGAAGTCCATGTCGATCTCGGCCCAGGGCAGGTCTCGGTTGAATTGGGTGTGGAGATGGAGCAGGGGCTTGTCGAGGGCCATGAGCCCCGGGATCCACATCTTGGCGGGGGAGAACGTGTGCATCCAGGCGATGACCCCGACGCATTGGGCGCTGGCGTTGGCCTGGCGACACACGTCTTCGATCGCCTCAGGGCTGCTCACGACCGGCTTGGGGACGACCCGCACCGGGATGTCATCGGCGTTGTCCAGACCGGCAGCGATTGCCGCAGAGTTCTCGGCGACCTGCCGAAGCACGTCTTCCCCGTACAGGCCCTGACTCCCGGTGAGGAACCACACCTCGAAGCTGTCGAGCGTTTTCATGCCACCACCGTCTGTTTGCGTGCTCTGTCCTGCACTGAGCGCAGCCTCCTCATCCCCGACGTGCTTCCAGCCATCGTGTCGTGCAGGTCCTTGTATATGGAGTACAGGTCGTCATAGACCTGCCCGGTCGATTCGTTGGGCAGGTACTCGTCCGGCCCGAGCCGGGCCATCCGCTCCGACGCCTCGACGATCGAGTCGTAGCCACCCAGGTCAGGCCCGGCCGCCACCGCGGCGAACATCGCAGAGCCGAGGGCCGGCGCCTGGCGTGATTCAGCCACCCGAACCGGACGCCCCGTGATGTCCGCAGAGAGCTGCATGAGCAGCCGGTTCTGGAAAGGCAATCCGCCACAGACGACCAACTCGTCGACGGGAATGCCAGCGTCCTCCAGGGTCTCGATGATGACCCTGGTGCCAAAGACGGTGGCTTCCAACAATGCCCTATAGATCTCGCCAGGCGTGGTCGCGAGGGTGGCCCCCATCAACAGCCCGGTCAGCTCGGCATCCACGAGGATCGAACGGTTCCCGTTCCACCAGTCGAGGGCAACCAGACCTGACTCGCCTGGCTCGAGAAGGGCGGCGTCGCGCTCCAACGACCTATGCATCTCGTCCAGCGACCCGCCTTCTCGGGCGAGGAGCTCGGCAAACCAGGCGAACATGTCGCCGACCGCGGCCTGGCCCGCCTCATAGCCGAACAAGCCGGGGATCACCCCGTCTTCGACCACGCCACAGAACCCCGGAACCACCCGGTCGACTTCGGCCAGAGCGAGATGACAGGTGCTGGTGCCCATCACCGCTACCAGCGAGCCCGGTGTCACCACGGTTGCCGCCGGCACGGACACGTGTGCATCGACATTGGCCACGGCAACCGGTGTCCCCGCATCGAGCCCGGTCAAGGCGGCGGCGTCGGCGCTGATCACTCCCGCCCTCTCTCCGGGGCTCGAGATCTCCCGGGACATCTTCTCGTCGACGACGTCGCCGAACCCGCCGGCGAGGGCATCGAAGAAGGAGCGGTTCGGGAAGCCGTCCTGCTTGGACCAGAGGGCCTTGTACCCGGCGGTGCAGCTATTCCGGGTCTCGACGCCGGTCAACTGCCACACCACCCAGTCGGCGGCCTCGATGAGACGGTCCGCCCTGGCGTAGATGGCCGGCGCCTCGTCGAGGATCTGCAGAGCCTTGGCGAAGAACCACTCCGAGGATGTCCGCCGCCCATAGCGGTCGAGCCAGGGCTCGCCCCGCGTCTCCGCCGTCGCGTTGATCAGATCCGCCTCCGGCTGGGCCGCGTGGTGCTTCCATAGTTTCACCCAAGAATGCGGATCGGAGCGCATATCCGAGATCCGGCACAGCGGAGTCCCGTCTGCGGTGACCGGGAGCATCGTGCACGCCGTGAAGTCGATCCCGATCCCGATGACGTCCGATCGGTCGATCCCTGTCTCGGCAAGGACGGCGCGGACGGTCGACCTGAGGGCATCGAGATAGTCGTCGGGGTCTTGCAGTGCCCAGTCGGGGGCCAAGGCAATGCCGTCACCAGGAAGACGTTGGTCGATCACGCCCGACGGATACCGGCGCACGGCAGACGCCAACTCGCGGCCCGTGGCCACATCGACCAGGACCGCCCTTGCCGACTCGGTCCCGAAGTCGACACCGACGGTGGCCTTGCCTGTGCCGCTCATGGCTGCCCGTAGTAGGCCATTGGACCGTGCTTGCGGCTGAAGTGTCGGTCGCGGAGCTCATCCTCGATCGGGCCCCGGCCAGGCCCGATCGCCAGAGTGTGGGCAGCAAGTTCGGCTATCAGCTCGACGGCCGATGCCATCTCCACCGCAGCACTCGCGTTCGGTCCCCAGACAAAGGGACCGTGTGAGGCGACCAATGCGCCGGGGGCTTCGTCGGGACGGAGGCCTGCGGCGCCGTACATCTCGACGATGACGCGGCCGGTGTTCGCCTCGTAGTCACCTTCGATCTCCTCGTTCGAGAGGGGGCGGGTCACCGGCACCGGCCCCCGGAAGTGGTCGGCATGCGTGGTGCCGAGACACGGGATGGGCAGCCGGGCCTGCGCCCAGGCGGTGGCGAATCTCGAGTGGGTGTGGACGACGCCCGAGGCAGCCTCTATGCCATTGAAGATGGCCCGATGAGTCGGCGTGTCCGAGGAGGGCCGGTTCTCACCCCACACCACCTCCCCGTCATTCAGGCGGACCACGACGATGGCGTCGGCTGTCACATCCTCACAGGGGATGCCGCTCGGCTTGATCGCGAAGACACCGGCGTCACGATCAACCTGGCTGGCGTTGCCAAAGGCGTGGACCACCAGCCCGGAGTCGGCGATCTCGTTGTTTGCCCGGGCTACCAACCGTCGCAGGGCGGCGTGGTCACCGACCATCAGCGTGGTGCCTCGCCGGTCGACTCCCGCACGACCAATGTCGGCGTCACGACAAAGCTCTTCGCGGCACCCGACGGGCCGTCCTCGGGCTCGTCCATGGCGAGCCGCGCCGCCAAGGCGGTCATCTCGGCCACCGGCATGTGGACAGTGGTCAGCGATGGAACAGTGAAGCTGGCCATCGGGATGTCGTCGAAGCCGACCACCGAGAGATCACGGGGCACGACGATTCCCAGATCGGCGGCGGCATGGAGCACACCAGTGGCCAGATGGTCGGTGGAGCACACGACTGCGGTAGGCGGGTTGTCCAAGGCGACGAGATTGCGATAAGCGGCGTCCCCACCAGCCGGCTCGTTGATGACGTTTTGCACGTACTCGTCGGGCACCGCGATGCCCTTTTCCTCGAGATGCTCATAGAAGGCGGTGCGTCGCTCGCGGATGTCGCCGAGGGGACGGCCACCGATGAATGCGATGCGCTCATGCCCTTTGTCGATGAGATGGTCGAGGGCTGCCACCATTCCGGCGCGGTTGTCGATGTTGACGGTGGGGACGCCCTCCAGCTCGGTGCCATGCCACAGGGCGATGACCGGCGTCTGAGAAGCTCGCAGGTCATCGAGGAACTTGGGCTCATCCCTCATGTCTCCAAGGAGGAGGATTGCGTCGCAGTGTCGCGTCTCCAGCACCGCTTTGAGAGCGATCGCCTCGTCGGCCTTGCTGTGGGCGCTCCCTAGGACCACGTTGTATCCCCGTGCCAACGCCTCGGTCGACAGCGCCTCGATCGCCATCGAGAAGAACGGATCCGTTATCTCACGGACGATGACCCCGAGCAGCATGGTGCGTGCCCCTCGGAGGCCCCGTGCCAGCGGGTTGGGGCGATATCCGAGACGCTTGGCCACCTCCTGGACTCGTTCCCGGGTGTCGGCCGCGATGGGCACCGAGGTCGGGGTGTCGTTGAGGACCCTCGACACCGTCGATTGGGACACACCCGCAGCCTTGGCGATGTCCTGCATGGTCACAGGGCGAGACGTCAACCCACACTCCCTCTCGGCACGTGCATCCGGCACCCTCCCATCCCGTGAGCGTGCGGGCGGTCAAACCTACCCGCCCCATCTTCGCGCATGGCGCAGGATCGCTGGATACGATTGTCAGCATAGCCTTGCCTGCATAGGTTATCCATTCGTTGCACCCTGCTCAAGGGATGATCATCACCTTCAGCCCGACCTGTTCGATCAAAGCTCGAAATGCGTCTGCGGCCTGGCTCATCGGAAAGCGATGACTCACCAGCGATTGGAGGGCGGAAAGCCCCGAACCCGCTATTTCTGCCGCCTGGACCAAGTCCCCAGGCAGCATGCGCCGGCACACCGCCAGGGTCAGCTCCTTGCGACGGGCCAGCGAAGCGACATAGGAGGTCCGGTCTCTGTCAGGAATGCCTACCAGCACGACGCGGCCTCCGGGGCGAACCGCGATCAAGGCAGTGTGTAGCGCACGGTCGCTCCCGGCGGTTTCGAACACGACATCGAGCACACTCCCCATCTCGCCGACAAACGCCCTCTCATTTTCTTCGCCCTCGATGACGATTCCCCGTGTCGCGCCCAAATTGACCGCCGCCTCGACCCGGTGGGCGAGGGGATCGGTGACCACGATCTGACCAAACCCCAGATGACGAAGCGCCGCGATCAGGAGCAAGCCGATAGGCCCACAACCGGTCACACCAACCGAGGCGCCTTCGACGTCTCCCGCCAGATCGATGGCGTGGAGCGCGACCCCAAGCGGCTCGAGCATGGCCCCTTGCTCGTCGGGAACGTGATCGGGGATCGGGACGAGGCAGCGGGCCGGCCAAACCATGTGACGTCGCAGGGCACCGTCGATACCGTGCCCGGCGAATCGCAGGTTGAGGCAAAGGTTGGGGCGCCCGGCAACGCACTCTGCGCATTCCAGACATGGGATTGCCGGATCGACCGCAACGCGCTGGCCGGCCCGGGGCCCAGACTCGATGACCGCGGAGAACTCGTGGCCGAGCACCAGGCCGTCGCCGAGAACGGCGTCACCGATCGAGCCTTCGCGAAACCAATGCGCGTCTGAGCCACAGAGACCCACCGCGAGCACTCGAAGCAGCACCTCCCCTTCGGACGGATCCCCGACAGGCATCTCGACATGCTCGAGAGTGCCGATGGCGGTGAGTCGAACTGCGGGAGTGGCCGCGTCTGCGATCAGGAAGCCGCGTCCACGGCCGGTCTGACCACCTCGACGAGTCTGTCCATGGTCTCTCGGTCGTAGGGGGCGGGCATCTCGACCAGAACGGTGTTGAACCCAACCTCGCGGTAGGCCAGCAGCCTTTCGGTCATCTCGCTAGATGTCCCCACCCAGAAGGTGTCGTCGTCATCGATGTTGGCCATCGGCGTCCGGTTCTGCTCCATGAGGTCCTCGAGAACCCGCCTGGCCTCCGCTTCGGTATCGCGGATCACGATCTTGGCTCCGACGGTGCGCTCGATCTCCTCGTGGTTGCGGCCGACGTCCTCGCAGTGGCGGCGGAGTACATCGTCCTTGTGGGCCAAAGTCTCCGGGCTGCCGAACGCGTTCCATTGGTCGGCGTATGCGGCGACGGTGCGAAGCGTCTTCCTCTCCCCGGACCCCCCGATCATGATCGGCAGGTGCTCTTGCACTGGCAAGGGATTGAGATGTAGATCGCGGAACTCATACCGCCCATTGCCGTCGCTGCTCACAGTCTCGCCGTCGAGGAGAGATCGAATCGCGGCGGTCGCCTCATCCATCCAGTCCAACCGCTGGCCGAACCCCGTGCCGAAGTCGATTCCAAACGCGGTGTGCTCCAACCCGAACCAGGCTCCTCCCAGACCGAGGATGGCCCGCCCACCACTCATGTGGTCGACGGTGATGACCGACTTGGCGATGATTCCCGGATTACGAAAGGTGTTGGCTCCGACGAGCAACCCGATGTCAGCTTTCTCGGTGCCCATGGCCAGACCGGCGAGAGCGGTGTAGCCCTCGACGATCGGCTGATCGGGCTCTCCGAAGATCGCATAGACATGGTCCCAGGTCCAGATCGAGTCGTACCCCAGCTCGTCGGCGCGTTGCGCCGCCGACAGGAAGCCGGCCCAATCGGATGCCTGGCTCCACAGCACGGCTCCCATTCTCAATTTTGTCATGACCTCGACTCTCTCACACGATTCGTGGCGAAAAAACGAATGTAGCATACGAATTCATGCCCACTTCAGGACTGACCAGGCAATGAGGGTCGTGGTGACCGGGGGGAGCGGGAAAACCGGGCGATGGGTGGTCCGCGACCTGCGCGAAAGCGGTCACGATGTGAGAAACATCGACTGGTCCCACGACGGAAGTGGCCATGGCCTGTGCCTTGTCGCCGATCTCACCGATCCCGGTCAGACTCACGAACTGATCGCCGGCGCCGATGCGGTGGTCCATCTGGCCGCGATACCGGCGCCGGGGATCAGGTCCGAGGCCGAGACGTTTCGCATCAACTCGGTGTCGACGTACAACGTGTTCGCCGCGGCGGTGGCGGCGTCAGTTGATCGGATCGTGTGGGCTTCGAGCGAAACCGTGCTTGGCCTCCCCTTCGACACACCCCCTCTGTTTGCCCCGATCGATGAGACCATCGATCCTCGCCCCGAGAGCTCGTATGCCCTCTCCAAACTTGTTGGCGAGCAAATGGCGGGCCAGTTCGCCCGGCGAACCGGCTTTCCCTTCATCGGGCTCCGCTTCTCCAACATCATGGAGCCTGACGATTACCAGGAGTTCCCGACTTTCTGGGACGACCCTCTGCTCCGGAAATGGAACCTGTGGGGCTACGTCGACGTCCGCGACGTCGGAACTGCGATTCGTCTCGCTCTGACGTCCGATATCAAGGGCGCGGAGGTCTTCGTGGTCGCAGCCGCCGACACGGTGATGACCCGGGATTCGGCGGAACTGATGGCGGAGGTCTATCCCGATGTCCCGCTGACGCGGGAGGTCGTCGGCAGGGAGACGCTCCTCGCCATCGACCGGGCACGCGAACAGCTTGGCTACGAGCCGGAGCACGCCTGGAAGGATCACGTCTCATGAGCGCCGCTATCGACGGGAGACCCGTCGTCCCTGCTTCAGGGCGTCTCCGCCCGCTTGGCATCACCGACGTCGAGATCACCGGTGGGTTCTGGGGCGGTCGCCAACAGGTCAACTCGGACGCCACCATCCAGCACTGCCACGATTGGATGGAGCGGCTCGGCTGGGTGGGAAACTTCCGCGCAGCCACCGAGGGCCGACTCCCGGAGGATCGCAAAGGCGTGGTCTTCACCGACTCCGACGTGTACAAGCTCATGGAGGCGGCCGCCTGGGAAGTGGGCCGCTCGGGCTCGGCCGACGCCGATCGTCGCTTCGCCGATCTCACCGCGGTGATCGCTCCCGCCCAGGAGGAGGATGGCTATCTGAACACCGTCTTCGGGCGACCGGGCCAGCCGGATCGGTACAGCGACCTGGAATGGGGGCATGAGCTCTACTGCTACGGGCACATGCTCCAGGCTGCCGTGGCCCGGGCGCGGACCGGCCGCGCCGACCAATTCGTGGAAGTGGCGAGGCGAGCCGCCGACCACGTATGCGAGGTCTTCGGCGAGGGTGGCATCGAACGCGTCGGAGGCCACCCCGAGATCGAGCTCGGCCTGGTCGAGTTAGCCCGGGTGACGGGTGAGGAGCGCTACCTCCACCAAGCTTCGCTGTTCATCGATCGCCGCGGGCATCAGACCCTGGACGACATTCACTGGGGGCGGTCGTATTTCCAGGACGACGTCCCGGTGCGAGACCAGGTGGCATTCACCGGTCACTCGGTTCGGGCCCTCTATCTGGCGGCCGCAGCCGTGGACGTCGCGGTGGAGACCGGGGACGCGGCACTGCTTGATGCGATCGTCGCCCAGTGGGAACGGACGGTGGCGCGGCGCACCTATCTGACCGGGGGCATGGGTTCCCATCACGACGGGGAGAAGTTCGGCGAAGATTTCGTTCTGCCTCCTGACCGCGCCTACTCCGAGACCTGTGCCGGAATCGCTTCGGTCATGCTCGCCTGGCGCCTCCTTCTTGCCACCGGTGAGCCACGCTTTGCCGATCTGGCCGAGCGCACTCTGTTCAACGTCGTGGCCACCTCCCCTGCGCCCGACGGGCGGGCCTTCTTCTATGCCAACCCGCTTCATCAGCGTGTTCCCGGGGTGGTGCCGTCACCCGACTTCGTCAGTCATCGCGCTGCGTCCAGCCTGCGCGAGCCCTGGTTCGCCGTCTCGTGCTGCCCGACCAACGTCGCCAGGACGTTCGCCTCACTGGGTGCCTACCTCGCCACGTCCGATGACGACGGTCTCCAGATCCACCAGTTCGCCGACAGCCGAATCTCGGCCACCCTCGGAAACGGCAGACGTGTCGGCGTAGAGGTCGAAACCAACTACCCCGACGATGGCAGGATCTCGATCCGGATCGCCGAGACCGATGACAGCCCCTGGACGCTGACGATGCGAGTGCCGGAATGGGCAACGGAGGCGTGGCTCACCGATCGCGGGGACAAGAAGCGAGTCGATCCGGGCACCTCCTCGGTCGAAGGCCGGTTCGCCGTTGGCGACGAGGTTCATCTCGACATCGGGATGACGCCGAGACGGGTCATCCCCGACTCCCGTATCGACTCGATACGGGGCTGTCTTGCCGTGGAGCGGGGGCCGCTGGTGCTATGTGTCGAGTCGGTGGACCTTCCCGACGGAGCCGGCGTCGACGACGTCCGGGTCGATCCCGATGCCGCCCTCGAGGTCGATGGAGTTGAGGTGACCGCTCGCGGCAGTCTGATCGAGTTCGAGAACAGACCGTGGCCCTATCCGGAGACGACCGACCTGGCGCCCGGGCGCGAGCTGCAGATCCCACTGACTCCATACCACGAATGGGCCAACCGCGGGCCTTCTACGATGCGGGTTTGGATCCCGGCGATTGACGTCGACCAGCAGGAGGAAAGATGACGGCTGCCCCGTTCACCGGCACCGGGACCGCCGACGACCCCTGGGTGCTGAAGACTCCGAGCCTCGGATCCGAGATACTGATGTATCGCGACGAGGACCACGACCCCCCTGTCCTGGTGTGCACCGTGGGGACCACCGTATTGCACTACGACCTGCGAATCATCGAGGACCTACACACCATGTTGAAAGAGCAAGGCGACTGGGTCCCCCTCGGCAACGCCGACGAGCAAAAGCCCGCAGCGGATGGCACCGTTGAGGCCTGGGCCCGCTCCCCTGACAACCCGATCGGCGGCTGGTACGGATTGAAGAAAGGGCTGCGGGGCCGGGTGGGCAACTACGTCCCGCCGGTCCTCGAGGCTCTCGGGCTCGCCGAAGTGGAGCACAACGCCCGCAACAACCGGATGAGAGCCCTTACGACCTGACCGATCAGGTCTCGCTCGCGACCCGCAATGGCGGGAACTCGTCCATAAGTCCACGTGCCTTGACCTGGAAAAGGATTTCGGGCCCGGGCAATCCTTGGAGCTGGAACTCACCGAGGGAATCGAGCTCGATGCCCACCAGGTCTGAGCCCAACTCTTCGCGGCTTGCAGTGGTGAGCAGGATCTGCCCACCGTGGCCGGCGTTGCACACTCGCGCCATGACGTTGACCGGAAGACCGACGTACCCGGTGTCGGTGACAGCAGGGCTCCCGCTGTTGAGGCCGATCCTGACCCGCACCTGATGGCCGGCGGGCCATTTGGTGTCTTGCATAGCCCTCTGTATCTCGATCGACGCCGCGAGCCCCTGATCGGCTCCGGCAAAGACAGCAAAGAACTCGTCCGCTCTCGAGTCGACCTCATAGCCCTGATGGGCCTCGACCGCATCTCGGATCAAAGTCCGCACGCCGTCGAGGACCGACGAGTAGTCCTCACCGAGTTCATGCACCAACCGTGTCGAGCCTTCGATGTCGGTGAGCATCAGGGTGACGACTCCCGATGGCAAGTCGGAAGGATCGGCGACGCGAGCTTCACGCAATTGACGGGTGACGAAGCCGATCGGGGCGATCCCGTACTCGGTGGCGGCCTTGAGCAGGCGTCGGAACGCCCGGTCCCTCGCCTCCTCGCTCTCGAACTTGACCTGATTGAAGCGTGACAGCGCGTTCCGAACATGCGCCTCGTCGTTGATGGGCAGCCGTCGGTTGCCCTGGGAGTCGACATAGGCAAAGGCGCTGTTGGGCAGGCTGGCTCGCTTCTTGGCATCGAGTGTCGCCACGCCAACACGGTAGGTCGATGCCGGCGCAGGCAGCAGTGAATTCCGACCGGAATTGAGGTACGGACCCGAGTCTGCTGTCCTGTGGCCCCCTGCCGTCTTGCTGATTTGAGATCTTCCCGCCTGGTCGCGGTCATCGTGGTTGTCGCAGTCCTCTTCGGAGGGATACTTGCGTGGCGTCTTGGATCAGATGCCTCTCGGTCCGCCACCACCGCACCCGGGCAGGCAGCCGGCGCCGGATTCGTCGGCTATGTGGTTACTCACGAAGGAGCAGTTCTCTCCACCGATCCCGGCCAGCCTGGGATGCCGGTGGCCGAGGGACTGATCTTCCCGGTGACACTGGTCACGAACGGGGATTACGAGGTACTCGACAACTGCAATCGGCCCGGTTGGATCCCGTCGAACCAGGTCGAGGCGGGGTCGGTCCCCACGGAGCGGCAGAGCCAGATGGATCGGGCCGTCTTCGTGATCGACCCGGGCCACGGCGCCCCCGACCTCGGAGCAGTCGGACCGAGTGGGCTGACCGAGGCAGAGGCCAATCTCGACGTCTCCGCTCGCGTCGTCGAGTTGCTCGGCGCGGGGCGCGACATCGATTGGACGACGGGTGCTGTCACTCCCGGCTCGGCGGTGCCGGCCGTGGCTGTGGCCATCATGACCCGCTACCCGGACGGGCCCGATGGTGGCGACTACGAGCTGGGACTCACCTTCCGGGCGGAGCTGGGCAACGCAGTCGACGCCACCGCCCTGGTCTCGATCCATCACAACACCGAGCCGACGAGGGATCTAGACCATCCCGGCACCTCTGCGTTCGTCTCGGCATCCAACGCCGAATCGCCACGTCTCGGTGGCTTGATCGTCGAAGAAGTCCGACGGTCCTTCTCCGGGTTCGAAGCCGAGTGGGTCGGAGGCCAGGGAAACGGGACGGTGGCCCGGGTCGGAGCCGACGGTGAGGACTATTACACCATCCTGGCCAGATCCGAGGTGCCGGCGGTGATCGTGGAGGGGGCCTACATCTCCAATCCCTCGGAAGAGGCTTTGATCATGACCGATTCGTTCCGTCGGGCCTACGCCGAAGGCGTCTACCGGGCTCTGGTCCGCTTCGTCACCACCGACGACTACCCCATTCCGGCGCCGGCGCCCGAGTTGTACGACGTGGAGGCGCCCCCGCGCTCGATGGACGACTGCATCGTGCCGGGTTGATTGCTCGCGGACCTTGCGCGCTATCGGCCTGGTCAGATCCCCGGGTCGCCCTCCCGGGCCCCGAGCTCATGATCGAGGATGAACAAGGCGCCTGATTGCCCGTCGGCCAGGGCGAGCCGATCCACGATGGCGCCCACCATCGCCTCCTCCTCGGTCTGCTCGGAGATGAAGTCCGGCAGGAAGGGGATGCTGGCCAGGTCGCCCAGCTTGTCGGCCAGCCGGTAGAGGTCGTGGATCGCCGCCGTCACCGCTTCCTCCTGGGACAGGGCGGTGGCGAACACCTCCTCCGCCCCGCTGAAGTTCCCACGTGGTGCCTCGACGTCGCCGATGACAACGTTCCCGCCCCGGTCGAGGATGAAGTCGAGGAATCGGTCGGCGTGGTCACGCTCCTCCTCCGCCTGAGCCCGCATCCAGCGACTCATCCCGTCGAGATTCTGATGCGAGAAGAAAGCGGCCATCTGCAGATACGACGCGGCCGAGGCCAGCTCCATGGTGACCTGGGCGTTGAGCGCCTTCTCCATCTCCGCGTGGAGCTGCACGGGAATCCTCTCGATTTGGGCGCTCGATCCTATTCATCCCCTCATGATCTATCTTTCGGTACCTAACGACCGGTTCGAGCACGAGGAGTTTGAGGTGATGAGGTCGAGGGTGATAGCCACCACGCCATCTGATGCCTGGCGATGTCAAGTGGACCGGTGAGGGATATCTCGGGTCGTGGCAGGTGATGCTGAGCGAGAAGTCGGCGTCCGCGGACTTCGTGGTCACCGATCCGACGTCGGGGAAGAGCTGGAAGGTGCCGCCCCCCG
>JBEVJN010000060.1:0-25878 GCA_040510135.1 Acidimicrobiia bacterium | reverse complement strand
GGATAGTCGACCGGGATCTTGCCGCCCAGGATCTTGACGTCGGTGCCGCAGATCCCGACGTGACCCACGCGGACCAGGACCGAGCTTCCGGGATCGGGTTCGGGCACGTCGCCCACGTCGATCACTCCAGGGGCCCGGACACGTACCGCTCTCACAACACTCCTCGGAAGGTCTGCGGATGGTAGGAGCCGTTCCGGGGTGCCGACTTTGTAGGCTGATCACGATGGATCAAACACCCGAGCTTCGCATCTCCCCGCCGGATGAGGGATTCGCCGCTACCCGGCAGACTGCGCACGAATTCGTGCGAAGCGTCTTGCGTCGGGCGATCCTCAACGGCGAGCTGAGCAGTGGGAGTCGGTTGGTTCAGGCCGAGCTCGCCGCAATGCTCGACGTGAGCACCACGCCGGTGCGCGAGGCATTGCGCGACCTGGCCACGGAGGGACTGGTCCAGTTCGACCCCCATCGGGGGGCCATCGTCTCGGAGCTCAGCGCCGAGGATGTGCACGACATCTACGAGATCCGCCGGGTGTTGGAGCCGCTGGCTATGAGACAGGCGGTGCCCAACGTGAGCGACGCCCTCCTCGGCCGGTTGCGCCGGCTCCACCAGGCGATGCTCGATGAGCCGCACTCCGTGGATTGGGTCGACCGAAATCGAGTCTTCCACATGGCGGTCTACGAAACAGCTGCCTCCCCGCGCTTGGCCGCCATCATCCGCAATCTGCAGGACGCCTCCGTGATGTATATCGGCGCTTCGCTGAAGCACAAACCCGGTCTGCGCGAGGAAGCCAACCACGGTCATGCCGACATCCTCGAGGCGCTCGAGAAGCGCGATGTCGAAGCTGCCGTGAAGGCTCTCGACGAACATCTCCGGACATCGATCGACGCCTTCGACTCCGCCGAAAAGGGCTGAGGCCGGATCACGGCACCTCCTGAGGGTCGAGGATCTCCGCGGGCTCTCCACTCTTCGCTCGATCAGACAGCAGGTTCAGGGCGACACCGGCGACCACCAGCGTCAACCCGAGGAGGAGGGAAGTCGTGACATCTTCGCCGAGGATGATGGCCGACGACACGACGCCCACGACCGGCACCGCCATCAGGGTGAGGTTGGTCGAGACCACCGAGAGATTGCGCAGGATCACTATCTGCACCCAAAAGGCGATCCCACTGGCCAGCACGCCCTGATAGAGGACGATCCAGATCAGTTGAGGTGTCCAGTCGATCACCGGAGGCCCTTCGACCGTGAAGCCGAGAACGACGAGGATCAACGTCGCCGCCATGAGCTGCCAAGGCATCGAGTCGAGGGGAGCGATGCTCCAGCGATGGGCCCGGATGTGGACCGCGGTCGAGGCGTTGGTGATCGCAGCGAGGATGAGCAAGGCGTGACCGACCGCAACGCCCGGCTCCGTCCAGTCGAAACCCCAGGGCTCGAACAGGGCGAGGACTCCGGCGATGCCGAGTGACAGACCAAGCCATCGCGCTCCAGTCATCCTCTCTCCGAGGAATATCGCCGCGATCGGCACGGTCCACAGGCTGGTTGTCCACACCACCACCGAGGAGCGGCCGGCAGGGACGAGCTCGAGTGCCGTGAAGACGAGGACTGTGACCGCCGTGAGACGGAACAGCGCCATGGAGGCGACGATGGGGAGATCGCGGCGCGGAGGCACGACCAGCGTCCTCCTCGCCAGGGCCACCCCGACCATCAATGCTGTTGCCGTGCCGATGCGAAGAGCCCCCATCCAGATCGGGGCGATCGATTTCACCCCGGTGGCCATCACCGGCCAATTGAGCCCGAGGATGAGGACAACCATCGTAAGGAGCGCATAGATCGCCGGGCGGGACAGCTTCACGATGCCCGCCTTTGTTTGCTCGTTATCGTGCCCGGACGCACATGACGACGATCGACATCCATTGCCATCTGGCCACGCCGGCGAGCCGCCCCCTGGTCGACGAACACCGGAAGCCTGAAAACGAGCCATACGACTTCTACATGGGTCAGGACTCCAAAGACCACAACAAGGTGATGTATCCGGGGATCATCGACCAACTCACCGACCCGGCGGCACGTATCGAGGACATGGACCGGATGGGGGTCGATGTCCAGGGCCTGTCCACGTTCGTCTCCGAGTACCACTACTGGGCGCCCGCCGATCTCGCCGCGGAGTCGGCCCGCATCCAAAACGACAATGTGGCGTCTGTCGTGGCTGCCAACCCAACCCGATTCGTGGGGCTGGGAGCGACGGTGCCCCTTCAGGACGTCGACCTGGCGGTGGCCGAGATGGACCGGGCGGTGGACGAACTCGGATTCAAGGGCCTCCAGATCGGAGGCACGATCGACGGGCGCAATCTCGATGAGCCCGGTTTCCGCCCATTCTGGGCCGCGGTCGAGGCCAAGGGGATCCCGGTCATCCTCCATCCCAGCGGCTATCCGGAGGGTCACCGTCTTGGCAGCTATTTCCTGACCAACTGCATCGGCAACCCACTGGAGACGATGGTGGCGACAACCCGCATGATCTTCAGCGGGCTGTTCGAGGAGCACCCCGGTATCAAGCTGGTGCTCCTCCACGGCGGTGGCTACCTCCCGTTCTACAGCGCCCGCGCGGATCACACTTGGGAGGTTCGACCCGAGACCCGGGTTGCGATCCCGGACCATCCTCCGAGCCATTACATGAAGCGGCTCTTCTACGACACGATGGTGTTCCAGCCCCTGTATCTGCGCCACCTGATCGAGATCGTCGGGGTCGACCGGGTGATGTTGGGGACCGACTATCCCTTCGACATGAGTGAGACCGATCCGCTTGGCCTCATCGGCGCCACCGAGGGCATCGGTGCCGCAGACCGGGAGGCGATCTGGGGACACAACGCCGCCCGTGTGTTCGACCTGGGCTGACTGGGTTCTCATTCCTGGGAGGGCTCGTATCGATAGTGGAAGAATTCGGGGGCCCAACGGGCGATGACCAGGGCTCCGATGATGCAGGCGAGTCCCCCGGAGACGACGCTGAAGCGAATGGAAGTGAGCTCGGCGACGAGACCCGCCTCGAGATCACCGAGCCTTGGCCCGCCCGCTACGACGGCCGTGTGCATGCCGGACATGCGCCCTCGCATCTCGTCGGGCGCGGTCAACTGGATGATGCTGCTCCGGAAGATCGCCGATACCACATCGGCGGCGCCGGCGAAGGCCAACATGACGAGAGCGATGGTCAGTGAGTCGGTCATTCCGAACACCGCGATCGAGATTCCCCAGCCGATGACGGCCATGACTGTCGCCCGCCCTTGGCGGCGCACCGTTCCGACCCACCCGGAGGTGACGGCCCCGACCAACGCTCCGACCCCGGGAGCGGCGTAGAGGAGCCCGACCGTGAAAGCGTCTCCGCCAAATACCTCGGTGCCCATGGCGGGGAACAACGCGGTGGGCATCCCGAAGACCATCGCATTGAGGTCGATGAGGAGAGCGGCCTGGATGACTCGCCGGCCCTTCAGGTACCTGAATCCCTCCGTCACCGAGGAAAGCTCGAGCTTTCTCCCGCCGCCTTCCGTGGCCACATCTGGGACACGTCGCATGAGCGCGGCGCCGATGAGAAACATCACGACTTCTATCCCATATGTGAAAGGGAGCCCAGCCGTGGAGATAAGCAGCCCGGCGACGGCGGGAAGGGCGGCGGCGGCAGCGGTGGTCAGAGTCTGGTTCAGCGCTAGCGAGGCGGGGAGGAGGGCACGCCCAACCAGGCCAGGCACGATCGCATGACGGGCCGGAGAGTCGATGGCAGAGACGCCGGCGTTGATCGCCACCAGCACATAGATCAGCCAGATCATCGGTGTCTCGGCCATCGAGTTCCAGAGCAGCCCGGAGGCTGTCGCGGCGAGGGTCAGTTGGGAGATGACCAAGAGCCTGCGCCGGTTGAGTGCGTCGGCCAAGGCCCCGCCCACCACCGACACGAGGAGCAACGGGACCAGCTGGGCCAACCCGAGCAATCCGACGGCCAAGGTCGAGCCGGTGAGCTCGAAGATCTGGAAGGGCGCCGCGACCACGGTCATCATGCGTCCGGCGTGCACGAAGAACATCCCGGCGAATAGCCAGCGATAACCCGGGACCTCGCGCAGAGGTGTCACGTCCACTACCGCCAGCCGTCCCCAACTGCGCAGCCAATCCCTCAACCGATCATCCTTCCCTGGCCTCGCCCGTGTGACCGTCGGCACCACCCGGGAAGCTGACCTGTTGTCTGCTCATTCTATGGGCTCACTCGAGGTCGGCCCGGAGCGTCTCGGGCACAGCCCGCCACAGCACGCCCGCGCCAATGAGACCGACCCCGGCGACGGCGACCGAGGCGGCGCCTAGAGACACCAGCGAAGTGACCACCGCCACCAGCAAAGGGCCACCAGCCGTCCCGAGGTCGCTGACGAGTCGCCATAGACCGAAGAACTGACTCCGGCCGGCGACGGGCGACAGATCTGAGCCGAGAGTCAGGTTCACTCCCGATCCCAGTCCATTGGCCAATCCCACCAGCAGGCTCACCAGGAACAGGCTGGCGAAATCGGTGGTCAGCGGGATCAGCGCCATGCCCAGCGAGAGGAGAAGCAGGCTTGGTATCGCCACCCATTTCCTCCCTTTGGCGTCCATGAGCATCCCGACCGGGTAGAAGATCAGCATCTCGATTCCCGAGGAAGCCCCGAAGACGAGTGAGATCTGGCTTGGGGTCAGACCGAGTTGGTTTCCCCACAGTGGGATCACCGCTTGGCGTGCCGTTCGCAGCACCTGGAACGTCACCGCCACCAGACCCGCCGTCCCCAGTATCCGTCGATGGTCGCGGATGACCTGACGCATCGAGACAGAGACCGGTGCCACCGTTGCCGCCCGTGGGGGCTCGGGGGCAAGCCCGAGAGTGACTGCTGCTGCCACTGCAAGGGCCGCCTGCATGAAGAAAGGCGCCACGAGCCCGAACGGGATGATGAGAAGGCCACCGACGAGTGGGCCGATGAACTGACCGATTCGCATCGTTCCTCCCACCATGGACATGACCCGGCCCCGATGCGGGAGGGGAGTGGCCTCGGTGGCATATGCGAGACGTGCGAGGGCCCATATCGACCAGGCTCCTCCCATCAGAAAGACGAGGACCGCGAATACCGGGAGGGAGGGCCCCAACCCGATGCCGAGAGCGACCAGGCCGAGACCTGCCGTGGCGATGAGCATCGCCCACCGCTCGCCGACCCGAGCGACGAGTTGGCCTGCGGGGAGGTCGAAGAAGAGAGTGCCGATGCCGCGCAGGGCGACGATCGCTCCGGCGATGGCAGGAGATGCCCCCAGATCCAGGGCGACCAGGGCGATCACCGGGGTGGCCGCCCCCTGACCTATGGCGAAGAGGATGCCGGGGAGATAGACCGTGCGGGTGAGAGAGGCAACCCGGAACTTGTCGCCGTTGGGGGTCCCGCTCACGCCGAGTCGTCGACGGCCCTGCGCACCCACTCCGCGCCCACCGGATGGTGGTTGACCGTCACGCCGGTGCCCTCGAGGGCATGTTCGATTGCGGAGGCGACTGCGGCCGCGGCGGGGATCGTGCCCCCCTCACCGGCGCCCTTGGCGCCGAGCGGGTTCGTCGGCGCCGGGGTCTCGGTGTGGATCTTGGTGAGCGGAGGCATGTCGGCTGCGGTCATCAGTCGGTAGTCCATGAAAGACGTGGTCAAGGGCTGACCATCGTCGCTGTAGTGGATCCGTTCCATCAAGGCGTTGCCCAGGCCATGAGCGACACCGCCGTCGATCTGGCCGTCGACGATCATCGGGTTGATCATGGTCCCGCAGTCGTGAACCACGACGTAGTTGACGACTGTCACGTGACCGGTTTCCGGGTCCACTTCCACCTCGGCGACGTGCGTCCCGTAGGTGTAGCTGAGGCCCTCGAAGGGCAGGACCCGCTCGACGGCGAGCCCGGGCTGTTGTTGGCCCTCGGGAAGGGAGGCGCCCAGCTTCGGCTGAAGTCCTGCGGCCAGGTCGCCCAGCGGGATCTCGGTGCCGGGTTGGCCCACCACCATCGCCGTCCCGTTGGTGAGGACGATGTCCTCGGGCGAAGCCTCGAGTCGCTGGGCCGCCAACTGCTTGATGGTCGCGGCCAGGTCCCCCGCCGCAAGGTGAACTACCGATGCGGCGGTCTGGCCGGTGCGGCTGGCCACGGTGCCGATCCCATGGCCATACGCGGCGGTGTCGGCACTCCGCACCCTCACCTGACTCGGGCTCACGCCGAGATGGGTCCCGCAGATCTGGGCGAACACAGTGGAATGTCCCTGACCCTGTGAGCCGGCGCCGGTCTCGACGAGCACCTCACCATTGGTCAGCACTTCGACCCTGACCCCCTCGTACGGCCCGAGACCGGTGTCTTCGACGAAGGAGGCCAGGCCGTATCCACGTAGGAATCCGTTCCCCGCCGAAACAGTCCTCCTCCGCTCGAATCCGGCCACATCGGCCGTCACCAGTGCCATCTCCAACGCCGCTCCGTAGTCACCACTGTCGTAGGTGACCTTGCGGCCATCAGAGGCGAGGATGTCGATCTCGTAGGGGAGATCGGCGGCCGCGACGAAATTCCTCCTGCGCACCTCGGCGCGATCCATATCGAGCTCGCGCGCAATGGCGTCGACGAGACGCTCGAGGGCGAACGTGGCATTGGGCCGGCCTGCGCCTCTGATCGCCCCGGTCGGCGTGGCGTTGGTGAACACCACGTCGACAGCGGCGTCCAACGCCCGGACGGCATAGGGCCCGGAAAGGAGACGCAAAGTGGTCATCGGCACCACGATCCCGTAGGGCACATATGCCCCGCAGTCATGTACCAACCGCGCCCGAACACCCAGGATCCTGCCGCCGGCGTCTACGGCCGCCTCCATCCTTCCGCTTTGGCCGCGCTGCTGATTGGTGGCGACGAAGTGCTCTCTCCTCCGCTCGGTCCATTTCACCGGTCGTCTCAGCTTCAGGGCTAGGGCCGCGACGGTGTACTCCTCGGCGTAGATGGCCGCCTTCGGGCCAAATCCGCCCCCGACATCGGGCGCCACCACTCTGACCTCGTCGGGGGAAAGACCCAGATACGTAGCCAGGTGGGCGCGGACCGCGTGGGGGGCCTGAGTCGAGGTCCACACCGTCAGTCGGCGATCGACTTCGTCCCAGGCAGCGAGCACCGCCCGCCCCTCCATGGAGGCAAGGGCCCCGCGATGCTGGTCCACCTCGATGGACACCACCCGTTCCGCGGTGTTGAAGGCTTCATCCACGTCGCCGAACCGGGCGGAAAGGGTGCCGACCAGGTTCGATTCCGAGCCTTGATGCGCCGGGGCGGAGTCGGCTTCGAGGGCTCTTCGATGATCGATGACCACCGGCAAAGAGGTGTACTCGACTTGAACCGCGTCGGCGCAGTCGACCGCCTCTGCCGCCGTCTTCGCCACCACCACGGCCACCGGTTCGCCGACATAACACACCTCGTCGACGGCGAGTGGGGAGGCTTGGATCGACTGAGTGATGAGGGGCGACGGATACTGGTTGGGCATCGGTTGGTCCAAACCGAGGTCGGAGGCCATGTACATCTCGCCTTCACAGGGGCCGTCGCGGGTGACCGAGTCGATCAATCCGTGTGCTTCGACGCTGCGGACGAAGACTGCATGGACCATCCCCGCCATGGTGATGTCATCGACGTATCGGCCCTGCCCCGTGATCAGCCTCGGGTCTTCCACCCGACGAAGGGGCGACCCGATCACCGCTCCAACCCGCCCAGTCCCTCCAGGTATCGGCACAGGGCAGCGGCGTCGAGGTCACCAAGGCCGGCCTCGCTCGACGCCTCATACATTGGGACCGCGGCGTCGAGCAGAGGAGTCGGCGCACCGACAGACCTCGCATAGTCCCTGATCAGTGTGGAGTCCTTGAGGAGGATGTCGAGACGCGCCGCGGCGGGATAGTCGTCCGCGACCATCATCGGCCCGCGGATCTCGAAGATCTTCGACGAGCCGACCCCGTCCTCCATCACCTCCTGGACCCGGGCCGGGTCGAGCCCGGCCGCGATCCCTAGGGCGTGGGCTTCGGCGGCGGCCAGACCATGCACCGCCACCAAGAGGTTGGCGACGTATTTCATCTTCGACCCGTTTCCGAACACCCCCAGATAGTGGGTAGAGCGGCCGATCGCGGCGAAGACCGGTTGGGCCCGCTCGAATCCCTCACGGCTGCCCGAGGCGAACACGACCAGTGTGGCGTCGGCCGCTTGGAGACCGGTCCCCGAGAGTGGAGTGTCGAGAAGGTCGATTCCGGAGCTTGCCAGGACCTCACGGGCAGCGATCTTGTCCTGCAGAGGGAAGGTGCCAGTCTCGAGGCAAAGCAAGCCGGGTCGCTCCTGTCGCGCGATCTCCCTGGAAACTGAGGCCAGGGCGGAAGTGGTCGGAAGGGAGAAGATCACCATGTTGGAGACGCCGGCTACCTCATCGGCCGATTTGGCCGACTCGCCGCCGATGTCGGCGAAGGTGGATACCTTGCCGGGGTCGATGTCGAAGCCGAGCACCTGATGGCCGGCCCGGATCAAGTTTCCCGCCATGGCCGAGCCCATCACCCCGAGTCCGATCACTCCGATCGGCTCAGACATCGTCTTCCCCTTCGAGGCGGAGGGTCGCGACCACGCCGGCGTGTCCATCCACTGCAACGATGTGGTCGCCGAGGGGAAGGCTCACCCCGCATACCGCGGGGACCCTGAGGGCGCGCGCAGACTCGAAGAGGTGAGCGGCCGGGCTGCCCGACTCGGTAACCAACCCGGCGGCGTCCCAGAGCAATGGTGCCAGATTGGGAATGGGCTGGGAGGCGACGATCACGGCACGGGGTCGGTAGTCGGCAGCGGACCCGTCGGGAGGGTATCGCCCTGTCGAAATCCCGGCCCCGACGCCGGGGGCCGCCCCGGTGCCCTGTTGCCTGGGCCCGGTGTCGAGGATGATCGAGGCGAGGAAGGGCTCCCATCTGCCAATCCCACGTCTCTGGGTCTTGTCTTTTCGTTCGAGTCGTTGCACCAGGGCCCAAAGCGATGCTGCTCGCTCCGGATCGGGAGTCCGGAGTCTTCCTATGACGTCGAGCGCGGGCAAAGGGTCAGGCCCGAGGAGCGTCGTCATGCAAGACCGTGCTGCTGCCAGTGCGTCCTGGGTCGGCAGCCCCCATACCTCGGCCGTCAGACCGTCCCGCATCTCGCGTGCGTGAGCCATGGCATCGTCGGGGAGGACAGCGGCGAGTGCATCGGTGGCGGGGAGACCACCCAAGGCCCAGGGAAGGATCAGCTCTTCGCCGAGACGCCCAGCTGCTTTCGCCACCACGCGGGCAATCGACAAGAGCCGGCTGTCGGCGGAATGGGAGCGAGGCTCCTGCGGCCTCGCACGGGTCTCATTTTGGGACAGTTGCATCAGCCACACCCGGCCGTCGAGTCCCCACTCACAATGGTTGGCGCCCAATGACGAGCGGGCGAGGTCCAGGACGCGGGCGATCTCGTCGAGAGTCTCCACCCCGAGCAATTCGACCAGGTCTTTGCCTACCCACGGCGCTCCCTCGTCTCGTCTGGCCTCCATCCCCGCACTCCAGCCTTGGAGGAGCGCGGCGGGTGAGCCCTTCACAGCGATCACGACGACCGACCCGTCCTCGTCGATCGACGCCGTGCCCCCGGCCACCGGATCGAGTGCGGGCTGGATCAGTACGGCCATAGGGAAGGAGCCGGGCTCGATGCGTGCCGCTTCCTGACGGTCCAGCGCCGCCACCGAGAACGCCGAAGCCCAGCACCCTGTGACTGCTCTGGGCAGATCCACGGGGGACAGGTCCAGGTAGGAGGTGAAGGCTCCGGACCATTCCCCGGAGGATTCGATGATCGTCGACGAACGGGCTACGAGGACATCGGCTAGCCGCCCACCGAGCTCGACCAGGTCGGCACCGAACGGCACCGGTTCAGCCGTCATCGCCCGCCGGGCCCCTCCGGAGCCACGACTTGCCAGCTTCTCGACCCCTAGCTGCATGTGGCGGAGCGAGTCGCCGGTATCGAGCACGAGGCCGGGTAGGACCGGGAGCCCGGCGCGCCGCGCCATGGCGAGCCAGGCGGCCTTAGCCCCGACCCTGGCCGGGTCGAGAGCTGCCTCGTGATCGAGGTCGTGGATCAAACCGGGTCAGATGACCGAGATGATCTCGTGTGAGGCGTAGCTGGAGACCATTTCGATTCCCGTATCAGTCACGTAGAGCATCTCCTCGAGACGCACGCCGTGATCGTGGAGCTTCCCGTGCTGGGTTTCGAGGGCGAACGTCATGCCTGGCTCGATCTCGACCGGGTAGTCCAACGACCAGATGCGGGAGATGACCGGCGGGTCATATTGGGCCAGGCCCAGACCGTGGCCCCAAAAGTTCGCCGCAGCCTGGTCTTCCTCCTCGTAGCCCCACACCTCTTTTGCAGACGGCCATTTCGAGGCGACATCGGCGGTCGTGACCCCCGGCTTCGTCGCCTCGATGGAGTCCCAGAGCCATTTGTGGGCCAGATCGTATGTCTTCTGGTGCTCGTCGGTGGGCTTGCCCCCGACGCAATAGGTGCGATAGACGCACGACTTGAAGCCGTTCCAGGTGAGGGCCGCCAGGTCGACGATCACCAGCTCGCCGGGGCGGATCATCCGGTCGGAGAAGTTCCTCCAGTTGGGCCACGCGTTAGGACCTGAGGAGACGATGACGTCCTCGACGTCCTCCATCCCGGGCAGGGAGTACAGCTTCTCGAAGCCGAAGGCAGCCACCTCGTTCTCGGTCAACCCGGGCTTGATGAAGTTGGTGATCTCGTAATGGACGTAGTCACAGATCGCGCCGACGATCGAGAACGCCTTGATCTCGTCGGGGCTCTTGATGGCTCTGGCTTCCATCATCGGAGTCATTCCGTCGGTCCAACTGATCCCGCGTTCCTCGAACTGCTTGATCAGGTTGATGTCGATGAAGTCGACGCCGAGCGGCTGATCCTTCACTCCCGCCTCCTCCAGATCATTGAGCAGGGAGTTGATGAATTTGGTGACCTGTTGCTCTGCCGCAGGGCCCACCGCGCCCTTGATCCAGGCGTAGGAGTAGCGGATGTTCTCCTTCGGGATCCAGGGGTTGTGCACCTCGAGGTGGAAGCCGATGTCGCCCTGCTCGTAGACGATCGGGGGCTTGCCGGCGGTGAGGACAACGTAGCGGAGACCCGGCTTGAGGCGGTTCCAGCCCGGGGTCAAGGTCGAGGAAACATATCTCATGTTTTCGTCGTACATGAGTAGGAGGGCTCCGAGACCGTGTCGCTCCATGGCGGCATGGGCCCGCTTCAGCCTCCAGTCACGAACATTGGCCCAGTTGATGCCCTCTTTCCAGTCGGTGCTCAGCCCGAAGAACGCTTCTCTCATCCCTACTCATGCCTCCGTGGGTTGCTTGGTCAATCGACCCTATCCGGGATCACTTCGCGGACGATGTCCAGGAACTCGTCGTCGTCGAGGAGCCCCTTCTTGGCCAGCGAACGGCCTTTGACCTCGGCCAGGATGGCCTCGATCTCCTTGGTCTCAGCATCGTTGATCCCATGAGCGCCCAGCCAGATCGCCACCGAGTCGAGGCCGGAGCCTTTGCCGAGGACGATCTTGGGATCGGCCTGGCCGACCAACTCGGGACGGAATGGGAAGGGCTCGAGCAGCTCGTCGCCGACGTTCTTCACCCAGGTGGCGATGATCCCTGACTCGACGTTGTAGAGCATCTCGCCGGTCACGGGCCGGTTGGCGGGCTGGGTGACTCCCGAGAGATCAGCCACCGTGCGGGCGATGTCGGTGAACTTGGTGGTGTCTATCCCGGTGTCGATGCCGTACATAGTGAGCAGGGCGAGGACGGTCTCCTCGGTGGGGGCGTTGCCGGCCCGTTCCCCGATGCCGCTCACGGTGGTGTGGATCACGGATGCCCCTTCGGCGACGGCGAGCGCGGTGTTGGCCACTCCCATGCCGAAGTCCATGTGGAAATGGGTTTCCAGGGGGACCGCCATCCTCTCCCGAACCCGCTGGGTGTAGTAGCGAATGGCGTGTGGTGACGTGACACCGAATGTGTCGACCAGCGCGATGTTGTCGACGTGGCCCTCGGTGGCGACCTGTTCCAGGTCGTCGAGAAGCTCGGTCATCGTGGCCCGCGTGGCGTCGATCGGAAAGAAGGTCACCTTCAACCCGTTGTCGTGCGCATACTTGGTGGCCTCGACCGAGGCATCGATCGCCTTCTCCACCGGCCAGCGATAGGCCTTTTCGATGAGGTGGTGACTGGCCGGCACCTCCATGACCACGCCACTCACCCCGCAGTCCAGTGCGAGCTCGACGTCGGGGACCATGCACCGGCTGAAGGCGTAGATCTCGGTGGGCAGATCCTCGGCCACCATTCGCTTGATGGCATCGGCATCGGAGGGAGAGACGGCGGGCAGGCCGGCTTCGATGCGATGGATGCCGGCCTCGGCCAGGGCGGTGGCGATCCTCACCTTGTCGTCGGAGGTGAACTCGACCCCGGCCTGCTGTTCCCCGTCTCGAAGGGTCACATCGTGGACCTGCACCTCCGAAGGGATCGTGAACCCTTCAGTCACCTCGGGGAGGTAGTTCCAGGGGCTGGAGAACCACAAGTCGGTCTTCCAGGGCTCTTGGGCCATGACTCCGTCTCCTCAACGTTCGACAGGACGATCCTGCATCATATACGATCGCGGATCGACCAGAGCAAACAGGACCGACCCGTCGCTCCGTCCCGGAACTCAGAATGAGCCGAACAAAGCTGTGGATTGGCGGCTACGGGCCACGGGAGAGCGCCCATGGCGACGGGCTCGACGCCTTCAGAAGGACCGTCGAGGAGGAGACCGACGGCGAGGTCGAAGTCGAGGTCACCTGGAACATCATGGACGCGGGCCGGCCCAACACCGACCTGTTCGATCTCGTCGAGACCGGGGAGATGTTCATGTGTTACTTCTCCTCCAGCTATCTCGGGGACCGCGTGCCCGAGCTGAATGTGCTCGAGACCCCCTTCTTGTTCCCTGATCTCGCTGCAGCACATCGTGCCCTCGATGGTGAGCTCGGTCAGGCCCTTGCCCGGGCGGTACGTGCCACGACGGGTTTCGAAGTGCTCGGTTTCTGGGACAACGGGTTCCGTCACATGACCAATCGGCTCCGTCCCATCCACAACCCCCAAGACTGTCGCGGAATGACGGTGCGGCTGCAGCCAAACACCATTCATGAGGAGCTGATCCGATCGTGGGGCGCGATCCCGGTGGCGGCCGAGCTCAGCGCAGGCATCAAGTTGATCTCGGGACTCGAGGTCGACGCCCAGGAAAATCCCCTGGCCAACACAGTGGCCTATGGGGTCGATCAGGTCCATCGCCATGTGACCATGACCGGGCATCTCTACGGGGCGAGGGGATTGTTCTCCCATCGGCCAACGTGGGACGACTTCGAGCCTGATCTGCGCGATGTGTTTTCCAGGGCGGCGAGATCCGCCATCGACGTCCAACGACGAGCTGCCGCGGCAATGGAGTCGACGCTTCGAGCAAGATTGGAGGATGACGGGGTCGAGTTCGTGGATCTGACCGACGCGGAGCGGTCTGTCTTCGTGGAGATCTCGGCGCCCGCGATCGCGTTGGCACATCGAGGTCTCTCAGAGAACCTCTTCGACCTGGCTCGGCCATGATCCATGACTTCGGGGGCAGCATCGTGGTCGTCACCGGCGCCGCAGTCGGCATCGGAAAAGCCACCGCTGCTGCCTTCGGCAACGCGGGAGCCACGGTCTACGTCGTCGACGTGGACGCTGACGCCGGGCCGGCCTCCGCCGGGGCGGTCTCAGGAGCCACGTTCATCCGGTGCGATCTGACCTCTGAGGACGACGTGGCGGCCACCGTCGACGCCATCGACCGATCCTCGGGACGAGTCGACGTCCTGGTGAACAACGCCGGCGGGTTCCCGGAGGCACTCGGCCTGGAGGAGACGTCGTTGGGCGAATGGCATCGGATTCTCGACGTCAACCTGACCTCGGTGTTCCTGATGACCCGGGCCACCCTCCCCCTCTTGCGGCGGTCGGATGTCGGTCGCATCGTCAACCTCGGGTCGCTCGCCGGTCAGACCGCCGGCTGGCAGACGGCGCCGCCTTACGTCGCCGCCAAGGCCGGAGTGCACGGCCTGACCCGGGCGCTGGCCGCGGAGCTCGCCGGGGAAGGGATCACCGTCAATGCCGTCGCCCCGTCGGCAGTGCTCACCGAGCGCATCGCCAGACTTCGCGACGAGTCCGAGCTCGCCGCCACCGCAGCATCCATCCCCCTCGGCCGTTATCAGTCACCTGAAGAAGTGGCCGAATGGGTGATGTTCCTGGCGTCGCCTTCTGCAGGCTTCATGACCGGCCAGACCGTGTCGGTCAACGGCGGTAGGTTCATGGCATGAGGCCAGGTCAGGGCTCATGGCCCGGTTGATCCGATTCGACGAGACCGAAACGGTGGCACGGGGAGACGGGATCGAGAGCGTCCGCCTGACCCCGACGGCGCTCGAGGGGCAGGGTTTCACTGTGGGCATCACCAGCTTTCCGCCGGGGACAAGCATCCGCCTCCACAGCCATAACACCATCGAACAGGTGACAGTGTTGGAGGGAGAGGGTCTTGCCGAATTGAACGGTGAACAGGTCCCGGCGCGGCCCTACGACACGACACAGATCGCCCCGGGCGAGTGGCACCGGTTCATCAACACCGGGGACGGGGTGATGCGAATTCTCTGGGTGTACGGGAGCACCGAGGTCACCCGAACTTTTGCCGACACCGGGGAGACCGTGGACCAATTCGAACGGTGAGGTTCGCCTTCGAGCGTCTTGTCGCATTCTCGCGCGACGTCCTGATCGCCGTCGATGTGCTACCCGAGCATGCCGAGGTGACCGCTCGTCGCCTGCTGGAGGCTGATTTGCGGGGAAGGACGGGCCATGGCTTGATCCGGATCCCTCAATACGTCTCGAGGATCGAGGCAGGGGGCATCAATCTTCGTCCCCAGATCTCCGTCCCTCGCCAAACACCTGTGAGTGCCCTCGTCGATGGTGACAATGGCCTGGGCCAGGTAGTGATGACCCTGGCCGTAGAAACCGCGATCGCCAAGGCCACGGAGTCGGGCATGGCTTGGGTGGGCACGGTCCACTCCAATCATGCCGGCGCGGCCGGGGTGTACACGACCATGGCTGTTCGGAGGGACCTCATTGCCATCTACGTCGCTGTGGCCAGCGCCAATGTGATGCCCCCCTGGGGTGGCCGGGAGAGATTGCTCGGGACCAATCCGATCTCGATCGCCATCCCGGCGGGCTCGGGCGACCCATTCGTTCTCGACATCGCGACCACGGTGACATCACACGGCACGATCAAGGTGCTGGCTCAGGCCGGGGAACAGATGCCCGAAGGCTGGGTGGTGGACCTCGAAGGCCGTCCCATCCTCGACCCGAACCGTGCCGACGAGGGCTACCTGATGCCGATCGGGGGCTACAAGGGTTCAGGTCTCAACATCGCCCTCGGCCTGCTCGCCGGGGTCCTCAACGGCGCCGCGTTCGGAGCCGAGGTGATCGATCATCGCAAAGTGCCGGGACAGGCGGCCAACACCGGGCAGGCGATCTTCGTGATGCGCCCCGATCTGTTCATGGACCTCGACGACTTCCGTGCCGGGATCGATCACCATCTCGATTCGCTGCGTGCGGCCGGACAGCCTGGAGCGGTCCATCTCCCGGGTGACGTTGCCGCTGTGATGGAGGAAGAGCAGTCGGTAGAGGGGCTCAAGGTCGGCGACGTCCTCCTCGGCCAGCTCCATGACCTGGGGGCGCGATTGGGGGTGGACGACCGGCTCGACTGACCCGATCAATCTGGCCCGGCAGCGATCGACCAGCGGACGTGGGCCGGCGTGATGTCGGCCACCGACCGGGAGCCCAGGTTGGCCATCGTGCTGCTGATCTCCTGTTCCAGGATCTCCAGGACGCGTGCCAGTCCGCCGGCGCCACCGAGTGCCAGTCCCCAGCATTGAAGACGCCCAATACCAACGGCCCGCGCTCCCAGGGCCAGCGCCTTGCATACCTCTGCCCCGCGGGTGAATCCACTGTCGATGGCCACCTCGGCGCGGGACCCGACCGCCTCGACTATCTCGGCCAGGACTTCGATGGTGCTCACACCATGATCGACCATGCGCCCACCGTGGTTGGAGACGTACACGGCGGCCACCCCACGGTCCACGGCTTCCGTCGCGTCATCGACCGTCATGACCCCTTTGAGGATGACCGGCAGCGCGCTGTGGGCACAGAGCCAGGCGAGATCGGGCCAGGCGAAAGTCGCTCGGTAGGCGTAGTCGAATCCGTGTCGACTGAGGCTGTCCGTCCCCCCCGTTGGAACGGTCCAACCGAACCCGCTTTCCAGGCTCCGGTCACGTCGTCCGATCACGGGAGAGTCGACGGTGACACATATCCCTGAGAACCCCGCCTGTTCCACCCGGTCGGCGACATCGCTCATCCAGGCTCGATCACCCATCGGATAGATCTGGAAGAAATGTCGGCCGGGTGCGGTGGCTGCCACCTCCTCCCAGTCCGATCCGGTGAGCATGGCACAGAGCGACGATGTCCCTCGGAGGGTCGCTGCCTGCGCCGCAGCCAGGGCGTCGCCGGGGTCGTACAACCCCAGAGCGGCAACCGGAGCGAGCAGCACCGGGATGGCCAGTGGCACCCCGACGAACGACGACGTGGTGTCGACAGCACTCACGTCACGCAGTACCCGGGGGACGAGGGCGAGCCTGTTGAGGGCCAGGGAGTTGCGTGCCGTGGTCACACCCTGACCTGCTCCCGCGGCTCCCCACTCGTAGGCGCCGGGGTCGATCAGCTCGCGGGCGCGATCGATGACCTGATCGATGGTCACAAGGTCCTCGAAGACGGGGGAGCCTGTCACCACCGCCTCAATAAGCCACTTCCACCAGCCGCCGCTCCCGGGCCGACCGCTCGATGGCCTCGCAGACCTGGGCGCTCCGCAGCCCGTCCAGGCCGGATGCGTTGGTCTCCTCGCCTTTCAACACGGCATTGGTGAAGGAGGCGAGTGACAGCCGGTGCGCCTCGGGGGCGGGATAGCGTGTGATCGTCTCGCCGGCCTCGGTGAGGATCGCCAGCTCGCCGTCGCTACGGGATCGGGTGAACGACCTGCCCACCACTCGACCTTCGGTCCCGTAGATCACGATGTCGTTGAGTGGGTCGCGCAACGTCTCGTTGGCGTTGTACTGGACCATGGCGCCGTTCTCGAACCGCAGCTGCAGGAGGGCCAGCATCTCGACAGCACCCGACCCGGGGGCCCGATCGAACATCGCCATCACCTCTACCGGCTCCGAATGGAGCAGGACTCTGAGGAAATCAAGCCCGTGGACTCCTACGTTGTGCACCGACCCCAGGCCGGCCATCGCCGGTTCGGCCCGCCAGTTGTCATAATGACGCGGCCCCGACGCCACTTGCAGCTGAACCATCCTGACGTCACCAATGGTCCTGTCGGCGATGAGCCCACTCAGGTCCCGGACCCAGGGGAGATGGCGGTTGTGGAAGTTGACCCCCAACGAGACGCCGGCCGACACGCATGCATCGAGGGCGCGCCGCGCATCGAAAACGCTGGTGCCCAGCGGCTTGTCACAGAAGACATGCTTGGCGGCGCGGGCGGCGGCAACCACCTGGTCAGCGTGGAGCGCATTGGGGGTGGCTATGAAGACGGCGTCGACTTCGGGGTTGACCAGCATCTCGTCGTAGCTCGTGTAGGCGAAGCGAGCACCGAATTCCCGCGCAAACTCATCGGCCCGGCCCTGGTCCCGGCTGACGGCGGCCACCAGGTCGCATGCCGGCTCGGCCACCATTGCCGGCGCCATCGTGGTTCGCACGATGTTGCCGATGCCGATGACCCCCCAGCGGAGACTGTCTCGTCCCACCACGGTCACGACAAGCCGAGCATCCGGGCGGGGTTCTCGCTCAGGATCGCCTGCTTCTCTCCGGCACTCAACTCCGGGAGGCCGTTTACCCAGTTGACCGCGTCATGCTGCAGCATCGGGGCCGGATAGTCGGTGCCGAGAACGATCCGGTCGATGCCGACCGCATCGACCAGGAAGCGTAAGGCTGGCCCGCTGTATGTGCACGAGTCATAGATGAATCGGTCGAGATAGTCGCTCGGGGGCATGGCCTGGGCGAACCCGTCGGCCTGTCCGAAGGGAGGGATGAATCCTTCACCGGAATCGGGTTCCAGAGCGCCTGCCACCTTGTCCATCCTGGCGATACCAAATGTGGTGAAGCCACCGCCGTGGGCCAGGTACGGCTTGAGGTCGGGGCACCGGTCGAGAATGCCGCCGAACACGAGTGTCGCAAAGACGAGCGCCCGCTCCGTGAGATTTCCCACAGCATTGCCCAGCTTGTAGCGACGGATGCGCTGGTTGACCACCGTGTCCCCGCCCTGATGGAAGAACACGATGGCTCCGAGCTCCTCGGCTGCGGTGAAGAAAGGAAGGAAGTCCGGCTCGTCATAGGTCCGGCCCGCAACATGATCACTCACGATCACGCCTTCGAGTCCCAAATCGGCCACGGCACGCTCCATCTCGACGATGGCACTCGGCGGGTCCTGCATGGGCAGTGTGGCCAAGCCGGCGAACCTGGTCGGGTGAGCGCTCACCATTTCGGCGATCTCGTCATTGCATTCCCGGGCAATGCGCCGCGTCACGTCTGGATCGTTCCCGTACTGGTAGAAACCGACGGTGGGCGTGACGAGTTGCATGTCGACACCGATCGAATCCATCTCCGCGAGACGCTCGTCCAGCATCTTGTCGAAGCCGCCCAGTCCCAGCTCGCCGGCCACCGCGTCGAGACCGTGCCATTCGCCCCGTTCCCTGATCGCCTTCTTGTACCGCTCCGGCGTGACGTGGGCATGCATGTCGATCACGGGCATCGTGGACCGATATTACATTTTGCATTCTACCGAACCGACCGAGGGGATGAGATGCCCGAATTGATGAAACACCGTCTCCAACGCGGAGAGCGATTGGTGGTGTTCGCCGTGGGGAGAATGTTCCATCACAACATGATCCGCTACCTCGGCATCACGGGTGATTTCGACGGCTTCTGGATCGACGTCGAGCACGGCGGCCTCACCACCCATGACATCGAGATCGCGGCGACGGCGGGGTTGGCGCACGGTCTCGATTGCTTCGTCCGGGTCCCTCCGACCGATTACGCCACCGTCACCCGCTGTTTCGAGAGTGGTGCCACCGGGGTCATGGCTGCACAGATCAAGAGCGCCGATGACGCCGAGGAGTTCGTCAGGTGGGCCAAGTTCGCCCCTCGGGGCCGACGCGGGCTCAACCCGCTCGGATACGACGGCCGGTACGGGACGATACCGCTGGGTGATTTCGCCGAGGGGGCGAACCGGGACACCTTCGTCGCCGTCCAGATCGAAACCGCCCAAGCCGTCGAGGACGTCGACGAGATAGCGGCCATCGACGGCGTCGACCTCCTGTTCGTGGGCCCCTCCGATCTGAGTCAGGCGGTGGGCGTCATCGGCGACTTCATGGGCGATGCCTCGCTGGCGGCGGTCGACCGTGTGGCCGCCGCCTGCCGGGCGCATGGCAAGCAATGGGGGGCGGTTACGCCGACCCCTGACTACGCCTCCATGCTCATCGACAAGGGATGCACCCTCATCTCGCCGGTCAATGACGTGAAACTGGTGACCACGGGTCTGGCGGCCATGAAGGAGACCTACTCCCTGCTTTGGTGAGCGCTCAGCCGGGGCGGCCGCCGTCGAGTTCGAAAGCCTCGAGCGGCAGGCTGATGTGACCGTGCTGGATCTCGATGGCCCGATCGGCCTCATCCGCGTCGAACGCGTCGAGAAGAGCGAAATGATCCGCGATCGCCTTTCGTCGTATCTCCGGGTGGAGTTGCTGCGCCTGGGCCACGAACACGCCGCCTGCCTCCTCCAGCGCGAGCAGGACGCCACTCAAGCGTCGGCTTCGTGTCGCCTTGTGAAAGATGGAATGAAAGAGGATGTTTGTCTGCACCCAGGAGCCCAGATCCTCTTCCTTCGAGAGCTCGGTCGCCACCTGTTTGGCTTCCTTCAGCTCCTCAGGGGTGATCTGCGCCATCGCTCGGTGGATGGCGAGGCCCTCGAGGGACCGGCGCATCTCGACTATCTCGGTCATCTCGTCCCAATCCGGCATGCGAACGGTGCCGATGCGATGACTGTCCAGGGTGATCAGCCCTTCACTGGCCAGATCCCGCATCGCCTCCCGGACCGGGGTGGTGCTCACGTCGAGTTGTGCGGCGATGTCGGTCTGCACCAGGCGCGATCCTCCCGGCAGGTCACCACGCAAGATCGCGGTGCGCAAGGCATCGCGGACCATATCGACGGCGGTGACCCGTCGAGAGCGCGACACATCGAGGCGGAGCCGGTCCTCCACTTTCTGTACTCTACCGAATATAAAGCGTATGATCCGCGACGCTCTTCGCAGACCAGGAGGGAGCCATCTCCAGATACGCCAAAGGGCCATTTGCCGTCGATTGGGAGGATCGTTACGACTTTGCCGAGCTTCGTCGGCAGCGTGTGACCAAGGCTCATGAGGCCCTCGCCGGCTCGGATGCCGACGCCGTGTTGGTCTGGAAGGACGAGAACGTCCGCTACCTCACGTCGTTGCGGGCCCAACTGATCGCAGGCAAGACCACCTCTTTGAATGGAGCCCTTCTCACCGCCGATGACGATCCGGTCCTGCTCGGATCGGGTGGAGAGATCGACAAGGCCCGGTTCGGGATGAGCTGGATAGGGGAGGCACACGCCGTTCCGATCATGGAGCAGAGAGAGCTGGTGGATGGGTTCGTCAGGGACATCTTGATCCCCCTTCTCCAGACGAGAGGCTTGACCGCGGGACGACTCGCCGTGGACCAGGCCAACATCTCCTTCATCGACTCGATGCGAGCCCACCTCCCCGACTTGGAGCTGGTGGACGGGGACACCGTCATGCAGCGGGCCCGATGGATCAAGACCGACCTCGAGGTGGCGGTGATCGAGGAGGCGTGCGCCATCGGTGACTCGGTGACCCAACGCGCTCTGGACGAGACCCGCGCCGGTCGTCGGGAACTCGAGGTGGCCGCCGACGCCATGCAGACCTTGTTCCAACTCGGCGGGGAGATGGCTCACGTGATCACGCCGTTCGTCGCCAGTGGTGAGCACATGTCGCCCCCCCACCGTCTCGCCACCGACAAGATCATCCGCAACCAGGACCTCTGTTTCATTGATATCGGCGCCATGTGGAACGGGTACTTCGCAGACATCGGGCGCACGACCGTCGTTGGCAAGCCCTCACGGGAGCAGCAGGACATCTATACCGCCGTCTATGAGGGGTTGATGGCCGGGCTCGACACGATGCGACCGGGGAACACCAACCAGGACTGCGCCGACGCGATCATCGGCAAGATCGCCGAACACGGCCTCGACGAACATCTGTTCAGTCTCTTTATCGGTCACGGGATCGGGATGGGCGCCAACGAGCCCCCCTACATCGGGGAGACCCTCCCGGGGGCAACCACCTACGACTTCGAGCCCAACATGGTGTTTGCCGTCGAACCACTGGTGTGGGTGCCGAATATCCGAGGCGGCGGGGGCGTCCGTCTCGAGGACATGGTCCTAATCACCGAAGGCGACCCGCACCTCCTCTCCCGCGTCGAGTACGAGGAGCGTCTTCTCGTCTAACTCGATTGCCGGACGAGCTCCTCGAGGACCTTTTCGACGATCATCGTCGCCACCCGATCGACCGACTCGCGGGTGTTTCCGGCGACGTGCGGCGTCAAAAGCAGGTTGGGGACACCGGCGAACACCGCTGCCGGATCCGGTCCCAGCGGCTCCTCGGCAAACACGTCCAGGGCGGCACCCCCGAGTCTCCCTTCGAGCAGAGCCTCGGCGAGGGCAGACTCGTCGACGATGCCACCCCGGGAGGTGTTGATCAGGACGGCGGTCGATCTCATGCGGCCTAGGGCGCCGACCCCGATCAAGTTGCGGGTCTCATCCGTCAATGGAACATGAAGACTGATCACATCGGCTGAGGCGAGCAGTGTCTCCATGTCGACACTGCGAACCATTCGCCACGCCGGGTCCTGGTCGGCCAGAAACGGGTCGTGGGCGATGACCTCCATGCCCAACGCGGCCGTACGCGTCGCCACCTCTCGAGCGATGGAGCCAAGGCCGACGAGACCGATGGTCTTTCCCATGAGCTCGAACCCGAAGGCGTGGCCCTGACGGGGCCATTCCCCGGCGACCATGGATGGTGACATCCCGTACACGCCCCTGGTGAGGACCAGCATCGCCCCGATGACGTACTCGGCAACCGAGACCGCGTTGGCCCCGACTGCCGAGATCACTCGCACTCCAGCCTGCTCACAGACTGTCACATCGATGTTGTCGAGACCCACCCCGAGCCGCCCGACCACCCGCAGTTCGGGACCGGTGGCGATCAACTCACCATCGATCCGGGTGCGATTGCGGATGAAGATGGCTTCGACGCCCGTCATTTGGTCCAGCAGCCGGCTTCGGTCGGCGCACAGATCGGGGTCGTAGACCACCTCGTGTCGTTTACGAAGGAGATCCAAATGCTCATCTGGCAAGTACTCCGAGACCAGGATCCTGCTCATCCCGGGGGCAGCCCGATCATCGGCTCGTCCAAATCGATTCTCCCGACCACTGGTGATCCTTATTTCCCCGACCCGGACACCAGTCCGGCCACCACATATCTCTCCACCCGGGTGTAGACCAGGACGAAGGGGAGCACCGTCAGCAGCGTGAATGCCGCCTCGGCGGGGAAGTTGGCAAGGCCTTCGATGCCCTGCATGAGGTAGAGCTCGAAGGGAAGGGTGCGTTTCCCTGGTGTGCTGGTAAGCACCAACACCAAGGTGAACTCGTTCCAGGCCTCCCGGAAGGCGAGCACCCCGATGGTGATCATCGCAGGGGCGGCCAGGGGGACAACGATGTAACGAAGCCGGGTCCACAAGGTGGCTCCATCGACATTGGCCGCCTCTTCGATGTCGCGTGGGATCTGCTGGAAGAAGCCGACCATGAGCCACACCGCCAATGGGAGGAGCATCCCCGTGTAGACGATGATCAGGGTCGTCCGCTTGTCGAGTTGACCGGTCGCCACCGCCAACCGGTAGATCGGCACCATGATCCCGAGACTGGGCACCAGGCGGGGGAGGAGTGTGAAAAGGAGAAGGAGGTGTCGGCCTCTGAACCGGAATCGAGCGAATGCATAGGCGGCGGGCACCCCGATCGCCAGGGTGAGGACTGTCGTCCCGACCCCGACGACAACGCTGTTGACGAAAGACGATGTGAAGCTCTCGCTGGAGAGGACCTCCCTGTAAGCGTCGAGCGTGGGATCTCTGGGGATCAGGCCTGGTTCGGAGAAGACATCCCCCTTCTCCTTGAATGAGACCGACGTCGTGACCACGAACGGAGCGACGGTCCACAACACGAGGGCGATGAGAGGGATGGCGAGTAGGACCTGGCGGAAGCCGCGTCGGACCCTGCTGCCGGCCGGCCGCCTCTGCTCTCGTTTGGGGCCGGTCACAGCCCCGGCGGCCGCTGCCGTCTCTGCTGACAGCGGCACACCTCCGGGTCTCTGCACGTCGGTCATTGCTCGTACTCGTAGCGTCGGGCCACGCCCACATAGGCCAAGGTGAGAACGGCATTCAGAATCAGGATGAAGGTGGCGATGGCCAGCGCCTGGTTGAACTCGAGGGCGCGGAAGGCGACCGTGTACATCTCCATGGCAAGCGTCTGGGTGGCCAGGAGCGGCCCACCACCGGTCATCGCCAGCACGACTCCGAGGCCGGTCAGGGTGGAGTAGCTGAGCCACACGGTGCTGATCACCAGTTGGGGGGTCAGGAGAGGGATGGTGAGGGAGCGGGCCCGGGTCCACCCCGTTGCCCCATCGACCAGTGCGGCATCGAGATAGGACTTGTCGATGGTCATGAGACCACCGAGCAGGACCAGGATGGTCAGCGGGAGGTCTGTCCAGACCTGGGTCACGATGACAACGAACATCGCCAGCCCGGGGTCGCTCAGCCACCCCAGACCATCGAGACCGAAGAACTCGATCACCTGGTTAACCGCCCCGAACTGGCTGTTGAAGAGGAGTCGGAACATGACGGCGGCGGCGACGTTCGAGATGATGTATGGCGCCACTGTCACCGCCCGGAGGAATCGGAGTTTCCCGACCACCCGGAACAGGGCGAAGGAGAAGAGGAGTCCGAGGACCGTCCCCAGGATGAGGGACCCAAACACGAACACGGCGGTCCGATTGAGCGCATGCCAGAACTCGGGCCCCGAGAACATGTCGGCGTAGTTCTCGAAGCCGACAAACTCGACCGGCGCCCCGAGACTCGGCGCCCTGAAAAAGCTCTGCCAGGTCCCGTAGATGACGGGGAAGCCGAGAATGGCCGCTACGAGGAGGATGGCGGGGAGGCTGAAGATGTAGGGCGTTGCCTTGCTATGCCCGATCAGGGCGTTGCCGTCACGGCCGCCATTACCGCCGGTGTCAGGGCGCCGGAGCAAGCGTCTCGCTCTTGTGATCGTGGTAGCGGTCATTCAGCCGTCTCTTCGAGACACCACCCGAGAATGGCACACCCACGTTCACGGGGCGTGAACGTGGGTGTGTCGGTCATGGCTCGGTGGCCGGTCAGGGTGCCGTTTCGTCCAGTTGCGGCTGGTATTCGGCCGCCAACTCCTCAGCCGTCTTCTCGGTCCCGACGACGATCTCGCCAAACATTTGCTCCAGAACGGCCTCGACCTCTCCAGCGTTCTCGCCGACCGGGGTCGGAGTGCTGTTCAGATACGCCTCCTTGACCTCTTCGGTGAAGAAGGGCCAGATCTCCTGGAGACGGGGGTCGTTGATCGCCTCGGTCTGACGCATCGGCACCGAACCGTTGCCCGCAGCCGCAACCAGGTTTTCGGTGTCAGCGATGTAGCGGAGGATCAGGGCCGCCGCCTCCGGGTTCTCCGACCCGGCCAGGACCGCCCAGGTGCGAGCCGCGTTCAGGGCGACACCACCTTCCGAGACCGGGACCGGCGTCAGGTTCCAGACGTCCGGATACGTGAAGTCACCCACGTCGTTGAAGTCACCGGCGGTGGTGAAGCCGTCGAGGATGAGACCCGCGTCACCCGAGATGAAGGCGCCCCTGGCCTCGTCCTCACCCCAGGCGATGGCCTCGGGCGGGAGGAGCTCCTCGGCAGCAGCTTGGAGGAACCAGTTGATGGCGTAGAGGCCACCCTCGGATGTGAGGTCGGGGATCGGGCCATCGAATGGTGTGCCCGATGCGGCGAGCACCGTCTTCAACGTCGTGACCCCGTCACCGGCGCGTGCCTGCACCGTGAGCGGAATGCCATCGGGACGGGCTTCCTTCATCGCCCTCATACCGTCGAGGACAGCGTCGAGAGAGTCGAATGGCACGGTTACTCCCGCCTCCTCGAACCATTCTGAGTTGTAGTAGAGGATGTCGAAGTTGGCCGTCACCGACATGCCGGTCTTGGTTCCATCTTCGAGCGCCGTCTCGTCCCAGACGAGGGGGAGGAGCAGTTCATACGTGTCGGGCTCCTCCGCTTCCCACTGAGCAGCGATCTCGTCGTGGGACTCGACCAGCCCGGCGTCATAGAAAGTCTCGAGGAGGAAAGCGTCCTCGGCGCCGAGAATATCTGGCAACGGTTGGCCGGCGTCTTGCATCCGGAGCATCTGTTGGAGCATGTCGTCGTTGGACTGGATGTCGAAGGTGACGTTGACGCCCGTCTCCTCGGTGAAGGTGGCGAACTCATCGGGCGGGATGTAGTACGGGCGCGAGGCCCACACCAGCAGGTCGCCTTC
>JBEVJN010000059.1:0-5197 GCA_040510135.1 Acidimicrobiia bacterium | reverse complement strand
CCCAGCCCCCATCGCCGAGTCTCCGCCTGACGGCGTAGCCTCTGTGCTCATGGCTCTTCGGCTGACGCCTCATCGCGGTGCGATGGGGGACCCCCAGCCCCCATCGCCGAGTCTCCGCCTGACGGCGTAGCCTCCTCGTGCTCGCCTTCCACCAGGGTTGGTTCTGGGTCGCCGTCGTGAGCACCGGTTCGGTGGGGCTCTGGGGTCTGGGGTTGGCCGTGGCCCGGCGCCAGCCGGACCGTGCGTTCGGCATCGCCACAGGCATCGCCTTGGCCGCCATGCTGACCCAGGTGGCGAGCGGGCTAGTGCTCTACGCACGGGGGATGCGACCCGGCGCCGGGTTCCATCTGTTCTACGGCGTGGTGATCGTCGTCACCCTCGCCATCGCCTATGTGTACCGAGCACCGATGCGGCGCCGCCCGGCGCTGTCGTACGGACTGCTGCTCCTGTTCGTGATGGGCCTCGGCCTACGCGCCTGGGCCGAGCTCCCCTGATCGCGCTCGCCGGGAATGTCCCTTGTCAGGCCCGAGTTACGGCCGCCGTGGGGCTGGGGCCCACGTGGCGGAGGAGGGCCGGACCGGCGCCTGTTCGGCGCCTGTCGTCGGAATCGAGCCACCGAAGTCGGCCAGGGTATCAACCAGCTGAACTCGCAGGCGATGAGGATCTCTCCGGTGAGGCAGCTGCCGATCCCGTCACCACCGTCGAGGACGTCGGAAGGAGACCCTCCGATCCTCCCTAGTCTCCCTGCACGTGAGTGTCTCCGCGCAGCCGTATCTACCCCGTCTGGTTCGGTACTGGGACGAGGACGCACCCGGGGAACTGCATCGCTCCATCGAGGGGTCGATGGTCTTCGTCGACATCTCAGGGTTCACCAAGATGTCCGAGCGCCTCGCACGCCAGGGCAGGGTCGGTGCCGAGGAGCTGACCGAGGTCATCGGCGAGACTTTCGGCGCCCTGCTCCCGACCGCCTACAGATACGGCGGCAACCTGCTCAAGTTCGGGGGCGATGCGCTGCTCCTCCTGTTCACCGGAACCGAGCATCAACGCCGGGCCTGTGCCGCCGCCCTGGCCATGCAGAGGACCATGGACGAGGTGGGTGTCTGCTCCACCACGGCAGGCACGATCACGCTGCGGATGTCGGTCGGCATTCACAGCAGTGAGTTCGACTTCTTCCTCGTCGGCAATTCGCATCGCGAGCTGATCGTCGCCGGCCCGGCCGCCAGCCGTACCGTCGAGATGGAGTCGGCGGCGAGCGCGAGGCAGATCCTGGTCAGCCCGGAGACCGCTTCTGCGCTCTCCGGAGCAAACCGGGGGCGGGCCAAGGGGCCTGGAATCCTGCTCCGGGGACACATCGAGGCGGAGCAATTGGAGTACCGGGCCGCTACCTCGCCCAAGGAGGACCTTGCTCAGTTCGTCCCCATCGGCCTCTGCCAGCTGCTCCTCCAGGGCGAGGTCCACCCCGAGCACCGACCGACCACGGTCGCCTTCCTCCACTTCCACGGGTTCGACAGCCTGATCGAGAACGAAGGTTGTGACGTCGCAGCCAGTCGGCTCGACGCGCTGGTTCGCTCGGTCCAGACCGCGGTCGACCAACGCGGGGTGACCTTCCTCGGCACGGACATCTCGGTCGATGGGGGGAAGATCATCCTCACCGCCGGCGTGCCCTCCACCACCGGGAACGACGACGAGCAGATGCTGCTCGCGCTGCGCCAGGTGGTCTCCGGAGATCCGACCCTGGCGGTTTCGATCGGGGTCAACTGGGGGCCGGTGTTCTCCGGCGAGATCGGCACCCCCTACCGGCGTACGTACACGGTGATGGGGGACGCGGTGAACCTCGCCGCCCGATTGATGGCCAAAGCCCCGCCCGGGGAGATCTACGCCTCCTCTACGGTTCTGGATGGGTCACGCACCACCTTCGAGACCCACGCGCTGGCCCCATTCCTGGTCAAGGGCAAGAAGCTGCCGGTCGAGGCGGTCTCGGTCGGCGACCCCACGGGAACGCGGACGGCTGCTGGCGGCTCCGGGCTTCCCCTGATCGGTCGCGACGAAGAGCTGGCCCGGATCACCGCGGCCTGGGAGAAGGCGCTCGAGGGAGCCGGGCAAATGCTGGAGATCTCGGCCGAAGCCGGGATGGGGAAGAGCCGCCTTCTCGAGGAGTTCCTGGCGACCAGCCGTCCCGACGAGGTGATCATGGCCGAGTGCCGGCTGTATCAGGCTGCCACCGCCTACTTCCCGTTCCGTGCGCTGCTCCGGGAGGCGTGGGGGCTGGGGGATCTCGGTGACTGGGAGTCCGAGAAGGCACTGTTCGACCTGGTGGACGCCAAGACCCCAGAGCTCGCCCAGTGGCTGCCCCTGATCGCACTTCCGGTGGGAATCGAGATCGCGGAGTCGTTGGAGGTCGAACAGTTGGAGGACCAGTTCCGACCGGCCCGCACCCTGGCCTCCGTTGACACCCTGCTCGAGGCGACCGTCACCACTCCGACCGTGTTCGTGATCGAGGACACCCATTGGATGGACGAGCCGTCGAGGGAGCTGCTCGCCGGCCTCCTCCCCAGCCTGAGTCGGAACCCATGGTTGATCATCCTGACGCGACGCCCCGGTGATGACGGTTTCGTCGCCCCCACCGATCCTCAAGTCACCCGGATGACCCTGGAGCCCCTGGGGTTCGAGCAGGCCAAAGCGCTGATCCACCGGGCAACGGAAGACTCGCCGCTGCCTCCGAAACAGGTGGAGAGGTTGGCCCTGCAGGCGCAGGGGCGTCCCCTGTTCTTGGTCGAGCTGCTGCAGACGCTGCGCAGCAGTGGGTCTCTCGAGGAAGTCCCCCAGTCGGTGGAGGCGATGATCGCTGCCCGTATCGACACGCTGTCACTCTCCGACCGCAACATCCTCCGTCGGGTGTCGGTACTCGGCGCCGGGTTCAGCCTCGAGCACACGGAGGCCGTCCTGGGCGACGATGAGGAGGACCCGGGGTGGCGGATACGGATGATTCGAAGACTCTCCGACTTCCTCTCGCTCGACTCGTCCGGATGGGTGCAGTTCCAACACGCCCTGATCCGCGACGTGGCCTACTCCGGCCTCCCCTTCAGGACCCGCCACGACCTCCACGCCAGAGTCGGCGATTCGATCTTCGCCGCATGCGACGGCCGGCCCGAGGACGTCGCCGAGCTCCTCTCACTCCACTACTTCTACGCGAGGAGATGGAGCCGGTCGTGGCTCTTCTCCAAGATGGCGGGGGACCGGGCCAAGGAGATCTACGCCAACAACGAGGCCGCCGGCTTCTACGAGCGGGCGCTGCAATCGGCAGGACGGCTGGACTGGGTGGAGCGATCCGACCGGGCACGGGTGCTCACCGACCTGGCCAGGGTGCAGCATGAGGCAGGGTCGTACGAGGAGTCCAGGGCCTCCCTGCGCCAGGCGATCCGACTGGTTCGAGACGATCCGATCGCCACGGCCGACCTACGGCTTGCCCTCGCCCGCTCCTATCACAGGACCGGCGAGCTCTCCCAAGCGCTGCGGGAGACCGCGCTCGGGCTGAGGTTGGTGGAAGGCAGCTTCGTCCCCGAAGCGCAGCGAGCCACCGCCCGACTCCGCGCCGTTCGAGCCGGTCTCCTATCCGATCAGTTCCGACCGCGAATGGCGCTGAAGATCGGCCTCCAGGCCGTCGCCGAGGCGGAGTCGAGCGGTGAGCTGGACGCCCTGGCCCGCGCCTACACCAAGATCGACGAGGCGTACCAGACGCTGGGCCGGCGGGACGAGGCGGTGCACGAGGAGCGGGCTTTGGAGATCTACGAAGAGCTGGGTGATCTCGCCGGCATCACGCTCCTCGCCATCAACCTCGGGGTCCAGGCCTACTCCGATGGGCGCTGGGACGATGCCATCGCCATGTACTCCAAGGCCCAGGAGGTGGCCCGGCGCAGCGGGAACATCCCGGCCGAAGCCGCCGCGGCAGTCAATCTCGGCGAGGTACTGATCAGCCGGGGCCGTCTGGACGAGGCGGAGACGGTCCTGCGAGAGGCGAGACGGGTGCTTCGGGGACAGAAGGTGATCGCCTTCGCCTTGTTTGCGGAGACCCAACTGGCCCGCCTTCTCATGGAGCGGGGAGAGCATCAGGTTGCGGTCAATGCGTTGACCAAGATCATCGACGAGGCAATCCGGATCGGGCAGCCCTTCTTTGCCGTCGATGCCTCGGTGCATCTGGCCGACGCCCACACCCGATCTGGTCGTCCGGAGCGCGCCCTGGAGGCGATCGACGTGGCAACAGATCTGGCCGGGGAGGACGCGGCGCTCTATGAGGTGCCGCTGGAGCGATTGCGGGCCCAGGGGTTCCTGGCGTTGGGGCGCCCCGACGACGCCCTGCTTCACGTCGAGCCGGCGCTGGCCAGTGCCCGTGAGCAACGGCTCGTCTACGAGGAGGCCCTGCTCCTCCTGGTCAAGGCACAGTCGGGTGCCGGCAACGGCGAAGCCTTAGAGGAGGCGGAGCGCCTCCTCGAAGACCTGGGTGCCTCCCCGCCTCAGTTCCAGCGCTTGCCGTCGCCGATGTTGTAGACGAAGTCGACCGAGACGAAGTTCCCGAGCGTGACGTAGCTCGTCGACTCGATGAGGCACGAGGTGTGGCCGGCGGGCAGTACCGTGGCCGGGTCGAGCGGCGAAGGCAGTGACCCTCCCACCCGTGGGTCTTTCAGGCACCACGGCATGACCCGCTCACCGGCACCGACGTGGTCGTCGTAGCTGAGGGTACGGAACTGGGCCTCCCCCGGAACCGCCGGTGGGTCGTCGAACGTCCAGGTGATCACCTCGAGGAACTGGGCGACCGTGGCCGGGTCCCCATCGACCGCCTCGGTGACGAAATCGACGAACCTGCGGTCACCCTCGACCCCGGCATCGAAGTCGAAGAGCAGGCCGTCCACCGGCCCCTTGCATCCACCGTTGGTGTCGTTGGCCCGGGTCGTTTGGAACGTGGGGTCATCGCCACCGCCGAGTGTGACCGTGTCGCCGCAGTCGATCTCGCCATCGAAGACCTCTGCCACCTGGAACAGCGAGTCCCCGGTCCCCAGGCCGGCACCTATCGGTCCGGGCGCGGACCCGTCATGACCGCCCTCGAGTGAGACCGCACCGTTGGACGGGGCACCGCCTGGCGAGATCACGATCGTGTCAAAGGCGCCGTCGATGGCGAAGGCCTGCCAGTGTCCGGCAGGCG
>JBEVJN010000058.1:0-17975 GCA_040510135.1 Acidimicrobiia bacterium | reverse complement strand
GACGATGGCTGGTATGGGAACCCGGGCTGGGCGGACAAAGGGCGCGCCGAGAAATTCGCCGCCGTCGTGGCCGACGACATCGCCACGACCGTTGAGTCCATCCTGGAGATGCGGAGGCGTGGATCGTGACAGTGGTGGGCCCCGGCGAGCTCGAGTTTCGCGACTTCCCGGGGAGGTCCACCGCCGACCCATTCAGGATGGCGGGTCGAGGTGCCTCGACGGTGCGCCAAGTGGTGATCGAGCACGTACCTACCAGAACACCCCATCTCCACCCCCAGAGCGAGGAGATCGTCTACGTGGTGGCGGGTCGGGGCCGGGTCTGGCTGGATGGAGTGATGCATGCCGTCGGACCAGGGTCGTGGTATCGCATTCCGGCCGGCACGCCCCACGCAACCATGGCCGACCCCGATGAGCGGATGTCCCTCGTGTGTTTCTTTCCTCACGATGATTTTGCCAACAACATCGAGGAGCTCGACGTGCTCCTCGAAGCCGATGAGGAGCAGAAACCATGAGTGAGCGGGTCAAGATCGCCTCGATAGGGCTGGGCCGCTGGGCCAGGGTCCTCGCCAGGGGGGCGCAACGAGGCACGGTGATCGAGCTGGCAAGCTGTTTCTCACGCTCACCCGAGAGTCGTGCCGCCTTCCAGGCGGAGTTCGGCGTTCCCCGGGCGGCATCGTCGCTCGACGAGCTGCTTTCTGACAGCGAGATCGAGGGAGTCCTGGTCACCACCCCGAACGACTCACACAAGAACGTCATCCTCGAGAGCCTCGACGCGGGCAAGGCCGTCTACACCGATAAGCCCATAGCCCACACCATGGAGGACGCCGGTGAGATAGCCAGGGCCGCCTCTGCCTCCCAAAGACCGTTTGCGGTGGGTCACAGCGCCCGCCGGCTGGGAGGGCACCGAGCCATGAAGGAGTGGGTGGAGACCGGCAAGATCGGCCAGGTCTCGCTGGCCGAGGCCAACTTCTCGAACGAACGCGGTCTGGAGCTGACCACCGACACCTGGCGTTGGTTCGCTGACAAGAGCCCGGGAGGGGCGATGATCCAGCTCGGTGTCCACCACGCCGACAACCTCCAATATCTCCTCGGTCCGGTCGCCGCGGTGTCGAGCCATGCCCGGAAGCTGTACACCAAATCGGAAGTGCCGGACGCCATCATGTCGATCCTCGAATTCGAGTCGGGCCCCCTGGGATACCTGGGCACCGGCTGGGCCTCGCCCGGTGTCTATCAGCTGCGGCTCCAGGGCACGGAGGCGAACCTCTTCTATGACCTCGACTTCAACAATTGGGATGAGTCTCATCTCGTCGACTCGAAGAGCACCCTCGTCAGTCAGGCATACCGGGAGTCCACCCGTCCCCAGGTCGATATGCCTCACACCGACATGTTCCGCGAGCAACTCGACGAGTTCGCCCTGGCCATCCGAGGGGAGGCCGATATCGAGGTGGGAGCGCTGGAGGGGATTCGGGCCCTCGCCGTGGTTCATGCCGCCCTCGAGTCGTCGAGTCGCGACGGCGAGGCGGTGGCGGTGGCGCCGATGGTGGAGCGGGCAGGGGCGCTCGAGTGAGAGTCGATCCCGCCACCACCCGGACGATCCACCACCCGGACCCAGTCATCCAGGAAGTCCTCGACATCTGGGCGGCTCGCTTTCTCCACGGGCAGATCGCTCTTGGTGACCTGACGGCCACCGTCGAGAGAATCCATAAGTGGTCGGATTGGGGACCTGAATGGACGAAGACCGCTCGCGTGCACGAAGAGATGGGCGAGCAGGCGTGGGAAGAGGGGCGTCGCATCTCCGCGGTGGCGTCGTTCCTCAACGCGGCGGCTTGCTACCACCTGTCCTATTTCCTCTCGGTCGACGACGAGGAGGCCCACGCCCATGGCCTCGCCAACATGGTCGAGTGTCATGATCGAGTGCTCCCGTTGATGCAGCCCCCGGTCGAGAAGATCAGCATCCCGTTCCCGGAGGCCGACCTCGCCGGGCTTCTCTCGCTCCCTTCGGGTGGCGGACCAGCCCCGCTGGTGATCTTCCTTCCCGGGCTCGACTCGACAAAAGAGCAGCGTCATGGCGGCCGGGGAACGCTCCTCCGCCGGGGACTGGCCGTCCTCAGTCTGGATGGTCCGGGCCAGGGCGAGGTCAGCCCCAAGTTGCCGATACGCCACGATTACGAGGTTGCGGTATCTGCGGCCATCGATTACCTGGAGGGGCGTGACGAGATCGATGCCACGAGAATCGGTCTGATCGGGGCCAGTCTCGGCGGCTACTACGCGTGCAGAGCTGCCGCCTTCGAGCCGCGGGTCACGGCTGCGGTAGCGAACTGCGGGCCATACAACTGGATCGAATGCTGGGATGAGCTCCCCGAGGTCACCCGGGGCGCCTTCCGCAAATACTCATGGTCTGCCTCCGACGAGGAGGCCAGGGAGAGGGCAAAAGCGCTGGATCTGACCGGTGTGGCCGAGAAGATCTCCCAGCCCCTGGTCGTGGTGCACGGGATGCTCGATCCGCTGATCGGTGTCGAGCATGCCCGGAGGATCGCTGAGGAAGCTCCCGACGCAACCTTGATCACCGTCGACGACGCCACTCACGGCGTCAGCAACCTGGGCTACAAGTTTGCGCCATGGGTGGATGACTGGATGGCGGGGCAGCTCGGCGGAGTCATCACCTGACTGGGCTCAGATGACGACCAGCTCGTGGGGGAACTTGGTCACCTTCTCGTGCCCGCCGTCGGTCAGCACGTAGGTACGCCCGAAGAAGATGCCGAACAGACCGTCCGGGGTGATGATCGTCGGCTCCAGCATCGCCACGGTCCCGGGAGCGAGATCGAGCTCGGTCTCCTCGGCCACCACGTGGTCCCACATCACATGGGGAGGGTGGCTGACGAAGTCGATGCAATGGAGGTACAGCGATCTCGAGTCGTAGCCCTTGTCGCGGAAGAAGGCGCCGGCCCTTCTGACGTCGTCCCAGGTCTTGCCTCCGACGAGCTGCTCGGCCATCAGGTCGAATCCGGGCACGACTACGTCGTCGAAGAACTCCCGGATCCACGATGGCGGCTCGCCAATGCAGATCGGGGTGCCCAGCTGCACCGAGTACCCGTTGTAGCCGCAGGCCAGCTCGTTGATGATGATGTCGCCCTTCTCGAGCCGGCGGCTCGAGGGCCATGGGTTCCCGAACACCATGCCGGGGTCCTCCATCCTGGTGGACCCGATGATGTTGAAGTCCATCTGCCCCCCGCCGTCCATTACGGCGTGGGTGGCCGCCGCCGCCAGCTGGTACTCGGTCACCCCGGGCCGGGCGATGTTGATCATGGCGTGGAAGGCCTGGTCCATGAGCTGCCCCGCCCTACGGACGTTCTCGATCTCCTCTGGGCTCTTGACATGCACCAGTTCGTGGAAGAAATCACCCACCCTCTCCAGCGTGGCGTTGGGGAGCCCGTCGCGGAGGCGCTCCCACTCGTCGACGGGAAGATGATGCCCGTACACGGGGTCGACGCACGAGATCCCGATCGTGGCACCGGCCAACCCCCACTCCTCGATCAGATCGACGATCACCTCCCCCGAGTGTCCCCAACGGGAGTGCCTCACGTCCTCGAGTGGGGTGGCTCGCCGTACCGCCTCGCGATGGGCCCCGCCCGGCCCGCAGATGAGCACCGGCTCGCCCTCGGGAGGGACGACGGCATAGGCCGACATGCCGTGCCACTCCCAGTGGTTGCTGAGCCAGCGCATCCCGCCTCCCCAGCTCCAATGGTTAGGCCCGCCCGAGGCGATCAGGACATCCAGGCCCAGACGCTTCATCTTCTCCTGGGTCGCCGTGAAGCGCCGCTGGTATTCCGCATCGGAGAATCGCTCGTAAACGGCATCTGAGTACCAGGGAGTGTTTGCCACCCGGCCAAAGACCTCGGTGTGCATCTTCCCTACGGCATCCTTGAAGTCGACATCACCTGGTGTCATCGCGTCCCTCCTTCAGGAAGCAAGTGAGCCGAGTAGTCCGAGCTCGTCCAGGTCGGCCCGCAGCGCTTCCGTTTTCTCGTCGCTGAGTGGTATCAGCGGAGGGCGGACCGGGCCTTGTTCCAGTCCCATCAGACCCAGCCAGGTTTTCAGCTCGGCGATCGGGATCGCACCCGCACCTTGTGCCAGCCATCGGTCGCGCATCCATTTCTCGAATGCACCTCGCTCTCGCTCCAAGGTCCGCTGTAGTGCCCAGGCCGCCTCGATATCCCCGGCGTCGGCCAGGCGGGTGTAATCCAGGATGGGACGATGCTCGGGTATCTGGTACATGGTGAGCGCAGGAGTCGACATCAGCGCCCGGAAGCCATGATCGAGATGCAGACCGAGCCAGTCACCCTCGTCGGCGTCACAGACCACGATCTGGTGGCCGACCAGGTCGTGAACCTGGAGCAGATGATCCATCGGCTTGGGGTTCTTTATCCCGCACACGGTCTCGAGGTCACTGAGCTCGGCGATCAGTTGGGGACTCAAGGCATACCCCGAGTAAGAAGTGTTGAAGAGGAAGAAGGGCACCGAGGACTCCGAGGTGAGGCGCCGGTACCAATCACGCACGATGTCATCGCTGGGCTTGATCGGGAAGTAAGGGTTGATGGCGATGACGAAGTCGGCACCGATCTGCTCGGCGTGATGGCTCAGTTGGGCTGCCTCCGAGTACACGTGATGCCCGATATGCACCATGATCGGAACCCGTCCGGCAGCTGCACCCACCACCAACTCATGGACACGGGCCCGCTCCTCGGTCGTCATCGACCAGAACTCGCCCATCACTCCTCCGCAGAAGATGCCATCCACCGCCAGGCCGTCGATGTAGTAGTCGACCGCCTTGCGAAGTGTCCCCTCGTCTATCTCCCCCGAAGGCGTGAACGGTGTCGGAATCGCGATCCACAGTCCGCTGACCTTTTCGAATGCCGTTTCTTTGGCCGGGCTCAGTGCAGACATGATCGGTGATCTCCTCTCTCCTCACGGCCGAGATCCATGCGTGCCGCAATGGATTGCACCCTGTGACCCGACGCTAGCAGCGCATACGTTTGTGCGAATACAGTCCAGGGAACATGTCGAAGCAGCCCGAGTACACCAGAGTAGAAGCCAAGACGTGGGCCAAAGAGACCTTCCACGGCGCTTGCAATGTGATCATTCCCTCCTACACGTCGGATCTCATGTCACTCAACGAGGACGCGATTCGACACGATGTGCGGCGCAACATCGAGCTCGGGTTCTGGGGTGCCCTTCTCGTCTCTGAAGCCGGCACCACCCTCGACGAGATGCGCACATTCATGGAGGTCGCGCTCGATGAGGCTTCCGGGCAACACCGATTTCTGCTGCAAGGAGTGTTCGACACACCCCGGGACATCATCGAAATGGCCAACGACGCTCGCGCCATCGGTGTCGACGGGATGCTGCTGGGGCACCCGAACAGCTTCTATCCGACAACTGCGCAGCAGGTCGAGGACTACACGGTCGACATCTGCCGTGCGACGGACCTCGCCATAGTCCTCTTCGTTGTCGAGCACTCCAACCTACGACGTCTCGACGTTCGCGGGTTCCCTGCCGATGTGCTCGAGCGATTGACGGGGTACGACACGATCGTCGCCGTCAAGTACGAGCTGGGACGACAACTGACGACCAACACCTACGAAACGTTCCGCCGCCTGGAGAATGCCGACGTGCTCCTGTCGGACCCGATGGAGTTCAACGCCCCGATGTGGGTCGACCTCTTCGGAATGCAGTGGATGGGCACGAGCAACTACGAGTTCTACGGGTCGTACGTACCACGGCTGCTCGACATGCTCTATGCCGGGAAGACCGATGAGGCCATGAACGAGTATTGGCGAATTCAGCCGGCCCGGGATGCACGATCGGTGACCATGAGCTCGGGTGGTTCGAATTTCGTGCACCGCTATCTGTGGAAATTCCAGGCGTGGCTCAATGGCTACAACGGAGGGCCGATCCGCCAGCCGGCGATGAAGCTCTCGGAAAGTCAGATGAGAACCTCGGCGGAGGGCGCCCGGAAAGCCGGCATCGCAGCGGCCGAGGAGGCGTTCGCGGATTTCTTCGTAGGCCGTAATCCAGCCTGAATCATGAGAATCCTCGACGCCGCTGCGGTCGACCAGCTCATCGATGACGAGATGGTCCTAGCTGCCATACGCCGCCTCTTTTCGCTGCCGACCGGGCCGGCGGAGATCGGCCTGGGCCGGATCGACCTGGCCCATCCCAACGGATGGCTCCGATCCCTTCCAGCCTTCGTCGCCGGTGAGGACCTGTTGGGATTCAAGATCCTTCACCGGACGTCCGGTGTGGGCATGAGGTACACGATCTACGTGCATCGTCTTAGCACAGGGGAGTTGATCGGCGTCGTCGATGCCCTTGAGATCACCAACCTTCGCACTGGTGCCGTGTCCGCCCTCGCCACCGACTTTCTCGCTCCCGGAGGTGTGTCGGTGGCGGCGATCGTCGGCACCGGCCCGGTGGCGCGTGGGCAGCTTCGAGCTCTCGAGCTCGTTCGGCCCGCGGCCGAGGTGCGCGTGTTTGCCAGGACCCCGGAGAACCGACGAGCGTTCGTGGATGAGATGCCCCGCTTCGTCTCGGGCCGTCTCGTCGACTCACCCACGCTGGAGGATGCCCTCGAGGGTGCTCAGGTGATAACGCTCGCCACCAAGGCGACGTCACCGGTGATCGGAGCCCACCATCTCCATCCCGGCATCCATGTGAATTCGGTTGGGCCCGCGAGCAGGGATCGTGTCGAGGTCGAGCCGAGCATCTTCGCCTCGTTCGACCGGGTCGTCTGTGACTCTGCCGCTCTGGTCATCGATGAAGCCGGTGACGCACATCAGGCTGTGTCCGACCACGGCTTTGCACCCGAGAGGGCCGAGGACCTGGCTCAGGTGGTCTCTGGGAGCGCACCGGGGAGGACACAATCGGGAGAGATCACACTCTTCAACTCGGTCGGCACCGGCGCCCAGGATCTCATCGTGGCCGCCGACCTCATCGAGCGCGCCGCGGCCGCGGGCGTCGGCACCGTCGTCGGCGATGTGAACTCGATCAAGATGATCGCAGCAGGCGGTTGACTGCCGGAGGGACGGGAGTCAACCGGCTCTGATCAGCTCGAGTGGGTAGGAGTGAAGCGAGCGTGCCCCTTCGTCGGTGACCACGCAGAGCTCGCCGACCTGTACGCCGACCGTCTCGTCGGCAGATATCACGTTGGGCTGGATGACGACCGTCTGGCCCGCCTCGAAGACCCAGTCGTCGTCGACTCCGTGGGTCGTGTCCCTGGTGCGGATGGATGGGGGGAGAAGACCGATCCCGTAGCCGTGGACGAGTCCATCTCTGATGGTGAATCCTCGCTCGGAAATTCTGTCCGAGGCCCGCCAGACATCTTCGATCCCGGCGCCGGTGCGGATCGCAGCCGCCACCGCGTGATAGACGTGCTCGGCGGTGTCGTGCAACTCCGCGATCCGGGGTGTCGGGTCGGCGGACACCGTGAAGGTCCTGAGGCCCTGTCCGGCATAACCGGCATAAGCGATGCTGATCTCACACGACACGACGTCTCCGGTCTCGATCACCCGGTTGGAGAGGACCTGGGCAGGGACGCAGCGCTGCGGTGAGCTCATCGGAGTCGACGCCAGGTAATAGAGGCTCGCCGTCCCCCCGTCGGCGATATAGGACATCTCGATCGCTGCGGCCAGCTGATACTCACGGATTCCGGGCACCAACGCGGCCCGCAACCCGGCCAGGGCGGCGTCGGTGAACGACGCTCCCCGCTCCAGCCACTGCAACTCCTCGTCGCTCTTCTTCAGCCTGAGCTTGCGGAACCCAGCCGTGACATCCTCGAACCGGCAGCCGTCGCCGGTCGCGCGCCGCATCGAGTCGTACTGCTGATACGGCATCCATCCGACCACCCCGACGTCTCGAAGGCCCCGTCGCACGATCTCCTCACCAACCGTTTGCCCGTTGTCCACCCCACCCCATCGCACATCGTCGAGAAAGGAGACCTCGATGGCGTTGGGAACGTGGTTGTAGCTCTGGGCAAAGAGCGTCGTCTCGCCCTCGGCGGAGAACAGGACATAGTTGTCGCGCATGCCGAGGTAGCCCGAGAGGTAGTAGACGTCGGCCTGTGCCGTGCGGTTCTGTGCCGACCAGCCGAAGACGACCAGGCCGTCGAGCTCGTGCTGTGCCACGAACTCCCTCACCAGCACACGTCGTCGGTCGATCTCGATGTCGCTGAATCGGGGGTAGAGATCGGTGTTGGGGGACTCCACGACGTACTCCGTGTTTGGTTTTGGCCGGGGGACCATAGCCATGGAACCCAGCCGAAAAGCAACCTGGAATCGGTTGACAGTTCTCCGCGCTCCTGGGTAGCGTTGCAAACGATTGGGCTGCCGATGGAGCCCGTTCGTGTGGAGGAAAAATCGAGGAGGACTCCGATGGTACGTAAATCGATTGCGTGGAGGATGCTGGCCCTGATCGCCATCCTCGCGCTGGTCACCGCGGCGTGTAGCGCCGGGGAGACGACCGACGACACCACGGGAGACACGGGTACCGGCTCCACCGCAGCCAGTGGGGAGGTCCCCAACCCCGATGTGCTCGTCGTAACGGTCAACGACGACGTATTCAATCTCGATCCTGCCGCGGTGAACGGGAACGATGTGGGCATGGATGTGATCCTCAATGTCTACGACCGGCTCGTCGCCCTTGCCCCCGAGGATGGCTCCGTGATCCCATCGCTGGCCACCGAGGTGCCCACTGTCGACAACGGGATGGTCTCCGAAGACGGGCTCACCTACACGTTTCCGCTCCGGGAGGACGTGGTCTTCTCCGATGGATCCGCGATGACCGCCGAGGACGTCAAGTACTCCTGGGACCGCGTGGTCGAGATGAACCTGCCTGAGGGTCAGGCTCCGCTCTTCGAGAACGTCGTCGAAACGACGGTGGTGGACGATCACACGTTCGAGGTGACGCTGAACCAGGTAGACGCCTCCTTCCTCGCCTTCCTCGCTGCTCACCCGGTTGCGTCCGTGGTGAGTCAGGATGCGGTCGAGGGCAACGGTGGGATCGCTGCTGGCCAGCCCAACGAATACATGGCCCAGAACATGGTGGGCACTGGTCCGTACACGCTGGCCTCCTGGGAGCGCGCCGACCGCATGCAGTTCGACATCAACCCCGACTACTGGGGCGAGCCCGCCCACCTCCCGGTGCGCTGGGAGTTGATCGTCGACTCCCCGGCCACCGGTATGCAGGCCCGTGAGTACGACGTCGTCGACATCAGCCCGACCGACGTCCCCTCCTTCGAGGGGATCGAGCATGCCGTAGTCGACACCAGCGTCCTCGACCTGCAGGTCCTCCAGATCGGGATGAACATGAACATTGCCGAGGGCGCCCTCCCCGAGGGTGACACCATCCCTCTCGACTTCTTCCAGGACGTCCGTATCCGGCAGGCCTTCAACTACGCCTTCAACTACCAGGGCTACATCGACGGGATCCTCGGCGGTCTTGGCGGCCGGAACAGCTTCATCCTCCCGGTGGAGATGTACGGCTACGACCCCGATGCCCCCATCTACGAGACCGACCCGGCGATGGCTGAGCAGCTGTTCACCGAGGCCGGCTATTGGGAAGAAGGGTTCACCGTGTCGATCTACAGCGACCAAACCCATGAGGGATTCACCGGGGCGGCGCTGACCCTGAAGGACAGCATCGAGGCGCTGAACCCCAACTTCCATGTCAACGTCCTGGCTGTGCCGGAGGCGCAGTTCGACGAGGTGCTGGCGACCGACCCGCTCCCGACGGGGATGTGGTCCTACACCAGCTCGCAGTACAGCACCCCCGACGCCTATCTCTTCGACAGTGCCCTGTCAGACGGGCGTTATGGCGCGGTGAACAGCTTCGTCGACGGGTACACCGACGCGGCCGCTGTCGACGAGCTGATCAACTCGGCCCGTACCGCCCTCGACGAGCAGACTCGGCTCGACATCCTCTCGGAGATCCAGACAGTCCTCTACGAAGAGGCGATGTGGATCATGCCCGCTAACGAGGGCGCTCCCACGGCGCGCGGCGATTGGGTCACGGGCCACGTCGAGAACCCGATGTGGCCGCGGCCCTCGCAGTATTGGGCTCTGTACGGCAAGTGAGGTAGCACCGTCCGTTTATTCAGATCACTTCCGGGTAGCCCGGTCAGGTCAGGGTGACTACCGGGCGCGGTGACGTAGACTCGCCGCAAGGAGCTTGACCGGTGCACAGGTACATAGGGCGACGTCTTCTAGGGCTTCCCCTCGTCATCCTCATGGTGAGCGTCCTGGTGTTCGCCCTCACTCGAATCGGCGGCACTCCGATCGGCCCCTACCTGGAACCCGGGATGACCGATGACGAGATCGCCGCCCTCGAGGAGCGGTTCAATCTCGATGAGCCGCTTCCCATGCAGTACCTGGCCTGGTTGGGCGGTGTGGTGCAAGGAGACCTGGGCTGGTCGGCCGTCGCCGCCGCGCCCGTAGTTGACGTTTTCAGGCAGAGGATCCCCGCATCCTTCGAGCTCGGGGCCTTTGCCGCGCTGTGGGCGGTGACCCTCGGGGTGGGCCTGGGCACCTTCGCGGCGCGTCGTCGCAATCGAATGGGGGACCAGATCTCCGGCGTCATCGCCGTCGGCGGGGCCAGTATGCCCACCTTCTGGCTGGGGATCGTCCTCCTCATCATCTTCTGGTCCTATCTGGGATGGTTCCCCCACGGGAGATCCAGTCCCGAGATCTGGGCCAGCATCCCTCACCCCACCGGCTTCTACACGATCGACGCCCTCCTGGCGGGCAGCTTGGCCGCCATGAAGGATGCCTTGTGGCATCTGGTCCTGCCTGCCCTCACCCTTGGTTACGCCGCCGTCGGCATCGTGACCCGAATGATGCGCTCCTCACTCCTCGAGGAGATGGGCAAGGACTACGTCGATGCCGCCCGGGCCCGTGGGCTCCCGGAAAACCTCGTCGTCCGTCGACATGCCCGTCGCAACGCCTTCATTCCCACCATCACGGTGGTCGGGCTCGCGATCGGGATCATGTTCGAAGGGACGGTCGTGGTAGAGACCATCTTTGGCTGGCCCGGTCTGGGCAGCTGGATGGCGAGCTCGGTGCTCAGCGGTGATCAGGGCACGACCCTCGCCTTCGTCATCTTCACCAGCGTCCTGTTCGTTACCATCAACATGGTGGTGGATGTCATCTACGGGTATCTCGACCGCCGCGTCGTCCTCAGGAAGACATAGACATGTGGTTCCATGCCGTCCGCACCGAGGAGTCGGTCCGCACCGAGGAGTCGGTCCGTGCCGAGCAGCCTGCCCGCGTCGTGCGGGAGTCACCGGCGCGGGTCAAGGCTCGGCGTCTCCTTGGGACCACCAAGGAGGTGTTCAGCCGGGGCAGCACCGCCGCGGGCGCTGTCGTCATCGTGCTCCTCCTCGGCATGGCCATCTTCGCCCCTTTGATAATGCCGGAGAATCCCCGCGGGGCTTATCAGATGCCCAGGGACCTGAGCGCGGTGGCGGTGCCACCCGGGACAGAGGGTCATCCCCTGGGAACGACCCGCATGGGTGGGGATGTCCTCTACGGGATCGTCTGGGGTGCCCGGTTCTCCCTGCAGCTGTCGATATACGTCGTGGCCGGAGCGATGCTCATCGGCCTCATCGTGGGGAGCACGGCGGGGATCGTGGGAGGCAAGGTCGATGCCATCCTCATGAGGATCGTGGATGTATTCCTCTCCATACCCACGCTCGTCTTCCCGCTGGCGATTGCCGCCGTCCTGGGGCCTTCGTTCGAGAATATCGTCGTGGCACTCATGGTGATCATGTGGGCGCGCTACGCCCGGATCGTCCGAAGTCAGATACTTCAGGTGCGTGAAGAGGACTATGTCGACGCCGCGCGAGCCATCGGGGACTCCAAGTTCGGGATCATCCGAAGGGACATCCTCCCCAACTCGTTCACGCCCGTGGCGGTCCAGGGGACCTTGGACATGGGCCACGCCGTGTTGCTGGGCGCGACCCTCGCCTTCATCGGGCTCGCGGTGGCCGGCCAGGCGGAATGGGGGACCCTGGTTAGCGAGGGTCAGGCCGACATCATCGCCGGACGATGGTGGACCTCGACCTTCCCCGGTCTGATGGTGTTCCTGTGGGCGCTCTCGTTCAACCTCGTTGGTGACGGATTGCGAGACGTCCTGGACCCGCGGACCGAGGGCCGTTAGCCCAGCTCAGCGATACTTGAGACCGGTTCCGGTGTTGAACACCAGTGTCCGGTCCTCAGGCCCGATCCAGCCCTGATCCCGCAGGATCTCGAATGCGGCCCATGCGGCCCCCGCTTCAGGACAGGCGTCTACCCCGGTGGCAGCCGACATCGCCGCCGCAGCCGCATCGATTCCGGTCTCCGGAACGGCAATCGCTGTCCCATTTGTCTCCCGCAGAGCACGGAGGCAGATGAATCCGGCGATGGGGTTTGGCACCCGAAGACCGTAAGCCGTGGTCCGCGCATCTGGCCAGGGATCGGTGCGTCGTCGCTGGGCTTGGAATCCCTCGACCACGGGGGCACACCCGTCGGACTGCACCGAGACGAGTCGGGGGCGACCCGACCCAATCCATCCCATCGCCTCCATCTCGTCGAACGCCTTCCACATCCCGACCAGACCGGTTCCGCCACCGGTCGGGTAGATGATCACGTCGGGCAGGTTGCCATCGAACTGCTCCCACAACTCGTAACCCATCGTCTTCTTGCCCTCGACGCGGAATGGCTCCTTGAGGGTCGAAAGGTCGAAATCGTGCGCCGAGCGATGCTCGGCCAGCCACTTGCCGGAGTCAGCGATCGTGCCCGGGACCAGCTCGACCTGTGCTCCGTACTGCCGGCATTCCTGGACAAACTGTCGGGGCGTGTCGTCGGGCATGGCCACCAGCACGTCGACGCCGGCGGCTGCCCCATAGGCGGCCAGCGCCCCTGCCGCGTTCCCTGCAGACGGGGCGACCAGCCGCCGGACCCCGAGGGCAAGAGCTGCAGAAACCGCCATCGACATGCCACGCGCCTTGAACGAACCTGTCGGGTTGCGAGCCTCGTCCTTTACCCAGGTTTGCGCGTCCACTCGCACGAGGGGTGTCCAGCCCTCGGTGAGCGAGATGGATGATTCGAGGAGGACGGGGAGCAGCGCCGAGTAGCGCCAGAGGGAGTAGATCGAAGGGTCGATGACCGATGCTGGGTCGGTGTCGGGCTTCAAGCGCATATTGACCTGCAGAGGCATCCCGCAGCGCTCGCACACGGAGTGGAGTTGCCCGACCTGGTGGGGGGCACCACAGTCGAAGCAGGTCAGTGATTCGAATTCGGGGTTGAAAGCACTGGTCCGGCCGTCTGTCATTTGCGGTTGATCCCCTCGAGCAATCGGTTGACATTTCCTCCGAGGATGAGTTGCTTCTGGTCTTTGGTGATGTTGGGAATCGAACCGACCGTGTCCACCGGCGTTGGGTCACCCATCGGGAACGGGTAGTCGGTCCCCATCACAACGTGATCGGCGCCAACTTGGTCGATGAGAAACGCCAGGGGGGCCGGGTCGTGGAGAACGGTGTCGTAATAGAGGCGACGCGCCATCTCGGACGGTGGGGTCGAAATGTTGTTCGCCGTCAGCTTTGGCACGGCGTCGAATCCGCGCTGCATGCGGCCGAGTTGGTAGGGAACGAAGCCGCCACCGTGGACCACGCAGATGACGAGGCCGGGAAAGCGCTCAAGGACGCCACTGAAAAGGAGGTGAGCCACGGCGACGGTGCTCTCCGCCGGCCGGCCGATCATGTTGTCGAGGAAGTTGCGTGACAAATCGACCCCAGGAAGGGGATCGCATGGGTGCAACACCACCACACACCCGAGATCCTCGGCAGCCTCCCAGAAAGGGTCCAGCCCTGCCTGGTCGAGATCGGTGCCATCGACCGTGGTGGCGATCTGCACCCCGGCCATGCCCAGGTCTCTGACTGCGACGGCCAGCTCCTCCGCGGCCTGGGCAGGATCTTGCAGCGGGACGGTCCCCAGAGGGAGGAGACGTTCCGGATGTTTAGCTGCTTCCGCGGCGATGATCTCGTTGAATCGACGTGAGTACGCGGCCCCGGTCGCAGGGCTGAGCGCGTAGGCAGTGAGGTCGATCCAGCCTGAGATGAGCTGCATGTCGACGCCGGTTGCATCCATCGTCCGCAGACGGGCCTCGAGGTCACTCAACACCGGGTTGAAGGGTGCCAGGCGGACCCTGTCGGAGATGAGCGCGTACTCTCCCTTGCCGTCGTCGGCCAGCTCGATGCCGAGGCGGGGCCCCTCCTCGCGGAGAAACTCGAGGAGCGCTGTGGGTATGCAATGGGCGTGAACGTCATAGGTGGTCATCGCCGGATCCGGGCTAACTCGAGGCTCGGGCAGCAGATTGCGTCATTCGGGCGGATAGGGCCAAGTCGGGCTCCAAGACGTAGACGCCGCCGTTGATCCTGTCCGTCACGTACACGGTGTGATCCTCGGCGACGAAGACATCGTTGATCTGGGCCGCAGCCTGGTTCGGGGGGCATTGCGGGATCCAGTGGGCGATCTCGACCGGGTCGTCGGGGTCGACGAGGTCGTAGACCCTCAGGCCGGCATTGAAGTAGGTGACGAAGACGAGCTCTTGGCTCCGATAGCTGTTGGGGCGGTTCTCGTGGAGGCAGTGTGACCCGAAGCGGAGTCCTCGCTCACAGAAGTCACCTTCCGGAACCGGGCAAATGGAGCGCACGAAGGGGGTGGTCTCATCGGAAATGTCCACAACTCTGACCATGTGCCTGGCCCCTTCGCATCCATCTGTGATCGCCTCGTCGGTGACCACCACCAGATCGCGCTCCGGTAGCGGAAGACACGTGTGGGTGTGCCCGCCTTCTTCCCATCCGAGACGGGATATGGTCGCCGGGCTGGTCGGATCGGTGATGTCGATGACCACCATGCCACCGTCCCAGAACCCCAGGTAGGCACGGTCGTCGTGGACCATCGCATGGTGGACGAGCCACTCTTTGCCGTGGGGTGTCTTCAGGGCCTCTTCATCCGATTCCCACATCCCCGGCCACCACCAGCGCCCGACTTCGGACGGGAGGGCCGGATCGGAGACGTCGACGATCAGCCAGATTCGACCGGTGTACCCATCGGGCGTCGCCGAGATGTAGGCAAAGTCGCCGCCTTCGTAGACGATTCGATGGACCCCGCGCCCACCCGTGTCGAAGAACCCCACCCGTTCGGGGTCGCGCGGGTCGTGGAGACGGTAGATCGCCATCCCCACCGGTGCCGGACCGTCGCTCCGGAACAACTCGTGGTTGACCATCAAGAGCCCCTCGGCCACCTGCACCTTGTGTGTGTGCGACCCGGCTGGGGCGGCCCACTGTCGAACTACTTGCGGTGCGGTCCGGTCCGAAATATCGAGGATCGAGGTTCCTTGCCCGCTCGGGCCGAAGTGGCCGACGTAGAGAGTGTCGTCATGCGGCATGACCTGCATCCCGTCTCCGTATCCGTTGAGATCGGAGTGACCGACGAGTCGAAATCCAGATGTGTCCTCGGGGTGCATCGGTCCTGGCGCTCCCACCTCGGGGGTCTGCACAAACGTTTGTACCATGCCCCTTCGATCCATGCGAGATTATCTCCTTCGTCTACGCGCCACCACAGGGTTGCGGGAGCCGAGCCTCGTCTCCACCGCTGTTCTCACCCTGACCGCGGTGGCCTTCTTCCGGGTGGCCCTGCTGCCCGAGTTCGGTCGCGAGCTTTCGATGTCGACGTTTCAGCTCGGACTCGTCACGACCGTGTTCGCTCTGGGCAGGCTTGTAGCCGACCTGCCCGGTGGTCACTTCGCGGACAAGGTGAGGGCCATCAACTTGATGGCATTGTCCGCAGGAGGGGTGGCCGTGGGCAGTCTGCTCCTCGGGATTTCTCGAGTCGCTTTGGCGGTCTACCTTGCCTCCTTCCTGCTCGGGATCTGCTCGGCGACCACCAACGCCACCGGGATGACGTTCTTCTCCAATGTCACCGGCGACAGTCATCGGGGCACGTCGATGGCGATCTTCTCGGCCGCGTTGCTCGGAGGGCAGGCCATCGGACCGGCGGCGGCAGGCCTGATTGCCGCGGTCGGCGGCTGGCGGTTCGCGATGTTCGTGGGCGCTGCCGCGGCCGGGATCGTGGTTCTCGTGTTGTTGACGGCTCGGTCGACCCAGCCTCCTCCACACCCAGCGGTTCGATCTTCTGATCCACGGCCGGATGATCAGGGGAGCCAGTCCCGCATGCCCCTCGTGGTCCTGCAGAGCGTGTCGTTCGCCGTCTTTCTCACTCTGGGCTCGGTCTCGCAGACAATGGTGCCGATCATTGGGGCCGACGACCTCGGGCTGGGCACGGCAGCCGTTGGTGTCGCCCTGGGCGTCGGAGGACTGGCGCGGTTCGTGGGGACGCTCGTGGGCGGGCGTTTGTCCGATCGCCTCTCCAGGAAATCCGTCCTCGTCCCGGGTCTGTTGGTCCAGGCCTTCGGTGTGGCGCTTCTCTCGCTCGATCCCACCGTGGCCGTGTGGGTCACTGCCATCATCGTCATGTCGCTGGCCAGCTTTGCCGTCCCCGTGGCGGCAACGATCCTGGGGGATATCACGGACCCTGCTCGAGTTGGAAGGCAGTTGGGCCGCTTTCGTTTTGTGGGCGACCTCGGACTGATCACGGGGCCGCTCGTCGTGACCAGCCTGTTCGCTGGATTTGGGAGAGCGGTGGCGTTCTTGTTCGTGGCCGGCGTCCTGACGACTGCGGCCCTCGTATCATGGCGGTTTCTCCCGGAGACGCATGGTGTCCCTGGTTAGGGGTGGGCTCGGATTGCTCGGGTTACCCTTCGCCACCGTGAGCAACTCGGGTGGAGATGGCGAGCCGCGCGCGGGCAAGCCGCCCACACTGCGTGACGTCGCCCGAGTGGCCGGGGTGCACGTTTCGACGGTCTCTCGTGTCCTCAACGACCAGGCTGCTGCGGGCCGGATCACCCAGGACACGGATGAGCGAATCCGCGAGGTGGCCCGAAGGCTCGGATACCGTCGCAATACCATCGCCCGCGCCCTTCGCACGGGACGCACGCTCGTGGTGGGCATGGTTGTGCCCGACGTCGCCAACCTCTACCAGGCCGGTATCACCCGCGGCGCCGGCGATGTCCTGTACGCCCACGGGTACTCCCTGATACTCGCCAGCACGGACGACGACCCGACTCACGCCGAGTCCCAAGTGTCCGCGATGCTCGGGGTTCAAGTGGATGGTCTGCTGTACGGGGTTGCCCGAGAAGACGATCCGGTGCTCGCCTGGCTCGTCGATGAGGGGATCCCGGTGGTCCTCTTCAATCGCGGAGCTGACAGCAGCGCTATCAGCTCCGTCCTCCCTGACGATCGGACCGGGACCCGGTTGGCCGTGGAGCACCTGCTCGCCTTGGGTCATCGCAACGTCGTGCACGTAGGCGGGCCCGAGGACGTCTCATCCACCGTCAATCGGCTCGGGGCCTTCGAGGAAACGCTCCGAAGAGCCGGTCTCGGCGGGCATCATGCATTTGCCAACCGTCACACCGAGGAAGAGGGCTACAGAGTGACGAATGATCTCCTCGAACAACGTCCCGACACCACCGCCGTCCTCGCAGCGAACGATCGTCTGGCGCTGGGTGCGATCGACGCCATCCGTGGTGTTGGAAGATCGTGCCCGGAGGACGTCTCCGTGGTCGGATTCAACGACATGCCTTACGGCGACCGGTTCTCGCCACCGCTCACGACCGTGCATATTTCCCAGAGTGTGCTGGGCGCGAGGGCGGCGAACCTCCTGCTCGAGACGATCGCGGATCCCGGTCGGCCAGTGGAGACTCATCTCGCCACGCCCGAGCTCGTGGTCAGGGGCTCGACGGCTCCGGCCCGGAACTGACAGTCGAAATCCGCAGGGCTAGTCTCTGAACAACCGTTTGTGCAGGACCCGACGGTCACGATCGGAGAC
>JBEVJN010000057.1:0-3202 GCA_040510135.1 Acidimicrobiia bacterium | reverse complement strand
CCGGACCGCCCACCACACATGACGGAACAAGGAGAGCAGTGGCGTGTTAGCCGTCGAGAACCTCGAGGTCGTCTACAACGACGTCGTCTTGGTTCTGCGCGGCATCTCGCTCCAGGTTCCCGACGGCAAGATCGTGGCCCTGCTCGGCACCAACGGAGCGGGCAAGACCACCACGCTTCGAGCAATCACGGGCCTGCTCGACATGCACGAGGGTGACGTGACCAAGGGGGAGATCACCTTCAACGGGGTCGACATCACCGACGAGGATCCGGCTGCCCGCGTTCGGCGCGGCATCAGCCAGGTGATGGAGGGGCGGAGGGTGTTCGCCGAGATGACGGTCGACGACAACTTGCGGGCCGGTTCCTACACCAATCGGGACGCGAACCGGGTGAAGGAGGCTCGGGAGCGGGTCCTCACCCTCTTCCCGAAGCTGGCCGCCCGACGAAACGCCACCGCCGGCTACCTGTCGGGTGGTGAGCAGCAGATGTTGGCGATCGGTCGGGCGTTGATGCAGGAGCCGAAGTTGCTCATCCTCGACGAGCCCTCCCTGGGCCTCGCCCCCCGTCTCGTCCAGGAGGTCCGGGACATCATCGTCGAGATCAACTCTCAGGGGACCTCGGTGCTGCTCATCGAGCAGAACGCCAACATGGCCCTATCCATCGCCGACTATGGCTACATCATGGAGACCGGGAAGATGGTGATGGATGGCGACCCGGCCAAGTTGCTCAAAGATGAGGACGTCAAAGAGTTCTACCTCGGTCTGCACACCACCGGGGACCAGAAGTCCTTCCGCGACGTGAAGCATTACAAGCGACGCAAGAGATGGCTGTCGTGAGATGCGGGCTGCGCCCGCCGTTGTACGTTCTACGTTCTCGGTTCTACGTGGGACGTAATCCGTACGACGTCAAACGGGCAGCCAAAGGCTGCCAATGAGCGGCAAATTGCTGCAACGCCGGGCGGAGCGCTCCGGACCCAAGGGGTACGAGCATCTTCTCGAGGTGACTGATGTCCACCTGGCGTTCAAAGGGGTCAAGGCAGTCGACGGGGTCACCTTCCATGTCGATGATGGCGAGCTGTTCGCCATCATCGGGCCTAACGGCGCCGGCAAGACGTCCCTGTTCAACGTGGTCAACCAGGTATACAGCGCGCAGTCCGGCGACGTCCGGTGGAAGGGCGAGAGCCTGATGGGGGTCAAGCCGAACGAGACGGCCGAGCGTGGCATCGCTCGCACCTTTCAGAACATCGCTCTGTTCCCCCATATGACCGTGATCGAGAACCTGTTGACTGGGCGTCACGTCCGTATGCGGAGCTCGTGGCTGGCCGGGAGTGTCTGGCTGGGGAAGGCGAAGCGGGAGGAGATCGAGAATCGAGAGATCGTCGAGGACATCATCGACTTTCTCGAGATCGAGCAGTGGCGGAAGTACCCGGTCGGATTGCTTCCCTACGGGATCCAGAAGCGGGTGGAGCTGGGCCGCGCCCTGGCCATGGACCCGGAGCTCCTGATGCTCGACGAGCCGGTCGCCGGGATGAATCTCGAGGAGACCGAGGACATGGCCCGGTTCATCCTCGACGTCCAGGACGAGCTCGGCATCGCCATCATCCTCGTCGAGCACGACATGGGGTTGGTGATGGACATCGCCGACCGGATCCTCGTCGTGGACTTCGGCAAACCGATCGCCGAAGGCACCTCCTCCTCCGTCCAGCAAAACCCCAACGTTGTCAAGGCGTACCTCGGCGAAGAGGTGGCTCCCCTGGATTCCTAGGGGACCGGGTCAGGGCCGGGGGTATTCACCCACCAGCTTCCAGGCGCCTGGGAGCAGGATGCCGGCGGCGGCCGCTTTGATGATGTCACCGAGGATGAAGGGGACGACGCCGGCAAGGACGGCCTCCGTGAAGGTCATGTCGAGAAGGATCATCAGCCCGGCCACACCGAAGGCATAGATGATGAACGAGCCGGCGATGAAGGCGGTGAACATCGTCGGAAAGGTGCGGTCCTGGCGACGCTCGGCCATGAAGCCAACCAAACCGGCAGCGAAGATGAACCCGATCAGATAACCGGCGCTGCCTTGCGCCGTTGCAGTACTCCAGCCGGCAGCACCCCCGGCGTAGACCGGAAGCCCTAGCGCACCGGCGACCACGTATACCGCCTGGCCGGCGGCCCCCAGAGTCATGCCGAGCGCGGCGCCGGTGAGAAGCACGGCAAAGGTCTGACCGGTCACCGGGACTGGCGTGAAGGGCAGGTGGATCTCCCACTGCGCGGCCAAGGCGGTCAATGCAGCAGCGCCGATGACGAGGAGCACCGAGGTGACACGTGACCGGGGAACAACTCGTTGGGCAATGACTGCCGATGTCATCTTTATCTCCTGCAAACCCGACGTGTGCAACCTTAAAGACCTCGGACTGTCTCTCGCAGCCCACCGTTACCCTTTCATCATGGAAGACCAGAACCAACGCGGATCTTCCTGGCCCCTCTACCTGATCGGGGCCCTCTTCGTGGTGGGCGCTCTCGTCCTCGGCGTGTGGAATCTCGAGCTCCCGTACCTGGCGTTCTCGTCGGGCCCGGTATCCGATGCTGCCGATGCGATCGTCGCCGACGAAGTCGACACCTACCCGCCCGAGGGCGAGCTTCTCATGCTCACCATCGTCAGCCAGGAGGTCAACCTTTTCGAGGCTCTCATTGCCGGGGTCGATCCGTCGATCGACCTCGTCCCCCGGGAGGCCTTCCGCCGGCCCGAGGAGACCGATGAGGACTACCGGAAGAGGGCTCTTCAGCAGATGGACGACTCTCAGACCAGGGCCATCACGGTCGCCCTCGAACATCTCGGCTACGAGATGGTCCCCACCGACGTCCTCATCACCGATCTCGTCCCGGACATCCCGGCAGCCGACGTGCTCGAGATCGGGGACTTCGTCGACTCGTTCAACGGGACCGAGATAGTGCGAAGCACCGATCTCACCGATCTGCTCGAAGGCTTGGAGCCGGGTGATGTGATCGATGTCGGTGTCACCCGCGATGGAAGCCCGCATACCCTTCAGGTGGAGCTCGCAGAGCGCGACGACCCGGAGGGCGGAGCGATGATCGGGATCACGGTCGGCGAGTTGAGCGAGCCTCCGTTCCCGCTCTCGATCGAGGCGGGGGACGTGGGCGGGCCATCGGCGGGGATGATGCACGCCCTGGCCATCATCGACACGCTGACGCCCG
>JBEVJN010000056.1:0-10727 GCA_040510135.1 Acidimicrobiia bacterium | reverse complement strand
GCAGGCGAAGCCTGGCGTTGAACGACGACAAAATCTCCCTCCACATCGTCTCGGAGGGGCGGAAGGCCCCCGATCAGCTTGCCTCAAGTAATCGTCTGGAGGGGTTAGGTGGATACTCTCCACGAAGCGATTGCTCTGGACTTTCGACGGCCGGAGCATGTCTCTATCCACGTCAAGCCGCGATCAGACCGTCGAATACACTCGTCGGGTGATGCCCCCCACTCGATCACCGGAGATCGAGTCAGTAACGCGCAGAGTGCTGATCGCATTTGAAACCGGTGACATGGCCGCGATGGCCAACCTGGTTTCGGCAGATCCCAGTTTGCGTGTGCTCGGATTTGCTGTGGACGAATGGTGGACGGGACCCGACGAATTCCTCAAGATTCGAGAGACTCAGATCGACGAGATCCCCGCTCTTCACATCCAGGTCGAGAAGGTCGATGCCTTTGAGGACGGTGCCTTCGGATGGGCGGCCATCTCCACGACCGTTGTCACGTCTGAGACGAAGACACCGATGAAACACACCGCCGTGCTGAGACTCGAAGCCGGGGCCTGGAAGGTGATCCTCTGGCAAAACTCGGTTCCAGTCCCCAACAGTCAGGTCTTTGGCGTCGAGCTCACCACAACGCTGGACGACCTCGTGAGCTCGGTGCTCGATGAGCACGACCCTCTATCTTCGGCCGGTCTCGAGGGGACGATGACCCTGGTGTTCACCGACATCGTCGACTCGACGGGTCTCGCCGAGGCCCTCGGAGACACCGCTTGGGCTGAGCTCATCAACCGACATGAGTCCACCATCCGGCAGGTCACGGCCTCCCAGGGGGGAACCGTGGTCAAGCTGCTCGGTGACGGCTCGATGCTGGCTTTCGAGTCGGCCCGGGCCGCAGTACGTGCGGCAGTGGACATTCAGCGGGCATCGGATCGCGCCCAGTTCGGGGTCCGAATAGGTGTCCACACCGGGGAAGTGATCCGCACTGCCGACGATCTGCTGGGCCTAACGGTCAACAAGGCGGCCAGGGTCGCCGCAGCTGCCGATTCTGGAAGCATCATGATCTCATCGACGACGAGGGATCTGGTGGGCTCGCTCGACGGGATCCGGATGGGTGAACCCAAGATCGTCGCACTGAAGGGGCTCTCACACACCCATCAGATCATCCCCATCGAATGGGAATGACGGCAGGGGATTTCCTCGAGCCGGACGTGGACCCGTTGACGGCGTCGGTCGGGGCCGGATTCGTCATTCAGCAGCATCATGCCACCAGGCTTCATCACGACGTGAGGTTGGAGATGATGAACGGAGACACCCCGGTCCTGGTGTCCTGGGCGGTGCCCAAAGGCCTGCCCCGGCGCCGGGGCGATCGGCACCTGGCCATCCGCACCCCGGATCACGATATGGAGTGGGGCACGTTCTCCGGGTCGATCTCGGAAGGGGAGTACGGGGGTGGGGAGGTGAGGATCTTCGACCGCGGCGACTATGAGATGGTTGGGCGGAGCGAGGACCGACTGACCTTCCAACTTGAAGGTGAGCGTCTAGCCGGCATCTGGCACCTGGTACACACCGGTCTCAAGGATGGAAAGGATCAATGGCTGGCGATGATGTCCAAGGATCTGCGCCCGCCGGGTGAGGGGCGACCTCCGGCCAGACCGATGCTGGCCACGCTCACCGGCGAGGCCTTCGATGACCCGGAGTGGGGTTACGAGCCGAAATGGGATGGGATCAGAGCCCTGGCTCTCTGCGACGAGGAGACCCGGCTCATCACCCGCAACGACAAGGACGTCACTGTGGCCTACCCCGAGCTGAACCGGCTACATGAGCAAACGGTGGCGTTGGATGCGATGCTCGATGGTGAGATCGTCGCCTTCGAGGATGGGATTCCCTCCTTCCAGCGTCTCCAGCAGCGAATGCATCTCAGGGACGAGCAGAAGGTGAAGGAGATGGCCCGCCAGATCCCGGTCGTCTACATCGTCTTCGACCTGCTCTATCTCGACGGTCAGGACCTGACCGACCAGCCGCTGAAGGAGCGGCGCAGGATCCTGGAGAACACGATTGTCCCCTCGGACCACATCCAGGTCTCGCCTATGACAGAAGGTGAGGGAACTGCGCTCTACCGGGCCGCCAAAGAGCAACGTCTGGAAGGGATCATGGCCAAGCGCCTCACCGCTCGCTACCAGCCAGGAGAGCGTTCCAAGGATTGGCTCAAGGTGAAAGTGACCTTCGATGCCGACGTCGTGATCGTCGGTTGGACCGAGGGCGAGGGAAGCCGTGCGGGAAGTCTCGGCTCGCTGATGATGGCCGTGTACGACGACGGCGACCTGCGCTACGTGGGCAATGTCGGTACCGGCTTTGGCCGCGGTTTGCTCCAGGAGGCTATTGATCGCCTCAACGCCCTTCCCGAGTCGGAGTCTCCTTTTGCGTCTGAGGTGCTGCGCTCCCGACCCGAGCTGCGCCAGGCCCACTGGGTGCCTCCTGCCCTGGTCGCCATGGTGGAGCACCGCGGGCTCACTACGGCCGGGCGGCTCCGGGCGCCTTCGTTCAAGGGCTTCCGGGAGGACAAAGGGCCCGAGGAGTGCACCTTCGATCAGTTCGAGGGGGTAGCTGCGCCGTGAGCAGTCTTGCCCAGATCCGACCGTAGGATCCGCCTGCCTTGACGACGATCCGCGGGACCGAAGAGCAAGGGGCGACCTTCGTCGAGCTCTTCTTCGACCTGGTCTTCGTCTTCGCAGTGACCCAGCTGACGGCATCTCTGGCCCACGATCTCACCGCGGCGGGTCTCGCCCGCGCCCTGATCGTCTTCTGGCTGGTGTGGTGGGCGTGGACTCAGTTCACCTGGTCGCTCAACGAAGCCGACACCGAGCATGTCTCGATCCGGCTCATCACGCTGGTTGCGACAGCTCTCGCCTTTCTCATGGCGGTCACCGTCCCCCTCATCACCAGCCCCTTTGGCTGGCTGTTTCCCCTCTCCTACTTAGTCCTACGGATGTTCGGCATATCGCTTCAGTGGAGACTCGCTGCCGGCGATTCGGTCTATGCACGATCGGTCCGGACCTGGACCCTCATGTCGAGTCTCGGCCTGATCGCGATCGTCGTTGCCGTGTTCCTCCCGCCCGACCTCCGGTTCGCCGCCCTCGGCATCGCCGCTCTTCTCGATGTCGTCGCTGCGGTTCGCGCCGGGCGAGGCGAATGGAGGCTGTTCCCCGGGCATTTTTCTGAGCGGCACGGTCTGTTCGTCATCATCGTCCTCGGCGAATCACTGATCGCGGCTGGTGTCACCGTCACCGATCAATCGCTGAGTGTCAGGCTGGTGCTGGTCGCGGTCACTGCGGTCGCGGGGAGCTGTGCCCTCTGGTGGACCTACTTTGGATGGGCCAAGGACGCCCTCGAGGAACGGATGAGGTCACAATCTCCGCAGTCTGTGGGGAGATTCGCCCGCAACGTGTATTCATTTGCTCATTTCCCGCTGATCTTTGGCGTCATCGGTTTTGCGATCGCCATCGAGGAAGCCATCGCCCACCCCGACGAATCTCTCGCCTTTTCCGGGGTCCTCGCCCTCTGCGTCGGCGTCGGTTTGATCATCGGGGGCACCGCCCTGGCTTTGAGTCTGGCCCGGGTCCATGTCCCCTCGGCCCGCTGGTTGGCGATCGGGGTGCTCCTGGCGGCCATCCCGGTCCTGGGATCTGTCCCGGCCTGGGTTGACTTGAGCTTGGTGTCGCTCCTTGTGGCAGGGTTGGCGTTGGCGGAGCAGGCATTTCGCCGGTAATCACAGGTTGGATACGGCCGCCTGGAATGTCGGAAAGCTCTTCTCGATCATTTCGGCGGTCGCGGTGAGTGAGATCCGGAAATGCCCGGGCGAGGCACAGGTCGTGCCGGGCAAAACCAACACCCCGTCACCGGCGAGCCGCGCCGCGAAGGCGACGTCGTCGGGATCTGGGGAGCGAACCCAGAGATAGAACGTCCCATCTGGAGGTTGTAGCGCATAACCGAAGCGTCGAAGTTCGGCGACGAACAGGTCGCGCTTTCGCTCGAGCTCGACGAGATCGATGGAGAGCCGGTCGAGCTCGGCGAGGGAATACTGCATGATGGCGCTGGGAAACAACCACCCGCCCGCGATCTGGGCCATGAAGATCGCCGAGCGCACCGGCTCGGGGTCGGGCATCAGGGGCGACAAGGCAAGCCAGCCGATTCGCTGGCCCGGTGTCAGCAGGATCTTTCCATAGCTATAGGAGATCAGGGTGTTTGGGTAGTACTCGGCGGGGCTCGTGAACTTGGCCTCGCTAAACACGAGCTTCGAATAGGGCTCGTCGGACAGCAGGTAGATCGGGGCTCCGAACCGATCCGATGCATCGGTCAGGATGCCGGCCAGGTCTTCGAGAGTCGACGGGGGGTAGATGCGCCCCGTGGGATTGTGAGGCGTGTTGACGATCAGCAAGCGTGTCTTCTCGGTGATCGCCTCCGAGAGCCGGTCGAGGTCGAGGTCGTAGTCGTTGCTGTCCACGGGCACGCTGACCGGCGTCGCCCCGGAAGAGAGGATCATCGACTCGTAGAAGAACCAGGCTGGATCGCAGTAGACCACCTCATCACCAAAATCCACGAGCGCGCCGAGCGCGATCGCGATGGCACCGAAGGCTCCCGGTGTCATGGCGATATCCGCGGGGTCGAACAGCTGACCCCGCCACTCCGCCAGGTGGCCGGCCACAGTGCGTTGTGACTCCACCTCGTTGAACTTGTAGGCGTAATGATCCTTGTCCAAAGGGGTCGTCGCCGACGCGATCGCGGAGGCGAACCCGTGGACAACCATCTCTTGAGGGTTCCCGAAAGCGAAGTTGGCCACGCCGGGTCGATGCCGGTGCTCTTCCCACAGTGGGAGAAAGGAGAGCAGTGCTTCGTTGGCTGCCGTGATTCGTCTGATCCGCTCGGTCACCATGCCTGTCGGCGACGATAGCTGCAGACGCGGAGCGGCCAACAGGGGATGTCCCCGTCCTCGAACCATGCCGATGGACTCCTGGGGTCCGGATTCACTGCCTCGGCGTCGCCTCAGCCGAGCACGTCCTCGAGAAATCCGGCCACCGCAGAGACCATCTCCGTCCCGTGACTCAGAGATGAGTCGTTGTGATCGGCGTCTTCGATGACGTGGATACGTTTCCCGTCTGCCGACGCCATCTCATACAGCTGTCTGCTCTGCTCCGGAGGGACGATGACGTCACCAGTGCCGAGGACGATGAGCACCGGCGTGTCGGACTGGGTTATCAGACCGGTGTTCTCAAAGCGATCGCGAAGCAACCACGACACCGGGAGCAGGGGATAGTGCGCGGCTCCCACATCGGCCAGCGAGGTGAAGGGGGAGCGGAGGACGAGGGCTGCGGGAGAGTGATCGGAGGCGAGTCGTAGGGCTATCGAAGCGCCCAGCGACTCCCCGAAGTAGACGACACGATCTGTATCGACGTCGGGTCTCGTCTCGAGGTAGGCGAGGGCGGCATCCGCGTCGTGAACGAGACCTTCTTCGCTCGGAGATCCCGGGTTGCCTCCATAGCCCCGGTAGTCGGTGAGGAGCACGGCAAGCCCGTGATCCGCCAGTGCCCGGGCGAGCGGAGTGCGATGAGATCGATTCCCGGCATTTCCGTTGAACACGATCACCGTCGTCTCTGCGTCGCCCGGCGCCGGGAGATACCAGCTGGTGAGGATGAGCCCGTCCTCGGTCGTGAAGGTGACCTCCTCTCCTCCGGGGAGCACGGTGTCGATCGGGGGCACCGAGTCGATGGGGAAATAGATGAGGCTGCGCTGGAACAGCCAGATCGCCCCCAGCACCAGCACGGCCAGCGCGATGATGACAGCTAGCGCCTTCATCTCCACACGATGCCATCGATTCGATAGAAGCGGGAGGCTTGTGTCGGGCACTGTTGCCACCGACCTGCAATGTCATACTCGGACGATGCCGGGAGATCGCCAAGATGCAGATGGCCGCTGGGACGGCCTCTTGGGCGATTTCACCCTCGGTCGGCTCCCGGCAACGTTGGCCACAGGACTTGTGCTGGCAGTGGTCAACTCACTGCTCTGCATCGCGTTGATGACACTGATCTTCGACGGACCGCTCGACGAAGCACTTCCGATCGGCATCGGGTTGGGGTTGGCGGCCTCCGCGGTCGTGGCGATGGTGCTCGCCATTGGCAGCAGCTTCTCGGGGATGTATGCAGGTGTTCAGGACGCCAGTGCCGCGATCCTCGGTCTCAGCGCTGCTTCGATTGCGGCCTCGATCCCACGTCCTGACGCGGTCGACACGGTGCTGGCCATGATGGTGGTGACCTCGGTGGCCACCGGTCTCGTGTTCCTGTTGATGGGGTATTTCGGTCTAGGTGAGATCGCCAGATTCGTGCCCTTTCCAGTCATCGGCGGTCTTCTCGCCGGCACGGGCTACCTGATCTTGGTCGGCGCGATGGGGATCCTGGGCGTCCAGTCGGTCGGCGATCTGACGAACGGGGACGCGCTCGGTCTGTTTTGGCCGGGTGTCCTCCTGGCCGCCCTGTTCTCAGTCGCCTCGCGTCGGCGCTGGCCCTCGTGGGTCTATCTGGTGTTCCTGGCCGGTGGCATCATCGGCTTTCACGCGGTCACACAGATCTTCGGAGTGGACAAGGCCGAATCACTGGAGCGGGGTTGGCTGCTCGGCCCATTCCCGGAGGGCGGTCTATGGCCGGGACCGGCCCTCGACGCCCTCGCCGGCGCCGACTGGAGCGCCATCGGAGGCGAGGCAGCCAGTCTCGCCACGATTCTTCTCATAGTTCCGATAACCCTTCTCCTCTACATCAGCGCTCTCGAAGTCGAGACCAAGCTGGACATCGACATGAACGCGGAATTGCGGGCGACGGGTTGGGCGAACATGGCTGGCGGCGTGGTGGGTGGTCCGCCGGGGTATTTCTATCTGGCCGACACTTTGATCACTCAGCGGCTGGTGGGCCGGAGACGCGGCCCCGCCGTCGTAGCCGCGCTTTGCATTCTCGGCGTGGTGACGGTGGGTAGCTCGATCCTGGAGTTCCTGCCCCAGTTCGTCGTGGGTGGGCTGCTGCTGTTCGTGGGCACCGACTTCTTGATCGAATGGTTGTGGACCTCCCGCCGACGGATGACGAGACCCGACTACGCCCTGGTGTGGGGGATCGTGGTCATCATCGCGGCCGTCGGTTTTCTCCCGGGTGTCGCGGCCGGGCTGGTGGCAGCGATTGCTTTGTTCGTCGTCCGCTACAGCCGAATCGATGTCGTCAAACATTCTCTGACCGCCAAAGAGCACCAGAGCAACATCGAACGTTCCAGCATCGAAGCCGAGTACCTCCACGAGGCCGGCGATTCGGTCCTGATACTGGAGCTACAGGGCTTTGTCTTTTTCGGCACCGCGAGCCGGATCATTGGACACGTCCGATCCCACCTGGAGCGCTCGGAGTCCTTGCGATTCGTCATCTTCGACTTTCGGCTGGTCACCGGTGTCGACTCCTCGGCGGTGGTGCTCTTCGAGAGGGTGGCCCTGCTCGCGGGGGATCAAGGGTTGGTCCTGCTTCTCACCGGGCTGAGCCCGGCCCAACGAGCGCAGTTTGCGGACCTCATCGCCGACTACGACGAGGTGGTCAGGGACGAGCCCGACCTCGATCATGGAATGGCGTGGTGCGAGGATCGTCTCCTCGCCCTTGCGGGCGCCGGGCGTGACCGGGAGCCATCGCTGCCGCGTGGCCTCACCGATGAGCTCGCCCCCTATTTGGTGGCACGCAACATTCCCGCCGGTCAGCAGCTGATGCGGCAGGGAGATCCCACTCCGGGCATCTTCTTGATCTTGTCCGGTCGGGTGACGGTGTTGCTCGAGGGGGCCGATGGCCAGGGGGTTCGTATCCGAACCCTCCTCGGAGGGACGGTCCTGGGTGAGATCAGCCTGTATCGAGACGAGCCGTGCACCGCGACCGCCGTCACGGAGACCGAATGCGATGTCCTCCATCTCACTCCTGAGTCATTCGATGAGTTGTGCCGCACCGACCCGGAAGCAGCGGCCAGGTTCCACGTTTTCGTGGCACGGACTCTCGCCGGGAGGGTCAGCTACGCCAACCGCGCCATCCGTGCCCTCCATGGTTGATCGAGCTTGGTCTGGGGGCTAGCGGCAGCACCAAGCCACTGGCGACGGTGGCTGCAATAGTCGGTTAGACCATGCTGATGCGACCTGTCGAGTTAGGCGATCTCGATGCCCTCTATCAGGTCTGCCTCCGGACCGGTGACGCCGGCGAGGATGCGTCCGACCGATTCGCAGACACGCGGCTCCTCGGCGAGGTCTATGTCGGGCCGTACGTGATGATGCCGAGCGGAATCGGGTTCACCGCTGTCGAGAGTGGAGTTCCATCGGGATATGCCCTGGCCGCGGTCGACACCCGGCGATTCGAGGCCGAATGTGAGGCGGAATGGTGGCCGCCGCTCCGGGAACGGCATCCACTGCCCATCGGGGAAGATCCTTCGACGGACGACGCAGAGATCATCGCCCTGATCCATGACCCCGAGAGCCCACCCGATGAGGTTGTCTCGCGGTACCCCGCACATCTCCACGTCGACCTGCTCCCGGTGCTTCAGGGACAGGGGGTGGGCAGGGCGATGATGGGCCGCCTTCTCGACGAGCTCCGTGCCCGGTCAGTGCCCGGCGTCCATCTCGGCGTCGATGCCCGCAATCGACGCGCCGTTGGCTTCTACGAGCACCTGGGGTTCGAGCACCTCGACGACACCGACGATGTCGTGATGGGCATCCGCCTCGACAAGTCCTGATGTCATCCCTCTGCTCAGCCAGGTCTCCGGCCCACCATGAGTGCGATTCACGAGGATGGTGGGGCTTCGGCGTACCCTTTCGTTGGCCGCCTTTGGTGCCAAGGGGGATATGAGCGATACCGAGTTCCTGGGCGGACTGACCTACTTCACTGCCGTGTTCGCCGCGGTCCTTGCACTGCCCGTCACTTGGCTGCTCCTCCGCCGCTATCGGCGCTCGATCCTCCGGCTCATGAATCAGCGGGGAGAAGTTCAGCCGGATCCTGGTCCGCCCTCTGCCGCTGAATCGGAGCCGGGTCGCAGCCTCACTGCTCACCCGGTCGCGCCGGAAGAGATCTCGGCGGGGATTCGTCGCAATGTGATGCTGGTCGTCATCGTAGGGCTTCTCTTCGGCTTCGCTTTCTCGACGCTGTTCCTTGCCTGGAACGACATCGACTTCTCCGTCTACCGGGTTTCTTTCTTCGGCGCCTACCAAACCTGGCCCGCCGTGATTGGCATCTGGATCGTCACTGGCGGAAGCAAGCGTTGGCTGTGGGGCTCCCTCACCGTGTATTTCGTTGCTTTATGGGCGGCGGGTCTGATCTCTGGTGCGCGCTTCATCGACCCCGCTCGGCTCTGGGTATGGAGCCTCATTCCGACGGCGGCGGTCATCGCCTTCCTCAGCCGGCCTCTGCGCGGTGTGGGCACGTTGGTGCTGGGGGCGATGATGGTCGCTATCGTCGGCTCGCAGGCCTTTGCCATTGCGATCGTCGGTTCCGACGGGCTGCTCGATGCCTGGGTCGAATTCTTCTTCGCCATCGGGATCACCAACGGCAACGTCATGTTCTGGGCCCTCCAGTTGGTCGGATTGGTCGGCGCCGTCGTCCTCGGCACCCTGGTCACGCTGTGGCTTGCCAGGTGGTACGGGCGCCACGGCTTCTCGGACCAGATGCTCCTCCTCGGAACGGTCTTCCTGGTCTTCGCCATCGATTTCTCAGTCGGGGTCAGCTCCTCGGACGGAGGCGCATTCGGTGTGGGGATGGCAATCTTCGTCGCCACGGGTGCTATCGCGATGGTCTTGTACCGCGTTGTCCACCGGAGTCGGCAGCAGGCCCCGGCGCTGCTTATGTTGAGGGTTTTCTCACCGGACCCGAAGAGTCAGCGATTGCTAGATCGGATCAACGCCGGTTGGCGTTACTTAGGCCCGGTTCGGATGATCGGCGGTCCGGATCTGGCAATCGCCAATGTGGAGCCCGATGAGTTCCTCACCTTCCTGCGCGGCAAGCTCCGCCGACTCTTCATCGACCAGCCGGCGGCCCTCGCGGACCGACTCGGCTCATTGACCGCCCGCCGCGACCCGGATGCGAGGTATCGCATCGACGAGTTTTTCTGTTTCGACGACACCTGGCGGCTGACGGTGACCCGACTGCTCGAGCAGACCGAGGCCGTGGTGATGGATCTCCGCGCCTTCGGGCCCAAGAACGAGGGTTGCATCCTCGAGATCGAGCTGCTGTCCCAGCGGGGGGTACTCGAACGCACAGTTCTCCTGGTCGATGCCCGCACCGACCGTGCGCTGCTCGACTCGGTATTGGAACAGCTGGCCGGCAAGGGACCGACCGTGATCGAAGTCGATAACGACGATCCGGACCATGCGATCACAGCGTTGGCGGCGGCTGCAACCGTGGGGCCTCCTCGACTCGACTCCTCGCCACACGTTTCGTGAAGCCGGATCAGGCGGGCGCAATGCCCGATCTTGGCTTCGACACCACGTGAGGTTGTTCCCCCCTATCGCGATTCAACCACCACCGATAGGGTTGACGAGATCTGAGGGGTGGCACATGGGCAACCGGCTGCGTTTGAAGCTTTCGGGGATGATTCTGTCGGCGACCGTATTGGCCGCTTGTGGATCTGGAGGGGCGACGTCAACGACACCGCCCGATGGGGACACAACCGTTGCCACGGCACCCGAGCAACC
>JBEVJN010000055.1:0-11220 GCA_040510135.1 Acidimicrobiia bacterium | reverse complement strand
GCTCGACCGTGAGGTTCTTCAGGTTGTGCTCACGGGCGCCCCTGATGAGAATCGAGTCGGTGGACACGCTCCGCCTGGTGGTCGCCTGAGTTACGACAGTGTAATCCAGATCGACGGCGAACACCTGTTCGTTTCACCTGTCGGATCAGAGATTCGCCCCCGTGGGTTGAGCCCGCAGGTCTGGGCTTTCCTGAGTCTGGCGCGCCATCTGCTTGATTCCAGCCGGGACGATCAGAATGTAGACCGTGATGACTGGAGCCAATGCTCGGGATGCATCAAAATAGAACTTCCAGACATCGCCGACCATGGAAACGGCGACCAACGCGAAGCCCGCAGTCATGTAGCCCAGCAGTGACGGTCGTTGCCACGCGTGCTTCACGATGAGCAGTGACACCACGAGGAGGATCACTCCGAACATCATGTCGACTGTGCGGTCGGGCCTCGATAACCAGAGTTGCGCTGCGTCGTAAAAGCCCTTGAACGGGACGCCGACCGCCGCGACATCCTGCACACCGCCGTCTAGATAGCCGATCTGCGCCCGCAGAAAGAGCCACCAGGCCGCACTCGTCACGAATGGCAAGCCCAGGACCCATCGCACCTTCCGTTCCGTTCTCCAGATGTAGATGATCGCACCAATCGCGGCCAGGATCATTGTCTCCCGCGACAGAGCGGCCAATGAGAGCAACACGGCTCCGGCCAGATATCGTCGGCGCATGAGCGCCAAAGCGCTTGCGATGAAGAAGACCATCGCAAAGACTTCAGCCGTGTCGATGAGGCTGGAAACCAGGATCCCCGGATTGAAGACGAATGCCAGCCCGAACCACGGGCTTAGGCCGAGCTCGATCGCGAGCAGAGCGGTCAGCCACCCGCCAATGGCTAGGGCGATCATGTTGACTCCCCATAGGCTCCACGCGGTGGCCTCGGGGGGCAGTAGCCCAAAGCCGCCGGCAACGGTCGGGTACACCATTCGCTGAGCCCGGTAGGAGGGGCGGTCGAGCAGGATGGCATGGTCGTCTGGGTGCACGTAGAACGGGTCCATAGCCTGCATGAAGTAGTACTTGCCGTCATGCCCGTCTCCGCCGGCCGGGACCACCTCGCCCAGCATGTCGTTCCCATAAGCGAGTTGCTCCGGGCGAGCTTCGGGAAATTTGATGAGAACGCTCGGATTCCAGTCGTTGCCTGCGAGAAGCGGCATCGACACGTACACGCCGACCGCGATGCTGATCAGCCCCACCACGATCGGAATGATGCGTTTCATCCTGTGAGCGCGTGTCTGTGTCGCCGCGCTCATGCCTTTTCCACCAACCCTGATGGCGACTCGCGATAGGACCTTGCGCACGCCGGGCATTCGAGGTCTTCCCCGAGTTTGTGCCCGCAGTCGCAAACCCAACCCTCCGGTCGGGCAGGATTACCGAATACGAGGGCATGGTCGGGGACGTCCTTGGTGACCACCGATCCAGCGCCGATCATGCTGTTGTACCCGAGACGAATCCCGCTGACGATGGTGCTGTTGGCCCCGATGGTGACCCGGTCGGCCACTTCGGTCTTCTGCCAGTCCTCCGCATAGGTCTGATACCGGGCGCGAGGAGCGACGACGTTGGTGAAAACAGTGTTCGGACCCACGAACACGTCGTCGCCGATGATCACCCCGTGCCAGATGAGTGAGTTGTTCTTGACGACGACGCGATCACCCAGAACGGCTCCACTCTCGATGAACGAGTGATCGCCGATCTTGCAGTCTGCGCCGACGACGGCCCCTTCCATGACGTGGGCGAACGCCCAGACCCTGGTCCCGTCACCGATCTCAGAGGTCTCCACCAGAGCGGACGGGTGCACGAAAATCTCGTTAGACATGTCCTATCCCGAGACCCGGTCGAGAGCACGATTCAGCGAGTCCACCACGTGGTCCTGCTGCTCGGCGGTGATGCCCGGGAACATCGGCAGCGACAGCATCTCGCGGGCGGCCGCTTCGGTGGCAGGGAAGTCTCCTTCCTGGTGGCCCATGAAGGAGAGGGCACCTTGCTGATGCATCGGAATCGGATAGTGGACACCGGCCCCGATGCCATTCTCATGCAGCAACGAGAGCACTCGATCCCGTTCTGGCACCCGAACGACATAGAGATGCCAAATGTGCTCGTTGCCGGTCAAGACGACAGGAGGCAGGACCTTGCCTCGGGCCTGCAGCAACTCGGTGTACCGATCGGCGGCCTCCTGCCGCAGCTTGTTCCAATCTGCGAGCCGGGCGAGCTTGGCGCTGAGGACTACCGCTTGGATCGTGTCCAACCGTGAGTTGAAGCCGATGACCGGATGGTGGTACTTCTGCGGTGATCCCCAGTTCCCCAGATTACGAACCTGCTGCGCGAGCTCGTCGTCATCGGTCAACACTCCTCCGGCATCTCCGTAGGCGCCGATGTTCTTCCCCGGGTAGAAGCTGGTGGCCGCGACGTACCCAAGCGACCCTGCGGGCTTCCCGTTGCGACGCGCGCCCTGGGATTGGGCGGCATCTTCGATGATCGCTACGTCGCCAGCTATCGCCGACAGCTCTTCAACGGGGGCGGTCTGGCCGAAGAGGTGGACGGGCATTATCGCCTTCACAGTTGGGCTCATCGCCCTATCCACGGCATCGACGTCGATCAGATACGTGTCCGGATCGCAATCGACCAGCTTCACCTGCACACCGGCTCGGATCACTCCGAGGGTGCTGGCAATGAAGCTATTGGCGGGCACGATCACCTCGTCGCCCGCTCCGAGGCCAAGACCTCGAACTGCCATCTCGAGTGCATCCGTACCGCTGGCAACGCCAACACAGTTACTCACATCACAGAATGCGGCGAAAGCCTGCTCGAACTCGGCAACCTGCGGCCCTTGGATGAAGGCAGTGTTGGCCATCACAGCTTCGAGGCCTGAGGTGACTTCGTCCACGATTTCGGCGTGTTGCCATTTCAGGTCGACAAGGGGGACATTCATTTGATTTTCTCCACTTCCTGCTGGGCGCCCTCGTTGGCCATGGAGCGGTCCATCGCCTCCAGGACAGCCACTACATCTGCGCCGGCCCGGCCGTTCGACAAGGTGCCCTCCTCCCCGCGGATGCGGGAGAGGAAGGCGTCGCACTCGGCACGCAACGGCTCCCCGGTGGTCACGTGAGGGATGAGCACCTCGCCCTCCCGGATCTGTGACCTGAATCCGGCAAAGGTATCAGTGACTTCGGACGCGGCTCCGACCACACCCTTGTCATAGAGGCGGAGAGGCTCGTTGAGATCCATGTCGTCCACGGTGAGCATCCGCTCGGCGCCGATGACGGAGATCAGACGGCGCTTCCGGGGATTGAGCCAGGACGCCTCGATGTGCACGATGATGTCGTTCGGATATCTGAGTGTGGCGAAGACGACGTCGTGCACACCCGGGTTGAGCCAGCTTCCGCCGGAAGCCGATACGGAGTCGGGCGTGTCATCGAGCCAGTAGTTGGCGATCGAGATGTCATGACTGGCGAGGTCCCAGGCCGCGTTGACATCGGTACGCACCGGACCGAGGTTGGTCCGGGTCATCGACAGGTATTTGAGCTGGCCGAGCTCTCCCTTGTCGATGTAGTTCTTGGCTGCCCGAATCGCCGGGTTGAACAAGAAAACGTGTCCGACCATCAGCACTCGGTCGGAAGCCTCCGCCAGCCGGCAAAGCTCAGCTGCATCCTCGAGAGAATTCGTGATCGGCTTCTCGACAAGCACGTGCTTGTTGGCCTCGAGGGCACGCTTCACCAGCCCGCTGTGGGTCGAAGTCGGTGTGGCGATCACAACCGCATCGACCCGATCGTCGGATAGGGCGTCATCGATATCCGCGGTGACGGACACAGACGGAAAGCGCTCATCGATTGCCTTGCGTCGTGTCTCTGCCTGATCGACCACCCACAGAGTGTGGCTGGACAGGTGATCGTTGAAGTTCCTGATCAGATGAGGGCCCCAATGGCCCGCGCCCACCACGGCGACGCCGATCATCATTTTCGGTTCACGCTCCAAGTCTTCATTTCTTGATTCCGAGCCCGAGCAGGAAGAGGGGCCGCAGAATCGACCACCAGCCAACTATCGGCTTCATCTTGGTTTGCCCAAGCTCTTTCGGCGGGTATCGCTTGGTGACTCCAACTTCGGTCACCATGTAGCCGAGTTTGGCCGCTTTGTAGAGGAGATATACCTCCAACTCGTATTCGTCCAGCCATGGCTGATCGAGGGCGAGCTGGGGATCCCTCAGCATCGATATTCGGGCCGCCCGGAACCCATTGGTGGTATCGGTCAGGTCGGCACTGGAGATGAGCCGAAAAATGAAGGGATGAAGACGTGTCGCCAGCTTCCGGTAGAGCGGCATCTCGCCATAGTCGCTCGACTCGGAGAGCCAACGCGAGCCCTGGACCAGGTCGGCCCCGCCGTCTGCGATAGGTGTCAGCAGGAGAGGTATCTCCTCTGGTGAGTCCTTGTTGTTCCCAGCCATCACGACCGCAATGTCGTATCCATTGTCGATTGCATACTGATATCCGGTCCGGATTGCAGCGCCGACACCGAGAGTCCGGCCGAGCTCGATCACCGTCGCCCCGGCGGTGCGGGCGACATCCTGGGAACCATCGGTGGAGCCATCGTCGACGATCAGGACCTCGTCGACGACCTCACGAGGTACTCGTCTGATCACTTCGACGATCTTCACCCTCTCGTCGAGAACCGGCGCCATCGCCAGGATCCGCATACCTCTATACATGCAACGACCACTTCACTCGACAGGCCCGGCTCACGCCTGGATATTCGAATTCACGGTGTCGGCCCGACGGCTGCCCGGTAGGAATCGCTGCCTCCACCTGCTCTTGAGGATCGGGCTCTCTATCCAGGTCCACGACAGCCAGGCGATGCCGATCGCCAAACCTAAGGCGGTGAGCCGTGTGAGAGGCGAAGCGGCCAGCGTGGGTATCTGAAGCAGTGGGGCGTGCCAGAGATAGAGCGCATACGAGATTCCACCGAACCAGCGGAGCCCGCGCGCCTCCAGAAAGGCAGGGCGTAACTCGACTGCGGCGTAGATACAAAGCGCGGAAACCAACGCTGCAAGAGGCGAAAGCCAGACGCCGACCTCGTAGAGATGCCCGAGGTCCCTCACCGGAACCAGACAAAGAAACAAGAGAACAAACACGCCAGCCTCGGCGGTGCGACGGTGGAGTCGTATGCGCCAACCGCGTTGATAAGCCGCCGCGAGAAGGCAGCCGATTCCCAGGGCATAAGCGTTGGTGTCCGTCGAGTGATACGCCCAGACTGCATCGATGACACCGATTCCGAGTCGCCATGCCACGAGACCCACCAGCACCAGCCCCAGGATCTTCAATCGCCTCGTTGCGCCAAGCCAAACCAGGACGGGCCACACCAGATAGAAATGCTCCTCCACAGCCAGGCTCCAGAGATGCCGATGGGCGTAGAGGTCCTGACCGAAGATCTGGACGTAGTTGGCCACGTACAAAGCTGGTGGCCAGGTCATGTCCCAAACCGGGAGCCCCAAACCAAGTACGGACACGAGGATGGCGACGCCCACCAGATACACCAGAAGGGCGGGAAGAAGTCGGAGCGCGCGTCTCCCATAGAACGCCTTTAAGTCGACTCCCCCGGTCTCGTCCACCTCATCCAGAAGCAGATACGTTATGAGAAAGCCAGAAAGGACAAAGAACAGGGTGACCCCCACCTGCCCCGCCACGTAAACGTGAACGATGTTGGAATGCGCGGCCAGGACGAACAGAATTGCGAATCCCCTCAACCCGTCGAGGGCGGGCCACCTTCTCACAGACATATATCGTGACTATCGCCTCGAATATCGAGCGACTGAAGGCGAACGCTGACGCAGACTGTCACGCCAATTCATGGCCCGCCGCGGTTCTCCAAGTTCATCGATAACGGTCCATAGATGAGCATGATTTGGCTAGGGCAGGAGGTGTGCGGCGGCAGCAACTCAGCCGCTGAGCGAGTCAGCCGGCCTCGGCGACCTCACGTAGCTCACGACGTAGCTCATTGACTTCGTCGCGGAGTCGAGCGGCGTATTCGAATCGGAGTTCCTTGGCAGCCTCATGCATCTCGTCTTCCAGACTCATGATGAGTCTGGTCAGATCGTCCCCCTCGAGGTCGATCGGTTTCCGGGGCTCGACCTCACGTCTCCTTCTGTCGCCCTTCGGAGCCTCGGACTGGACCAATTCCAGGATGTCAGACACACGTTTTCTCACTGTTTGCGGGTCGATGCCATGAGCCTCGTTCCACTCCGACTGGGCCCGCCGCCGCCTGTTGGTCTCGTTGATCGCCCGTTTCATGGACTCGGTCACGTTGTCGGCATACATGACCACCTGACCGTCGACATTTCGAGCCGCGCGTCCGATGATCTGGATCAGGGAGGTCTCCGAACGGAGGAAGCCCTCCTTGTCGGCGTCGAGGATCGCCACGAGCGACACTTCGGGAAGGTCCAGCCCTTCGCGGAGGAGGTTGATGCCAACGAGGACATCGAAATCGCCCAGGCGCAATTCGCGCATGATCTGGACTCGTTCCAGCGTGTCGATCTCGGAGTGCATGTACCGGGCTCTCACCCCCATCTCCAGGAGATAGTCGGTCAGATCCTCAGCCATCTTCTTGGTCAGGGTGGTCACCAACACCCTCTGCTCACGGAGGGCGCGTTCCCGGATCTCGTGGAGCAGGTCGTCGATCTGGCCCTTGGTGGGTCGGATCATCACCTCGGGGTCGATGAGACCGGTAGGCCGGATGATTTGCTCGACCACCTGGGTAGAGCGAGATATCTCGAAATCCGACGGTGTGGCGGAGAGGAAGACGACCTGATTTGCCTTCTCCAACCACTCGTCGAAGCGGAGTGGGCGATTGTCCTTGGCCGAAGGGAGCCGGAAGCCGTGCTCGACCAGGACCTCCTTTCGGGAATGATCACCCTCGTACTGGCCACCAATCTGGGGGACGGTCACGTGTGACTCGTCGATGATGGTCAAGTAGTTCTTGGGGAAGTAGTCGAGGAGGGTGTAGGGCGCCTCGCCCGGCGCCCGGCCGTCGAGATGGCGTGAGTAGTTCTCGATCCCCGAGCAGAACCCGACCTCGCGCATCATTTCGAGGTCGTAATTGGTGCGCATGCGGAGACGCTGGGCCTCGAGCATCTTGCCGTTGCCCTCCAGCTCCCCGAGACGATCCTTCAATTCCTCTTCGATCGACGTGATCGCTTTCAGCATCCGTTCTCGTTCGGTCACATAGTGGGTTGCGGGGAACACGAACAGCTCTGAGAGCTCCTCGACCACCTCCCCGGTCACCGGATTCAGCCTGATGATGCGCTCCACCTCGTCGCCCCAGAATTGGACCCGGACGATGGTCTCCTCATAGGAGGGGAACACCTCCAGGGTGTCGCCCTTGACGCGGAACTTGCCGCGGATCAGGTTGACCTCGTTGCGCTCGTACTGGATGTCGACCAGACGCTGGATCGCATCCTTCATCGGATACTCCACTCCCTGCACCAGTCGAAGAAGCTGACCCATGTACTGCTCTGGCGAGCCCAATCCATAGATCGCGGACACGGAGGCGACGATGATCACGTCATCCCGGACCAGGAGACCAGCCGTCGCCGAGTGACGGAGACGATCGATCTCATCGTTGATCGTCGCGTCTTTCTCGATGTAGGTATCGGTCTGCGGCATGTATGCCTCGGGCTGGTAATAGTCGTAATAGGAGACGAAGTACTCCACCCGGTTCTGAGGGAAGAACTGACGGAACTCGTTGGCGAGCTGGGCAGCCAGCGCCTTGTTGGGCGCCAGGACGAGCGTCGGTCGTTGCACCTGCTCGATGGTCCAGGCGATCGTTGCCGATTTCCCGGACCCGGTGATCCCGAGAAGGGTCTGATAGCGGTCGCCTCTGTCTATCCCCTCAGCCAACGCCGCGATCGCCTCTGGCTGATCACCGGCGGGGGCGAAGTCGGAAACGGCCTTGAACTCGGGCACGGTCGGAGGGTACCGGTGGCCAGGGACAAGATCCGTCCGCTATCCGCCTTCGAGGTAGTCACCGAGCAGAGCGACGGTCGCCTCCAACTGACGAACATCGCCATGATTGGGCACCACGAGCTCGGCGGCGGCGAGCCACTCCGCCCTGCCCGGTTGAGATGCCATTCGACGGCGGACATCTGCTTCATCCATCCCCCGCTGCACGGCCCGCCGCACTCGGATCTCGTCGTCGGCATCCACCACGATCATCGGCCAACCGATCGTTGGTGCCACTATCGGCATTTCGACGACTGCGATGCCGGAAAACCCCTCCAAAGCCGCCTCGATACGACCGAAGATCATGGGATGAGTGATCTCTTCCAGCGTCCTGAGCTGGCCCGGGTCGGCGAAAACGATCTGAGCCAGCGTCTTGCGGTCTATCTGGCCTTTGAGGACGACGCTCGGCCACCGCTCGGCGACCGGGGCCAAGCCTTCGTCGGCCAGAACCGCATGACCGACGGCGTCCGCGTCGATGGTGTGAATGCCCCTCTCCGCCAGTAGGCGGCGAACCTCGCTCTTGCCGGAGCCGATACCGCCGGTGATCAGCCAGCGCCCGTCCGAGGAACTCATGACCTCCGACGGTAGCCTTGCTCCAATGACGGTCTCCGTCCCGGCCCCATGGGAATTCCGACTTCATCGGAGTGTCACCATCGGGCAATTCGTCGTTCTGATATACGCCGTGGTGTCCGATCTGATCCTCGAGGGCGGAGCTCCGGACGGCAACTCGCTCCTGGCCATGGCCCTGGGCACGATTTACGTCCTCGGGACAGCGGCGATCCCTGAGAGCTGGTATCGCCTGCGCTTTGGCGCCGAGGCGATCACTCTGATCGGGGCGTTCCTCACCATCACCGCCATCACACTCACCGGCGGACCCAGCAGCCCCTACATCTTGCTGTCGATGGGACCACCGATCCTTGCAACGATCTATGGCGGGCTTCGCACCGGGTTGATGACCGGATTCCTCTCCGTGGCGCTCCTGATTCTCGTGACCATCTCACAAGATGATTCCGACGCAACCATCAGCGCCGCATTGCCCGCCATTGGCCTCTACGTCGCTTTTGTCCTACTGGTGACAGTGATCCGCCGCCTCCTCGAGGATGCGCATCGTCAGGCCGGCGAACTGGCCGAAGCAACGGAATCGGCGACACAGAAGCTCGAGAATCTCGTGGAAATCCACGGCGTCCTCATCCGGCTATCCGAAGACATATCGGCCGGACGGCTCAACGCCGTCGAGGTGGCGGCCGATACCCTGGAGGCGATCCTCGCCCGAATCCCGGGCTCGTCCGGGCGTCTCGTTCTGGAGGACGAGGAAGGTCCCGTCGTCCTTGCTTCCCGGGGCGTTCCCCCCCAGGACCCACACCCCTATCAGGTTCCGCTGTCGACAGCTGACGCCTCGGTGGGAAGCCTGGAGCTTCTCACACCACAATCGTTGTCGAGACCTGATCTCATCGATATCGAGGCGTTCGTCCAACCGGTGAGCATTGCCTTCGCCAACCTCCAGCTGCTGCAGAGCATCGTCGGCTCGGCGGTCGCCGAAGAGCGGATCCGTCTCGCCAGGGAGATGCACGACGACATCGGGCCTTCGCTGGCCTCGCTGGGACTGGCCCTCGATATGGCGGCGATGCAGCAGGCTGAGCACGCCGAGCTGTCTGCCGATCTCAAGGTCTTGCGCACGAATGTCACCAAACTGGTCGAAGACGTGCGGGCCTCTGTTGCCGATCTGCGCACCGCCCCCGGCCCGACACTGACCGCGCGGCTGCTCCAGTCGACGTCAGGCTTGGACGGAACGCCCCAGGTCGTCGTGGACCTGGAGGAGAGGCGACCCCCTCGGCCCGCAGTGATCGCGGATCTGACCTCCATAATCACCGAGGCCACCCGAAATGCCCACAATCACTCTGGCGGGTCACAGATATTGGTGTCGGGCAGAATCGACCGTTCGTTCGGGATCTGCTCGGTCATCGACGACGGCACCGGATTCGACCCGACCTACGAGCCCGATGGCCATTTCGGCCTCACGGGCATGCGGGAACGAGCCGACAAGATTGGGGCCAAGATCAGCTTTCAGCCAACTCCTGGAGGAGGAACGACCGTGACTGTGGAATGGGGCAACCGATGATTCGAGTGATGATCGCCGACGACCACCAACTGTTCGCAGAGGGGCTCAGCCAAGCCCTCAACATCCTTCCCGATACTCGGGTGGTCGGGGTGGTGGAGTCCGGGCCGGCATTGGAGGAAGCCTTGATGAGCCAGCCTGCCGAAGTGTCGATCGTGGATATCGAGATGCCAGGTGGCGACGGTATCGACACCATTTCCGAGTTGGGGAGACGCACCAACTCGATCGTCGTCTCGATGCACGCTTCGGACGAACAGAAAGAGCGCGCCCAGAAGGCAGGCGCCAGGGGTTTCTTCTCCAAGGGAGTCCCGTTGGCGACCCTCGCCGCCGCGATCAGGGCGGTAGCCGACGGCCAAGACCTCATCTCACTCGACGACACGGCGCGTGACGAGCTCTTGGAGCACTACGGGCAGGCCCGTCTCGACCCTGGGGCGGCTTCGCTCACGGAAAGGGAGAAGGAGATCCTGCAACTCCTGGCGGTCGGAGTATCCGCCACCGACGAGTTGGCCGAGCGTCTCTACATCTCCCAGAAAACGGTCAAGAATCATCTCGCCTCCATCTTTCAGAAACTCGCCGTCAGCGATCGCACCCAGGCCGCCATCGAGGCGATACGTCTGGGCATCGCCAGGCCGAGCTGACCGACGAGAAGCGGGCCAAATGGCATATGGGCCTTGAGGCCCATGAGTGTTTTCCGGCTTTGCCCCTACTGTGATGCGGGTGAGCAAGGGAGTAGAAATGTACGCCAGGTTGATGAGGTTTCTCAGCAACGAGAAGGGTGCTTCTCTAGTTGAGTACTCGCTTCTCGTCGTCCTCATAGCCATAGCGGCCCTTGCCGCCGTGGCCTACTTCGGAGATGAGCTCAGCAGCACATACTCCGACATCAGTTCGAATCTGGTGGACGCGGGGTCGTGATTGATAGTTCCCGGGACCCATTGTCCCGGGGGCAGGTAGGGCTACTTTGCCCGATTGCAAGCCAAGGCAACAACCCAAGGAGGGGTTCCATGTTTGCTCTGTGGACCAAATTGACGAGCTGGATGGCCGAAGAGAAGGGCGCCTCGATGGTTGAGTATGCCCTGCTCGT
>JBEVJN010000054.1:0-15857 GCA_040510135.1 Acidimicrobiia bacterium | reverse complement strand
ACTGCCAGGCCGGGATGGCATCCAGAGCGGCCCTAACCGGGACCACGAACGGTGCCGTGAAAGGGATGAATGTCCCGACCACGGCGACCGTGCCATCGGGATCGCCCAGGGCAGCGATCGAGACAAAGAACCCGGCGACCGCAATCATCGACATCGGGAAAGCCACATTCTGGGCATCCTCCATTCGGCTCACCAGAGACCCCGCCGCCCCGTACAGCACCGCAAAGAGAAGGAAGCCGAGGATGAACCAGAGGATCAGGTTGGCCACCGCTCCGACGTCGAGACTGGGCAACTCGACGGCGCCGGTGAGATTGACCGCGAGGAATGCCACGAGGATGGTCCCGGCGAATTGGACGATGCCGAGGGAGCCGATCCCGAGGATCTTCCCGGCGAGAATCTGCCATGGCTTGACGCTCGACAGGAGCACCTCGACGACACGGTTCGACTTCTCCTCGGTGACGCCGGCAAGCATCCAGTTGCCGTAGAGCAGAACGGCGAGATAGAGGAGGAGGAGCCCGGCGTAGGCCACCGCGCCTCGGGTGTCGTCGCCTGCCTCGGGACCGGTGAGGGTCGTCGTCTCCAAAGGATCCGAGGTCATCAACTCGATGACGTCCGCCGCGGTCTGGCCGCCCTCGGCCACGATGGCCTCGAGCTCGACGGAGGCCGCCCCCTGTTGGAGGAGGCTGAGCAGGCTCGACTCGCCAAACCCCCCAACACTCTCGACGACCACCTCCGATCCGTCGATCAGGAGGGCGTCGACCTCGCCTTCGTCCATGGCAGATTCCGCCGATTCACGATCTTCGAATTCCCGCAACTCGATCGACACCGAAGGTTCGGCATCCGGCTCGTCGGTGGCATTGCCGAGTTGCTCGGCGGCAGTCGCGATCTGCTCGTTGCCCTCACCCACGGTGCCCACCGTGAACTCATCTGTGCCCCCGCCGATCAGCCCGGGGACGATGACCAGGCCGGCCACAAGCAGGAAGGTCACCGTGGTGGTGATGAGGAACGATTTCGACCTCCCGTGCTCGCGGATCTCCCGCATGGCTATCCGCCAGACGGTGCGAAACGAGCTCATCGCACCGCCTCGCGGAAGAGGTCGGATAGTGAGGGTGTCGTGTACGCGAAGTGGCGCAGCCTTCCCATCTCCTGAGCCCTGGTGAGGAATGCCCGGACGTCGGTGGCTGAGTCGATGACCGCGGTATACGTGTGATCGGATGACCGGATCTGGCGCACGCCATCGAGGGTGTCGAACAGGTCCCCGACCTCACCGTCCAGTTCGATCTCGAGATGTCGGATTGGGGCCGCATCCTTCAGTTCGCGCACATCTCCCTCGACCACGATCTGTCCGGCGTTGATGATCGCGACTTCCTCGCAGATGTCCTCCACCAGGTCGAGTTGATGCGAGGAGAAGACCACGGCCTTGCCTCGCTCCGCTTCTTCGCGGAGGATGTCGGCCATGGTCTCTGTGGCGATCGGATCGAGGCCACTGAAAGGCTCATCCATTACCAACAGCTCGGGGTCATGAACAAGTGCCGCTGCCAGTTGGACCCGCTGCTGATTGCCATGCGACAGCACCTCGACTCGGTCCATTCTCCGCTCGGCCAGCCCGAGACGCTCCAGCCAGAGATCGGCTGATGCCGAGGCTTCCTTGGCCTCCATTCCGCGAAGGCGTCCGAGATAGGCCAGTTGCTCCTGCGCCCTCATCTTCGGGTAGAGGCCCCGCTGCTCGGGCATGTAGCCAAAGCGACGCTTTTGCTCGATCATTATCGGCCGGCCCTCCCATGTCACCTCACCGGAGTCGGGGGTGACCAGGCCAAAGATCGTGCGCATGGCGGTGGTCTTGCCCGCCCCGTTGGGGCCGAGAAAGCCGAGCATTTTTCCCTTGCCGACCTGCAGAGAGCACCCGGAGAGGGCGACGACGTCGTCGTAGTGCTTGTGCAGGTCGTTGAGGGCGAGCACGGCGGCAGGATAGGGGTCGTCCCCCATAGGAGCCAGACGCCACCCCCGGTACCATCCTTCGACTTATGCAGTTGTTGGAGCGCGACGACATCCTCCAGCGTTTGGAAAAGCTCCTCGCCACCGCCAGGGGCGGCGACGGACGGGCGGTCTTGGTGCGCGGCGAGGCCGGCATCGGCAAGACGTCGGCGGTCCGCGCCTTCACCGACTCCCATTTCGAGGATGCGTTCGTTCTGTGGGGTGGCTGTGACGACCTTCTCACTGCCCGGCCGCTGGGACCCATCTGGGATATGGCCCTGGACGAGTCTGCATTGGGGGAGGCACTGCGAGGTCAGGACCGCTACGAAGTGTTCACAGTCGTTCTCGAGCTCATGTCCCGGTCGCTGCGGCCCACCGTGGTCGTCATCGAGGACATCCATTGGGCCGACGAGGCCACACTCGATCTGATCAAATTCCTCGGGAGACGAATCGCCCGGAGCCATGGCCTGCTGATCCTCACCTACCGAGATGGGCAGGTGCCAGGAGACCGTCCTCTGCGTGTGGCTCTGGCCGACATCGCCGCTTCGGTGCTGGAACGGATCACCCTGACACCACTCTCCCCGGAAGCCGTGTCCGAGCTGGCGTCTGAGGCAGGAGGCATCACTCAGGGGTTGTGGGAGCTGACCGGGGGTAACCCGTTCTTCCTGACCGAGGTCCTGGGCGCCGAGCACGAGTTAGTCCCGGGCTCGGTGCGCGACGCCGTGATGGGGAGAGTCTCTCGACTTTCTCCGCTTGCGCGGGCACTGGTCGATCTGGTTTCGGTGGTGCCGGGCCGGGCAGAGCTGGAGCTGGTGGACCGCGTCCTCGGGCCCTCGGAGGAGGCGGCCAGTGAGGCTGAAGCGGCTGGGGTGATCGTGCTCACCGAGGACGCGCTCACGTTCCGTCACGAGCTGGCCCGCCGCTCTGTGGAGACGGATCTTCCCCAGATCAGGAGGCGGGAGATAAACCTCGAGGTGCTTCGAGCAGTCGAGGACCTCGGCTACGACGTGTCTCGGGCCGCTCACCACGCCCGGGTGGGTGGTGATGTCGATGCTCTGGTGCGTCTGGCCCCCCTTGCTGCCCGCCGCGCCGCGGCCATGGAGAGCCACAACGAGGCGGTCGCTCACCTGCGGGCACTCGAGCCTCACCTCGACCGGCTGGAACCCGAGCTGTGCGCCGATCACTACGACCTCTGGGCCTTTGAGGAATACCTGGGTAGCGAGATCGCATGGGCCGAGGAGATCATCGAGATCGGAATCGGCCTCCGGCGACGATTGAACGATCCGGAGAAGCTGGGACACTCCTTGTTGCTTGGGAGCCGAATCGCTTGGGTACGGAATCGTCGCTCGCTTGCCACTGAGATGGCCAACGAGGCGGCTTCGGTCCTGGAGTCGGTCGGTGGACTTCCTCTGGCGACGGCTTACTCAGCGATCTCACAGCTGGCGATGCTCGCCGGCGACGAGAAGCGCACGCTCTGGTATGGGGAGAAGGCCCTGGCAGTGGCCGGCGAGGAGCCCAGCCAGGCCCGGGCCCACGCCCTCAACAACATCGGGACAGCCAAGACCATCCCGCGGTACCCGGAAGGCATCGAGGAGCTGGAGGAGAGCTACGCCATGTCTGCCGACATCCATTCCAGCCACGACCAGATCCGGGCCGCGGTGAACATCAGTTGGGGCGCGATCTACCACCGGGATCTCGCCACCGCCGAGTTGTGGGCAGGTCGGGCCCACGAGCTCTCGTTGGATCGAGAGATCGCTTCGTTCGATGCGTATGTGACCGGGGAGTTGGCCCTGATAGACGAGATGAAGGGGAACTGGGCGGAAGCCGAAGCGAAGGTCTGCTTCGTGCTCGATACCCTGGCCGAGCTCGGCACGGCGAACATCGTTGCCAGCACGTTGCTTGGTCGACTTCAGGCCCGCCGGGGCGAGCCGGATGCCAAGACCCACCTGATGGATGGGTGGGAACGTTCTCTCCAGGCCAACGAGGTCCAGCGAACCACACCGGCAGCGATTTCACTGGCCGAGTACGTCTGGATCGGGGGCAAGCTCGATGAGGCGATCTTCCCCCAGATGCGGGAGATCTTGGCCGATTGCATCGACCGCGACTCTCCCTGGATGGCGGGAGAGCTCGCCTTCTGGCTCCTTTTGATCGGCGAGCTCGAGCACATGCCAGATATCGCCCCTGAGCCATATCGCCTGGCTGGCGAGGGGGACTGGGAGGGCGCCGCCGCATTCTGGGAGGAGCGCGGTATCCCCTATGACCGGGCTTTGGCCCTGAGTCACGGAGACACCGATGCCAGGATCGAGGCGCTGGGGATCTTCGATGATCTCGGTGCCATTCCGGTGGCTGCCCGTTTGCGCTCAGAGTTGGCCGAGGCGGGGGTGAACCGTGTCCCCAGGGGACCCACCAGGGCCACGCGGGACAATCCTTTCGGACTGACCGCTCGCCAGCTGGAGGTGCTCCACCATCTGTCGGACGGCATGACCAATGCCGAGATCGCCGACCGGCTCTTCGTTTCGAACCGAACGGTCGATCACCACGTCTCTGCGATCCTCGGCAAGCTGGGCGCCAACAGCCGGTCCGACGCCGCGTCGATGGCGCGTGACGCCGGATTGCTCGATAGGTGACGGTTCTGCCCATATAGGCAGCCCCGCGCCCAACATCTAGGTATCTCCCACCGATTCCATCGGATAGGTCTTGTCGTACCTTCGCAATGTGCCACTACAGGCATCGATGAAGGGAAACACGATGACTTACTTGCAAAACGACCATGTCAATGCGGTGATGGCGGACCGGATCCGCGAGGCCGAGCATGCAAGATTGGTTCGTGCGGCCCGGCGGGTTAACAAGGCCAACAATGAATCGAAGCCAACACGGCGGCGGCGTTTCCTCCGTCTCCGCGACCCGCTGAGGGCCTGATCTCGGCGGATCCGCTCAGTCGAGCAGGGTCGGCCGGAATAGCCGATCGTGGGTGTGAAGGGCGAAGCGATCGGTCATGCCGGCCACGTAATCCACCGCCCGGTCCAGCTCGCCGGCGTCGGGCACGGTCGCTGAATCGGGGACTTCGGCGGGATGGTCGGCGAAGTAGCCAACGAGGTCCTGGATCACCGTTATCGCCTTCTGCTTCTGCATCTCGCTTTCGGGCGTCAGATAGACCCGGGCGAACATGAACTCCCGCAGCTCGCCCATCACCTCGAGCTCAGGGGCGCCCATCTCCACCTGGCCGGACTCGGAGCTGGCTTCGATGACCGAGGTGGCGAGCGATCCGATCCATTCTCGTGAGGTCGCTCCCAGCGTGGTCAGCGCCCGGGTGGGGATCTGGTGGTACTCGATCACGTTGGCTCGCAGGGCATCTGCCACATCATGGGTCAGGTAGGCGATCCGGTCAGCGAAGCGGCACAACATCCCTTCCGCAGTCAGAGGGGGCGGGTCGACCCGCCACGAATGGGCCCTGATGCCGTCGAGCACCTCTGTGGTGAGGTTCTGCGGCTCGATGAGAGTGAGGGTCCGCACCCCGTGTTCCGAGTGGAGCCAGGTCCCTCCGATCATCGGGCTCAGCGCATCCTCGCCGGTGTGCCCGAACGGCGAATGGCCGACGTCGTGGCCGAGGCAGATCGCCTCGGTGAGATCCTCGTTGAGACCGAGGGCGCGGGCCATGGCCCGGCCGACCTGGTTCACCTGGATGGTGTGAGTCATCCGGGTGACGAAGTGGTCCCCGTCGGGATTGAGGAATACCTGGGTCTTGTGCTTGAGCCGCCGGAATGCCTTGGTGTGGACTATGCGGTCCCGATCCCGCTCGAACGCGGTCCGGAACTCGTCGGGCTCCTCGTTTTCGACCCGGCCTTTCGAGTCTGAAGCCCTGGTGGCCTCGGGGGCGAGCAACTCTCGCTCGAGCCGCTCCCGGTCGACGCGGGTCTTTCTCAGCATGTCAGCTGCACTCAACCACCTCTCCAGTGGTCATGTGCACACCGCGCCACACGCACGGTCAAGCGGGTCGGCTCTCCGCCCAGAACTCTCAATCAGCTCCGGTAGGCCTCCCGGCCGACACCCTGGACCGCGATGTCCTGAGCCGTTAGCACCTCGTTCTGCAGGGCATACATGGCTGCGGCCGCCTGATCGATATAGCGGGTGAACGCGATCGACCCTTCCAGTATGGGTTTGAGGTCGGCCTTGTCCTGCACGCGGGCCGGCGGGTATTCGTGCTCCACGATGAGTGGGGTATTGGCTACGTCGACCTCGAGAAGCTCACGCAGAGCCAACTGATGGTCCAGCCAGTCGACCGATCGATTCTGCAGATAGGCCAGAGGGTCGTGCTTGGCGGTGCCAGGCAGTTCGTGCTCGGCGAGCACCGTTTGGATCAGCCAGGACTTGCCCCAGTCGGCAGGATTCGGTGAGATCTCGCCGTCGATCCAGTCTCCTCTCTGAACTGTTTGGCCCCCATATCCCCAGGCCGCCACGCCTCTGCTGTCGATCACCTGGCCCTTGACATGCAGCCCGCCGATCAAGAACCCGTAGCCCTCATCGGCCAGGAACTGAAACATGGAACGGGTGTCCTGACCCATCAGAATGGAATGAGACGGGTCGTAGTGAATCCGGAACTGGTCGCCGACGCCGTGCTTCTCGGCGATCTGATGCAGGGCGATCCACATCGCGGGGGTGTATCCGATGTTGTTGTGGTAGTTGTCGCTGGGGGTCCATCCGGGCATTGGGCACTGCTCCACCCGATAGGTCAGGCCGCGATCCTTGGCTGCTTTCAGGAGTGGAACGAAGCTCTCCTCGAACTCGATCAGGTTCTGGTCCATCGACCTGGTCTGATCCCGGCCTACGAAGCCGGCCACTGCCGGCACGCCGAGCAGCACGGCGGCATCCATCACTTTCAGCATGAAGTCATGCTTGTCCCGCCGGATCGCCGGGTCGTCGTGGAGCAGGTTGTCGAAATAGGCGAGGTCAGCCAGCCACACACCTGAGCTGTCGATCGCAGCCTGCACCCGTCGCGCCCGGCTCTCGTCGAAAGTCTGGCGGAGGTCGAGGGTGTTGGCTACCGGATCGAGCATCGCCTCCGGCGGGATATCGGCCAGATCGGGATGCACCGCAGCCGACAGCTCGATGCAATCGACGCCCAGTTCGGATGCGAAATCGAGCCATTCCTCGACCGCGAGGTCAGGATCCGGATCTCGCTTCTCCCTGGGTGTGAGCTCCTGAAGCGCGGCAGTCAGGACCCCCACAGGCATGAATACGGGTTCGAATGGTGCAGCCATCGTCTCTTCCTCTCTCTCTGAGACTTCAGAGGTCTCCAATGTCGACTGGCGAGTGCTCCCGCGCCGAGGTCAACGCGGCCGCGAGAACTTTTTGTGTCTCGAGTGCGTCGGCGAAATCGGGCAGAGGCACCACCGACTCTCCCCCGCCGATCACACGCAGCATGTCGGCTGCCTGGTTGACAAATGTGTTCTCGTACCCGAGGCCATGGCTCGGCGGCCACCAGGCATCGGCGTAGGGGTGCCCGTCTCCTCCCCTGGTGACGTCGATGGTTGTCCAGCCCTGGGTCGACGGATCGCCGCTCACGTCGTAGTACCCGAGCTCGTTCATTCGCTCAAAGTCGAATCGAAGGGCACCTCGCTCGCCGTGAATCTCGATTCGGTTGGCGTTGTGGTATCCGGTGGCCAACCGGGTTGCCTCGAAACTGGCCAGCCCGCCTCCTGATAGCCGGCCGATAAAGAGAACCGCGTCATCGACCGTGCTCTTGCCAGTCAAGCCCGAGGTCGCAGCGCCGGCGCCGGCTATCTCGCCTCCCGCTGCACCTTCGAGGACGGTTCGTTCCTCGATGAAGGTGTGCTCAATCGCTCCGTCGACGGTGACGATCTCCTCGCCCGTGATGAACCGCACGGCATCGATAATGTGGGCATTGAGGTCGCCGTTGGCACCCGAGCCGGCGACGTCGCCCTGAAATCGCCACAGCAGCGGAGTGTCGGGCCCGCCCCAGCTCTGCAGATATGCCGCTCGGCTGTGATAGATCCGACCCAGCGCGCCGTCCTTCACCAGCCGATGAGCAAGTGCGAGGGCCGGCACCCGGCGGTACATGTACCAGACGAACGCCTTTCCTTCGGCGTTGGTCGCGGCAGCCGCCATCGCCCTGGCGCCATCCAGATCGGCGGCGAGGGGCTTCTCACAGGCGACGTGTTTGCCTGCCTCCAGGGCGGCGATCGCTTGTTCGGCGTGGACATCGTTGGGAGTGGCGACATCCACGAGATCGACCTCGGGATGGGTCGCGGCCTCGCGCCAATCGGTGGTCCATGCCGACCACCCCCAGGAGTCTGCGAACCTCTCCAAGTCTGCTGCATCCCGGGCCGCCACGGTGTGCAGGTTGGCGGCCCCGGCATCAGGGAAATACTTGCCGACGCTCATCCAGGCGTTGGAATGGGCACGTCCCATGAACTTCGAGCCCAGGAGTGCGACGTTGGTGATGGTCATAGGCCTTTCTCTCCTCGAGACCGCGTCTCAGGCATCGACGCCCAAATACAGCCGTTGCAGCGTTGGATCGTTTCGAATCTCCTCGGCGCCGAACTCTGCCTCGATCCGCCCCGAAACCATCGCCAGCTGACGATCGGCCATGGCGGTTGCGGCATGGATGTTCTGTTCGACGGCGAGGACCGCCACACCCTCGGCGACGAGGGTGTGAACCGCGGCAATCAGCGTCTCTACAATTGTCGGGGCAAGTCCCTCGGATGGCTCGTCCATCAGGATCAGCTTGCTGTTCAGCATCAGCGCCCGGCCCACTGCCAACATCTGTTGCTCTCCCCCGGACAGGTCACCTCCACGGTTTTGGCGGCGCTGGGCGAGGCGGGGAAACAGCTCGTACACGGCATCCGGCGTCCACCGTTTGCCCTTGGTCCCATTGGCCAGCATCCGTAGATGCTCATCGACGGTGAGCGACGGAAAGAGGCGCCGACCCTGGGGCACATAGGCGATCCCCGCCCGCGATATCTTCTCGGGTGGGAGACCGGTCAGATGGTGGCCGTCGAAAAACACCGATCCGCGGGTCGGCCTGACCAGTCCCATGATCGCCTTGCACAGGGTCGTCTTCCCCATGCCGTTGCGCCCGATGATCGCTACCGACTCGGTTCCCATCGAGAAGGAGAGCCCGTCGAGTACCGTCGACTGGCCATACCCGGCCTGGAGCATGTCGACCTGGAGCAGTGGGTCGGCCATCAGTCTTCGCCGGGTTCGCCGAGATAGATCTCATGGACGATGGGGTCGTGCCGGATCTCCTCCGTCGTGCCCGAGGCCACCATCTTCCCATCGGACATGACCACGATTCGCTCTGCGGCGCGGAGGGCGACATCCATGTCGTGCTCGATGAGGACCAGAGTCAGCTCCCGCGGGAGCCCGAGCAGGAGCTGGGTGAGATTCTCCCGCTCTCCCTGGGAGAGGCCCGAGGCCGGCTCGTCGAGAAGGAGGATCGACGGTTCGGTGACCAATGCCATGGCCACTTCCAATTGCCGGCGCTCACCGTGGGAGAGGTCGTCCACCGTGTCATCCTTGCGTTTGCCGAGCCAGACCTTCGCTGCCGCCGCTGCAGCCTTCTCGCGCAGCAACTCGTCCTCCTCGGACTTCCACAATGCCCTGTGACGTCCACTCTTGCCAGTCTGGGCGAGATAGAGATTGTCAGTGACGGTCAGTCCTCCGAAGAGACGGGTCCTCTGATAGGTGCGGGCGACGCCCATGGCCGCTCGATGACGCGAGGCGAGCATCGTGCAATCCACGCCTCCGATCTCGATGGTCCCCGAGGTAGGTCGCATGTCCCCGGCAACGAGATTGAAAAGAGTGGTCTTCCCCGCCCCATTGGGGCCGAGAAGACCCAAGCGTTGGCCGTGGACGACATCGAGATCGATGCCGTCCACGGCCACCAGTCCTCCGAACGCCTTGGTCACTGACCGGAGACTCAGGGCAGGGCCCTGAGCCGCTTCGATCGGGGACTCTGGATTCGGGTCCACCCTGCTTCCTCACCTACTCCTGCGGGACACCGTCGACAACCGGTATCGCGTTCCCGCTCCACGGCAGGTCGGCCGTCTCACATCCAGGGAAGTCCCTGGAGGGGCCCGGGGTGTCCGCGCTGAAAGTGCCACCGAAGGTCTGATCCACTTGTGGGATCAAGGCCACGGTCTGTTGCACCACTTCCTCGCCATCGAGGACCAGCTGGGAGAGGTACACGTCGACGATCCCGTGACGGTTTTCGTCCAGGCTGACCGGCCCATAGGGCAGCTCGAGAGTCATCCCTGCGAGCTCGGCGCGCAGGGCCTCATGGTTGTTCGACAGGTCTCCTTCGACGGCATTCAGCGCATTGACCAACGCAACACCGCCGCTGTAGTAGCCGTAGAAGAACCCGAAGGCAGCTGCCACCGATGGTGGTGCGGGCTCGTTGCCGCTCAGGGCACCCGCCAGGGTCTCCCAGGCCGCGTCGGCGCTGGCCAGGTACTCGTCGATCTCTGGCGAGCTCACGTCACCTGGAGGAGTGGCAAATCCACCCACATAGGCGCCGGCGATGCCCGGGCCCAATGTCGAGGCGAGCCCCGGGTTGAAGAACAGGTTGCCGGCATGTTGATCGCCGGTCAGCTCGCCCTTCGCGTTGACGAACGCTTCGAGGGCAGCCGTGGTCCCGGTGCCGCCGACAACCCAGAAGTAACCGTCGACTTCATCGGGGTCGGGCAGCTGCTGGATGAACGACGAGTAGTCCGTCGTCCCCAATGGCGGGTAGATCCGCGCCTCGGGCGCGATCGTTCCGCCGACCGCACAGAAGTCGGCGATGAAGCCCGCAGACGATGTCCAGCCGAAGCTGTAGTCGTCGACGATGATGGCGGCTGTGTCCCATCCTGCCTGGTTGTGCAGGATGTCACCCAGACCCGCATTCCATTGGGCGCCATCGCCGTGGAACCGGAAGTAGTTGGGCGCCTGCACCTGCAAGGTCGTCTCTTGAGCACCGGCGATGCCACTGAGAACCGTGATCTCCGGATGGTCTTTCGCATAGTTGGCGACAGCGATCGACTCGTCACCGGATAGTGGCCCGATCACGATCTCGGCGCCGTTCTCCTCGACGAGCGTCCGTATCTCCTGGATGATCCGGTCGGCCGTGTCATCACCACAACCGATCCCGACCAGCTCGATCTCGCGGCCACCGGCGACGGCGTTGGCGAACCCGTCGAGGGCGGTGGTCGTCGAATTGCTGGTAGCTCCAGCGTGGTTGATGAGTGCCAAAGTCACCCCGGCCACGACATCTTCGTTGAAGCCGCCGAAGGCTCCCTCACACTCGGCGAGGATCCCGAGCTTGATCGACTCGCCGCTTGCCGCGGTCGTGTCGGTCGAAGCCTCGGTGGTCGCCGTGGTCTCCTCGGTGGCCTCGGTCGTGTCCGCGGCACCTGACGTGGTGCCGGTGGTGTCCGTGGTCTCGCCGGCACATGCCGCCACGGTCAACGCCAGAACGGCTAGTAAGGCCAGCCACCGAGCTGGCCTCGACCGTCCGGTCTCAGTTGCTCTCATTCGTTCCTCCTCATCGGCGAGCATTCGTCTCTCGCGCTCTTCCTTGTTGTCGTCCGCCGGTTTGGGATCACCCGCTACCGACTCTGGCCATCGCGGGCACCGAGGCTTCCGCTTCTCGCTTCCCCCGACGAAGCCGGTCGATGATGCCCATGATTCCCTCGGGCGAGAGAACCATGATCAACAGCACCAGGAGCCCGATCACTGTGTTGAACCGTGCCTCCGTGATGCCGATCTGGTCGACCAGCGGGACGTTACGCAAATAGATGTTGGCCGAGACATAGACGGCCGCGCCGAGCCAGGCGCCTTCGAAATAGGAGATGCCCCCGATAACCGCGATTATGAGGAGATCGAGCGTTGGCCCGATCGAGATCGATGTCGGGTCGATCTGGCCGTTCCACCAGATGTTGAGTATCCCGGCGCATCCCGCGACGAACCCCGCGATGACAAATGCCAGGGTTCGGTGCAAAGGCACGTTGAAGCCGAGTGACGCCATCCTGATCGGGTCGTCCCGCGTGCCCTGCAGGGCCAGGCCAAAAGGCGTCCGGGAAATTGCGTTGAAACCGATATAGACCACCAACGAGAGACCCAGGGCCACGTAGTAGAGGCGCCAGGGGTGCCCCTCGAACAGGGGAGGCGGTCTGATCCCGGTGATGCCTCCGAATCCCGACAAGGTCGTGACCTGCCCGAAGAAGTAGTACCCGATCACCGCGTAGGTCAGAGTCAACATCAGGAAGTAGATGCCACTCGTGCGACTGGCCAGCGCTCCCAGCACTAGGGCGACGACCAGGCAGATCACGAGCGCAAAGATCACGCCCACCCAGGGATCCCAACCCAGTTTGAGCCCCTTCGACCCAGAGTCGCCCACCGCGTTGCCCACCATGAACCCTGCCACCCCGAATATCAGGAACTGGCCTAGGGAGACCATCCCGCCATAACGGAACAGGAACACGATCGAGGCAGCGGCGATGGCGAGGATCAGGATCCTGGTCATGAGGAAGGACGTGACGAACTCGGATGACACCAGCGGGAGTGCCACCAATGCTGCGGCAACCGCGACGAGGGCGATCTTGGATGGCGAGGCGCTCACGCCGGTCTCCCGAACAGACCGTATGGCCGGACTGCGAGGACCACTGCCAGCAGCACGAAGGTCAAGATGATGCTGTAAAAGGTGAACTCCGCGGGCAGGTAGGCAGGAGAGAACGAAACCACCAATCCGAAGAGGAGGGACCCGGCCACCGCCCCTTTCAGCGAGCCCAAGCCACCAACGATCACCACCACCAGCGAATTGAGGAGCCACTGCCCGTCGGCCCCAGGCGCGACACCGGCGAATGAGGCGCCCATGACCCCACCCACGCCGGCCAGGAAAGCGCCGACGAAGAAGGTGATGGCAAAGACCGCAAGGATGTTTATCCCCAACGCCCGGACCATGTCGCGGTCATCGACACCGGCGCGGATGATCATTCCCATCCTCGTTCTGTCCAGCCAAAGCCAAAGTGCCACTCCGACCACGATGGCGACTCCGAGCATGAACAATCTCGAGGTGGCATAGCGCTCACCGGCGATCTCGAAGAAGTGGGTCACCGCCCCGGGCCAGATCATCCTGGTGGCCAACCCACCGAACCAGGCCAACATCTGATCGGCGAGGATCACCGCCACGGCCAGCGTGATCAGAGCCTGGCGCAGCTCCTGGCCCTCATTCCAACGCAAAAGCACCTGCTGGACGATGATGCCGATCACAGCCGCCACCAGTGCCCCAACCAACAGCGGCACGAACCAGGCAGCCATGCTCACGTCAGCAGGCTCGATGTTGCGCGTCTTTCCCACCATGGTCTGCTGCACGGTGATGCCGAGGTAGGCGGCCATGAGGAAGAGCGACCCATGGGCCATGTTCACGGTTCGCATCAGGCCGAAGATGAGCGTGAATCCAGAAGCCACCACGAAGAACAGCCCGGCCACGGTGATCGCGTCGAGCAGTGTGACGAGGAACTCCCCAGGTTCGGCGATGGCGGGGCCCGCCGATGTCCCACGGGCGAGGAACAGGACCCAGGCGAGGAGCAACAGAATGGGCACAGCCGCCACGGCAATGAGGATGCGGCGCCTCAGCTCCGGCCGTCTCCGGGCGCCTCCCATTGCCTCTGACCCGGCAGTTTTGGCCAGACTCATCTATTCACCGGCGACGAAAGTACCACGGCTCGCCAGGGCGCGTGTGTACAAACGTGTATACAATTTCTGCCCCCTGCGAGCGGCGCCCAGACCCGCTCCTGAGTCGAGGAGGAGGACCGATGCACCTGTCCATGCACAACTGGATGCGAGCCGAGCCAATCGAGGTGACCATCACCCGGCTAGCCAAATTCGGCTACTCGAGCATCGAGATCAGCGGGGAGCCGGACCTCTACGACACCAAGCATGTCAAGGGGCTCCTGGACGACGCCGGCCTCGAATGCTGGGGTGCCGTGACACTGATGCTCGGGGATCGCAACCTGGTGGCGAAGGACGAGGCACAGCGGGCGGCCTCGGTCAAGTACGTCAAGGACTGCATCACGATGGTCAAGGAGCTGCAGGGCCAGGAGATCACCATCGTGCCCGCCACGGTGGGCAAGATCATCCCCGACGGTTCCCCCGAGGAGGAGTGGAAGTGGGCCGTGGACGGCATGGCCGAGATCATGGCTCATGCCCTCGTCGAGGGTGTTCGTCCGTGTATCGAGCCACTGAACCGGTTCGAGACGTACTTCATCAACCGCGGGGAGCAGGCACTGGCGCTGGCCGAGGCCACAGGCCCCGACTGTGGGGTTTGCATGGACGCCTTCCACATCAACATCGAGGAAGCGGACTGGCGCCAAGCCATCCTCGATGTCGGCGACCGTCTCACCGATTTCCACGTCGCCGAGAACAATCGGATGCCCCCGGGCATGGGTGACTACGACTGGGCCGAGGTCGTCGCCCTCCTTCGGCAGGTCGGCTACGACGGGGCGTTGACCATGGAATTCGTGGCTCCGATCGATCGGACCCCGGCCAATCACTATCCCAACGCGATCGACAACAACCCGGCCGGAATCTCTCCCGAGCAGCTCAAGTTCATCCAGGACCACGGCAGCTCGACCCTCAGTGAGGAGTTCTACGACTGGATGGTCGAACAGGCCAGCGCCCACGTGCTGCCACTGATCCAAGACTGAGAGTGGCGCCAAACGTCGTCGTCGTCGGCACCCTGGACACCAAAGGCCCCGAGGTGGCGTACATCCGTGATCGTCTCATCGAGCAGGGTTGTGCCACGACGGTGATAGACGTCGGGATTCTGGGCGAGCCACTCGGCATCGTTCCCGACATAGACCATGGCCAGGTGGCGGCGTACGCAGGGACCACGATGGAGGAGGTCCGCCAGGCCGGGACCCGGGGACGAGCGGTCGCCACGATGCGCAGTGCCGTCCAGTCATTGATGAGGGAGCTCCACGATCGCGGAATGGTGGATGCCGCAATCGGGCTGGGCGGCGCGGAGGGCGCGGTGATGGGCGCCGCTGCTCTGATGGTGCTCCCGATCGGCGTGCCAAAAGTGCTGTTGAGCCCAATCGCGTCCGGTCGTCACGAGTTCGGGCCTCTGGTGGGCACTTCGGACATGATGGTGGTGCACACCGTGGTCGACATCATGGGTCTGAACCCGGTGGCGACCACGGTGTTCGACAACGTGGCCACGGCGGTGGCCGCCATGGCCGCCAATCCGCGCCGACTCCAACCAGGTGGTCCTGAAAGTCGTTTCGTCGGCGTGACGATGCTCGGCAACACCACCAAGGCGGTGATGGCTCTGCGCGATCGCCTGGCCGAGCACGGCTACCAGGCCGTCGTATTCCACTCCAATGGTGTCGGCGGGCCTGCCATGGAGGAGCTGGCGGAGGCAGGGCAGTTCATCGGCGTCATCGACTTCACCACCAACGAGGTCACCGATCCGATGGTCGGCGGCATCCACGATGGAGGACCGCGCCGACTGGAGAGGGTCGGCGAGGCAGGTCTGCCACAGATCGTGGTCCCGGGATGCATCGATTTCAGTGTGTTCGCCAGTGGGCAGGTTCCTCCGGATCTGGCCGACCGACCAACCTACGACCACAACCCCGAGTACACCCTGGTCCGGACACCGGAGAGCCAAATGGAACAAATAGGGCATCTCTTCGCGGAGCGCCTCAATCGGGCGACCGGCCCAATTGCCGTCGCCATCCCCACCGCGGGTCTTTCCATTCCCAATGTGCCGGGTGGGGAGTTCTGGGACCCGGACGCCGACGAGGCCTTCGTCAAGTGCCTCCGGAACGACCTCCGGCCCGACATCGCGATTCACGACTTCGATCATCACGTCAACGACCCCCGCT
>JBEVJN010000053.1:0-35589 GCA_040510135.1 Acidimicrobiia bacterium | reverse complement strand
GCCCGACGTCCTCGAGTACAAGCTGTACGCGCCGGGGGTCGGGCCGGTCCTCATTCTCGGAATATCCGGGGGAGGTGGGCAGGAGACGTTGGTGCTGATGGACCAAGCTCCCGATGGCGCAGGCACCGGGCCGCTAGGGCAGCCCGATCAGTGATCAGAGCCTCGAAGCCTCGCTCTGAGCCGTCGGGCACAGCCTCGTGTTCTGGCTGGGAGCGGGTGAAGGGAATCGAACCCTCGCTCTGAGCTGTCGGGCACAGCATCGTGTTCTGGCTGGGAGCGGGTGAAGGGAATCGAACCCTCGCTCCGAGCTTGGGAAGCTCGTGTTCTACCATTGAACTACACCCGCGTTCGGCTCCAGATTACAACGCTGTCAGAGAGTGGCGGCAGGCACTGGCCCCACCGGCCGACCCGACTCCACCGGATCGACCCCGTCCTCCCCCCGGGTGAAACGCGAGCGGAGAGGCCGACATCGATCAGATGCTCGAACAGGCCTTGCTCTTTCTAGGGTCGGGTCTCGACTCGTCCGCCTGCGTCTGAGGCTCAGTGCCCTCCGTCTCCCGATCCGGGTAGGGGTCCATCGGGGCTGGGGACGTGGTCAGCTTTCCAGACATCCGGTTCCAGGTAGATCCGGCTGGCCAGCGGAACGGCGAGACGGATCGATGTCTCGGTGGTGTCGATCGCGGCGGCGAGCTCAGGGGCGGTGAGAGAAGGGTTGAACTCCAGCTTGCCGGCGACCAGCAGCTCTTCGGGGCCGATGTGCTGCGTCTTGAGGTCGATGACCCGCACCACATACGGACTCGCCTCGACCGCCGCTCGTATCGCTTCGATGTCCCTGTCCAGAGCTGCCTCCCCGATGAGGAGCGACTTCATCTCCACAGTGAGGAAACCGGCGATGACCAGCAACAGGGTGCCGATGCAAAGGGTTCCGACCGCGTCCCAGACTTCGTTCCCGGTGATGGCGGCCAGCCCGACGCCGATCATCGCCAGGAAGAGCCCGATCAGGGCCCCCGCGTCTTCGAGCAGGACGACGGGCAGTTCCGGGGAACGGGACGTGTGGATGTAGTCCCACCAACCGCGTTCGCCCTTGACCTTCCGTGACTCGACGATGGCGGTGCGGAAGCTCCAAGACTCCAGTGCTATTGCGACGATGAGCACACCGATCGCCCAGCCGATCGAGGTCAACTCGTGGGGATCGAGCAGCTTGCTCACGCCCTCGTAGATGGAAAAGAGCCCTCCGAGTGTGAACAGGACCATCGCGACCACGAAGGACCAGAAGTAGCGCTCCCGCCCGTACCCGAACTGGAAACGGTTGTCTGCAACTTTGCGCGCCCTCTTGCCACCGAGCAACAGCAGCCCTTGATTGCAAGTGTCGGCGACCGAATGGATCGATTCGGCCAACATCGAAGCGGAGCCGGTGACCACATACGCCACGAACTTGGCCACCGCTATGCCGGCATTGGCCAGCATCGCGGCGATGATCGCCCGTGTACCTCCGCCTGACGCCATGTCGGGATGCTAGGTAACCAAGGAAACGGCGCCCCAGATCGTCATCAGCACACCGACAACGAAGAGAAAAGCCACACGACCGGCCCGGTAGTCGGCGTTCTCGACTCCGGCCGGCGTCTTTCCCTGACGATGACGCCACCAGGCGAGCCCGTTGCCGATCAGGAGGGCGAGGCCGAGAGCAACGATCAGCTCGGGGAGCAGGTTCTCGAAGTCGAAGATGTCGCCCACTCGGTCACGCTAACCCTGAATAGTCTGCGTGCGTGAGCCAGGAACTCCACTCGGCCTCGGCCTCGGCGCCGGCGACCTCGGCCAATCTCGGCCCGGGGTTTGATTGCTTAGCCCTGGCCGTCGAGATCCGATGCGCGGTGAAGGCAAGCCGAGCCGATGAGTGGAGCGTCGAGCACATCGGCCGCTACCAGCCCGGGCCTGGAGAGGGAGACAGGGTGATCAGTGCAGCTCGCGGAGTTGTCGACGACGCCTTTCCGCTTGCACTCCAGGTGGACGCCGACATCCCGATCGGGAAGGGCCTGGGGTCGTCGGCGGCAGCCTCCGTCGCCGGCATCGCCGCAGCCCTTCGTCTGAGCGGGGACAGGCCGAGTCACGATCGTGTCTATCGGCTGGCGGTCGAGCTGGAAGGGCACTCCGACAACGTTGCCGCCGCCGTCTATGGGGGTCTCGCCCTCGTCCCGGCGGAGGGCATGCCGCTCCGACTACCCATCCATCCCGGGCTTCAAGTGGTGCTCGGGGTGCCGGAGCGCCATCTCCCCACTGTGCAGGCCCGCCGTGTCATTGATTCCTCCCATCCCCATGACCTGGTCCTGCGCAGCTTGGCGCGGGTGTCTGCACTCACCGCCGGGTTGATCACTGGTGACCCGGCCCTTCTTGGCGCGGCCCACGGTGACGAGATTCACGAACAACCCCGGGACGACATCTCGCCTGAGGTGGCGGGACTGATCGAGATCGGAAAGCAGGCTGGCGCCCTACATGCAGCCCGGTCCGGGGCCGGGCCGTCGGTGATTGCTATTTGCACCAGCGAGACCAGGGAGAAGGTGGCCGCTGCCTTCACAGAGGCAGGTGTCGATGCGCTCTCCCCACAGCTCGCCACCACCGGCCTGGTCTAGTCGGTCAGGAAGGCTTCCAGCTGGGCCCTTTCCTCCTCCAGCTCCCGACGGGCGGGCCGGGGTAGGGGCACGAACGGGTCCAGCACCACCTTCGCGCCCTCCTGGCGCCAGGACCCAGCCACCGCGCCATCCACCAGGAAGGTGGCAACCGATTGCGGGTTCTTGGTATTGAACACGGCGCTGCGATGCTCCTCGGGCAGGATTTGGGTGCGTCGGGCATGGGCGAGAAGAGTGGCGTCCCAGGTGGGGAGGAATCGAATTGGGGCCGGTATCCCCGGTTCGGGGATCGGTTGGCGGGGGAGATCGAGCAATACGTCCCCGCCTTCCGAGCGAAAGCTGCGAAGAGTCATTCGCTCGATCACGGGCCGCAAAGTCGTGATGGAGACCCCGGCCCAGCTGGAAACGTTCCCGATGGTCGCCGGCCCAAACGCCCGTAGATACCCCCCGATGAGATGCTCGAGGGCCACGCCTTCGTCCATGGGGCTCATCGTCACGTAGTCGCTCGCCAATCCGTACAGGTCGGCGCGGCGCCGCTCCCAGGTCCCCGACGGCGGCACCCGGATCATGTCGACCCAGAGCCCCACTCCTTCCCAGATGTCCTTGGGGAACCCGGCGTCGACCAGGACTTTGATCAAGTCCGCTCTCGGGCGCGGACCGTCGGCGAGTGCCTGGGTGATGATGGCCGTGACTTCTTGCCAACTGTCGTGGTTCAGATCACGGCCTCGTGCCACCCGGCTCCACAATTCCCGGCGGGACCGGCGCACCGCTTCGGTGAGGATCGGGTAGTCCGCCGCCGAGACGACGTGAATCGTGACCCGCATCACCGTCGCCTGGATGAGTTCTGCGGTCTCCAGCGCTCGGGTCAGCCGTGGTCGTCGAAAGGCTCGGAGACGGGACCAGAGCCCGATGTAGGCCGATGGCGCGTACTGGCTCTGTAGGCCACCGATCCTCTCCACGGCTCGTGCGATGGGGACCCCCGACCTCTCGAGGAGCAGCTGGCGGGCGAGCAGGGCACGGTTGAGGGTGCGGGTGGCGAGGACAGGGGCGGCCATCGACGGTCAGGGTAAGGCCGGAAAACAGGCGAACCAGGTGCGGGGTGGTGGCACCGCACCTGGTTCTCAGAGAGGATCCCGACCGGGAGGAACCAATCGGATCCGGCATTTGGCATGCTGCTGACCCATGATTTCGTCAGGAGGACGAAGACCCTGCATGGGTCCACCGACCCATCAACGGTGACAGAATCCGACGTGTGCCGGACACTGGTAGTTGGTGAGCTCCGAAGGTGAGCGGCGAGACCGCTTCGAAGCGGTCGTCGCAGAGCTGTACGACCCGTTGCAGCGTTACGTACGTCGCCGCGCCGCCGCGGATCAGGCCGACGACGTCCTCTCCGACGTCCTGCTCACCATTTGGCGTCGTCTCGAAGATGTGCCCTCGGAAGCCGCCCTTCCGTGGTCATACGGTGTTGCCAGACGGGCTCTGTCCAATCATCGACGCGCCGCCTTGCGCCATCTGCGGCTGCTGGAGCGGCTGGAGTCCGAGCGACCGCCGGCTCGGGATGACGATCCGGGCGAGCAACTGGAAGACCCTGAGCTCGCCGCGGCGCTGATGGCCCTGCCCGTTGCCGATCAGGAGATCCTCCGCCTCTGGGCATGGGAGCAGCTAGAGCCTCGGGAGATCGCCCTGACGTTGGGCAGCACCTCCAACGCGGTGAGTCTTCGTCTGAGCCGAGCCCGGCAGAAGTTGGCCGATGCGATGGCCCGACAGGATCCCTCCACTCCCGGACACATAGGGGATGAAACCGCCGAGGAGAATCGACGATGACAGACCAGCTACGTGAACGGCTAGCCCGTCTCGATCCGATGCACCATGGCGTGGACACAGAACCACCGTCCAGAGAACTCTTGGAGGGCATCATGAGCACACCAGTCATAGAACAACCCGAGACCGGGCCCGAACAGAAGTCCAACCGCTGGCTCATCGGCATCGCGGCCGCCGCCGCGCTGGTCCTGGCCGTCGGGGGCGTGATCGCCCTCACCGGCGGGGGCACCGACCCGGTGGCCGCAGGACCGCCTCTGGAGCTCACGGCGGGCGGAGAAGACCCGATGGCGATGTGCATCGTCTTCAGTGTCGAGGAACTGGCCAAGGCGCCTCTGGCCTTCGAGGGGACGGTGGCCACCGTCGAGGGTGACGTAGTGACTCTCGACGTCGACCACTGGTTCAAAGGCGGCGACGCGGGCCAGGTGATCCTCAACGCCCCACAGGGGTTGGAGGCATTGATCGCGGGGATCCCTTTCGAGGTGGGCGGGCAGTACCTGATCACGGCCTACGACGGGAACGTCAATTACTGCGGATTCAGTGGGCCTTCGACACCCGGGTTCAGGGCCGATTTCGAGCAGGCCTTCGGAGCCTGAACACCTGCTCGGTGAAGGGGAGAGGTGGTGAGGGCCTCTCCCCTTTCGATTTCCCGAGCACGGCGTGACGCATGCCGATGCTTTCAGCCAATCCATCTCTCCGGTCTCTGGAGGCACGAGTCATCCCTCCAGGGAGGCAAGGTACTCGTCGGTGTATAGCTCCCAGAGGGCAATCGACTCTGGGGTCAAGCGCTGACCACCCAACAGGCTCGGCCCCATGATCTCGATGTCTTCGGGGTGTTCAGTCTCATCCAGGCCAGGAAGGTGTCCGATGCCTCTTGGAGACCCCTGAGATCGGTGAGGTGGGGATTCGCGGAGCGGATCTGGTCGTCCTCGACGACGAAGGTGTAACTCGCCGTTCCAGGCTGTAACCCGAGGGCTTCACTCACGTCGATTACCACGTCGATCGACCACGTCACAACAGTCCCTTCGGGGCCGGTCGCTCCCTCCTTGCATCCTCTCCTCAACACTCTCATCAGGGCCTCCTGAACCAGATCGTCCGGCTCGACATCAACGGAGCCCGCCACCCCGGCGATCCTCCGCAGAGCCGGGTAGAGAGACGTAATCAGCTCCCTCTCCCCATCCTCTACGGAAGTCCGCGTTGGCAATCGAAGTTTCTCCTGTCGTCACGCACAAAGACACCGCTCGAAGGTGATGTGTGACATACCATCCCCGCCCAGTCGTGTCACACCCGCACTGAGAGTCACGACTCCAGTGCAGCTGTGATCAGCGTCGAATGACGTCGTCGGGCCTCGTCGGCGCTGATCTGGTAGCCCATCGCCTGCCAGCCCGGCACCCACATTTCGATGTCGGGCATCGGGCGACACAGAGCCAGCAGCTCCCAATAGCGCAGATTGTCGAGAGATCGCCCGGAGTGATCCCGGTAGACCTCGACGAAATTCTCGGCCGCCTCGTTCAAACCCACCAAGCGCATGTCGAATGCGCAGTAAGCGACATCCAGTGCGGGGTCGGAGATGGCGCCTCCCTCCCAATCGACTACCGCGGCGAGCTTCTCCTCGATCCAGAGGGTGTTACCGGGCCAGAAATCATGATGGACATAGACCGGGGCCTCTGGCTTCAGTGTGGCCAGGATCTCAACACGTCTCGCCCAGAGATCCATGCCCAGTGGGTGTCGGCTCAGTGCAATGAGGGTCTCCGTCTCCGATTGATGACCATCGGTGGTGCCTAGCACGGGGAAGAGGTCCCGATCCGTGGATGCGGGCTGAATCCGATGGATGGCGATCAGCGCATCTGCCAGCTGACCGGCCCAGTCGACCGGATCTGCCGGATCCAGAAGCACCGCTCCCTCGAGATGTGAGATGACGATGGCCCGCTCCGGGAACAACCCGATCCGGTCGATCCAGATCGGAGAGGGTGCGCTGATCCCCTGCTCAACCGCCAAGGCGAGAGCACGGAACTCGCTTTCTGCTGGACTAATCTCTCCGGGTTCGGGCAGCCAGTAGCGCTTCAGCACCACGGGTTCGCCGGCACCGGCCCCAACGAGAAGCACATCCACTGTCCCACCGAGGCCGCCGACGATTCGACGGTGAAACCGAATCGTTTCTCCGATCCCTTCTCCCAGCACCCCGAGCTGTTCCACGGTCGGCAACGGCGCATATCGGTCCACGTCCTCAGCGTATTCCGGGGTATTTCTCCCGTCTTGACTAAGCCTGTCTCCCTTCCCATACTGAGCCACCGCATGAGAGGAATGATCGAGCCGCGCACGCCCATCATCATTCTCTAGGGGCCCGCGCCTTTAGAGGCGCCGCCCCTGCACCGGACCTCCGCCAACTGCGGGGGTCCTTTCTATTGCCAGGGAAGAAAGCATGAACAAGACAGCCGAGATCTACGACACGACACTCCGGGACGGCACCCAGGCCGAAGGCCTCTCGCCGACGGTCGGAGAGAAGTTGCGGGTGGTGCGGCTGCTCGATGAGTTGGGCGTCCATTTCGTCGAAGGGGGCTGGCCCGGAGCGAACCCCAAGGACGACGAGTTCTTTGCCCGGGCCACCAAAGAGCTCGAACTGGAGCGAGCCCAGCTGGTCGCGTTCGGGTCCACCCGCCGGCCACGTGGCGGGGTGGAGCGCGATCCCCAGCTCCAGGCGCTGCTCGACGCAGACACAGATTTCATCTGCATCGTCGGCAAGTCATGGGATCGCCACGTGACCGATGCCCTCAACACCTCTTTGGAAGAGGGCCTCGACATGGTGGGCGAGTCGATCGACTTCCTCCGAGAGCGTGGCAAGCGGGTCTTTTTCGATGCCGAGCACTTCTTCGACGGCTTCCGTTACAACCCGGAGTACGCCCTTTCGGTGGTGGAGACTGCAGCCCGTGCCGGCGCCGAGCGGGTGGTTCTCTGCGACACCAACGGTGGCGCTCTTCCCTTCGATATCGCTCCCGCGGTCGAGGCTGTGTTCGGGCGGGTCGAGACCGCGCTGGGAGTTCATTTCCACAACGACTCCGACTGCGCCGTGGCCAATTCGCTTACGGCTCTATCTCTCGGGGTCCATCAAGTCCAGGGCTGCATCAACGGTTACGGGGAGCGCACCGGCAATGCCGATCTGTGCTCGGTGATCCCCAATCTCAGCCTGAAGTCGGGAGTGGAGACAATCCCCGCGGATTCGCTCGCCCGCCTCTACCCGATCGCACAGCAGATCGCTGACATCTTGGGAGCTCCGATCGACTCCAAACGTCCGTACGTCGGGACCTCGGCCTTCGCCCACAAGGGAGGGCTCCATACCTCGGGGTTGGCCCGTCTCGAGGGTGCCTACGAACATGTCAGCCCCAGCGCGGTGGGCAACTCGGCCCGGATGCTGTTCAGCGAGCTGATGGGACGGTCGACCGTGCTCACCGTCGCCCGGGAGAAGGGATGGGACCTCGACCCGGACCGCGCCCAGAAGCTCGTGGAGCAGGTGAAGCAGCTCGAGCATGCGGGTTATCAGTTCGAGGCTGCCGACGGGTCGTTCGAGATGCTGGTGCGTCGGGCCACCGATGACTATGAGGAGCTGTTCCAGCTGGAGGCCCTTTCCGTCAGCATCCAGGCCAACGGAGAGGTGACTGCCCGAGCCAACCTCACGCTAACCATTGGCGGCGAGACTGTGGAGGTCTCGGCCGAGGGCGATGGCCCGGTCAACGCGATGGACCAGGCCCTTCGCAACGCCCTCGTCGACAACCACCCCGAGGTGAAGCGGCTCCGCCTGACCGACTACAAGGTGCGCGACCTCGACTCATCCGACGGGACAGCCGCACGGGTGCGGGTGCTGATCGAGACCAACAACGGAGAATCCAGGTGGGGCACCGTCGGCGTCCATCAGAACATCATCGAGGCATCCTGGCAGGCCCTCAGTGAGGGGATACTCGTCGGTCTGCTCAGGGCCGGTGAGCAGTCCGACCCGGGCTAGGCAGGATCGATCACGGTCACGGTGCCCCTCATGCCCGAATGGAGGGTGCACACATATGGGTAGTCGCCCGCATCCTGGAACGTGTGGGAGAAGGTCCCTTCGCTCTGAATCTCGCTCTTGAATCCATCGCCGGAGACGTCGTGCGACATGCCGCCGTCGTCCCATAACCAGGTGACCGTGTCACCTTCCTCGATAGTCGCGTGATCGGAGTTGAACCGCATGTCCTGGATGGTGACCGTAGGGCCTTCGCTAACCGGCGGCGGTGGCGATGACGTATCTGTGGTGGGGACGCAGGCAGCGAGCAACACGGTCAGTGTCAGCGCAGCCAGCGCGGTGATTGGCTTGTTTCTCATGCCGCCAACGTATGAATTGGACGGCACGAGGTCGTCGGCCCGGTGCAGATATCGGTCTGCGACCTGGGGAGTATCGGGACCGGCTGCGGACTAATCCCGACCCGGGTGGACGAGTCCGGTCTCGTAGCCGATGACCACGAGCTGGGCTCGATCCCTGGCTCCGAGCTTGGTGATCGCCCGAGAAACATGGGTCTTTGCCGTGGCCGGGCTCATATACAGCCGGTCGGCGATCTCCTGGTTGGAAAGACCCTCCGCGACCAGGGCCAGCACCTCCCGTTCCCGGTCGGTGAGCACCTCGAGCGGACTCGGGTCGAGGGGGGCTGGCCAACTTGACCGCGTATTCGGCGATCAGACGCCGGGTGACCGAAGGCGAGAGCAGGGCATCACCGGAAGCGACAACACGAACCGCCCGGCGCAACTCGTCCGGCTCAGTGTCTTTGATCAGGAACCCGCTCGCCCCGATGCGAAGGGCTTCGAAGACGTACTCGTCGAGCTCGAACGTCGTGAGCACCAGGACTCTGGTGTCCGGAGTCCGGGAATCCGAGACGATGCGCCGTGCGGCCTCGAGCCCATCCATGACCGGCATTCGGATGTCCATCAACACCACATCTGGCTGGAGCTGACGGGCCAGGTCGAGCCCTTCGAGGCCGTTCTCCGCCGCGCCGACAACCTCGATGTCTTCCTCTCGGCCGAGTAGCTGGGCGAAGCCCGCCCTGACCAAGGTTTGGTCGTCGACGAGCAGGACGGCGATGCTCATGAATCCGCGTTCAGCGGGATTTCGGCACGAACCCGGAAACCGCCGTTCCCGGTCGAGCCCGCCGCCAGTGTGCCCCCTGCGGTCATAACTCGTTCCCGCATCCCTCTGATTCCAAAGCCGGACCCGGCAGTCATCCGTCGGCGGAGGTAGCGATGGCTACGACGCTGGGAGTAGTCAGCCCTCGCTGAGCAGGTAGTCGACCAGGGCGTCGAGCTCCTTGGCATCGACCGGCAACACCGGCATCTGTGACCCGTAGCCGTCGACGATGTAAGCCTGCGGGTCGAGAATCGACTGTCTCACGTACTCCTCGGCGGAGAGCCCTTCCACCAGATCACTCGCCCGATCGGCGAGACCGGTGAGGTCGGGCCCGACGAATCCGGTCTCGGAGTCTCCCTCCCGGCTGTGACAACCGGTGCAGCCTTTGGTGAGGAAGACCGTGCGGCCTTCGACCGAGCCCGCTGCCACTGCTTCCGGCTGCGGACCGGGATCCAAGGCGTAGACCGCCACCGTGGCCCCGGCCAGCAGGACCACGATGACGGCAGTTACCAGCAGACCGACTCGATCAGACCGCATCTGTGGCGGCCGAAGTCTGCCTTTCGGTCCGGGTCCGTGTCCTGATCTGATCGACCAGCAGCACCAGAGCCAGCAGGGTGGCGATGGGCAACCCGATCCGGAGCGAGTTGATCAGCCCGGTGGGGATTACAGCCGGAGCGGGAAGGACCGGCAGCGCGCCCAGCGGTTGGATGACCTGATCCCCTGCAAGAACTTCCCATCGCCACTCCCCGGCCTCGGGGAGGGTCACCTCAGCCGTCCACCCGCCCTTTCCTGTCGACTCTGCGGGGAAGGTCAGACCCTCGCCGTTGGGCCCCCTGAAATGAAGGGATGTCTCACTGAACGGCATCGGGTCGGTCCCGTGAGCGAGAATCGAGTAGTCGAGGGTGTAAGTGGTGCCGGCATCGAAATCGGAAGGGAGTTCTGTAAACGTGACCACCGAGACCGAGCCGGCGAGGGCGGTCGGGGCCAGTAAGAGAACCAACAGAGTGGTGGGTACGAGTACCCGGATCAGGCGCTTCATGTGACCTCCTCGGATCGTGATCATCAGTCCATACACCGGAAGCCTGCCGGGGGTTCCATGAACTTCGAGGGAACCGAACCGGCCCGGTCGGTGTAGGAAATGGACCAACGTCGGTGGAGGGCCGCCCACTGAACGAGCAAGACCTGATCGAGAGAGCAAAGACTGGCGATGTCGCTGCGTTCGAAGCCCTGGTCCAGACCCATCGGCCGATTGCGCTTCGGGTGGCATTCCTCGTGGTCGGCGATCAGACCGAGGCCGAGGACGTCAGCCAAGAGGCCTTGGTCAAGGCATATCGCGCGATTTCTCGCTTTCGGGTCGACGCTCCGTTCCGACCCTGGCTGCTGCGAATCGTCCGTAACGAGGCGCTCAATCAGCGACGTCGCCGTGGACGCCAAGACCGGCTCAGCCTGCGCCTCGCCAGCGACCCCGTCTCGGGAGGTGCGGCCCCATCTCCCGAGACGACGGTCATCACCGGCGTCGAAAGGCGGACAGTGCTCGACGCGGTAAGCGCATTACCCGATCGATACCGGGATGTGGTCACCCATCGCTATTTGCTCGGTCTCAGCGAGGCCGAGACGGCGGCGACGTTGCGGATCCCGGTGGGCACGGTCAAGTCACGGACGGCGCGCGCACTCGACCGTCTCGAAGCTGCGCTGTCCGGTCTCAAGGACGGAGGCCGCGATGAGTAGGCCCATCGAACAAGCGCTACTGGACCTGGCCAATCACATCGACTGGCCGGATCCGTCCGAGCAGAATGCGGATCTTCGCCGCCGATTGGCTGTCGCTCCGGTTAAGCCGCGAAGGCGTCACTGGATACCGGCGACGGCCCTTGTCCTCGTTGTGGTTGCGTCCCTTCTCCTCCTCTCGCCTACGGCCCGAGAAGCAGTGGCCGATCTGCTCGGTGTTGCCGGGATCGAGATCCGCTTCGATCCCGATCCTGCCCAAGTCGTGGGTGCCGAGCTCCAATTGGGCGAGGAGGTCACCCTGGAGCAGGCAGCTGAGGCTGTGGACTTCGAGGTGTCGGTCCCTGGGGATCCAGGCCCACCCGACGCGGTGTTCCTCTCCGACCGGCCGTCGTCGGGTCGGGTCTCGATGGTTTGGGTCGGTAGCGAAACACTCCCGGCATCCGGAGACTCGGAGATCGGGCTGATTTACAGCCAGTTCGCGTCGGAGTTGGCCGAGGGCGCGGACTTCGTCAAGAGCGTCACGCCGGATACCTCGGTTCGGGCGGTGGAGGTCGACGACGCGATAGGGCTCTGGATCGAAGGGGCACCACACGTCATCTCATACGAGGACGCAGCCGGCAACCGCGTCGAGGAGGAGACGAGGCTGGCCGGCAACGTGCTCATGTGGGAGAGCGAGGGTGTCACGCATCGGATCGAGACGACGGAGGGGTTGGGTCCGACGCTGGCCTTGGCAGGCTCGTTGCAGCCCACCGGATGACGTTCGACCTGCGGATCCGGTTTGAATAGGGGACGGATCGGTGCGACCATGTGTCGTCTCCCCACCCGGAACCGAGGTTTTTGCATGGGATCGTTGGTAAAGAAGCGTCGCAAGAAGATGTCGAAGCACAAATACCGCAAGCGTCTGAAGGCGAATCGCCACAAGCGGAAGTGACTTCGTGAAAGGTCCGGCGTCAGCCGGTCCTTTCGCTATTGGCCCTTCAGGTACTTCTCGATCTCTTCGACGAGACGGTCGCCACGGTCGTCGTCGGCTTCCTGCTCCAGCCGCTCGACATATTCCTCGAGTTCGGTGTTGCCTTCGATGGCGGCGTCGACCGTGGACAGGAACTGACGGGAGGCCGAGGCGAGGTCACCGATATCGAGCGTGACCCCGCACAACTCGGATGCCTTGACCGCGAGCGCCTCGGTGGCCGGCGGATACTCCTGGTTGGACAGATAGTGGGGGACTGCCGCCCACACAGAGATCACATCGATTCCGACGTTGCCCAGAGCGTGATTGAGCACTCCGAGGATGCCCGTGGGCCCTTCGTACCCCGAGGGGAGCAGCCCGTGAATCGCCAGGTCGTCCGGCCGGTTCGCCGATCCCACCAAGGGTACGGGAAGCGTGTGCGCCACCTGGCCGATGAAGGCGCCCATGGTCACAGCTCGTCGCACCCCCATCACTTTCATCACCTCGACCACATCGTTGGTGAACGACTTCCATCGGTAGTGCGGCTCCTCGCCGAGGAGGATCACCATCTCGCGCTCCATGCCTCTGGCTACGTAGAGCTCGTTTCGGGGCCAGGAGATCGAGCGGATCCCGGTGGCGTCGAGCTCGACTATGGGCCTTCGCACCTGGAAGTCGAAATGATCGTCCGGATCGATGATGGCGAAGAGCTCCGCGTCCAGTTTCTCGAGGAACTCGGAGACCGCCTGACTCGCCGACTCCCCGGCGTCGCCCCAACCTTCAAATGCGACCAGGGCCACCGGGTCCTGGAGAACCGGGCGGTCGAGCCATTGCAACGAGCCCATCTCTCCAACCTACTCCCCGTGTCGGGCTAGGAACTCTGGTCGTCGCCGCCGAAGCGCCGCAAACGGAGGGCGTTCAACACCACCGAAACCGAGGAGAGGGCCATGGCGGCAGCGGCGATCATCGGGTCGAGGAGACCGACGGCGGCAAGCGGGATGGCTGCAGTGTTGTAGCCGAAAGCCCACACCAGGTTCTGCTTGATCGTGCGCAGGGTCGTGGCAGCCAGCTCGATGGCTACGGGGACGAGGCGCGTATCCGCGTTGAGGAGGACCACGTCGCCGGCTTCGACCGCGACGTCGGTCCCAGATCCCATCGCTATCCCGAGGTCGGCCTGAGTCAGCGCCGGGGCATCGTTGATCCCATCGCCAACGAACGCGACCGATCTCCCGCCGGCCTGAAGCCCGGCCACATGATCCGCCTTCTCAACAGGCACCACCGCTGCGTGCACAGCCCCAATTCCGAGCTGTGCCGCGATCCGGGCCGCGGTGCGATGGTTGTCTCCGGTGATCATCAGCGTGTCGATGCCACGGCCGGCCAGCCGTGCCACTGAGGTTCTCGAGCCGTCGCGGATCGTGTCGGCGACGGCGATCATTCCCTTGGCCTCCCCATGCCAACCGGCGACGAAAGCGGTCTTGCCCTCGTTCTCGCACCGAGCCATCTCCTCCATCCACACGTCGGCGATGGCAAATCCACGATCAGCCAGCAGCTTGGCTTTGCCGACGAGCACGTCGCGTCCACCAACCGTGCCGACCACCCCGAACCCGGGCAGCGTCTCGACACGGTCCGGCTCGACCAGTTCGATGCCGGCGTCATCGGCGGCGAGAGCGACCGCCATCCCGATCGGATGCCCCGACGCGGCTTCGAGCGAGGCGACCAGCCTGAGGAAGTCGGGCTCGGAGATCGAGGTGCTCAGATCGGTGAGGGTCATCACCCCTGTGGTGAGCGTCCCGGTCTTGTCGAAGATAACCGCGTCCACCTTGCCCGCCGTCTCGAACACGTCTGCCCGCTTGAAGAGAATGCCAAGCTCGGCTCCCCGCCCGCTTCCCACCATGATGGCGGTCGGCGTTGCCAGACCGAGCGCGCAGGGGCAGGCGATTATCAGCACGGCCACCCCGGCCTGGATTGCTGCCCCAATCTCGTTTCCGAGACCCACCCAGACCAGGGTCGTGGCAATTGCGATGACGATGACCAGAGGGACGAACACAGACGAGACACGGTTGGCGAGATTTTGAATCGGCGCTTTCGAGCCTTGGGCCTGCTCGACCATGCGAACGATTCCGGCCAGAGCCGTCCGGGCGCCGACGGCGGTGGCTCGGACCTCGAGACGTCCCCTCTGGTTCACGGTCGCGCCATAGACGTGGTGCCCCGGACCTTTGTCAATAGGCAACGACTCGCCGGTCAGCATCGACTCGTCAACCGATGACCGGCCCGCTTCGACCATCCCATCGGTTGGGATCTTCTCTCCAGGAAGCACAACCATGAGGTCCCCGGGGATGATCTGCTCGATCGGGAGCAGGCGCTCTTCGTCATCGACAACCACCCGCGCCTCCTTCGCTCCCAGCTCGAGGAGACGGTGTACCGCCTCTGAGGCACGCCCTTTGGCTCTCATTTCCAGGGCCCGGCCCAGCGTGATGAGCGTGACTATCGCTCCGGCAGTCTCGAAAAAGATGTGCTCGCCGCTGAATAGGGCCCACACCGAGTAGAAGTAGGCGGTGAGGGATCCGAGGGATATGAGCGTGTCCATGTTGGCGCTGAGGTGGAGAGCCTGACGGAACGCGACTCGATGGAACTGCCAGCCGCACCAAAACACCACAGGGGTGACAAGGGCGCCCTGCGCCAGCCGACTCCATTGAGTGTCCGGGCCGAGCATGGCGAGCAAAACGGCGGGAAAGGTGAGTGCGGCGGAAATCCAGAATCGGCGCCACTGCGCCGTCTCGTCTTCGTGGTAATGCTCGACCATGTCGCGCGACTGGGATCCGCCGACACGAGGAGTGATGGTGTAGCCGATCCTGGCCACCGCCTTGATCAGGCCGTCGACGTCCGCCCTTTCATGGACCCGAACGAGCGCGGAAGCGCCGGCCAGGTTGACGCTGGCCGCCTCCACCTCCTCCTGACGCGTAAGGACCCGTTCGATGCGCACCGAGCAGGTGGCACAGGTCATGCCGGCCACGTCGAACAGGATGGTGTCGGCGGCCACCGACCGGCCGGTGTCAGCCGAATACGGCGTAACCCTGCTCCTCGATGGTCTTCTTGATCGAGGCGACCTCAACGAGTGCGTCGTCGTAGGCAACCCTGACGGTGGCGTCGGCGATGGCGACCTCCACCGACTGCACCCCATCGAGAGTCCCGACCGCGTCCTCGATGCTCATCTTGCAGTGATCACAATGGATTTCGGGGGCCTGAAGGAGAACCTCGCTCATGAGATGAGGGTACCTGCCACCCAAGACATAGAACGTAGAACGTAACAACGAGAACCCCGGTCCGATGGACCGGGGTTCTTGATCTGACTCGGGACGGGGAGGGGGAGAGGACCTGTCCCGGCCAGAGTCCTCAGGCGTCCTGTCCGTCCATGATCTTGCCGCGGACCCGGGGAAACCGGACCGGGGCATGAGCATGGCAATACTCCGCCTTGTTGTACTGCGAGAGTTTGGTGGTGCAGCCCTTCTTGGCGCAGACGCGGCCTTCATTGAATCTCTTCGAAGGTCGGGTCATGCCTTTGATGGCCGCCCCTTTAACGATGTCTGTCATTTCCGTGGCCCTCCTTGACCCTGGGCCGGTGATTAGTTCAAGTCTCTTCTGATCTCATGTGTTTTGCCGGTACGGGAACCCCTGAGGATTCACGTGCGCACTACCACTGTGCGAGCCAGCCCTTAAAGCGGCAATAAACAACCGCTTCGGGGATTGAGACGTCGAGAAGCCGGAATCGGTTCCCGTGATGCCACAGTCTACTCCGCGGCGACCGACGATCACCAGACCAGTCTGCCGGCGATACACGGATGATCATCGGCGTGGCGGGTGGGGAACCTGAGGGTCACTCGATGCCGAGCTTTCTCAGGAAGGCGGTGTTATCGGGCTCGCGACCGAGGAATGCACTGAGCATCTCGTCTGCATCCACCGATCCACCTCTCTCCAACACCTCACGGCGGTAAGCCATTCCTACTTCAGGGTTGGTGACACCTTGCTCCTCGAACCGCGAGAACATGTCGTCGCCGAACACCTCGGACCACATATACCCGTAGTACGCGGCGTCGTAACCGCCCATCAGATGGCCGAACGAGGCCAGGGCAAAGGTGCCCTCGTGGAAAGGAATCAGACCCAGCCGCGCTCCTTCCCGCAGGACGACGTCGAGGTCGATGTCGGGATCGCTGCCGTGCATCGTCTGATCCCACCACCCGTACTGGAGCTGACGGAGCTGGTGGATCGAAACATTGAGCTGGCGGGCAGCGACGAGTTGCTCGACGAGATGATCGGGAATCGGGTCGCCCGTCTCGTGGTGGCGAGCGAAACGACGGAGGACGTCGGCCCGCCAGACCCAGTGCTGCATGATCTGGCTCGGCGCCTCGACGAAGTCCCGCTCGACACTGGTTCCGGCGAACCGAGCCAGCTCGGTCCTGCCCAGGTTTTGGTGAAGGACATGGCCGAACTCGTGAAAGAGCGTCTCCACCTCGCCATGCTGGAGAAGCGAAGGGGCCGTCGCGGTCGGCTTGGTGAAGTTGGCGACCATGGCGCACACCGGGTTCTGATAGGACCCGTCCTCCAATCGCCGGCTCATTATCAGTGGGAACTCGGCGGCGTGCCCGTACTTGCCCTCTCGGGGGAAGAGATCGAGATAGAAATGAGCGAGCTCGTCGCCGCTCGAGGCGTCGTGGATGGCGAACAAGCGCACGTCGGGATGCCATACATCCGGATCGGGCACCTCGCGGAACTCGAGGCCAAAGGTCTCCTGCACCAGATCGAACATGCCCGCGAGCACCGACTCGAGCGGGAAATAGTTGGCAACCTCGAAGGGGTCCACGCCGTAGTCGGTGCGACGCTGCTGGGTGTCGTAGAAGCGCCAATCCCAAGTTTGGATCTGGTCGTCACCGGCATCGGCTTCGAGCAGAACCCCCATCGCGGCCAGGTCGATCTCGCCCTGCTTGGTTAGCGGTGGCTTGAGGTCTTCATAGAACGCCGCCACCCGTTCCGGATCCTTGGCCATCCTCTCTTCGAGCCGGTGATGGGCCCAACTCGGCACCCCGAACTCCTGTGCGATCTGGTGACGCAGGTCGCGCGCCTCCTCGAGGATCTTCCGATTGGCCTCGACCGCCTGTGTGTTGAACTTGAACGACAGCACCTCGCGCAGATCGCGGCGCTTCGCATTTTCGACGAAGGGGATCAGGTGCGGGTAGGCGAGGGTCACCTTGAGCTTGCCGGTCTCGTCGTCGGTCTCGAGCGAGTCCGTGAAGCTCTGTGGCAAGCCGTCGAGCTCCTCGGGATCGACGAGTATGTGGTCTTCCCATTCGTCGATGTTCTCCTGGAAGCGGACCCCGAGCTCGACCAGCCGTTGTGTTCTCTCCTTCACTCTGGCCCTCGCTTCTGGCGACAGCTCGTGGCCAGCGTGACGTAGATCTCTGAGGGTGAACTCGACCAGACGCGCCCGCTCGCCTTCCAGGCCGTCTGCCTCATCGGTGGCTGTGTACTCCCTGATGGCGGCATTGAGATCGTCACGGAAGACCATCTCGACGCCAAAGGTCTCCAACTTCTCTTCGGCTGTCTTGGCTGCCGAGCGGACCTCTTTCTCCGGGTGGACATAGCCCATGAATGCGTATGTGGCGTTGGCCTTGGAGAGCACGTCGGCGATCCGATCGAGAGGGAGCATCGTGTTCTCGAACGTCCGGGTCTCTTTGGGCGCCACGAGGTCCTCGAGGATCTGCTGCGCTTGCTCCAGCGCCTCCTCGATCCCCGTGCTCACCTTGTCCTCGGTCACCTGGGAGAACCCAAAATCCAATTTCGTCATGCGGGGCACGGTAGCGAGGGGGCCCCGGCAGCCAACCACAGCTTTAACGTTTCGGTCATGCGAGAAGCAGTACCAGATTCGGGTGCCGAGCCGGACCGGTCGATCTGGGCTCTCGATCCTTCCGTCCGTCATCTCAACCACGGCTCGTTCGGCGCGGTGTTGAACGAAGTGCTCGAGCTGCAGATGGAGTGGCGACAGAGATTCGAGGCTGATCCGAGTCGTTTTGTCTACAGGGACTTGCAGCCGGCTATGGACCGCACCCGGGAGGCAGTTGCCGAGTTCGTCGGCGCCGCGTCCGCCGGTATGGCACCGGTTCGGAATGCGACCACCGGGATCGCCTCGGTTATTCGGTCTTTCGAGCCGCAGCTCCGTCCCGGGGATGAGGTGCTCACCACCGCACACGATTACAACGCAGTTCGTCAGACGCTCCGATTCACCGCCGAGCGAACCGGAGCCGAAGTGGTGGTGGCGCCGATTCCCTTCCCCATCGCGGTTCCCGGGCAGGTCACCGAGGCCATCCTCGAGGCGGTGACGCCGAAAACGAGGCTGGCCGTCGTCGACCATGTCACCTCGCCTACGGCGCTGGTGTTCCCGATCGAGGACATCGTGGCCGCTCTCGAGCCGAAGGTCCCGGTCGTTGTCGACGGTGCCCACGGCCCGGGCCAGGTGCCGGTCTCCCTGGATGATCTTGGTGCCTCCTGGTACACCGGGAATCTGCACAAGTGGGTCTGCGCTCCAAAGGGGGCGGCCTTTCTCCACACCCGGGCCGATCGGATCGAGATGACGGTCCCTGCCGTCATCTCCCATGGTTACAACGCAGAGCTCGAGAGCCTCGACGCGCGGTACCGGGCGCTGTTCGATTGGCTGGGCACAGATGATTTCAGTGCCTGGGCGGTAGTGCCCGACGCGTTGCGCCTGGTGGGGGGTCTGGAACCAGGCGGTTGGGACGGTGTCATCAAACGCAACCACGACCTCGTCCTGGAAGGTCGGCGGCTCATTGCGGAGACGGTCGCAATCCCGCTGCCGGCGCCGGACGAGATGGTGGGATCCATGGCATCGGTGATGCTGCCCGACGCCACCGGACCCGATCCAGGTGGCGAACTGTCCCCGATGATGGACGAGCTGTTCGATGCGGGCTTTGCGGCCATCGTTATGAACTGGCCGCGATGGCCACGGCAACTGCTGCGCATCTCGGCCCATTTGCACAACACCGCCGAGGACTATTCGGCCCTGGCCGGGAGGTTGCGCCCCTGACCCGAACGTGCCGGCTCAGAATCGGGGCGGTGGGGCGAAGAGACCCTCGGCTTGGTCGGGAGTGAGGCTCTCTGACGGGTTGAACCCGGGGCGATCGATCGCTGCGCCGATTCCTGTGACCGGGTCGGGCAGCTCGACCGGTGCATCGCTTCCACCGATCACGTTCACGCCCGCCTCGATCAGCGATCGGAACGGGTAGACCCGGCCCATTCGCTCCTCGCCGAGGCGTTTTACCAGCCAGTCGCCCTCAGAAGCGAGAAATGCCGGCTGTACCGACGCGGTGACACCGAGCCGAGCCATGCGTTCGATGGCGGCGCCGGTCAGGAGGGAGGCATGCTCCACTCGAAGCCTCTCCGGGTCGGCCCCCATGTCGATCAACCCCTGGAACACGTCGAGTACCTGGTCGTTGGCCCGGTCACCGATGGCGTGGATTGCCACCGATCCTCCCAGCATCATCGAAGCGCGAGCCATCGTCATGGCGTGCTCCGGGTCGAGTCGATCGGTGCCCGTGGAGTCGGGTCGATCGGCGAAAGGCTCGTGCATGGCGGCGGTGTGGCCCCCGAAGCTGCCATCGGCGAAATCTTTCCACCCCAGGAAGCGAAGCTTCCCCTGCGTATTCCGGATCTTCTCGGCGGCCTCGGCCAGCTGTTGGGGATCGCTGGCGATGACCAGCACCTCGACGTCGACGGCGAGAGCCGGTGCCAGTCGACACAGCGCATCGAGCTCGTCGCGGACTCCGCACCAGATCGGCTCGCCCATGGAGACGATGCCGGTCACAGATCCGATCCCCATCCTCCCCAGATCTCCAAGGGCGCGCAGTATGGCCGAGTCGGGAGGCCCGGTGACGAGCGGGGCAACTGCCGACGAGACGGCCTGGATGGCTGTTTCCCTGAGCACTCCATTGGGCCGGCCCGCCGCGTCGCGATCGAATGATCCACCTTCGGGATCGGCGGTCTCGGCGTCGATGCCGGCCAGGGACAACGCTGCGCCGTTGGCCACCGCCACATGACCGCAGTACCGGTATATCAGGACGGGCCGGTCCCCGGCGACGTCGTCGAGGTCGGCCCTGGTGGGGAGACGCCCTTCGGCCAGCCCTTCATCGTTGAGACGCTGGCCGATGACCGGGCCCTCGACCCGATCGGCGAAATCGGCCACCCGTCTCATGACCTCGCTCAGGTCGGGAGCATCCATCAACTCCAGACCGGTGACCAGGGCTGCGTACCCGAGCGGATGGAAGTGGTGATCGTGATACATCAGCGGCGGTGCGGTGAGGGCGTCATCTCAGATGACGCGGCATCGACTCGTCGACGATCTGACGCAACTCCTCGTGGATCTTCCCGTTGGTCACCACGAACGCCGACGGCTGCAGCTCATGGGTCGATCCCTTGCTGTCGGTCGCCGTGCCTCCCGCCTCGGTGACCAGCAGCATCCCGGCCGCGGCGTCCCATGGCTTGACCCCGGCCGGGCCACCATGCTCCCAATAACCGTCGAAGCGGCCACAGGCCACCCACGCCATATCGAGAGCGGCGGCTCCCATGCGCCTCGTCCCGCGGGACCGCGTCATCACTTGCTCCATTACGTGAAGATAGGCTCGGGCGTGCTCCTGCCGGTCATACGGGAAGCCGGTGGCTAGCAGCGACTCCTGGAGCGATGCCGTCTCGGAGACGAGGATCGGCCGCCCGTTGGCTCGGGCGCCCTCGCCCTGGCTGGCCACGAACTCCTCGTCGCGCGCCACGTCGATCACCACCCCGACCAGCGGCCTCCCTTCGTCCCAGAGGGCCACCGACACTGCCACCTGAGGGACGCGATTGACGAAATTGACCGTGCCGTCGAGCGGATCGACGATCCAGACCCGGCGCCCGCGCCAGTCGGCCCCTCCTCCCTCCTCGGCGAGGGTCGCGTCTTTGGGAAAGTGTGAAGCGATGACACTCGTGATGGCGTATTCCGCCTCGCGGTCGATCTCCGTGACCGGGTCGACCGCCCCCTTCATCTCGGTGGTGAACTCCTCGTCGAAGCCACGGCGCACGACATCGGCGCCTGCCCGCGCCGCTCGCACCGCAACCCAAACATCACCTTCCCACATGGCCTCAGGATACGGGTCGCCAACAACGTTCCTGATGCCGGGCACTTGGCGAACGCGACCGGCTGCATAAAGAATGGGCCCCGGCATACCCTCCCGCCGGTGACTGGTGGTCTCCTCGTCCTCGCCGGCGCCGCTCTATCCGCCTTGGCCTTTCCCCGGATCGGTCCGGGCTGGCTGATCCTGCCCGGGATCACGCTGTTTCTAGCCGGATTGCGGATGGCGAGAAGCCGCGCTCAGGGTCTCATCTACGGGGCGTTGTATGGCCTCACGTTCTTCGGCGGGCTGCTGTGGTGGTTCTCGGAGCTGGGGCTGATCGCCGTGTTGCCGCTGGTGATCCTGCAGGCCACCTTCTGCGCCGCCTACGGATGGTGGCTGGCCCGATACAACGACCGGCCTGCCGGGACCTGGTTCTTGCTCGCCGTCGGCGGCTGGGCCGTGATGGAGCTGATTCGTTACCGCATCCCGGTCGGGGGATTCGAATGGGGCGCTGCCGGCTATGCCCTCTCCGACCAGTCCTGGGCCCGGGCCGTCACCCCATTGATCGGCAATTCCGGATTGACGGTCCTGGTGGTGGCAACCGTTGCGGTGGTCGTGCTCGTCACGCAGGGAGTGCGGGAGCGTTGGCAGATCGTCGTGCCGGCTGCGCTGTTGGTGGTAGCCCTCGCGAGTTGGGCGTGGAGCCTTCCCTCTCTCGACCATGCGACCATCGACGCAGCCATCGTGCAGGGATCCACTCCCTGTCCCTTCGAGCACTGCCCACCTGACGAGCGGCTCCGTACCTTCGAGCAACATCTCGAGCTGACCCGGCAGATCGAGCCCGGCTCGGTAGACCTGGTTGTCTGGTCCGAAGGATCGACGGGCTCGTTCAACGCCGACCCGGTGCAGAATCCCGAGATCGGGGAGGCGATCGGGGCCGAGGCACGACGGATCGGTGCCTGGTTCCTGGTGGGAAGCGACCGGCCGGTCAGCGAGACGCACTGGATCAACGCCAACGTCGTTTTCAATCCGGAAGGCGAGATCGTCGGTGAGTACCAGAAGCAGCGCCCGGTGCCATTCGGTGAGTACATCCCCTGGCGGCCGGTGTTCGAGTGGATCCCCGAGCTCGAGCAGGTGCCGCGGGACATGATCCCGGGTGAAGGCCCGAGGGTGTTCGACCTGGGCGACGGGGTCAAGATGGGCTCGGTGATCTCCTTCGAAGGAGGATTCTCCAGATACCCGCGGCAGAACGCCCGGGCCGGAGCGAATCTGATCGTGGTGGCGACCAACGAAGGATCCTACGGGACCACGCCGGGATCCGACCAGTTCATCGGGATGACCCGGATGCGGGCCGCCGAGTTGGGCACTCCCGTGATCCACGCCGCGGTCACGGGCAAGTCGGTGTTCATTGGAGAGGGAGGGGAGCTCCTATCAGAGAGCACCGGGTTGGGGACCATGGAGATTCTCACCGGTGTCGTGGCGCCATCGGCTCGCTCGATCTACGCCAGAACCGGGGACATCGTCATGATCGCCGTCGCCGTCGTCGGATTGCTCACCTGGTGGCGGACACGGCGTGCCCTGGTAGTTTCCGCCCCCGTCATCGACGAGGAGGAGTGAGATCCGATGTCCCAGGCCCTGGAGAACCTGCTCACCGAGGACCGGAAGTTCGAGCCCGCATCGCACTTCGCAGCTCAGGCGAACGCCCAGCCCGGGATCCACGAGGAGGCTGCAGCCGACTATCTGGCGTTCTGGCATGAGCAGGCTCTGAAGAGGATCACGTGGCACAAAGAGCCCACCCTGGTCCTCGACGACTCGAATGCGCCATTCTTCAAGTGGTTCGCCGACGGAGAGCTCAATATCTCTTTCAACTGCCTCGACCGCCATCTCGAGGAGCACGGCGACCAGGTGGCCTATCACTGGGTCGGGGAGCCAGGCGATAGCCGCAGCCTGACGTATCGGGAACTCCACTCCGAAGTGTGCCGGTTCGCCAACGGGTTGCTCAGCCTGGGCGTCGAGAAAGGCGACCGGGTCGCCATCTATATGGGGATGGTCCCCGAGCTCCCCATCGCCATGCTGGCGTGTGCCCGTCTCGGCCTGGTCCACTCGGTGGTGTTTGGCGGCTTCTCCTCCGACGCACTGTCCAGCCGGATCCTCGATGCCGACGCCCGAGTGGTGATCACCCAGGATGGCGCCTGGCGTGCGGGAAACGTGGTCCAGCTCAAGGCAAATGCCGACGTGGCGCTGGCCAGCACTCCCGACGTCAGGCACGTCGTCGTCCTGAAAAGGACCGATCACAGCGTCGACATGACCGAGGGTCGGGACATTTGGTGGCACGACCTCGTCGAAGACCAGCCCGACGACTGCGAGCCAGTGGTGCTTGGTGGCGAAGACCCGCTGTACATCCTCTACACGTCGGGCACGACGGGGCGGCCCAAGGGGATCGTCCACACCCAGGGTGGTTATCTGACCGGGATCGTGACCACGCACCATCAAGTGTTCGACTTAAAGCCCGACACCGACGTCTACTGGTGCGGCGCCGACATCGGATGGGTCACCGGGCATAGCTACATCGTCTATGCCCCGCTATCGAACCGGACCACCAGCGTCATGTACGAGGGCGCGCCCAATTTCCCCGATCTGGACCGCTTGTGGCAGATCATCGAGGATTACGGGGTAACGATCTTCTACACGGCGCCGACAGCGATCCGGACCTTCATGAAGTGGGGCGACCAGCACGTCGCCAAGCACGATCTGAGCTCGTTGCGGCTGATCGGGACGGTGGGCGAGCCGATAAACCCCGAAGCGTGGATCTGGTACCAGCAGACCATCGGCGGGGGCCGATGCCCGGTGGTCGACACCTGGTGGCAAACCGAGACTGGGGCGATCATGATCAGCCCGCTCCCTGGTGTGGTGCCCACCAAGCCGGGGTCGGCCACCATTCCCTTCCCGGGCATCTTCGCCGACGTGGTCGACGACGCCGGCGAGTCGGTACCGCTCGGAGGGGGTGGCTACCTGGTGCTCACGAAACCGTGGCCGGCTATGGCCCGCACCATCTACGGCGACGACCGGCGGTATGAGGACACCTACTGGTCGCGGTTCCCCGGTCGGTATTTCCCGGGAGACGGCGCCAAGCGCGACGACGACGGCTATTTCTGGCTGCTGGGACGGGTCGACGACATCATGCTTGTCTCCGGTCACAACATCTCTACTACCGAGGTGGAGTCCGCATTGGTCTCCCACGTCTCGGTCGCGGAGGCCGCAGTCGTGGGCCGCCGCGACGAGATCACGGGCCAGGCCATCGCCGCCTTCGTGACGCTTCGGGCCGATGTCGAGGGGGACGAGCAGCTGATCCAGGATCTGCGGGATCACGTCGCCAACACGCTGGGGCCGATCGCCAAGCCGAAATCCATCGTCTTCACCGACGACCTGCCCAAGACCAGGTCGGGAAAGATCATGCGACGTCTGCTCCAGGACATCTCGGAGCAGCGCCAACTCGGCGACGTGACAACGCTTGCCAATGAGGCCGTCGTTCACGAGATCGCCGAGAAGGCGGCCGAGACGACCGACGATTGACGGCTGGCCGGCTAGGCCAGCAGCACCGTCCCGAACCAGATGGCGGCGATGATCAGGCCGGTGGCGAGCTCGATCCCAATAGAGGTGGCAACGGCGCCAAGGCTGGTTTTGGTGGCCGGCCAGGCTTGGTCCGGACCCACCCTCAGTCGCTCACTGATATAGATCGTCAGAACGAAGCCGATCGGCGCCCCCACCACGGGTATCACGAAGAGGCCGACGATGGCCACTGCGGTGGCGATGAGAAGGGTCCGGTTGGGGATCCCGCCCTCATTGAGTTTTCGCTTGGGGATCGAATATTTGACGAAGGTCCCGATTCCGGCGAGGACTAGAGCGACAATAGCGACGGCCCAGGCGGTCCCATCGCCCTTCACGATGGCCCATAGCAAGATCGCGATCACCTCCATCACCAGACCGGGGAGGAAAGGGACGACGATCCCAAAGAGCGAGACGACGATTATCAGGCCGACGGCCAGCTCGCCGAGCTCTTCCATCGGCGGATCGTAGGCGGAGTGGGGTAGGTCGCCCGGGTCAGCTCGCAGCCAGGGCGGCGACCGCGGTGGAGGCTCCCTCCAGCATTGGTTCGCCATGGCCGAACAAGGCGACCTCGTAGCTGAAGCCCCCGAGTTTGAGAACCGACTCCATGGCCACTGTCATGTCCTCGCTGAACCCCGGGTCGGGAGGACCCACCCCGCCGCCCGTCCCGTTGAGGGCATCGCCGGTCACCAGGATCCCGGCCGCTGCATCGAGGACGCTGATGTGCCCGGGGGTGTGCCCGGGGCTTTCGATGATTTCCAGCCCGAACACGCTCTCGCCGTCGCCCACCGCCTGCGGAGCCGTGGCAGAACCGATCTCCGTGATGTCAGCCGCCCCGGCGTACAGCGTGGCACCGCTCGCCTGCGCCATGACTTCGTCGACGCTCCCGACATGATCGGGATGCTTGTGGGTGAGGATCACGTGTCCGATCGCGCCCCACTCCAGCCCGGCCTCGCCGAGAGCTGCCTGAATCGCGGCTGCGCTCCCTCCCACCCCGGTGTCGACCAGGGCCGCCTCTCCACCCCGATAGAGGATGTAGGCGGAGACGAATTGGAGGTTCACGCGCTGATAGGAGCTTGGGGCGCCGCCCGTGGTGGCGGTCGAGGCCGGTGTGGTTACAGATCCGACGGCAGTGGTCGCCGTGCCCGGCCCGGCAGTGGTGGTCGGGGTCGATCCCGACGCCGCTGCGGTGGCGTCGGCGCCTCCATCCGAGCACGCCGCGGTGCCGAAGACGACGACGGCGAGACCGGCTTTCCCCAATTCGGTAATCGCCATGCGGCGATTGATCAGGCGGTGGGTGGTCATCGGGCTCCCGATCGGGGACTGAGCCCAAAGGTACCCGGGATCCGTATTTGTGTAGCTTCCCGTCATGGTTACCAAGATCACCCTGCCGGAGACCGAGCTGCCCACGCATTGGTACAACATCGTCCCCGACCTGCCGGTGCCGCCTCCGCCCGTGCTGCATCCGGGGACCCATGAGCCGGTCGGCCCCGACGATCTCGCCCCGTTGTTCCCCATGGATCTGATCCTGCAGGAAGTGAGCAGCGAGCGATTCATCGAGATCCCAGAGGAAATACGCGAGGTGTACCGGCTGTGGCGCCCCACCCCGATGTATCGCGCCCACAACCTGGAGAAGCTGATCGACGGTCCGGCTCGCATCTACTACAAGTACGAGGGAGTCAGCCCGGCCGGCTCGCACAAGCCCAACACGGCTGTTGCCCAGGCCTACTACAACGCCAAGGCAGGGGTGAAGAAGCTCGCCACCGAGACCGGCGCCGGACAGTGGGGCTCGGCACTCTCCTTTGCCTGTGCCCTCTTTGGCCTCGAATGCGAGGTGTTCATGGTCCGGTCCTCGTTCGACCAGAAGCCGTATCGCAAGGCGATGATCGAGACCTGGGGTGGCACGGTCCACTCCTCACCATCGGAGCTGACACAGGCCGGCCGCTCCATCCTCGAGGCAGATCCCGACACGCCCGGCAGCCTCGGCATCGCTATCTCCGAGGCGGTTGAGGTGGCGGCGACCGACGATGACACCAAGTACTCACTTGGCTCCGTGCTGAACCACGTCCTGATGCATCAGACGGTGATCGGCGAGGAGGCTCTCAAGCAGCTGGCGCTCGTGGATGAGACGCCCGATGTCATCATCGGCTGCGCCGGGGGTGGGTCCAACTTCGCCGGATTCAGCTTCCCCTTCGTCAGGGAGAAGCTGGCAGGGACGATGAATCCCGTGGTGCGTGCCGTCGAGCCGGCCGCGGCGCCATCCCTGACTCGGGGGAGCTATCAGTTCGACTTCGGGGACACAGTGGGGATGACGCCTCTGGTGAAGATGCACACTCTGGGCCACGACTTCGTGCCCGACCCGATACATGCCGGCGGTCTGCGTTATCACGGGATGGCGCCATTGGTGTCACTGCTCAAGGAGCAGGGGATCATCGAGGCCGAATCGCTGCATCAGACGGAAACCTTTGGCCGGGCAGTCCAGTTTGCCCGGGCGGAGGGGATCATCCCCGGCCCCGAGCCAACCCACGCGGTGGCGTCGGCGATGATGGAGGCCGAGCGGGCCAAGGAGGCAGGTGAGGAGAAGGTGATCGTCTTCAACCTGTCGGGCCATGGCCACTTCGACATGTCTGCATACCAGGAGTACCTCGATGGCACCCTCACCGACTACGAATACCCTGCGGAGCGCATCGCCGCGGCCATGGAGCGGGTGCCGGTAGTCGCCGGTTAGTCACCTGGGTGGGTCGCGTCATATGGCGCGTGATCGACAAGGAAACGGAGAGAAATGACTCGCATCACCGATTTGTCTGGAGAGGACCTGCAGAAGGCGCTCGATGTGTTGGGAAAGGCAGACAGCGTCGAGTTGAAGCTGACTCTGCTCGAAAGCCGCCGGGCGTCCGTCGGCGCGGCGCTGGGAATCGATGCGATAGATGCCCAGATCCGCCAGGTCTTCTTCTTCGACACCCCCAAACTCGACCTCAACTCGGCGGGCGTCGTCGTTCGGGCCCGTCGACGTCAGAACGACACCGGTGACACAGTGGTCAAGATCCGACCGGTGGACCCCGTCGACCTTTCCGATGAGTTGCGAGCCGACCCCGAATTCGGGGTCGAGGTCGACGCCATGCCGGGCGGCTACGTGTGCTCGGCTTCATACAAGGGATCGGCGGACAACGCCAAGATCCGCAAGGTGGCGCTGGGCAACGGGAAGAAACGCAAGCTGTTCTCCAAGAGCCAGCGAGCATTCTTCAGCGAGCATGCCCCCGAGGGTTTGGAGTTGGACGATCTCGAGATTCTCGGTCCGATCCCTACTTTCAGGGTGAAGTTCAAGTCGGATGGTTACAAGCGCCCTATGGTCGGCGAGCTGTGGCTCTATCCGGACGGGTCGCAGGTCATCGAGCTCTCGACGAAGACCACACCGCCTGAAGCATTTCAAACCGGCCTGGAATGGCGAGCGTTCCTGGAGTCGAAACACATCGACGTGTCGGGGGAGCAGCAGACCAAGACCAAGACCGCCCTGGAGTTCTTCACCAAGGGCGACTAGCCCGATTCACCTGCCCGAAGTCGAGAAGTGCTGGTAGTCCTTGGGCGAGGACCAGGTCCCACCCCATATCCACCCATGTGAGGCGAAGGCCTCCACGACCACGTCACCATCGTGGATCATGCCGGATGCGTCGAGGCTGCGATCGGCGTAGGCGGCACCAGCGGGAGGCAGCACCGTCCCGCCGACCACATATGGGTTGACCAGGGGGTTCACGTCAATTGCTGTCCCGTAGGAGTGCTCCGACCACGACCCGCCACCGGTCACCGGGCGGCAATTGAACGCGCTTGTGTTGTTCGCCGCCATGCTCAGGTCGTCATCGCCCCCATAGACGTCGACGGGCTCCATTCGCTCGATCGGGAACGCGGCCTCAAACAGCTGGGACATGATGTCGACCATGTCCTCAGCGACCTCGGCGGCGACGATCAGCCGTCCCGTGTGGACCTCCCCGTCGTATCCGACATGGGAAACGTCCACTGACCTCAGCGCCTCCACATCGGATGGGCAACCCTCCCGCCATGAGGAGGGGAGGTCGGCTGCAGCGACCATGCCAATGGAAGATTGGAACACCGGCAATGGGAGAGTCGTGGTTGCGGCCGCGTTTGTCGTGGTCGGAGCGGCTGCAGTCGTGGTCGTGGACGTCGGGGCGGTGGTTGTCGAAGACGTAGAGGATGGCACTGAGACGGTCGTGGTTGCCGCAGCCACCGTGGTGGCAGTCGGCTCGGTCTCGAGCCGAAGCATGACGACAAACAGGACACCCAACACGATCACGGCTACTGCCATGAGCAGCCGTCGAAGAATCAACGGTCCGTGCTCTCCCAACTGCTCAAGCCCTCGTCCACCAGGTCGAGGGCCCAGTCGAGCTCCTCGCGGGTCGTAACGAGCGGCGGGATGAAGCGAATGATGTTGGCGTCCGGACCGCAATTGATGATGATCAGCTCACGGTCGTAGGCATGCTTCTCGAGATGGTTGAAAGCGGTGGCGTCCGGGGTTCGACTCTCCTGATCGGTAACCAGCTCGACTCCGATCATGAGGCCGAGGCCGCGCACGTCCCCGATCGTGGGGTGATTGTCGGCTATCTCGTTGAATCGCTCGAAGGCGCGCTTGGACAACTCCCGGGCGTGCGGAAGCAGCCCTTCCATGGTTTCGATCACGGCCACCGAGGCTGCCGTCGAAACCGGATTGCCCCCGTACGTGGTGCCGTGGGCGCCCCTGGGCCAGGCATCGATCGTCTCCCGCGATGATCCGAATGCCGAGAGGGGGAGGCCGTTGGCGATCCCTTTGCCCATCGCCATGATGTCGGGCTTGGCGTCGTAGTGGTCGGACGCGAACCATTCGGCAGTCCTCCCGAAGCCGGACTGAACCTCGTCGTAGAGGAGCTTGATCCCGTGCTCGTCGGACATCTCGCGGAGAGCGTCGAGGAACCGGGCCGGGGCCGGGTAGTAGCCACCCTCCCCCTGCACAGGCTCGATGAGGAAGCAGGCGATGTTCTTCGGAGTCACCACGTGCTTGAACATCATCCGCAATTCGTTGAGTGAGAGATCGGTCGCCTCGTCCTCGGTCATTCCCCATCGATAGGGATGTGGGTAGGGGGTCACGAACACCGAGCCGAGCACCGGGTGATACCCGTCGCGATACCTGGCATTCGATGTCGTGTAAGTGACCGACCCCATGGTGCGACCATGGAATGCTCCACGGAATACGACCACACCCTGTCTTCCGGTGGTGTGCTTGGCCAGTTTCACCGCGGCCTCGACCGCCTCGGCGCCGGAGTTGGCGAAGCTGAACTTCTCTATGCCGGGCGGGGTGATCACCCTCAGACGCTCGGCAGCCTCGACGATCGAGTCGTAACGGACGATGCATCCCGAGTGCACGAGGTTGTCCAACTGACGATGCGCCGCCTCAAGCACGGCCGGGTGATTGTGACCCAGATTGGTCACCGCGGTTCCACAGGCGAAGTCCGCCCAGCGCTTCCCTTCGACGTCGGTGATCCAGATCCCCTCGGCCTTGGCCGCGTGGATATCCGTGTCGAAGGCGAGCACAGGGGCGAGTACGTCGTTGTGTCTGCTCAGGAAATCGGGCATCGGGGGATGCTACCGGCTCCTCGTCGCCGGTAGAAGTGGCCAACACGAATGCGGGGCGTCACACATGAGTGACGCCCCGCAACCAGGAAATGCAGTCTGTGGCTACCGATTCTTGATGCCCAGGTAGATGCCCGCCACGCCGTCGATCAGGAGCAGGACGGCGAAGAGTGTGATGAGGAGCTCGGTGGAGAATTCGGCGTTGAGCAGGATGAGTAGGCCGATCAGGACGCTGACGGCCCCGAACACGAAGGCGCCGACGCCACCGCCACGGAACGCCCCGATGATGGCGGTCACGCCGACAACGATCCCAATGATCCCGAGGACGACGCCGATCACTCCCTGGAACACGTCGGCCGCCTCGCCGGGGTTGGTGAGCACGAGGAACCCGGCCACCACACCCAGGACGCCGATGATCAGTTTCCACCACATGTCGGTGCGATCGACGAAGACGGCGAAGATCATGAAGGCGCCTTGGATTAGCCACCACAACCCCAGGATCACCATGAGGAGGGACAGCGCCTCGTCCTGTCGGACGAGGAGAATTATCCCGAAGATCAGGGCGGTGACACCTCCGAGGATGAAGGCGTAATTGATCGTTCGATCCGGTGGGCTGCTACTCACCGTCTCCATCGCGGCTCCTTCTCTTGTTGGGGGACGGGGGATAACGCTACTTACCGCGTGGTTCCCCGCGACGGCAAGAAGGAATGGTGGCACCGGTACCTTTCACCGTGATGGCAGTCATCGGCAGCACGAGGGTGGTCGTGGGCGGAGAAGTGCGCCCGGCATCGATCCGGATGGAACACGGTGTGATCGTTGAGATCGGCGAAGCCCGGCCCGAGATCGACTTCGGTGACATGGTCGTGATGCCCGGGCTGGTCGATTCACATGTGCATGTGAATGAGCCGGGGAGATCGGACTGGGAGGGATTCCGCACCGCCACCCGGGCCGCTGCGGCCGGCGGGACGACCACGATCGTGGACATGCCGCTCAATTCGATTCCTCCGACGGTCAGCGTCGACGCCCTATCGGAAAAGCGGGCCGCTGCAGAAGGAAAGCTGAGAGTCGATGTCGCCTTCTGGGGGGGCTTCATCCCGGGTTCGGAGGATCAGCTCGGCCCGCTCGTGGCTGAGGGCGTCTCTGGCTTCAAGTCGTTCCTCGTCGAGTCGGGCGTTGACGAGTTCCCGTCGGTGAGCCCCGAGCAACTAGCCAGAGCCCTGCCGGTGATGCGAGAGCTCGGAGTGCCTTCTCTCGTCCATGCCGAGGACCCTGCCCGCATCCTCCGACTGAGCGGCGACCCGACCGTATACCGGTCGTATCTGGATACGCGTCCCGCCGATGGAGAGGCCGCCGCGGTGACGTTGGTCGCGGGTCTGACCCGAGCCACCGGGGCACGGGTTCACGTGCTTCATGTGTCGTCGGCTGAGGCGATGCAGGCGGTGGCCGACGGCCCAGAGTCGCTCAGTGGCGAAACCTGCCCTCACTATCTGACCTTTTGCGCAGAGGACATCGAGGCCGGGGCCACACCGTTCAAGTGCGCGCCTCCAATCAGGGCGGCCGAGCATCGGGACGCGCTGTGGGAGGGCCTGATCGAGGGGAGTCTGAGCATGGTCGTCTCCGATCATTCCCCGGCGCCGGCCGAAGTCAAGCGGCTCGATGACGGGGACTTCGGTGAGGCCTGGGGTGGCATCGGCTCGCTCCAGCTGAGGCTGCCGGCCACCTGGACGGGGGCGGCAGATCGTGGGATCGGGCTGCCGCAACTGAGCCGATGGCTGGCCGAGGAGCCCGCCCGGCTCGCCGGACTCGAGCGCCACAAGGGTGCGATCGCGGTCGGAATGGATGCCGACCTCGTCGTTTGGGATCCCGACGGCGTGACCCGGGTCAGAGGTGACGATCTCGAGCACCGCCATCCCATCACTCCCTACGAAGGGATGTCCCTGCGTGGCTCGGTGGTGACCACGATTCTTGGAGGCAATCCCATCTTCGACGGAGCCCCTGTCAGCACAAGTGGTGGCAGGATGTTGAGACGAGATGACTGATTTGCTTTCTGATGCGGTCGGTGGGCGGGTCGTTGCCTGCAATGACGAGTTCTTTGCCGAGGCGGCGAACCTCTTGCAAACGACTGATCCGGTGTGGAAGGAAGGCGTCTACACCGACCGGGGGAAGTGGATGGATGGATGGGAGACCCGCCGCCGCCGCGATCCGGGACACGATTGGTGTGTTCTCGCCCTGGGCATCGCAGGGCGGATAAGGTCGGTGACGGTCGACACTTCCCACTTCACGGGCAATTACCCCGAATCGTTCTCGCTGGAGGCGTGCGGCGTCGGTGGCGACGAGCGACTCGAAAACGCGGAATGGGCCGAGATCGTCCCCCGCACTCCCCTCGCCGGGGACACGACGGCCGACTTCGAGGTCGAGGATTTTCACCGGATCACCCATGTCCGGCTCAACATCTTCCCCGACGGCGGAGTCGCCCGTCTGAGGCTGGACGGCGATCCCATTCCTGGCCGGCGCGAGGTTTGTCCCGACGACGAGGGAATCGACCTGGCTTCGTCACTCGTCGGATGTGAGGCCGTCGACGCGTCCGATGTTCACTACTCGCCGCCTTCGAACCTCCTCCGGCCAACCGAGCCGGCCGGGATGTGGGACGGCTGGGAGACGAAGCGCCGACGTGGGCCCGGGAACGACTGGGCGGTCTTTCGTCTCGGATTGCCGGGCTTGGTTGATTCGCTCGAGGTCGACACGCGGCATTTCAAGGGGAACGCACCCGGCTGGGTCTCGGTCGCGGTGTCGTCGGATGGCGAGAGCTGGGAAGAGGTGGTCGACCGGGTAGAGGTGAAGCCGGACGCGGTCAACCCGGTGACACTCGATCGTCCGATCCGCGCCGGATTCGTGCGTCTCGACATCCATCCCGACGGTGGGGTGGCCCGTCTCCGCGTGCTCGGCCGGCCCGACCCGAGCCATGCCGAGCGGCTTCGACTGGTCTATCTGAATGCGTTGTTCGACGAGGACGCCTATCGGTTCTTCCACACCGCCTGCGCATCCACGACATGGGTCGACCGGATGACGGCGAGTCGACCATTCGCCGACGGCGCGGCCGTGCTCACGACGGCGGCCTCCGCCTTCGACTCGCTGGACGAGGGCGATTGGCTCGAGGCCTTTGCCGGCCACCCCCGCATCGGCGAGAGGGGAGACCTCCAGGCCAACCGAGAGCAGAGCGGCACCGTCGACGCAGAGATGTCGTTGCTCACCGAGTTGGCCGAGGCGAACCAGGCATATGAGGAGGCCCACGGATTCACCTACATCGTGTATGCGTCCGGGAAGACAGCTGAGGAGATGCTGGATCTCGCCCGCGGTCGTCTTGGCAACACACGGGGTGAGGAGCTCGTCAATGCCGCGGGGGAGCAACAGGCGATCACGGAGACCAGACTGCGCCGCATGCTCTGCATTGGAGAAGCCTCGTGACCGGGCTCAGCACGCACGTGCTCGACACCGTCTCTGGTCTCCCGGCAGCCGGAGTGCAGGTGACTCTGGAGCGCTCGTCGGACGGTGGATGGCAGTTCGTCAGCGAGGGTGTGACGGATGAGGACGGGCGGTTACCCGGACTCGGGGTCGCGCTCGGCTCGGGCATCTACCGCCTCGTGTTCGCCACCGGCGACGCAGGCAACCCGTTCTTCCCCGAGGTGCATGTCATCGTCGACCTCGACGACGCCCGGGATCACTATCACGTGCCGTTGCTGCTGAGCGGGTACGGGTACACGACCTATCGGGGTAGCTGAGATGCCCCGACTGGGAAAGAACCGGTGGGGCAAGACAGATGTTCGAATCTCCAAGATCCACCGCACTGATTCAGGCGACGATTTCTCCGACCTGAGTGTCCAGGTCCTGCTCGAGGGAGATGTCGAAGAGGCGCACACCATGGGAGACAACAAGGGCGTGCTTCCCACCGACACGATGAAGAACACCGTCTATGGTCTGGCACAGGAGCATCTGACCCAGGATCTCGAGGGCTTTGCCGCTGTCCTGAGTGATCACTTCCTGAGTCGTGAGGGGGTCAACGGCGCCACTGTGTCGATCTCACAGCGTCTCTGGGCCAGGGCGGGCGCCACCGGGTTCATCGGTGGCGGCTCGGAGCGCCGCACGGCCCGAGTGGCCCGCGGCACATCGGGGGCCGGAAACGACCGCACCTGGGCAGGGATCCAGGGTCTGGTCGTCCTCAAGACCACCGGGTCCGCCTTCTCCGGATTCCCCCGGGACGAGTTCACCGCGCTGCCGGAGACCGACGACCGCATCCTGGCCACCTCGGTCACGGCCACCTGGCGATACTCAGCCGTGCCCGAGGACACCACAGCGACCTGGGAGAAGGCCCGCGCGGCCCTGTTGGAGCGCTTTTTCGATGTCTGGTCGGCCTCGGTTCAGCACCAGGGCTGGCTGATGGCAGTCGGGCTCCTCGAGGCAATCCCGGAGATCGACGAGGTCGACTTCCATCTCCCCAACCAGCATCATCTCGCCTTCGACCTGGCCCGCTTCGGGATGGAGTACGAAGGGACGGTTTTCCAGCCGGTGTCCGAGCCCTACGGCGACATCGGTTTCACTGTCACCCGCTGATCACCACGGGACGTTCAGGTGCCGGTCGTCCGACCCTCCAGGATGGCGAGGAACGATCGGGTCTGGATCTCGTCGAGGGTGAGGCCGGTGCGGCTGGTCGCTTCCGTCTCGTCGATGGCGCCGCAGTTGATCGCACGCAGGAAGAAGTTGAGCAGGCCCTGGCCGGTCGCGGCGTCGTCGAACACCTCACCGACGAGGGTGGCCTTCGCCGCGGACTCGATGAAGTTGGAGAGTCGATCGCCGGCCTGGTCCAGACCCTCGAGGAAGAATGCGTAAACCGCGGCGTACCGGGTGGGGAACTGGGCGGGGTGGAGGTCCCAACCCTGGTAGTAGGCATGGGTCAGCGAATGCCTG
>JBEVJN010000052.1:0-10264 GCA_040510135.1 Acidimicrobiia bacterium | reverse complement strand
TAAGAGAGAGGTGCCCTTGCCGATCCATGTCGTCGTTCTCGCCGCGGGGCAGGGGAAACGGATGATGTCCGATCTGCCCAAGGTGGCCCACATGGCGGCGGGACGGACGTTGATCGGGTGGGTACTCGAGGCTGTCCGCCCTCTGCGACCCGCGAGCACGGTTGTCGTCGTGGGGCATGGTGCCGAGGAGGTGAACGCGCATCTTCCTGCCGATGTGGTTGCGGTGGTGCAGGAGGAGCAACTGGGCACCGGCGATGCGGCACGAGTGGGGCTCGAAGCCCTCGGCGATGTCGGGCCGGAGGATACGATCCTCGTGCTCTACGGGGACATGCCGCTGCTCACCAATGACCTCCTTGCCCGTCTCGCCGATCGCCCGGACGAGGTTGCGGCGCGGATGGTCACCTCCGTCTTCGAGAACCCCGCCGGTTATGGGCGGGTCGTCCGTGACCCATCTGACCTGGTGCTCGGGGTAGTCGAGGAGCTTGACTGCGATGAAACACAGCTTGCCATCGCTGAGATCAACGCCGGTGCTTACGCGTTCAGAGCTAAGGACCTGATCGACGCGCTCGGGAACGTGTCCAACGAGAATGCCCAGGGCGAGTTCTACCTGACCGATGTGATCGGAATCCTCGCTGAGCGCGGTGAGCGACTACAACCGGTCGAGGCGACACCGGAGGAGGTGATCGGCATCAACTCTCAAGACCAACTCACAGAGGCCAGGCGCCTGTTGCAGGGCCGCACCAACCAGAGGCTCATGGAGTCGGGAGTGTCGATGCTCGACCCCGATCGCACCTACGTCGACGACACCGTGACCGTCGAGCCCGGAGCCCGGCTCTACCCCGGAGTACACCTCGAGGGCAACACGACCGTCGCCGCCGGGGCCCAAGTTGGGCCCGACGTCTTTGCCGTCGACTCTTCGATCGGAGCCGGCTCGATCGTGTGGTACGCGGTGCTCCGAAAAGCGGTGGTGGGGGAGGGCTGTGAGGTGGGGCCCTATGCATCGCTGCGACCTGGCACGGTGCTGGAGAAGGGCGCCAAGGTGGGCACCTTCGTCGAGACCAAGAACACCACCCTCGGAGAAGGCGCCAAGGCACCCCATCTCGCCTATCTCGGCGACGCCACGGTCGGGGCCAGGTCGAACATCGGAGCGGGTTCGATCACCTGCAATTACGACGGCTACGAGAAGTATCAGACAGTGATCGGCGAGGGTGCATTCATCGGATCCGACACGATGATGGTGGCGCCATTGACGATCGGCGACAATGCGGTCACCGGGGCGGGGTCGGTGATCACCGAGGATGTGGAAGCGGGCGCACTCGCAATCGAGCGAAGTGAGCAGCGTGATTTCCCCGGCTACTCTCAGCGCCGCGCAGAGAGACAGAGCGCCAAGAAAACCGAGGACTGAGTTGGACATTGTCTCCCGCAACCGAATGATGCTCTTCACCGGAGGGGCGAACATCCCCTTGGCTGAGGAGGTCGCCGAGGTCCTTGGTGTTTCTCTGGGTGAGCTCGAGCGTTCCCATTTCGCCAATGGGGAGATCTACGTGAGGCCGGCTGAGAGCGTTCGCGGGGCGGATTGCTACGTGATGCAGAGCCACTGCGAGCCGATCAACGACCACATCATGGAGCAGCTGATAACGATCGACGCCCTCAACCGGGCCTCGGCGCGTCGCATCACCGCTGTGATGCCTTTCTTCGGCTACTCGAGGCAGGACAAGAAGGTGAGGCCACGGGAGCCCATCACCGCCCGACTCGTCGGCGATCTGTTCATGACCGCAGGCGCAGACCGACTCGTGTCTGTCGACCTGCACACGGGTCAGCTCCAGGGCTTCATCCACAAGCCATTCGACTCCCTGACGGCACTCCCGATCATCACCGACTACCTGGCGCAGAAACTCAACGGCGAAACCACCGTCGTCTCGCCAGATGCCGGCGGCGTGAAGCGCGCCGAGCGTTACGCCCGTTTCCTCGACGCCTCGGTCGCCTTCGTCTACAAACGCCGGGACCCGGTTCGCCACAACGTTTCGGAGGCATTGGAGTTGGCCGGTTCGGTGGCGGGCAGACATGTCGTGATCGTCGACGACATCATCGACACCGCCGGCACCGTGACCAACGCGGCCGAGATGGTGCGCGATCAGGGAGCGACCAGCGTTCGAATCGCGGCGACTCACGGCGTCTTCTCCGAGCCCGCGCTCGACCTCCTCAAGAACGCGCCGGTCGAGGAGGTGATCGTCACCAATACCCTTCCCGTGTCGCCCGAAGTGCTCGAGTTGGACAAGGTCCAGGTGCTCTCGATCGCTCCGATCCTGGCCGAGACACTCCAAGCGATCTTCATGGACTCGTCGGTATCGGAGATCTTCCTCGGCGAGAACGCCTGACGCGGCCGGCTCCGGCGCCTTGTTTCCTACACTCCCGATCTCGTGAGCGCCCGCCACCGCCAACCCGCATCGACAGCCCAAGCAAGGCTCCGTGCTCTCGTGATCACTCTGGTCGCGATCTTCATAATCGCCTTCTTCTTCCTCCGCGGGGAAGGCGAGGGCTCGGGTCCAGAGAGCACCAACCCGCCGGTTGCTGGTGGCGGGACGACCACCACCATCCCGGCCGGCACCGGTTCGACGGCTCCGGGCGGAACGGCTACCACGGTTCCCGGTGCGTCCACCACCGCCCCGTCCAACCTTCCGGCACTGCAGGGAGTGAGGCTGGAAACACTGACCGGGGACGTTCGGCAACCGACCGCCATCACGACTCCCCCCGGAGACGACCGCCTATTCATCGCCGAGCGATTCGGCGTGATTTTGATGATGGACGCCAACCGTGAGTTGCAGGAGACCGCGTTTCTCGACCTCACGGACCGGGTTCTCGCCGGCGGAATCGAGCAAGGTCTGCTGGGTCTCGCTTTCCACCCCGACTACGCCAACAACGGAAAGTTCTACGTCTACTACACCGACCAGGGCGGCCGCCGTCAGCTCTCCGAATTCCAGGTTTCCGTCTCCGATCCCAACATTGCCTCACCGGACACAGAGAGGGTCTTGATCGAGTTGGAGCAGCCACCGGATGCCACCGACATCCGCCACTACGCCGGCAATCTCGCCTTCGGCCCGGACGGTTATCTGTGGGTGTCGATGGGGGACGGAGCCGATTCGCGGGACCAGGGGCAGGACCCGAACACGCTGTTCGGCACGGTCTCCCGCATCGACGTGGACGGTGGCGATCCCTACGGGATTCCGCCCGAGAACCCATTCGTCGATGGAGGGGGGGCGGGTGAGGTGTGGGCCTACGGTTTGAGAAATCCTTGGCGGTTCTCCATCGACCCGGTCGACGGCCTCATCTATATCGCAGACGTGGGCCACGCCGACCAGGAGGAGATCAACATTCTTCCGATCGCGGAAGGCGGGTTCAACCTCGGGTGGTCCGACGTCGAGGGAACCCGTTGCTTCCACGTCCAGGACTGCGATCTCGCCGACTACACCTCGCCGGTCCTCACCTACAGCCACGAAGAGGGATGCTCCATCACCGGTGGATACGTCTATCGCGGTGCTGCCATCCCCGAGTTGACCGGCACATACTTCTACAGCGACTGGTGCTCGGAATGGATCCGTTCGTTCAAATATGTCGGCGGCCAGCTCACCGAGGAGCGCGACTGGACGGAGGATATCGGCCAGCTTGGGCAGATCAACACGTTCGGAGTCGACGCTGACGGTGAGTTGTACGTGGGAACCCACGAAGGCATCGTGGCCCGGTTCGTCGCTGACCGTTAGCCAGTTGGGGGCAGGGTCACCACCTCACCGGGATAGATCAGGTCGGGATCGCCAGATTTGAGCCCGCTCCGGTTCGTCTCGATCACGGCAAGCCAATAAGGAACGACTTCCCCGGGCCGGACAGGACGGTCGAGCATGGCGTGGAGTTGGCCCTCGGCGATCTTCCACAGATGGTCCCCGGGCTCGACCACCACCGTTCCGGGAGACGGGCCTTTCTCGAGCGTCACCGGCACGAAGGAGGGCGTCCCCGCCGGCTCGGCCATCGCAGCCGAGCCGATCATGACCATCACCGTGACGATGGCGACTCGCTTCCCCCACGCCATGTCTCCTGATTACGACATCGGGAGACCGACTAGAAGAGGGTTACAGTGCCCAACATGAAAGTTCGCATTGGGATCGCCGACACCAACAAGGTCTTCGAGATCGAAATCGACGAAGTGGAGGCGTTCCAGGCCGAGATGGAGCGAGCGGTCAGCGACGGCGGTTTGGCCTGGTTCACCGACACCAAAGGGAGGACTGTCGGTGTTCCCGCGCCGTCCGTCGCCTTCGTCGAGATCGATGCCGCCGATGGCGGCCCTTCCGTGGGATTCGCTCCGGCGGTCTAGACGGCGCGTCGGCGACGTTCGGCGAGCCAGCGCTTGCGCAGGCGCCTGCGATCGTCCTCGGCGTAGCCCCCCCAGACACCAGACTCCTGGTTGGTCTCGAGGGCGTACTGGAGACAACTCTCCTGGACCGGGCAGGTCGCGCATATGGCGATGGCAGCCTCGATCTGGTCGATGGCCGGCCCGGTGGTGCCGACCGGGAAGAACAGAGTCGGCTCGGAATCCCGGCAGTCTGCGAGATCCCGCCAATCTGTTGTGATTGTCGTCGTGGTGGTGAGCAAGATGTTCCTCAGTTTGTGATCTTTTTCACAAGCGCCCCGTGAGAAGTAAATCGCTCTGGAGCGGTGGTTTTTCCGGGGCGCACGATAACGTCGGTTTCCTCGCCTGTAAATGGTTTTCTCAAAGGAGTCTGGTGAGCGACCCACCGGTTGTTGTCGGCCACCGGGGCTGGCCGAGCCAATTTCCCGACAACACCCTGGCCGGATTCCTCGCGGCCGCGGCCGTCGCCGGCTCGGTCGAGACCGATATCCGGCGAAGTGCCGACGGAAAGCTGGTTCTCTCCCATGATCCCGAAATTGGGGGTCTCGGCGTCGCCGCGCACTCATGGTCTGTCCTGAGCGAACTCGACTTGGGCGACGGTCACCGTCCGGCTCTTCTCGACGAAGCGATCGCGGCGATCCCGGGGACGTCGTTCCAGTTCGAGATCAAGAACATGCCACACCAGCCTGGTTTCGAGCCTGATCACCGTCTCGCCCTGGAGGCAGCGGAGCGGGCCCGGCCAGGGGACATGGTGACCTCGTTCAACTGGCAGACCCTGGCTGCCGTCCGCCAGGTGTTTCCCGACGTACCGACTGGTGTCCTCGTCGATGGCCACGGTGAGATCGACCGCGCCATCGAAGAGTGTTTTGCGGTCGGCCACCCGGCCTTGATTCCCTCTGTGTTGCTTCCCACCTTGGGCCTCGTCCGAGCCCTCGAAGCGGGACTCGATGTCTATCCCTGGGTCGTAGACGATCCGGAGCGCGTTATCGAGTTGGCCGGTCTCGGGGTGTCGGGCATCATTACCGACGACCCGGCCGGAGTCGCCGCGGCCCTGCGGAGCCACTCATGAGCATCAGAGAAGAGCTCGCCAGCGAGCTGAAGGACGCGATGAGAGCCAAGGATGGCCCGCGTCGGGACGTCATCCGCCAGATCGAGACCGAGGTGTCGGTGGCCCGGAGCGAACCCGGCTTCTCAGGAGAGGTGGACGACGACCTCTACCGCAAGGTGATCGGGTCGTACGTGAAGAAGATGGACAAGACCCGCCAGGACTACCTCGAGATCGGTGAGCGCGGCGAGGCCATGGCCGCCAAGCTGGGCTACGAGGTCGAATACCTCTCCCGCTGGCTTCCCCAAAAGCTGGGTGAGAGCGAGACGCGGGATCTGGTCAAGAAGGCGATCCAGGATCTAGGAGTCGGCGCCGACGAGAAGGCGGCGGGACGTGTGACCGGTCAGCTCATGAAAGAGCACGGCAAGGATCTCGATGGGGGGCTGGTTAACCGCGTGGTCCGCGAAGAGCTCGCTACCGGTTGAGCGTCCCCGACTTCGAGCCGATGCTGGCGACACGGGTGGAGGCTCCCTTCGACGACCCCGGATGGTGGTTCGAGGTGAAGTGGGATGGGTACCGAGCTGTCCTGGCCGCAGACGGAGGGCGGATAAGGGCGCGATCTCGCCGAGGCCTCGATCTGACCGGGCCATTTCCTGAGCTAGCCAAGCTTCCTCTTCCCGATGGCGTGGCCGTCGATGGCGAGGTGGTCGCCTTCGACGAGGACGGCAAGCCCTCTTTCTCGTATCTCCAACAACGCACCGGCTTCGGTGGCCGCGGCACCAGGGCCGACGTCGGGGTCAATTTCGTGGTCTTCGACCTCCTGTACCGAGATGAGAGCCTGATCGCCCATCCATACGAAGAGAGGGTGGAGCGACTCATCGACCTCGGTTTGCCCTCGCCAATCGTGGTCCCGACGCCTACACCCGAGCGTGGGAAGGCGTTGTTCGAGTTCGCACGGGCCTCCGATCTGGAGGGCATCGTCGGGAAGCGGCGCGGGTCGCCATATCTACCCGGTCGAAGGTCGCCCGACTGGCGGAAGATCTCGGTGAGACGCCGATTACGAGCAGTGGTGGGGGGGTATCTGCCCGGCGAACGCGGGAGAGCGTCCACGTTTGGCTCGATCCTGGTCGGCCTCTACGACGACGTGGGGTTGCTCTGGATTGCCGCGGTCGGTTCGGGCTTCGACGACGCCACGCTCGGAGTGTTCGCAACCCATCTCCATCAGATCGAGCGGCCGACCTCTCCGTTCTACAACAACGTGATTCTTCCCAAGCCGACCAGGCCCGTCTGGGTAGAGCCGGGGATCGTCGTCGAGGTGGAGTACAAGCAATGGACCCACGATGACCATCTCAGGGCGCCCGTCTACAAGGGCGTGCAGATGGCTGATCCGAAGACGGTGACCTGGACGGAGGAGGGCCCGGGCTAACCGGCCTTCGCGGTCTTGGTCTCTGTGGTCTTGGTGGCCTCGACCGACGCCTTGAGGGCCTCGAGCAGGTCGACAACCTTGGTCGGCTCCGGTGAGACCGTTGCCACTATCTCCTCGCCCGCGACCTTCTTCGCCGCCAGATCCTCGATCGCCTCCCTGGTGGCGTCGACATAGTCCTCGGCGTCGAAGGGACGGGTCAGGTTGTCGATGAGCGATGCGGCCATCTTGACCTCTTCGGGCCTTATCTCGACCTCAGACTCGAGTTCCTCGAACTCGGCTCCTCGAAGCTCATCGGGCCAGTACATGGTTTCCATCACGATGACGCCGTCCTTGGCCCGGAGGGTGGCGAGCTGCTGCTTCTCTCGGATCGAGACTTTGGCGATGGCGACCCGCCCCTTGTCCTCGAGAGCCTGCCCCAGGATCTTGTATGCCTTGACCCCGGTCTTCTCAGGCGAGAGGTAATAGGAGGATTTGTAGAACATCGGGTCGATCTCGGATTCATCGACGAACTGGACTACGTCGACCAGCTTGTTGCCGGCTTGATGTGCCGAGTCCAGTTCGTCGTCGGTGAAAACGACGTAGCGGTCCTTCTCGAACTCGTAGCCCTTGACGATGTCGTCCCACTCCACCTCCTTGCCGTCGGCTTCGGCGACCCGCTTGTAGCGGATGGGTGAGTGGTCGGTCTTGCGCAGTTGCTTGAACTTGGGTGTCTTGTTGTCGGTCGCTGTGTACAGGCCCACCGGGATCGTGACCAGCCCGAAGTTGATGGCGCCCTTCCAGATCGCTCGTGGCATGGCCCAATTCTATGCCACGACGGACGATGGTTGAAAGGTCATGACGACCGCGCCCTGAGGCGATCTTGGTCGATTCTTCGACGGGAGGACCTTGCTCACCCCGCCATTCGAAGCGCTCCCGGCAGGATTCGAACTTGCGTTTGCGTCACCTTTCGTACGGCCACCCTATGTGGTCTGTCCTCCCAGAGACGATCGGGCTCGGCGAGTTTCGACAATCCTCACGAGGCGATCGCACAGACCCTTCTGCCTCGTTCGCCGTTGTGGTGTGCCAATAACTACCGTCCCGTCGCCCATGAAATTCAGGATCGTCCCAACCAGCCGAGAGTTCTTCGATGATTTCTCGTTGGCAGCACAGAACCTCTCAGAGTGCGTGGACCGTTTCAAAGACGTGCTGGCAGACACATCCGTGGCTTCCGAGCGTCATGTCGCCGTGAAAGAGGTGGAGCGGACGGGAGACGAATACACCTCGCGCATCCTCACGAGGCTCGACTCCACCTTCGTAACTCCGTTCGATCCGGAAGACATCCAGAGGCTGGCCCAAGGGATCGATGATGTCGTCGACGACATCTACCACGTCTCGGAGATGGTGGTGCTCACCAACATCACGGATCTGATACCCGAGGTCACGGAGCAGGTGGAAGTCCTCAGCAACATGGCGTCGAAAGTCGTCGAGCTGTTCGATCGCTTCGAGGAAATGCGAGGGCTGAAACCCATCATCGCCGAGATAGAAGGGCTGGAGAGCGAGGGTAATCGCATCTATCGCAGAGCAGTCGCCCGACTCTTCTCGGGAGAAATGGGCGCCGTCGACGTCATTCGCTGGAAGGACATTGTCGAGTCTCTTGAAGCGGTGCTCGACCGAATCGAGGACATGACAAACATCGTCACCACGATCGTCGTCAAGCAGGCCTGAGGTCGATCGATCGTGGAGATCGGCGCGATCGTCGTCATCCTGCTCGCGCTGGCCTTCGACTTCACCAACGGATTCCACGACGCGGCCAACTCGATCGCCACGGTCGTATCGACCCGCGTTCTCTCTCCTCGCTACGCGGTCATCTGGGCCGCGTTCTTCAACTTCGTCGCCTTTCTCATCTTCAGTACTCGGGTCGCCGACACAATCGCCAACGACGTTGTGGTCCAGAGCGCCCTCACCGTTGGTGTGATCTTCGCCGGCCTCCTCGGTGCGATCGCCTGGAACCTGTTGACGTTCTGGCTTGGCCTCCCAACCAGCTCGTCGCACGCCCTCGTCGGTGGCATGGCGGGTGCTGCTGTGGTGCGCGGTGGTTTCGATGTCCTAATCTCGGAGGGGTTGGCGACTATCGGCGCCTTTATCGTGCTTTCTCCGTTGGTCGGACTCGCCATCGGGCTGCTATTGACCGTGATCATCCAGTGGCTGTTTCACCGGGATCGGAACATCGACAGATTGAACAAGGGCTTCCGCCGTGGTCAGCTCGTTTCGGCGGCCGCGTTCAGCTTGGGACATGGCGGCAATGACGCCCAGAAGACGATGGGCATCATCTTGGCGGTCCTCATCGCCGTCGGGAACGTCCCGGCGGATGCCGAAGTGCCCTTGTGGGTCGTCCTCTCCGCACACACCGCGATCGCGCTGGGAACCCTATTCGGCGGATGGCGGATCGTGAAGACGATGGGGTTCAAACTCACCAAGCTGCAGCCCTCGGGTGGTGTGGCCGCGGAGAGTGCCGCCGCCGCCACACTCTTCTTCGCCTCGGCACAAGGCATACCGGTCTCGACGACGCACACCATCACCGGAGCGATCGTCGGAGTGGGGGCGGCCCGTCGCATGTCGGCGGTGCGGTGGCGGGTGGCCGGCAGGGTGCTGTGGGCGTGGATCTTCACCATCCCGGGCGCAGCTCTGGTCGCCGGAATATTCTCCCTGATATTGGAAGCGTTGGCATGAACGATCGGAGGGCGTACTTCTTCCTGGGAGCGGCCCTTGCGGTCCTCGCTGTACAGGGCCTCGTTCCCCAGTACCGATGGTTGACCCTTTCCGTGGCGATCCTCTACCTGGTCTTCGCCCTCGCCTTTGCGACCGCCAACCTCTCGGCCAGACGAGCATCGATCAAGAAACGCCAATCTCAGGACGGCTGAATCAGCCCGTCGTCCGCAAGCCCGTTGAGACCCCCGACCCCGGCCCCGTTTCAAGGGCGGGGGGACCGGCTACAGGCGGCCGTAGGCACGTTCGATGCCTCCGTTCCTGTTCTCTAAGTCGGTGATGACCAGGCATGTCGCGGTAGCGCACTCGAACTCGACAACCAAGGCCGATGACTTCAGGGATCCACCGCCACTCCCGCGCCACGGTTCGGAACGGGACCCGAGTTGATCGAGCCGATCGGTATCGACACTTCGACAACAGTGGCGCCGCCGGGCCATCGGAGAGGATCAGGGAGCCTCCGGTCTGTAGAGAACCCCCTCACCCGTCGGGTCGTTGCTTTGCCCACGGGTGGGGGGGTTCTGGTATTGCTTCAGCTACTTGTGCAGGTCACTGTGTGACCCGGTACCGCCCCGTCCGAGGTCGGTGGGCTGAAGGTGCACGTGACGGTTAGCACCGTGGTGCCCACTGGCTGATCGACGGTGATCACCGC
>JBEVJN010000051.1:0-96953 GCA_040510135.1 Acidimicrobiia bacterium | reverse complement strand
CATAGAACCGGGCCGCCTTGGCCCTCAGGAGTTCACACATCAGGTCGAGAAGTTCGAGCACCTCGGTCGGCGACGTCCGCGTCGACTCGTCCACCATCCGGGCAAGGTCAGCTTCGATCTGGTCCGACTCCACAGGCCCCTCGGTCCCACTGATGATCGCTGAGCGTACCACTAGGACCACAGCCCCTTCCTGGACTACGACTCCTCCGCAGCGGGATCGAGGAGTTCACCGAGTCCCTCCGACTCGGCACCTCGATGGGCTCTCGACCGGCTTGCTGGGAGTTGTGGGACCGCGATCCAGACGCGCTCGGCCGGTCGACCTGGCCTTCGACGTGTAGTGGGTCCCGTGGGACTCGAACCCACAACCAACGGGTTAAAAGCCCGCTGCTCTACCAATTGAGCTAGAGACCCTGGAGGATCAAAGGCTACCGGCCCGATCGGGCCACCAACTGCTGCCAGCTAGCGTGGCGTGCCAGTCGAGCTACGGTGGTCGAGATGGAATTGATGACCGCGACGGCGCTGGCGATTTCAGTCGTGGCGGCGTTCAGGTCGACATGGTCCCCTTGCGGAGTGTCGATGCTCTCCTCGATCACCCCTCTCTCCGAGGCCGGTCGGGGTCATCGCTACTGGGCCACCGTGTCCTGGTTCGTGGTGGGGTCGGTGCTCGGTGGGTTGACCCTCGGCGCCGTAGCGGCTCTCGGCGCGATGGGCGTGGCCGGTCTGGGATTGTCGACCACCGGATCGGCCGCTTTCGTTCTCGCGGCTGGGTTGATCACCCTGGCCTCCGACCTCGGCATCGGTGGATTCCGACTTCCTGCCAACCCACGTCAGGTGGAGAGGACCTGGCTCGATCGCTACCGCTCCTGGATCTACGGACTTGGCTTCGGCTGGCAGCTCGGAGTCGGGGTGGCCACCTATGTCATGTCGGCCAGCATCTATCTGATGGTCATCGTCGCCGCCGCTACGGGCGAACCGTGGCTGGCGTTGGGAGTCGTCACATTGTTCGGTCTGCTCCGCGGGCTCGCGATCCTTCCCGCTTCCGGCGTTCGCACCCCGACCGACCTCGGGCGGCTCCATCGGCGCATAGAGCGTCTCCGTCCCACCAGCCGGGTGGTCGCCTTGGCCGGTCAGATCGGCGTTCTGGCGGTTGTGGTCGTCATTCTCGCCGGCGTCCCTGCCGCCCTCGTGCTTGCCGCTGCCTTGTCGGCGGCGGCCTGGGTGTTCCGTGGGGGCCTGAGTGACCCCGCCCCCAAGGTGCGGGTGCCGGACAGCCCGGCCGAGCTCACCCAGCCTGACTACAGCGGGTAATCCCGAACCGGCCCCAGGCGACGAAGAGAGCCAACGCGATCAGCACCACGTTGGCGATGATCGGCTGAGGCTCCTCCGTCTGGCGTGCACCGCGATCGCACCAACCTGCTCGAGGGCCAGGCCGGAGGCTGAGATCGGAACGAGGACGGGAGCGATACCGGTCACGGCGGGGACTATCAGACCTAGCGCCCCGAGGATCTCGGCGACACCGACAAATCTGACGAAACCGGAGGAGTAGTCCCCGGGCCAGCCCATGCTCGCCGTCAGCTTCTCATGCGGCTGCGTGCTCTTGATGATCCCGGCAGCCCCGAAGGCGAGGGCGAGAAGTATCTGGGCAATCCAAAGCGCCGTGTTCATGGCTGCCCTTATGCCTCCACGGGCCGTGGCCGACTGATCCCGATGCCGCCCAGGGTGTCGTCTCCGTATCGCTCAACCTCCTTGGCCAGGTCGAGTCGTTGGGCTGTCATGACGACGTCCTCGGTGATGAGGTCGGCGGGAACCAGCCAGGAGACCTCGAACTCGATTCCATCCGGGTCCTTGCCATAGAGCGCCTTGGTGGTGCCGTGATCGGTCGCTCCGACCAGGGCGCTCCGCTCCGACAACCTGGCGCCTATGTCGGCCAGGTCCTGAAGGGTGTCGACCTCCCAGGCGAGGTGATAGAGGCCAACCGACTGCCGGCCGGCCGCGGAGTCGGCGGCCCCTTCGCCGATGGAGAAGAGGCCGAGGTCGTGATCGTTGTTGGAGCCCTCGGCCTGCATGAACACGGCGCCGGGAATGGGGAGCGGCAGACGTCGGAAACCCAGCACCTCTTCATAGAAGCGGGCGGAACGCTCGGCGTCCCTTACGTACAGGACGGCATGGTTGAGACGATGAACTGACATTTGCGTTCTCCTGATCTGGCTTCGAGCCTAGGTCAAGATGATTGAAGTCTCAAATATTCCCGGGTATGCTGCGGCTGATGCCCAGCCCATTGACCAGGAGCGAATTGAGGGCCTGGTCACGATTGGCAGGTGGCTCGAGAGCGATGTTCAACGCCCTCGATCGCCAGCTCAGGGACGATTCGGGTATGAGCCACGACGACTATCAGATACTGAGCCGACTTCATCGCGCGCCGGCGCGGGCTCTGCGGATGAGTGAGCTCGCCGCCGAAGTGGGGTTCTCGCCGAGCCGGCTTTCTCATGCCGTGAGACGGATGGAGGAAGAGGGGTGGATCGAGCGCACCCCGAGCGAGATCGATCGTCGGGGCACCGAGGCCGGGCTGACCGATCTCGGGGTAAAGGTGGTCGAGGATGCATCGCCCGCTCACCTCGCCCTGGTCAAGCGGCTCACCTTCGACGTCATCGGTCCGGGAAGGATGACGGCATTGGCGGAAGCGATGGACGAGATCGGGCGCAATGCCCGTGGTCGCTAGCCGGCCTTGGTGAAGACGCGCACCCCGTCCTCCCAGACCACCATGATCCAGGGCGTCGACGTGCCCGGTGTCACCCCCAGATGTGATGGGCTACCGGAGTCTGACGGGCTGAACGGGTCGACGATCGGTTCCATCTGACCGACCTGCCCGTCCGGGCTCACTGATACGAACCCTCCGATCCCAAGCGTCTCGTCCGATTCGGGTATCCCGTAGGCGACGAGGAAGATCGTCCCGTCGGCCCCGGTCTCAACCTCGATCGCGCCATGGGCGACGACCTCAGGATCCTCCGAGTAACGCATCTGCAAAGTCCTGCTCAGCCCGGCATCGGGTAGCTCGAGCAAGATCTCGTCCCCGTTCACGGTGACCATGAAGCGGCTCCCGTCTCTGGCCAGCAGCCAGTCGACCGGATCCAGGACTGGCTGTGCAGGGTCGAGGGCGTGAGGCGCGCCATCGTTGCCGAGCCCGTAGAGGAGCTCACCGTCGGTCGTCACCAGGGGAACTGCGCCCTCGAACGTGGCTCCTGTGGCCTGGCCGTCGGCGATCCGCAGCAGTGACATCGTGTCCTCCGAGGGAAATCCACCCGCGGTGATGGATCCGTCGTCGAGACCCTGTGGCATCTGGTACTGGAAGTAGAGACCGTCGACCAGCAGGTCCTCGGGCATGACCACTTGGTCGAGATACGACCCGTCGGCGGCGAAATGGGCGATGCGGAGACTGGCGGCGTCGAGGAACCACCATGACCCGTCCGGTGTCTGGGTCCCATAATCCGGCCCGAGCAACAGGCCTTCGCCACCCGGAGACGTGCCGAGGAACTCCTCACCTTCGCCGTAGGGGAAGATCTGCTCGGTCCATTCAGGCCCCATTTCCGAGAATGGGGAGAGGAGGACGGTCACCGTCTGATCGGCGGAGACACTCGTGGTGGGGGCGACTGTTGTCGTGGATCCGGGAGCGGTCGTCGTCGTAACGGCCGAAGTGGATGTGACCCCGGCAGTGGTGGAGGTGGGTAAGTCGGTCGTGGTTGGTGGCTCCGAGTCTCGATTGCAGACGGCAACCACGACAACGGTGGCGACGATCAGGACGATCAAAGTGATGAGCCGGCCGCGAGACATGACGTCAGGTTATGACCACGGTGCTGCGCTGGAGAGGACCAATGTGAGGAGCAGCCCAGCGCGATCGGTCCGATAGCCTCGCGTTGGTGAGCAGCATCCGTTTCGGGATCTCGCGCCTGCCCCCTGAGGATGTCCCGGATGAGCAGTTCCTCGACGACCTGGTGGCCAAGGGTCATCGGGCCCTCGAACTCCCCTTCGTCGATGGCTTCCCTTGGAAGGAGAAGAGGTGTCAGGCATTCGGCGATCTGGCCGCCCAACGTGACATCAGGCTCTCTGTTCATGCGCCCTATTTCGCCGGACTGACCCTGCCCGACGAGGACCGTGGGCGTCAGTCGTTGGCTGCCCTGGAGCACACGATGAAGCTGGGCAAGGCATTGACGGCGCCGGTGATCGTCGCCCATTTCGGGTCCAACTACTCAGAGGAGCCGGATGTCCTCATGGATCGAATCCGGTCTCGGCTCGATTCGGTGGTCTCCAAGGTCGAATCGCTCGGAGTCGGGATGGGCCTGGAGACGGCGGGCAATAATCGGTCGTTCGGGAGCTTGGGCGACATCGCAATGCTCGCCTCCGAGTACTCCTTCGTTCGGCCCGTCGTCGACTGGGCCCATGTCCATGCGATGACCGGGGGTGGCCTCACCTCCAAGGACGCCTTCGTCTCGGTGTTCTCCTTCATTCAGAGTCAGTTCCCTGGCTGGATGATCGCCCCGCTTCAGACTCAGTTCTCGGACAACGAGTTCGGCGCCGGCGGCGAGATCCGCCACATCGCCTACGGGGAGGGGACTCTTCGAGTCGGGCCACTGGTCGAGGCGGCGCAGGAAGCGGGGGTCGGCATGGTGCTGATCTCGGAGGCCAGGGACCTCGCCAGTCACGACCGGATCTGGGAGGAGGCGAGGTTGCAGATGGAGACCGAGCCCTCCACGGCCTCGGGCCGGCCGGTCTTCACCGTGGATGCCCCTTTTCCGGCACCTATCAGCGCGATCAAGGAAGGCGATGGATTCAAACCGGTGGGACTCGATCGGCCGCTTCGGTTGACGAATCTGGACAAGGTCTATTTCCCCGACGAGGGCTATACCAAGGGCGACCTGATCCAGTACTACGCCTCGGTGGCGCCCGTCCTGCTGCCACATCTGGCAGGTCGGCCGATCTCGATGAGTCGCTACCCGGAGGGGATCAAGGGCCCCTCGTTCTATGAGAAGCGCGCGCCGGGCCACCAACCGGAGTGGATGAGAACGACTCCTGTGGTGTCCGACTCCCAGGGCGGTGTCATCGACTTCCTCGTAGCCGACAGCGTCGAGGCGTTGATGTGGTTCGCCAACATGGGATGCATCGAGATCCATCCCTTCCACTCCCGTGAAGGTCGACTCGAGCACCCCGATTACGCCATCTTCGACTTCGATCCGGCGGAGGGCTCCACCTGGGACCAGGTGGTCGAAGGTGGCCGGCTACTCGAGGTAGCTCTCACCCAGCTCGGTCTGGCCGGCTATCCCAAGCTCTCCGGTGCGCGGGGACTCCACGTCTATGTCCCGCTCGAGCCGGTCCATGAATTCTCGAGGGTGCGGCGCTTCGTCGGTGAGGTGGGCAATTACCTGGCGGCGGCCAAACCAGATGCCCTCACCATGGAATGGGACAAGCCGAAGCGGAAGGGCAAGGTGTTCGTCGATCACAACCGGAACGCCTCCGGCCAGACCGTCGCCTCCGTCTATTCGGTCCGGCCCCGCCCAGGTGCGCCCGTTTCGGCGCCGCTGACCTGGGAGGAGCTGGGGGAGGTAGCTAACGGCGATGTCACAATCATCAACCTCTGGGACCGTCTCCAGCGGTATGGCGACCTGTTTGCCCCGGTCGTTGCCGGCGGTCAAACCCTCGACGCCGCCGAGGAGTCCCTCGGGATCGGCTCAGGATCTAAGTAACCGTTGTCTTGCTAGCGTCCTGTGATGGATCTGTACGCCCGGGTCAACATCCTCGGGGGCTTGTCGGTGCGGCTCCCTCGGGGGCGACTAGACGACGCCATCGCCCTCGACAACGACCCGATCAGACGGGCCCGTCATTGGGCGGAGCAGGGCGTCGACTACATGCACATCGTCGATCTCGACGCCGCCGCATATGGGGACTATCGGAACCGTGAGTTGATCGATCGGCTGATCGACGAGGTCCCGGTGCCGGTACAGGTCGCCGGAGGCATTCGCTCCGAAGGCGAGGCGCAAAGGCTGATTCAGAAGGGAGCCTGGCGCATCGTTATGGGCACCGCCGCAATCGAGAACCAGAACATGGTCTGGGATCTGTGTCGTGAGAACCCGGACAAGATCGCCGTATCGGTCGACGTCCGCTCCGATGAGGAGATCGTGACCAAGGGTTGGACGCAGAACAGCGGTCGCTATCTCGAGGAGGTGCTCATCGAGATGTCTTCGGCCGGCGTGGTGGCATTCCTCGTGTCCGAGGCCGGTCGTGACGCCCTCGAGGACCCGCCCAACTTCCAGATCATGGCCGAGGCGCTGGCCACAGTCGAGCAGCCAGTGATTGCCGCGGGCGGGGTCAGGGACCTCGAAGATCTACGAGATCTGTTGCGTCTGGAGGCCGCCGGGCGCAGCCTCGACGGCGTGGTCGTCGGCCGGGAGGTGACAGCCGGCCGGTTCACCATCGAGGAGGCGAAACAGGTACTCGCCGGTGGCGGCCCAACGCGGGCTCCGGGCGGGGTAGTGGCCACCACGGTCCGTGTCGGCGTGACCTCCTTGCAGAAATCCCTTGATTTCTACGGCGGGCTCGGGTTCACCCATGTCCGCACGCCCACGCAGGGTGTTGCGGCCGAGGTGATCGAGTCGGCAAAGGGGCAAAGGATCGAATTGGTCGAAGGCCAGGATCGGCCCGCCGCTCTCACGTTCGTCGTCGACGACCTGGAGCGCTGGGGTCAGCACCTGAGCAGTCTCGATCTCCAGATGAGCGCCGGAGACAACGTCATCGAGATCGCCGATCCCGATGGGCTCCAGCTTCGGTTCGAGCAAGCCTGAGTCGACCTTCTCGAATCAGTTCTTGATCAGGGTCCGGGATTGTTCCCGGAGAAACTGGCGCAGGTACCAGGGGCCGCCCCCGCCGGTGCCGGATGTCCCCGACCCCTTCCAGCCGCCGAACGGATTGATGTCCGGCCACGCGCCGGTTGTGGCTCCGGCCGCCCGGTTCACGTAGGTGACACCCGCCTGGATCTCTTTGAACCAGGTGTCGATCTCCTCCTCCTCGCCACTGAAGAGCCCGGCGGTGAGACCGAAATCGGTGTCGTTGGAGAGAGCGATCCCTTCTTCCAACGACTTGACCTTGGTGATGGCCACGAAGGGAACGAACAGCTCTTCCTTCCAGACCCATGAGTCGAGAGGGGCGCTGACCAGAGTGGGTGCCACGTAGGAACCCTTCGCCATTTCGCCCTCGGTGAGGACGACGCCCCCGGCCAGGACCTCACCGCCGCTGTTCTTCACCTCGTCAACCGCCTTCTGGAAACGCTCAACGGCAGCATCATCGATGACAGGTCCCATGAACGTGTTCTGCTCGAGGGGATTGCCGACCGCAACGGATCCGGTGGCCTCGACCAGCTTGTCGATCAGCTCGTCGTAGACCTCCTCCTCGACGTAGACCCTCGACGTTGCGCTGCACTTCTGGCCGCTGAGGCCGAATGCACCCCGGACAATCCCCTGTGTGGCCACGTCGAGATCGGCGCTCGAAGTCACCACGACCGGGTTCTTCCCGCCCATCTCACACACCACGGGCTTTGGCCTCGTCTCGTTCACTGTGCGGTACAGGTACATGCCCACCGGGTATGAGCCGGTGAAGGTGAGCCCGTCGACCTTCGGGTGATGGGCCAGGTAGTCCCCGATCTCGTCCCCACCGGTGACGACATGGAGGGCCTCCTTGGGCAGGCCGGCCTCCAGCATCACACGATGGAACTCGAGGGCCATCAGGGCCCCCTGGTTGGACGGTTTGATGACCACTGTGTTGCCGGTGATCAATGCTCCGGTGGACGGGCCGCCGGCGAGCGCCATCGGGAAGTTGAACGGTGAGATGACTCCCCAGACCCCGAACGGGCGCAACACCGAAGTGTTGGCGTCATTGGGACCGTGTGAGCTGAGCGGGGTGATGAATCCCTCGTGCTCGGTGATCTGACCCGCGTAGTAGCGGAGGAACTCGACGGTCTCGGCCACATCGCCCAGGGACTCGAGACGGTTCTTCCCGATTTCGTAGGACATGAGGGCGGCGAGCTCGAAGAGCTGGCCGTCCATGTGATCCGCCGCCGCCAGCATGAGATCTCGCCGGCGTTCCCAACCCCAAGCCTCCCATTCCGGTGCGAAGGCCTTGGCGGCGGACACCGCGTCGTCCACGTCCTGGGTCACTGCCTGGGCATAGCGGCCGACGACGATCCCGGAGTCGATGGGCGAGACCTCCTCGAAGAAATCCCTCTCCTTGCGATGCATCCCATCGACGGCGACGCCGTGGTCCTTCCCGAGCCGCGGCTTCACGCTCTCCAGGGCATCCTCGTAAGCCCTGTTCATCTCCTCGTTGTCCGTGGACATCGTGGCGTAAGTGATCTTCATCGGCATGGCTGTGCTCGTTGCGGGCTCATAGCGACCGACGTTAACGAATGGCCGGCACCCGAATCCGGGGAACCGGTTGGGCTACCGAAGCGAGCGGAGGCTGGCTAGCGTTTCCACCGCAGATGCCAGATTCACCGTGGGTTCTCTACTGGCCTCTCCTGCTGGTGGGGGCCTATCTCCTGGGGTCGATTCCATTCGCCCAGGTCGTTGCGCGCCTCCGGGGCGTCGATTTGCGCGACGTCGGCAGCGGCAATGTCGGTGCCGGCAATCTGACCCGCGTCGCCGGTTGGCAATGGGGCCTGATTGGCGGGGTACTCGACGGCCTCAAAGGCTTGTTCCCGGTTCTGATCGCTCAAGGCATGGGGTTTGGCAAAGGCGCCGCCGGGATGGTGGGGCTCATGGCTGTTGTCGGTCACAACTGGTCGGTGTTCCTGAGGGGTCGATCGGGGCGCGGCCTGGCTACTTCAGTTGGTTTGTTGCTCGCCCTCGACCCGGTGCTGCTGGTCTGGACCACGGGCTGGTCGGTGGCTGGCTGGAAGATCGGTGGGGGTGTGGCCGGCTTCCTCGGATGGGGCCTCCTGCCCATCGTCTCCACTGCCATGGGTCGTCCGGCGACCGAATCGCTGGTCCTCTTGGCACTCTCGATCGTGATCATGGCCCGCCGGATGCAGGGCAACCCCGACAGCGCGCGGGGGATGCGTCCGGCCATGAGACGTGCGATCTTCGATACGGATCCGGGTGGTGGGGACTTCCCGCAAAGCGCGGACGACCTGCTGACTCCATGAGCCCGAAGCGGGTGGCATGGATCGCGGTCATTGCCGCGATCGTTTACGCCGGTTTCGCCGGTTTCATCCTCAACAACTTCGAACTGCCGGAGATGAACGCGTACGCGTGGGGTCTGGTCGCACTCGCTGCTCTCGCCCAGATCACCGCGAGCTGGTTCTACGGGCTGCTCTACAAAGAGTCGGTGGAAGAGGCCGGTGGCCAGCTCAAGGCCTTTTCTGCGTTCAAAGCAGCATTGGTCGGCGCGGGTGTCGCCCGGCTCATCCCAGCCGGTGGGGCCATCACCCCGGTGGCGATGGGCTGGACCGTCCGGGATGAAGAGCCCGGAACGACGGGCGCCGCGGTCCGCGCCGTCCTCCTCAACTATGCCGGGCTGCTGATGATGACCGGGGTCGGACTGCTGCTGGCCAGGCCTGAGGATTCGGCCCGGATCGCCTCCGTCAGCCTGACCGTTCTTGCCCCGTTCGTCCTCCTCGCCGGCGTCCTCCTCATGTTCGGCTCCGGGAAGCTGGGGTCACTCTCCCGATTTCTGCCCAAGGCCATTCGCAAGCGTCTCGACACGACCGTCATCGACCACCTCCCCGGCCCGGAGTCGCAGACCTACATCTGGTGTCGGCTGATCCTCGAGGGCACCGCACTCGGCCTCGTGCTCATCGCCTTCGGGCTCGACGTGAATGTGTTCCAGGTCATGGCCGCCTTCGGCGCGGCGTCGATCGCCGGAGGGCTCCCCGGTACCCCCGGCGGTCTCGGTGTCACCGAGGCCGGGCTCGTCTTCATCCTCAGCGCCTACGGCTTTCCGGCGGCCACGACAGTGGCGCCCGTGATCATCTATCGGATCGTCTCGTATTGGCTGCCGGCGGCCCTCAGCTTCTTCGCCGGAGGTATGACCTTCCTCAGGTCGCCCGAGGCGAAGGCCGCTGCGGAAGTCGATTACGAGGGACAGCACTGAAGTAGCCTCGGGCCATGCCCGAGACCATCGACTTCAGCCTTTCCAACCAGGATGGGGAGACCGTCAGCTCCGAGGACTTCGCCGGGAAACGCCTCGTCATGTTCTTCTATCCGGCCGCGATGACGCCGGGATGCACCACGGAGTCGTGTGACTTCCGGGACAGCTACCAGGAGTTCACCGAGGCGGGTTATCAGATAGTCGGAGTCAGCCCTGACACGCCCGCCAAGAACGCAAAGTTCAAGGAGAAGGAGGGCCTCAACTTCGACCTGCTCTCCGATCAGGACAAGGAGCTGGCCACCTCGCTCGGTGCCTGGGGTGAGAAGAAGATGTATGGGAAGACGATGGAGGGCCTGATCAGGTCGACGTTCGTCATTGGCCCCGACGGCGAGATCGAGAAGGCGTACCGGAACGTCAAGGCCACCGGTCACGTTGCCCGGGTCAAGGCAGACCTCCTGGGCTGAGTTTCCTCCCCAAGCCGAGGGGGGCTATTCCCCCAGCTCGATGCCTGCCAGCTCCTCGAGCGCCTTGACCAGAGCGTGGTTGCCCTCGGAGCCGAGATCCTGGGCCTGGAGAGCTCGGTAGAGCTGGAATACCAGGGAAGTCCCGGGCAGCGGTATGCCCAATTCGTCGGCCGTGTCGAGAACGATTCGGAGGTCCTTCTGCTGCAGGTCGATGGTGAATCCCGGTCGCCAGTCGCGGGCGATCATTTGGGGACCCCGGTTGGACAGCATCCACGAGCCCGCTGCCCCGCCTTCGACCGCCGCCAGAGTCGTACCCAGATCTAGGCCAGCCCCCTGCGCCAGCAGCAGTGCTTCGGAGGCGGCCAGCTCGTTGAGCACGACCAGCACCTGGTTAACCGCTTTGGCCATCTGGCCCGATCCCGGCTCCTCGCCAATATGTGTGATCGTCTTCGAGTAAGCCTCCATGAAGGGTCGAGCTCGCTCCAGGGCCTCACTAGGGCCGCCGGCCATGACGGCCAGGGTCCCGTTCTCGGCGCCCTCCGACCCGCCGGATACCGGTGCGTCCACCCAGGACACACCCGAGTCCGAGGCACGGGCCGCGAGTTCTCGAGTGGCACCGGGCGAGATCGTGGAGTGGTCGACGATGACCGCGCCACGAGCCAGGCCATGGATGACTCCGTTGTCGCCGAACACCACCTCCTCTACGTCCGGGGTATCGGACACACAGACGAAGACGATGTCGCTCGCATTGCCCAGCTCGATCGGATCGGCGGCGAGGTCACAGACGAGATCCACTCCCTTCCCTGCCGTCCGGTTCCAGACGGTCAAGCTGTTCCCGGCCATGAGCAGGTTCAGGGCCATCCCGTGACCCATCGTGCCGAGGCCGATGAAACCGAGACGAGTCATGGCCGGGCACTCTAGGGGTGTGCTAGACCCACCCCATGCCCCACGATCGACTCGACGCCACCATGGCCGGCGAGGTGTCGGCCTTGCGCCAATCAGGGACTGCCAAGGGATCCGAGGCCGTGATCGTGGGCATCGAGCCCGAGCACGACCGGCACGGTCCCCGCTATCTCCTCGAAGGAGATGAGCGGCGATTCATCAGGATGAACTCCAACGGTTACCTCGGCCTCTCACGGCACCCGGCGCTGATCAAAGCCGAGGAGTCCGCGACTAAGGAGTTCGGCGCCGGGCCGGGAGCCGTGCGGTTCATCTCGGGCACGTATCGGACCCATCTCGATCTCGAGCAACGGCTGGCTTCGTTTCACGGGCGTCCATCGTCGATGATTTTCTCCTCGGCCTATGCCGCCGTGGTCTCAAGCCTGACTTCGCTGATCACCCCAGACACTGTTGTGCTCAGCGACGAGCTGAATCACAACTGCATCATCAATGCCCTTCGTCTCTCCCGCCCGGCTTCGAGAGAGGTCTATCCCCACCTCGACTTCGCTGCACTCGACACACTGCTCGCCCGGACAACGGGGGCGTCGCGAGCGATCGTCGTAACCGACGGGGTGTTCTCGATGCGCGGCGACTACGCCGATCTCTCGGCGCTCATGGAAGTCGCCCGGACCCATGACGACGCGTTCGAGGAGAACGTTGTTGTGGTGGTCGACGACTCCCACGGGGTGGGAGCCTTCGGGGACACAGGTCGGGGCACCGAGGAGGTGTCCGGATCGGGCCAGGTGGACGTCCTCATCGGCACGCTGGGAAAGGCTTTCGGGGTCAACGGGGGTTATGTGACCGGAAGCCGGAGTCTCTCCGACTTCCTGCGGGAAAAGGCGCCGATGTACATCTACTCCAACCCGATCACCGTGGGTGAGGCGGCCGCTGCTATTGCGGCTGTGTCCGTCGTCGATTCCGACGACGGCAGGTCCTTGTTGAGCCATCTTGCAGCTATGACCGCCAGATTCGAGAACGGGCTCGTCGACCTGGGTCTGGAGACGATCCCGGGCCCCCATCCCGTGGTGCCGCTCATGATCAGGGACACCGAGCGGACCGTCGCCCTGGTCCGGCATCTCCATGACAACGGCATCCTCGCCACCGGTCTCAACTACCCGGTGGTGCCCAAGGGCGACGAGGAGATCCGGTTCCAGGTCAATGCCGACCAAACGGAGGCCGACATCGATGAGGTTCTGCAGGTGCTGGCGGCGTTCTAGGGGAACCGCGAGCAGATCGACCGGCGTCGAACAACCGTGAGGCAACCGAACCGAGTCGCTGCAGTTGTCGTGTTGCTTCTGACCGTCGCTGCCTGCGCCCAGCCTCCGGCGGGGGTCGAGCCAGAGCCGAGCACCACCCCTTCCACTGCGGGGCCCGCGGTGGAGGTGCTGTCCTGCGAGGACATCGACACGCCGTACGCCCCCGAGGACTGGTACGCCGACACCCCCATCTATGTCGGTAACGAGATGCCTATCGACGAAGTGCGAGTGTTCGTCCAGACCCTCGACGGCTTTCGGGATGTTTGGATCGATCGGGCCCACAATGGCTGGATCGGTGTCGGGTTCGACGACGCCGATGTCGAAGCACATCAGGCGGCTTTGGAGAGTGAGTTTCCCGGTGTCGGCGTGGTTGCCGTGAACATGCCCTATACCGCCGGCGAATTGGAGGAGCTTTCCCGGGATCTCCAAAGTCGGCTCCCCGATGGGATGGAAACGGCAAGCATCTACGAGGTTCAGGGATTCATCGAGATCTGGGTGGGTCGGCTCGATCCGGAGAACATCGCCGCGGTATCGGAGGTTGTCGGGGACGCCCCGGTCTGCATCAGTGGCCAGGACCCGGCGACAACACCGGGAGACGGTCCGCAGCTCGAGGGCGGCGATGGATGGTCCTACCTCGGTGAGGCGGACGCCATGCCCGACACCGAGTTTCCGAGCATCCTCGCCGACCCTGCGGCTCTGAGCGCGATGTGGGGTCAGCTCGGGATCCCCGGAGAGCCACCTGGCGTCGACTTCGAGAAGCAGGTGGTGCTCTCCCTGGTGATCGGTCACAGCGGCTCCTGCCCCCGGACCCGTCTCGACGACGTCGTCGTCGATGACAGCGTGGTGTATGTAGTGGTTCCCACGATCACGCACGAGATCGGTTGCACAGACGATTGGGTACCGCGCACCTACCTGGTCGGGATTGACCGCGATCGGCTTCCAGCGCCTCCCTTCCAGCTCGCTGGACACGTGGGGTCCGGAGCGCGGGTCGAGATCGCCACCGATCTGCGGGTTCCAGGGAGTGTCCCGGAGGCAGGGGACGTGGTTCCAGCCGAGGCCGCGCCGTTACGTGAGCTCACCCCGATGCCCCACATGATCGAACCGGGATTCCCGAGCCCACCACTCACGATCGACCCCGCCTGCGGCGTCGACTTTCTCGGGGAGATCAATACCGTCCATTGGCATCGGGCTGAGGGGAGCGGGATGCCGGAGGAATGGGACGCGGCGATCGTCGATGGTCTCCTCGACCTCGAGCTGATGATGACGCCGGGCCCGGAGCCGACATTGACCGCATCAGCAGGCGGGATTGACGTTGTGTATCTGCCGGGTCCGGAGACCACGAGGGCCTGCGACTGACCGTCATTCTCCATCGGATTCGGCGATCGCCCTTTCTATCTTCTTGCGATCTACGCCGAGGCCGGCGAGACACATGGCCCCGGGAGATTTCTGATCACGGAGCACGCCGAGCATTAGGTGTTCCGGGCGAATGACTCGCGATCTAGTTCGGATCGCCTCTCGAAGAGAGAGCTCGAGCACCTTCTTGGCATCTGCGGTGAAAGGCAGGTGACCGGTTACCGGCTCCTGCGCCGGTCCCAGGATGGTCTCCATCGACTCTCTCACCTGCTCCAGTGACACGCCTTGCGACTCGATTGTCACGGCAGGCAGGCCTTGTGGATCTTCGATCAACGCCTGAACGATGTGCCCGGGCTGTATGTGGTCGTGCCCGGCTCCGCGAGCGTGTTCCACGGCCCCCATAGCGACGGAGCGCGCATCGTCGTCGAACCTCGTGAACATGCCCTGGCTCTCCCTCGGCACCCGTCTCGCGACGAATCGTTTCTGCACCGCCTGCTTGCTCACCCCAAGGGCACCACCAATCTCGGCCCAGGAAGCTCCGGAATCCCGCGCCCGGTCGACGAAGTGGCCGATGAGATGGTCGGCCAACACATTGAGCCCTTCAGCGACTTCGACCGCCTCCGCGAGCTGGTCGAGCCTCGTTCCTTCCGGGACATTGACCTCGACGAGGTCGACCAGCTGCTCTAGTTGCGGGGGTTGGCTCATAGCGTCAACCCTAGGTTGACGCTTTGCCCGTGTCAACCTGTGGTTGACGGCTGTCCGATCACTACCAGCACCGCGCCGGCCTCGACCTGATCGCCAGGGGCGCAATCGACCTCGTCCAAGATTCCGTCATGAGGCGCCCGGAGGGAGTGTTCCATCTTCATCGCCTCGAGCACCACCAGCACCTGACCGGCTGTGACGCTGTCACCCACCCGCGCCTCGACCCTGACCACCCGCCCCGGCATCGGCGCATGCAGCGACCCGGGCGTCTCGACTGCCTCAGGCGAGGGGAATCTGGGCAAGGCGTCGAGGCGAACCGGTGCGCGCTCGGAGTCGACATGGCGAATCTCGCCGTACCTGGCCACGGAGAAGGTGTGGTCGAGCCCGTCGTGGCTGAGTTCGATCCGATCGGGTGTGCATTCGGTGACGTCGATGGGTCCGAGGCCTTCCACGTTTGGCGTAGGTGTGATCGAGTAACGGATCACGTGAGTTGCGAGTTCGCCTCTATACACACGTTCCTGATAGTTGTCGGGCCGATTACGCCAACCGGAGGGAATCGACCTCAGCACCCGGGACGTGCCCCTGTCGAGCTCCTGGTCGGCCAGCGCCGCCGCCACCGCTGACAGGCGCTCCGTCTCCATGTCCGCCAGTGGCCGGCCGAGGTGCGCCGGGTCATGTCGTTCGAGGAAGTGTGTGTCCAAGGCGCCCGACCGGAATTCATCGTGTTCCAGGATCCGAACCAGCAGTTCGCGGTTGGTGACGGGACCATGGAGGATCGCCTGGCGCAACGCCTGGGCCAGTGTCTCGGCTGCACGGTCCCGGGTGGCGGCGTGGGCGATGATCTTGGCCAGCATGGGGTCGTAGAACACCGAGACCATCGAGCCGTTCTCGACTCCAGAGTCGACACGCAATCCCGGTAGATCGGGGACTTCGAACCGATGGATCATCCCGGTGATCGGGAGAAAGTCGTGGCGGGGGTCCTCGGCGTAGAGCCGCGCTTCGATCGCATGCCCCGAGATGACGGGCTCGACGTCGATCGCGGCGCCATCGGCGATTTCGATCTGGAGACGCACCAGGTCCAACCCCGTGACCATCTCGGTGACCGGGTGTTCCACCTGGAGTCTCGTGTTCATCTCCAGGAAGTAGAAGTCGCCGTCCTGGAAGAGAAACTCCACCGTCCCAGCCCCGACGTATCCGACCGCGGTAGCTGCCGCCACCGCTGTATCACCCATCCGCCGGCGCAGGCTCTCGTCGATCACGGGGGAGGGGGCCTCCTCGATGATCTTCTGGTGCCGCCGCTGGATCGAGCACTCCCGTTCGAACAGGGAGACCACCCGGCCGTGGCCGTCTCCGAGCACCTGGATCTCGATGTGACGTGCCGCCTGCAGATACTTCTCCAGGAAGACGGTGTCGTCGCCAAAGGAAGAGGCCGCCTCCCTGCGCGCACCTTCGATCGCCTCGGTCAGACCCGAGGGATCGCCGACGATCCTCATCCCCTTACCCCCACCCCCGGCTGACGCCTTCACCAGCACCGGGTATCCAAGCCCTTCGGCAGCTGCGCCCGCCTCATCGTTATCGGTGAGGTCGATGGCGCCGAGTGTGAGGACTCCTGCGGTCTCGACCAATTTCTTCGAGCGGAGCTTCGAGCCCATGACCTCGATTGCCTCCGGCGGCGGGCCGATCCAGATCAGCCCCTCCTCCATGACGCGACGGGCGAATTCGGCGTTCTCAGCCAGAAAGCCGTACCCGGGATGGATGGCGTCGGCCCCGCTCTGTTTGGCAGCTCCGAGCACTTCATCGATGTGCAGATAGGTTTCGGTGGGGGTCGAGCCGGGAAGGTTTACTGCATGATCTGCTTCGAGCACGTGCGGCTCGGTCGTGTCGGGGTCCGAATGGATGGCAACCGTCTCGATGCCCATTTGACGACAGGTGCGGAACACGCGGCGGGCAATCTCACCGCGGTTGGCCACCAGAATTCTTCGGATCATGGGCTCGACGAGCGTACCGGTGGAAACCATTTCCCACTTCGGAACGTCATAAGTCTGTCGTCATAACTACGAGATGAGGAGTCGCGTCCAAATGAGTGATACCCAGTTGATGGAAAGACAGGATCAGGAAACGGTCGAGAGGCTCGAACCAGCCCCGAGACGCCGGAGGACCATCGTGCCGATTGCCATCGTCAGCGGTGTGGTCGCCCTGTTCGTCGTGATCGGGATCTGGGTGGTTTCCAGCCTCCAGGATCTGGTTGATGCAGTGCCGACACCGGGTGACCTGGCGGCTGTCTTCGAGCCGGAGCCGTATGAGGAGATCGGACCGGTGGTCATCAGTTCGATCCGGGACATGTCGAATCTGACCACTGTGGAGACGGTTCAGTACACGATCGTCGACAAGGGCACAGATCAGGGGTGGTTGGAATGGGCCCGTGGTGACAGCCTTCAGTTGTTTGCCGTGGCGCGGATCGGCGCCGGCATCGATATGAGCGGCATCTCCGTGCAAAACGTCTCATTGGATGACCAAGGCGTAGTCGAGATCACAGTCCCGGCTGCCGAGATCCAGTATGTGTCTGTCGACAACGAGGCGACCCAGATCCTCGATCGGGAGACCGGGCTGTTCACAAAGGGTGACCCCAGGCTCGAGACCGATGCACGTCAAGTGGCCGAAGAGGTCCTGGTTCAGGCAGCCGTGGACGATGGCGTGCTTGCCGACGCCGAGGCCAATGCTCGTCAGGTCTTGACCGACTTCCTGCTCGGCCTCGGATACCGCGATGTGGTGGTCGAGTTCGCCGGCTGAGGCTCGTAACCTTCCCAGGTGAAAAGCGAAGAGCTCACGGTTCAAACCGGGGGACATGGCGGCGTGTTCGACATCTCGGCCGATGTAGCGGGGTTCGTCTCTGGTCAGGGTGACGGGCTGCTCTCCGTTTTCGTTCCTCATGCCACCGCTGGCGTTGCCGTGATCGAGGTGGGCGCCGGGAGCGACCAGGACCTCGTCGCCGCCATCGACGATCTACTTCCGGCGGAGCGAGGCCGTTGGCGTCACGAGCACGGCAGTCCGGGACATGGTCGCGATCACGTGTTGCCGGCGTTCGTGTCGCCCAGCCTCACCATCCCGGTGGTCGCAGGCAGACCGACTTTGGGCGTTTGGCAGTCTGTGGTGTTGGTCGACACCAATGTCGACAACCACAGCAGGAAGGTGCGTCTCTCCTTCATCGAAGGGTGACCGGGCATGACGCCGGCATTGGAGACCGGACGACTGCGGCTGGCACCGCTCGAGACGTCGGACGCCGCCGAGATGTTGTCGATTCTCGGCGATGACCAGCTCTACGTCTTCACAGGTGGCAGGCCGCCGACCCTGGCTGAGCTCGAAGAGAGATACAGGGCGCAACTGGCGGGGTCGCCCTCAAAAGGCGAGACATGGCACAACTGGATCATCCGACTGATCGAAGACAGGGTGGCCGTCGGGTTCGTGCAGGCGACTGTGACCGATGTGGAAGCGGATATCGCATGGTTGATCGGCGTCGATTGGCAGGGCCGGGGCCTTGCTACCGAGGCTGCAACCGCGATGATCGAATGGCTCGTCGCTGGCGGGACACGGCGACTGGTCGCTCACATCCATCCCGACCATGCCGCCTCGGGAAAGGTGGCGGCTGCGCTCGGGTTGGTGCCGACCGGAGAGGTGGATTTCGACGGTGAGACGATCTGGGAGCGTTGATCACATCCGAAAGACGCCGAAGCGATCAGTTCCGTTGACCTCTCCGGAATGGGTGGCAGAGAGGGCGATGCCGAGCACGTGTCGGGTGTCGCGGGGATCGATGAGCCCGTCATCCCGAACCCTCGCGGTCGAGAAGTAGGCCAGCTCCTCGGCTTCGATCTGAGCTTCGACCTCTTTGCGCCGTTTCTCGTCTGCCTCTTCGTCGAACGGCTCCCCGCGGGATTCGGACGCCTGACGGGCAATGATCGACATCACGCCGGCGAGCTGGGTCGGCCCCATGACCGCCACCTTGTGGTTGGGATAGCCGAAGACGAATCGGGGGTCGTAGGACCGCCCCGACATCCCGTAGTTCCCAGCGCCGTAGGAGACGCCGGCCATGAGGGCGATATGGGGCACCTCGGAGTTGGCCACGGCATTCACCATCTTGGCGCCGTCCTTGATGATCCCCCGCTGCTCGTAGTCCTTGCCCACCATGTATCCGGTGGTGTTGTGGATGAAGAGAAGCGGAGTGTCGTAGCGGTTGCTGAGCTGGATGAACTCGGTTGCCTTCTGCGCCTCCTCGGAGAAGATCACGCCTTGCTGGTTGGCGATCACGCCCACCGGGAACCCGTGGATGGATGCCCACCCGGTCAGGATCGATGTGCCATACACGGCCTTGTACTCCTCGAAGCGGGAGCCGTCGAGGGTCCGGGCCAGGATCTCTCTCATGTCGAAAGGGACCCGGAGGTCGCTCGGGATCACGCCCAGGATGTCGTCGACTTCGTGAACCGGCTCATCGGGGTCCTTGGTCGGCCCATAGCCGCGCTTGCGCCAGTTGAGATGGCTCACGATGTCACGGCCCATGCGGATCGCCTCGTGCTCGTCCTGAGCGAAGTAGTCGGATAGACCCGAGACCTTGGAGTGCATCTCGGCCCCGCCCAGCTCTTCGTCGGTCGACACCTCACCGGTGGCCATCTTCACGAGGGGCGGGCCGCCGAGGAACACCTTGGCCTGCTCCTTCACCATGACGGAGTAGTCGCACATGGCCGGGAAATAGGCGCCACCTGCTGTCGAGCTGCCGAAGACGATCGCGATGGTGGGGATGCCCGCTTTGGAGAGGCGGGTGAGGTTTCGGAACCACTTGCCTCCGACGATGAACACCTCGGCCTGGTCGGGGAGGTCGGCACCACCTGACTCGACCAGATTGATCAGCGGTAGCCGGTTCTCCCCTGCGATGTCCATGATGCGAAGGGTCTTGGCCACCGAGTAACGGTTCATCGAGCCGGCCTGGCTGGTCGGGTCATGGGCGAGGATCGCGCATTCCACCCCTTCCACCACCCCTATCCCGGTGACGACATTAGCCCCCAGGTTCTTGTCGGTGCCCCAGGCGGCCAGGGTGGAGAGCTCGAGGAATGGGGCGTCCCGGTCCAGTAGCAATTCGATGCGCTCCCGGGCCAGGAGCTTGCCCCGGTCCCGGTGACGCTTGATGTACTGCTCGCCTCCGCCCTGTCTGGCCTTCTCCATGAGGTGTTCGAACTCGGCGAGCTTTTCCTCCATTGCGGCCCGATTGACCCGGTATTCATCCGACCGGGGATCGACTCTGGTGGGCAGGACCTGCACATTCCTAATGTACGGCAACACACATGGCGGACGGGGTGCATTGAAATGAAAGCGGCGGACTTCCAGGACCTGATCGGGACCGAGATCGGGGTCAGTGAGTGGATGGAGATCACCCAGGACCGGGTGGATGCCTTTGCCGACGCCACTGATGACCATCAGTGGATCCATGTCGATCGTGAACGGGCCGCCGCGAGCCCCTTCGGGGGGACCATTGCGCACGGGTTCCTCACCCTGTCCCTGACGGTTGCGTTGTCCGAACAGGTGCCGCTCGAGGTCGGATCCCCTCTGATGGGCATCAACTATGGGCTGGAGAAGGTCCGTTTCCCCGCTCCGATCCCGGTGGGAACCCGGATCAGGGCGAGAGTCGGTCTTGTCTCGGTCACCGACGTCGAGGGCGGGATCCAGCTCAACCGCCAGGTCACGATCGAGGTCGAGGGCACCGAGAAGCCGGCCATGGTTGCCGAGACGGTGAGCCGGCTGTACTACTGACTTCGTGTGGGTCGACTACACGATCTACCTGACCACGGGTCTGGTGCTCCTGGCCGGGATCGCCTTGATCGTGGTCTTGGCCCGGAAACGTGCTGGTGTCGGGACTGTCATCACCCTGGTCCTCATCCTGGTTGTCGGGTTGGTGGGCATGGTCTTGGTGCGCCCGCAGCGGTTCAGAGAGCCAGGGCAAGAACTGCTGATCGTCGAACGCGACGGCTCATATCAAACCGAGGAGTTGGAGGCTGTCATCGGCCAGTGTCTGTCTCTGTTCCGTCAGATCGGCCCACTGTGGTTCATCGTGGGCAACGACGTCGTCCCGGGCGACGATTGGGAGCGCGGGCCGTCCAACAGCTGCGAGGCGGTTGGACTGATGGATGCGGAGATCAACCTCCCCGATTCGGTCCGGTCCGGTGAGTGGATGTTGTGTGATCACAGCACCTGCTTCCCGCTGGCTAGGGAGGAATGATTCGGATCACGACAGGCTGCGCCCGCCCCCGACCACGATGACCTCGCCGGTGATGTAGCTGGAAAGGGGTGTGAGCAGCCACCAGACCGTGTTGGCGATCTCGTCAGGGGTCCCCATCCGGTCGAGGGGGATGGAGTCGACCATTTTCTCCCGGATGTCCTCGGGGATGGCCATGCTCATCTCCGATGAGATCAGGCCCGGGGCCACTGCGTTTACCCGAACATGGGGAGCCAGGGATAGAGCCATGGCCCGGGTCATGCCGACCACCGCGCCCTTGGACATCGAGTAGTTGAACTGGCCGAAGTTGCCCAGATATGCCCGGGAGGCGATGTTGACAATGGACCCGCCGTCGGACATCAGAGGAGCCAACTCGGTCGTCAATCGATAGGCCGCCCCGAGATTGATCTCCAGGACAGCGGCGAAGTCCTCCTCAGTCAGATTGATCAACCGGGCGTCGCGTGTGATGCCGGCATTGTTGACCAGCCCGAGCAGGGGCGACCCCGATGCCTCGACTGCTTTCCTGATCAAACCCGGGCCTTCGATCGAGGTCAGATCGACCTGTACCGGGATGATCGACTCGGAAAGAGCAAGCTCGGGGGCGATGTCGACGCCGATGACGGTCAACGGACCGGTCGACGCCATCTTCTCGGCGATGGCCCTGCCGATACCACGCGCTGCCCCGGTGACAACGATGGTCCCCTTCACGCCAGCGTCTTCCCGATGTGGCCCGAACCAACCCTTATCAACTCACCGTTGACGCTGCTGTCGTCGAGCAACCGGCGGGCCCACCCTTCCGCAACCGAACGCTCCTCCTCGTCGAAGGCGACCACATTCGCGGTCCATCCCTTGCGAGCTCCCTCCATCGCGGCCGTGCGAGCAGCTGAGAGCAAACCACAGGCGACCATCGCGTTCCCGGCTCCCCTTCTCCCCAGCAGGTCGTCCTGACGCACGACATAGACGATCGATTCCTCGACCTGCGCGACCGACCGAGACGCCTCGAACGCCCGGGTCAACTCGGCGAGGACCGAGGCCCAGTCCTCATCGACATCTTCGGCCCAATGGACCAACCCGCTCACGAGACGACCGCGGTCCCGGATGCGACCATCTTCTCGATTGAGTCGGGGTCTACCCCCGCCTCCCGCAGGATCGGCCGGGTGTGCTGGCCCAGAGTGGCAGGGGGAGAGGCGGCGCGGGCCGGCGCGCCGTCGATGTGGATCGGCGAACCGGTGGTTCTCACCGGGCCTGCTACCGGATGGTCGAATTCGACGATCATCTCGTTGTGGCGTGCCTGCGGGTCGGTCAGCGCCTCGCTCAGGGTGAGGACGTGACCCACGGGAAGACCGGCCTCACCGAGCACGGTCACCCAGTGATCAGCCTTCTCCATCTTGAAGACACTCGTGAGCTTCCTGGCGAGGACATCCCGTTTGGCCATCCGCACTTCGTTGCTCGGATATGAATCCACCAGTTCGGGGAGACCGAGGCTGTCGGCCAGGACCCGGAAATGTCGATCTGAGACGACGGCGAGCGTGAAGTGCCCGTCGACGGCCTCGAATACCTGACTGGGGGCGACGTAAGGGCTCGCCGTCCCCACCCTCTCCGGCTGCTTCCCCTCGGCAAAGGCAAGTGCGTTCCACGCCGACTGGACCGCGATCACACCGTCACGCAGCGAGACATCGATGTGCCTTCCCGATCGGGGTGTCTCTGCCAGTGCCGCGGAAATCGCCAGCGCTGCGTTGGTGCCTGCCACGTAGTCGCCGATCGTCGTGGCAGTCTTCATCGGCCTGTCCTTTGGCCCACCCGTGATCGAGATCATTCCGGCCTCACCCTGGAACACGATGTCGATCCCGGCTCGCTTCGCATAGGGCCCTTCGGCGCCGAAGGCGGAGATCGAGGCGTATATGAGCGTCGGGTTCAGCTCGTGCGAACGACTCGGCCCGAACCCGAGTCGTTCGATTGCCCCATGCCTTAGGTTGTGGATCAGCACGTCGGCCTTCCGGATCAAGTTGTCGAGAACCCGCTTCGACAGCCAGTCCTTCGTGTCCAGGGCCAGGGATTCCTTGCCCCGGTTGACAGCCATGAAGAAGGCCGACTCGCCGTCTTGATGAGGCCCGAACCCGCGCGAGAGGTCTCCTTCGGGTGGCTCCACCTTCACTACCCGCGCTCCCAAGTCGGCGAGGAGCATGGCGGCGTACGGGGCCGCAATCAGATTGCCAAACTCGATGACGAGGGTGCCATCGAGGGGCCCGGCGTCAGACACGCTCTATGACCGTGCTGATCCCCTGCCCCACCCCGATGCACATCGTGGCCAGCCCGTAGCGGCCGCCCCGACGCACCAACTCATGGGTGAGGGTGGTGAGGATACGTGCCCCGGAAGCCCCGAGCGGGTGCCCGATGGCGATCGCTCCGCCGTTGACGTTGACCCGATCCTGATCGATCTCCAGCAACCGCATGCTGGCCACGGCCTGCGAGGCGAACGCTTCGTTGATCTCGACCAGGTCGAGGTCGTCAGGACCGATCCCGGCTCGCTTCAGCGCCTTCTCCGATGCCGGCACCGGGCCGATCCCCATCACATCGGGGTGGACTCCCGCCGCGGCCGAAGAGACGATGCGAGCCATCGGAGTCAGGCCATGTGCTGCCAACCCGGCCTCAGTGGCGAGAATCAGTGCAGCGGCCCCGTCGTTCATCGGCGATGAGTTGCCCGCCGTGACGGTCCCATCCTCCTTGAAGACGGGGGCGAGCTTGGCCAGTGCTTCCATCGACGTGTCGGCCCTCGGCCCTTCATCGGCCTCGATCAGCCTGGTCTCCCGGCGCCGGGAGTCGACGGGCGCCTCGAGGGGCTCGATCTCGTCGTGGAAGCGACCGGCTGCGACCGCCGCCAGGGCCAACTGGTGACTGCGCAGCGCAAAGGTGTCCTGGTCTTCCCGACTGATGTCGTACTTGGCAGCGACCACCTCGGCGGTCATACCGAGTGTGATCGGGGGGTAGAGCTCTTTCATCCTCGGGTTGACCAGGCGCCAGCCGAGGACAGTGTCAACGATCTCGGGTGTGCCGGTGGCGAACGGGCGGTCTGGCTTCGTCATCACGTAAGGCGAGCGAGTCATCGACTCGGATCCCCCTACCAAGACGACATCACCCCATCCGCCGGCAAGGGCGTGCGCCCCCGAGATGACCGCCTGCATCCCGGAGCCGCATAGCCGGTTGACCGTGGCTCCCGGGATCTCGATCGGGAGGCCGGCGAGGAGGCCGGCCATGCGGGCCGCGTTGCGGTTGTCCTCACCCGCCTGGTTGGCCGCGCCCCAATAGATGTCTTCGATCGCCATCGGGTCGAGATCGGGCTGGCGTCTCAGGGCTCCGGCGATGGCATGGGCGGCAAGGTCGTCCGGTCTGACCTGTGCGAGCTGCCCTCCGAGCTTGCCCATCGGAGTGCGACAAGCATCGACGATGTAGATGTCACCACTCATTCTCGATCCGTTCACATTCTCGCCATTTGGTCCGGGTGAAATGGGGGAGAACCCCTATTTCACCCGGAATCTTCAAGCCGTAAGTTCGGTTTGAAAGGACGATAGAGATGAACGAGCCCCGCAGAGACCCGATGAGCATGGTGGCATACGCCCCGGCCGGGCTGCTCGTCCTCTATGCCCTGTTCCGCCTCATGTTCTGAGGGCTACGGTTGGCCCAATGGACCGACCTGACCTCCTCCCCTTCACCGAGTCCGATGAGGCAAACCGGCTGCTCGCCTCCGACGGGTTCGCCCTTCTCACCGGCATGCTGCTCGACCAGCAATTCCCCATGGAGCGGGCCTTCTACGGCCCTCAGCTCCTCAAAGACCGCCTCGGTGTGGAACTCACCCCGGAAATCGTCGCTGCCACTCCCCTGGAGGACCTGGAGGTGGTTTTTCGCGGGCCACCGGCGATCCACCGCTATCCGGCGTCGATGGCGAAGCGGACCCAGGAGCTGGCGCGGGCGGTGATCGATGACTATGACGGCAGGGCGGAGAATCTTTGGGATACCGCCGGTGACGGCTCAGAGCTTCTGAGCCGTCTGCGGGCACTACCTGGATTCGGGGCCGAGAAGTCGAGGATCTTCGTCGGCCTCCTCGGGAAACGACTCGGAGTGCGGCCCGAAGGTTGGGAGGAGAAGGCAGCCGACTGGCCTTCGATCGCCGATGTGGCCAGTTTCGAGGACGTGCTCGCTCTGCGAGAGAAGAAGAAGGCCATGAAGGCCGCCAAGCAGACCTGAAGTTCTCAACCGCCCGCCCATTCCTGCCGATAGGGGGGAGCAAGGGACCGGAAGGGTATCGATGCATCTCTCGGGCCAGCTCTCTGACTGGAGCATCAACGATCTGCTCCAGATCATGCAGGTCACTAAGAAGACCGGGTCACTCGACATCGAGGGACAACGCCGCGGGCGCGTCCATTTCCGCGAGGGACGGGTTACCGGGGCCGAACTGAGCGGTCACGACGGGGCACACACCGGGTCCGATCGCGCCGGTGTCGCCGACATTCTCTACGTGCTTTCCACTGTCGCCGAGGGCTCGTTCTCGGTGGGGGCAGCCGATGGCCCCGACGCCAAAGGTTGGACGGTCGAGGAGGTCCTCCTCGATGTCGATGCGCTTCAGACCCTCGAGGGCGAGATCGCAGAGACCGGCTTGTTCGAGGCCAACGGCGTGAAGCTCATCAACGAGTTAGCCGATCCGATGACCGTGGAGCCCGCCGATTGGCCGACGTTCGTCAATTTGGTGCCCACCTTCAGCTTCGGCGCCCTCGAGGCGAAGTACGGCCGCGGCACTGCAGTTCGCACGTTTCACACCCTGAATCGGCTCGGCCTAGCTGAGACCGTCGCCATACCCGAAGAAGAGGCCGAGTGGCTCGACCGCCTGGCCGAAGGTGTCGCTTCCAATGGCGCCTGGAACGGGGCCGGTGGCGAGGACGAGGATGAGCCGGTCGCCGAGGCAGGGTCCGAGGTCGTCGAAGACGTGACCGAGCCCGCAACGGTGGAGGAGCCTGACGTCACCGTGCCCGAGCCGGTGAGTGTCGCCGCCTCGAAGCCAAGCCGGGCCCATGTGGAGCTCAAAGGGGTTTCTGCTCCTGCGTCGACCACGCTCACCGATGGTGTGTACGACGAGATTCGCCGTCTTCGGAGCCGGGTCGGCGATAAGTAACGTCGGCGGGCATGGCTGCCCGCACCGGTTCTGAGACTGATGTCCCCCTGATAGTGGGGATCGCGGGCGGTTCCGGGTCCGGAAAGACAACCATCGCCAGCTCCCTGGTCGACCAAATGAACGGGCAGGTGGCACTCGTCCAGCACGACGCCTACTACCGGCACACACCGCAGCTTTCGTTCGAGGACCGTTCCAAGGTGAACTACGACCATCCCGACTCATTGGAGACGGAGCTGTTGGTGGCGCATCTGGTCTCCCTCCGATCGGGGGAGCGTGTGGAGAAGCCTTCCTACGACTTCGCCCGTCATCTTCGATCCGACGAGGTGGTGATAATCGCGCCTGCGCCGGTGATCCTCGTCGAGGGAATCCTGGTTCTGGCCGAACCCGGCCTGCGAGACGAGCTCGACCTGAAAGTCTTCGTCGACACCGATGCAGACATCCGCCTCGCCCGTCGTCTGGAGCGGGACATCGAGGAGAGGGGCCGGACTGTCACCTCGGTCATCGCCCAGTACTTCGCATCGGTCCGCCCCATGCATATGGAATTCGTCGAGCCCTCGAAGGGGTACGCCGACGTCATCATTGAGGACGGCTTCACTCCGGAGGCGGTCGACGTGGTGATCGAGATGATCCGGTCACACCGAGGCCGGGATTTCGGCTCGGTCGTATGATTTCCGGGATGACCGCACATCCCACGGTCGGAATAATCGGTGTCGGAGCAATGGGCGAGGCTCTGCGGCGTGGCCTCGAGCGTGCAGGCTGGGCGCCACAAGAGCTCTCCCTCGCCGTGCGCAGGGAGGACAGGGCGACCGAGCTCTCTTCTCGCACCTCATCGCTCGTCACGCTCGACCCGAAGGAAGCCATCGAGGGCCGGGATGTGATAGTGGTGGCGGTGAAGCCGAGGGATGTTGGCGGAGTCATCGAGCGAATCTCCAAAAGCTTCGTCACCGGTCAGATGGTTCTCTCGCTCGCTGCTGGAGTCACAACCACGACATACGAGGCCGTTCTTGGCGAAGTCCCAGTCGTGAGGGCGATGCCGAACACGCCGGCTCTGGTTGGGGAAGGTGTGACGGGGATCGCCCGTGGCACGCACGCCGGCGAGGCGCATCTCAAGCGGGCGACGGAAGTCCTCGGAGCGGTGGGCGGGGTCAGGGTGATGGACGAATCGCTGCTGGATGCGGTGACGGCGGTGTCCGGCACTGGGCCGGCCTATGTCTTCCTCCTGGCGGAGGCGCTCACCGAGGCCGCGGTCCGGGAGGGGCTGCCCCGTGACATCGCCGAGGAGTTCGTGCATCAGACCATCCGCGGCGCCGGTCATCTCCTCACCGATACCGACACCACACCGGCCGAGCTGCGCTCTCAGGTGACCTCGCCGGGAGGGACGACCGCTGCCGCCGTGCACGTGCTCGAAGAGCGGGGATTCCGGGCTCTGGTCGAGGACGCGGTCCAAGCCGCCGCCAAGCGAGCAGCAGAGCTCGGGCAGCAGGGTTGACTGTCTTCTCCAGGGTGGTCATGGCCCTCACCGAGGCCGGGCCCGTGGAGCGGACCATCACCGGCACCGGGCCAGGCAAGGCCCTCGCGGGGAGATTCGTGGCCGGGGACACTCTGGATGAGGGTGTCTCGGCCGCCCGCAGGCTCAACGAACACGGTTTTCTCGTGTCCCTCGATCTGCTCGGGGAGGAGTGCCGCGATCGTGCCACGGCGATCGGCGCGAGAGACGAGTACGTCGAAGGGCTGGTTCGGATTCATTCCGAATCCCTCGACGCCAACATCTCGATCAAGCTGACTCAGCTCGGGCTGGCCTTCGACGAGTCTCTTGCGATCGACCTGCTCGAAAGTCTGGCCCATCGTGCGGCCGAGGCGGGCACCACCGTCACCATCGACATGGAAGATTCCCGCTACACGGAGGCGACCGTCCGGCTCTACGAGAAGAGCCAATCGGCACACGGCAATCTCGGGATCGCCCTTCAGGCCTACCTGCACCGGACCCCTTCCGACCTGAAGCGGCTGATGCCCCTGGGCGGGCACATCCGGCTTTGCAAGGGGGCATATGTGGAGGACGCCGATGTTGCTCTCACCTCAGGGCGGGACGTGGATGAGGCCTTCGCCAACCAACTGAGTGAGCTCATGGGGTTCGAGGAGGTCCGTCCCGCCGTCGCCACCCATGACCTGGCTTTGGTGGACCTGACCCGTGAGTTGGCCCGCTCGAGGAACGGGCCGTTCGAGTTTCAGATGCTCTACGGGATACGAACCACTCTGCAGCACGAACTCGTCGATGCCGGCCTGGCGGTCCGGATCTACCTGCCCTTCGGCTCCAAGTGGTATCCGTATCTGACCCGCCGGCTCGCCGAACGGCCGTCCAACGCCTGGTTCTTCGTTCGATCTGTCTTCGGGGGCTAACCCTAAGATCACCGCCCATGGCCCTGACCGAGGAGCGGCAAGAGCAGTCCGCACCTGAGAAGCGACGCCCCGACGCATCGCAGGTTCTCGAGGGTCTCGGGATCCTCCTCGCGCTGGGCACTCTTGCCCTCGGGATCCTGGGGACCATTCCCGAGCATCCGGACTTCGAAGTGGGTCGCGAGGTGTTCGGCAACATCCCCGTCGCCCTCCAGGTGGTCTTCTATGTGTCCGTGGCCGGTTTTGTCTGGCTCATGCTCCATCTCTTCGCCCGCAGGGCCAAGGGCTGGTCGCTGGGGACGGCGGAGCGTCGCACCGGGCTTTGGGGAGAGCGGATAAAGCGTCTCGGTGGCGGGCTCATGATGAAGACGCTCATGCGCGACCCGCGGGCCGGGATCACCCACGCCGCCCTCTACTACGGGTTTCTGGTCCTGTTCCTGGGCACGGTGACCCTCGAGATCGATCACATCCTCCCGGCGAACCTGCAGTTCCTCCATGGCGTCGTCTATCAGGCCTATTCGGCGGTCCTCGACCTCGCCTCCCTGATCTTTCTGGGCGGGGTGGCGCTGTTTGCGCTCAACCGGTACCTGGTGAGACCGGGCCGGATCAGGACCAAGACGAGGCCCGAGGATGCAATGATCCTCTTTCTGCTCGCCGCGATCGGGCTCACCGGCCTCCTCACCGAATCGGCCCGGATCGCCCTCGCCGGCCGGCCCGACTTCGAGGTGTGGTCCTTCGTCGGCTACCCGTTGTCGGCTCTCTTTGGTGAAGGGTCGGCCGCGGGCCTCCACCAGGCGCTCTGGATCGTCCACGTAGCCGCTTTCGTGGGGTTCCTCGTTGTGGTCCCCGTCACCAAGCTCCGTCACATGTTCACCTCTCCGGCCAACATGTACCTGTCCCCGCGGCCCCGTCCCAAGGGGGCGATGCGGGAGATGCCCAACCTGCTCGAGGCCGAGGACATCGAGACCATCGGGGCGTCCGTGGTGACCGATCTCACCTGGAAGCAGATCTTCGACACGGACGCCTGCACCATCTGCGGCCGTTGCACGTCGGTATGCCCGGCCAACATCACCGGGAAGCCTCTCGACCCGCGGGAAATGGTGATCAAGACCGGTGAGGTGGCGGCATCGGTAGCCGCGGTCTCCCCGCCGGTCTCATCGTTGGCGGTGCTCGACGGAGAAGGGCACCTCTTCGACCGGGTTCGGCCCGACGAGGTCTTCGCCTGTGTGGCATGCCGCGCCTGCGACGAGATCTGTCCGGTCAACATCGAGATCCTCGATCGGATCCTCGACATGCGCCGGTACCTGACGCTGATGGAATCGGAGTTCCCCAGCGAGCTGGGCCGGGCCTTCGTATCCATGGAGAATCAGGCCAACCCGTGGGGCCTGAGCCGCCAAGCCCGAGCCGACTGGACGAAGGAGCTCGACTTCGAAGTACCGGTCTTCGGCGAGAACGGCAAGCACACCGCCGACTATCTGTGGTTCGTGGGGTGTGCGGGGTCGTATGACGATCGCAACACCGCAGTGTCCGTCTCGCTGGCGCGCCTTCTTCACCGGGCCGGCATCGACTTCGCCATCCTCGGAGCACGGGAAGCGTGCACCGGTGACCCGGCCCGCCGTGCCGGCAACGAGCTCGTCTACCAGCAGTTGGCCCTGGAGAACATCGCAACGTTCGAGGAGGTCGGGGTCACCAGGGTGATCACCCAATGCGCTCACTGCTTCAACGCGATCTCCAACGAGTATCCCCAGCTCGGGGGCAGCTATGAGGTGGTTCATCACAGCCAGCTGTTGGCTGAGCTGCTGACCCAGGGCCGGCTCGAGGCCCCGGTGCAATCCGACGGGGCCGCCAAGAAGATCGCCTATCACGACCCCTGTTATCTCGGCAGGCACAACGACATATATCTCGCCCCGAGGGAGGTGGCCGGCTCGGGATCGATGGAGCTGGTCGAGATGCCCCGTCACGGCACAAGGGCGCTGTGTTGCGGCGCCGGAGGGGCGCGGTTCTGGATGGAGGAGCAGACCGGCAAGAAGATCAACATCGAGCGGGCCGAGGAGGCGCTGGCCACCGGTGCCGACGAGATCGCAGTCGCCTGCCCCTTCTGCTTCGTGATGCTCGATGACGGGGTCAAGGAACTGGGACGAGACGATGTACGGGTCCGGGACCTAGCGATGATCCTCGCCGACGGCCTCACGGAGGACGCCGCTGACGGTCAGACCGTCGGGAGCGAGTGATCCGAAAGTCGGTCCTCACCCTGCTGCTGGTGGTGCTCCTGGCCGGGTGCACAGCAGATCCCGATGCGCCATCGGCCACCGGTGCACCGGCCACGACTACGACGACCCCACCGACGACGACCACTGTTCTGTCCAACGTGGCTGTGGAGGCGTTTCGTTCTTGTCTCGCTGATAGGGGGATCGAGATCGAAGAGATCCCACTGGACGCCACCGGCCACCCCCGCCTCGACTGGGTGATGGCCACGTTGGACTTCGGCGACCCGGCCACGGCCGAGACAGTCTCGCTCTGCTCGGAACACCTCGAGACAGGAGCGCTGGACTTGGGAGACGACGATGTCCTCCGTCAGGCCATCCTCGAGCAGCTTCAGGAGTTCAGCCAATGCATGGTCGATCTCGGAGTCGAGGATTTTCCCGACCCGGTGCCCGGCTTCACCGGCATCGGTTCCCCGTTCCCGATCGCCGAGATCCCATACTCCGATCCCGGCTTCTCCGTCGCAGTCACCGCATGCCGGGAGGCACTCCTCGAGGCACTGGCCGGTCCTGCTGAGGAGTGAACGGCCGGCGATTCGGCCTACGATCGCGCCCAGGTGATTTCCCATCCAGCACCCGTCATCCACCCTGATACCGGTGAGGACCAGGACATCGACCGGCCCTGGCAGGTCATCGTGTGGAACGATCCGGTGAACACAATGTCCTACGTCGTCTATGTGCTGCGCAAGCTCTTCGGGTACGACGAGCCCAAGGCGACGGTGCTCATGCTCCAGGTGCATCACGAGGGGCGGGCCACGGTGTCCGATGGTCCCCGGGAGAAGGCGGAGGTCGACTGCTACCGGCTTCATGGTCAAGGGCTGTGGGCCACGATGGAGCACTGATGCAGCGCCGGTTCAAGTCGACCCGGGGTGGGATCGATGTCGATCTCACCGACGACGAGAAGGTCTTCCTTACGGGGCTCCTCGATCTCCTCGCCGGTATCCCGGCGGCGGCGGACGAGCCTGCTTCACGACGCCTCCGTGTGCCCGTCTATCTCGACGACCCCGAGTCGAACGAAGAGTGGTGGCGGCTGATGGAGGGCGAACTGCACGCAGCTCGCAATGCCGATCGCCGGGTGTTCCAGCACATCCTCGACGAGGGGGGTCGCCAGCACATGAGCAACGAGGAGGCCGACGCTTTTCTCAGAGTGCTCAACGAGGGCAGGCTGGCGCTGGGCGCCCGGTTCGGCCTCGAGGTGGAGGAGGACCACGATCAACTACCCGAGGAGCAGCGGGACATCATGGACTATCTGGGTTGGCTGCTCGAGGACCTCACCTCGGAATTGAGCCGATCGCTGTGAGCCCGGCGTCACCGAGACGCATCAACCGGGCGGTGGAGTAGGTTCGATCGCTCGCCGTCGGCCGGGGCATCGGGAGGTCCCGAGAGGCGGGAGGTGACCATTGCTTGCAGACCCGATAGCCGAGTTGAGGAGCCCCTCCGGCTCGCTCATCTCGGTGTACCTGGGTCGACCCAGCCCCGGCGGGATGACGGCTCTGCTCACCGATCTGCTGCGGCCGGTGCGGGAGGCGGCAGAGTCCAAGGAACGGTCGGTTCAGAAGTCCGTCCGCGCAGACGCCGAGCGCATCCATGACCATGCCGAGCGGCTAGAGGTCGATGCCGCCCCGGCCTACGCCATTTTCGCCTCTGATCTGGACGGCCTCTTCACGGTCGAGTCACTCGGCCACAAGGTGCCCAATGTCTCGTCACTCGGCCCCCGCCCATATCTGCGACCCCTGAGGGCCGCTCCCAAAGCACTTCGGGCCGGGGTCATCGTCGCCGACCGCTCCCAGGCTCGGGTCTTCGTCGTCTCCGGCCAGCTCATAGACGAGGTGGGTCCCCCCCTCATCGCCGACATCGGGAAGCACAATTACGGCGGGTTCGCGGGATACGAGGAACATGGCGTGAGGCTCAGGGCCGATGAGGTGTCCACGAGGATGTGGCGGGAGGCCGGGGCCATCCTCCTCGAGAAGCACCAGGAACGACCCTTCGACTACCTGGCGATCGGCGGGCATGGTGAGATCGTCGAGGAGATCGGCAGGAATCTCCACCCCTACCTCGATCGGGTCGACCGGGCCACGTTCCACGCCGGCCCGCAGTCGCTTTCGTTCCCGGCTCTACGGGTCGAGCTGGCGTCACGTGCCGACGAGGTGAGCCGACGAAGAGAGTCGGCGCTGGCCGAGCGAGTGTGCGACACGGCTCAGAGCGATGGCCTGGGCGTCCTCGGCCTGACACCGGTTCTCACGGCTTCCAACTCCCAAGCAATCGACACGCTCGTGGTGGCTGGTGAATTCGGCCGCCCGGGATCTATCTGCAACTCCTGTGGATTTCTGGCGCGGTCCGGAAACCGGTGTCCGGTGTGCGGATCGACCACGTTCCATGTAGACGACATCGTGGCCGCGGCCATGGAGGCAACGGTGGCGGCTGGTGGGCGAACACATCAGATAGTGGTCTCTTCGCCGCTCGATGCCCACGGCATTGGGGCCCTCACCCGCTTTCCTCAGCACCCCTGAGCCGAGACCGGCGGGGCGGTACTCTTGGGCGTATGCGAGAGACGCTGGATCAGCGGCAGCACTGGGTGGATCAGGGCAAGAAGGTGGCGAAGGCCACGGTGGTCAAGGCCTACGGGTCGGCGCCCAGGGGCCCGGGTTCGCTCATGCTGGTTTCCTCCGACGGGGAGATGGAAGGATCGGTCTCCGGGGGCTGTGTCGAGAACGACGTCGTCGTCCGGGCTATGTCGGTCCTCGAGAAGGGCGAGCCAGAGCTGGTCACATACGGCATTGCCGACGATGACGCATTCGCGGTAGGTCTCGCCTGCGGCGGGACCATCCAGGTCTACATCGAACCGTGGTGATGTCACCGGTACTCGAAGCGACCCGAAGCCTGATCGACGAGGATGCCTTCGGGATGGTGATCACGGTGATCGCCGGACCCGAGACGGGGTCGAAAATCGTGCTCGACCACTCCGGCGCAGTGATTGCGGGATCACTCCCCGAACGACTGGTCGCCCCGGCCCGGGCGGACGCTCTGGCCCTCATGTTGCGGGAAACGAGCACCACTCTGGCGTACGAGGAGGATGAGCTGTTCTACGAGGTGATCGCCCCGCCTCCGCAACTCTTCATCTTCGGGGCGGTTCACATTGCCCAAGAGCTGGTGCAGCACGCCGGCTTGCTCGGCTTTCACACAGTCGTGGCCGACCCGCGGCCCGCCTTCGTCACGAAGGACCGATTCCCTGAGGCAGATGAGCTGAGGGTGGGGTGGCCAGACGACGTTGTCGACAGCACCGCCTTCGATGCCCGCACCTTCGTCGTTGTCCTCACCCATGACCGCCGGTTCGAGGATCCGCTCTGGCCACTTCTCCTCCCCACGGATGTGCGCTACATCGGGGCGATGGGGTCGTCCAAGACCACAGCTGCCCGTCGCCAACGTCTGCTCGACTCTGGCTTCCAAGCCGAGCAGGTGGACCGCATCCACGGCCCGATCGGACTCGATATCGGGTCCCGGGCTGCCGGGGAGGTGGCAATCGCGATCCTGGGCGAGATGATCGCGGCTCGTTACCTGCACGATCGCGAGCCGGAGCTCGAAGGTCGTCCGGTGCGGCTCTGATGACAACTGCTGCGGTCGTACTAGCCGCCGGCGCTTCTCGGCGTCTGGGCCGATCGAAGCAGCTCGAGCCCTGGGGAGACTCCAATCTCCTTTCCAATGTCGTGGCGCGGACAAGGGCCTTCCCCGTCGACGAGGTGTGGGTCGTCCTCGGCCACGACTACGAGCGGATACTCGAAGAGACCGAGTTCGGCGATGCGGGCGTCATCGAGAACCCGGAATGGTCCGAGGGCATCGCCTCATCGATCCGGGTCGCCCTCGACGCGTTGACACGGCTTTCCCGCGTCGACAGGGCCCTGATCGTCATGGGTGATCAGCCTTCGGTCCCGGTGGAGGTGGTCGAGGCTTTGATCGACTCGCATGCTCGATCCGACCACCAGGTGACTGTCCCCAAGTACAGATATTCCTGGGGCAACCCGGTGCTGGTGGACCGAGCCCTGTGGCCGCGTCTCATGTCTCTCGAGGGAGACGAGGGAGCCCAGCGCCTGTGGCAGGCGCACCCGGATTGGGTCAACGAGGTGTGGTTCTCCGAACTTGCTCCTCGAGACGTGGACACCGAGACCGACATCGTCGAGTTACGACCCAAGCACCCGGGTTCTGTATGAGTTGATCGGTCTAGAGTCGGGATGTCTGGTTTCTGTTGCGCTGAAGGGACACATGGCTCGGATCGATCAGGTGGCTGGCATCGCCCACAAGGACGCCACCAAGCTGCGAAAGGCCGGGGTTCGGACGAGCAAAGGCCTCATCGAGGTTGCCGCAGATCGGAAGGGGAGGGCCGTGCTGGCGGCTGCGACCGGTATCGACTCGAGGAACCTCCAGCTATGGGTGAATCACGCCGATCTGCTCAGGATCGAAGGGGTCGGCGCCGAGTACGCCGAACTCCTCACCGCGGCCGGTGTGGACACCCTGCGTGATCTGAGGCGACGCAACCCCACTGCTCTCCTGGCCAAGATCATCGGTCTCAACGGCAGCAGCCGGGTGGTGCGACGCCTCCCCACCGAATCCATGGTCGAGGTCTGGATCGAGATGGCCAAGGAGTTGGAACCGAGTTCCGGCTAACTCTCCACGCAGAACTCACAACCCATAGCGAAGAAAGGGCCCCGAAGGGCCCCTTCTTCTCTTTGAGGAGGAGTGAGCTCAGGAAGCCTTCTCGGCTGACGCCGAGTTGGTCTTCGCAGAGCCCGTCTTCGCTGCGGACGACGTGGTCGTCTTGGCAGCAGAAGTCTTGGGAGTCGTGGCGGCCTTGGTGGCCGGCTTCTTGACAGGAGCCTTGGCCGGGGCCTCGTTGGCGGTGTCCTTGCCGGACGCCTTCTCGGGCCGGAAGGATGTTCTCCAGGTGGCGAGCATGTCCTCGAGCTGGTCGCGTAGCTTGCTCACCTGCTCTTTGGCCTGGTCGAGGTCGACCTTCGACGAGATTTCCTCGACGACCTTTCCATCGGTGATCCGGCCTACGACTTTCTCACCCTCTGCAGCCCAACTGTCGATCGCCTTCTCGGCGACCTGGCTGTACTCGGTCGCACCTTCGCTCAGCTTCGAGCGAAGGTCGCCTGCCTTCACGCCGACCTTGCGGGCGGCGACGACCGGGGCACCTACGGCTGCATACAGCACGTTCTTGGTTTTCATGATCACTCCTGTTCGTTGTGTTTGTTTACTGACCCATTGGAATGGATCAATGCTCTGTACATGTCGAGAAGCAGCTTCTTCTCACTGGCGGTCAGCAGGTTGTCTGCATCGACCGCCTCGTAGATCGTGGGCGAGTCCAACTCCTCGTCGATGAGCCCAGCCCTTGAGTAAAGGGTGTTCGCCGAGATCTCGAGGGCTCGTGACAGACGGCTCAGGATCTCAGCCGAAGGCCTTCGGATGCCACGCTCGATCTGGGACAGGTAGGGGTTGGAGATCCCAGCCCGCTCCGCCAGACGACGGAGGGAGAGATTGGCTCTTTCCCTCTGCAGATGGATGAACTCGCCGAGGTCATTCTGCTTGCTCTCGTTCACTATGCGCAAGCTTATAGCAAGCTGCTAACTATTGCAAGCATGTGCTAGCGGAGAGGGCCTTCAGACCAAGGCGGTGCCCAACGCACTCCCGATCAACCATGCGATCACTCCACCAATCCCAGCAATGACCATGTTCTCCAGACCCGATATGAGCCAGCTGTGCCGGGCCACCCTTGCCTTGACCACTCCCACCACGAAGAGGCCGGTCAGAGCCAGGACAGTGGCCCAGACGAGTGCCACGCTGGTGGAGTCGAAGACGAAGAAAGGAATCACCACGGGGAGGGACCCAACGAGAAACAGGCCTCCCGAGGCGACCATGGCGCGGTAGGGCGAACGACGCTCCGAATCGACGAAGCCGAACTCGAGCGCCTTCATCGCATTGAGGATGGCGTCGTCGGACCGGTCGAAGGCAGCCACCACCATGTCGACGTCCTCCTGACGCAGCCCCATGTCGCCGAACATCTCAGTCAGTTGATCCAGCTCCTGCTGGCGGTGGTCCCGAATATGGATCCTCTCCAGCTTCAGCTCCGCCTCGAGCACTTGATCCTGGGACTTGGTGGCCAGGTACTCGCCTGCCGCCATCGAAACCGCCCCAGCCAGGGCCCCGGCGAGAGCGGTGAGAAGGACCTGGTCGGTGTCGAGGCCGCCCCCGACCACCCCGACGACGAGCAGAAAGATCGAGACGAGGCCGTCGTTGACTCCGAGGATTATGTCCCGCCAGTACTGGCGCGTCTCGCCTATGTGGGGCTCGTATGGAGTGTCCTCCCTGCGTGCCCCTCGGTCGGTCGCCACCGGAGGGATGGTACAACCGCCGCCTGGCGGGCTCCTGGTCAGAGACCCTCGGCCATGCCGATGACTGCGCCCAGACCCGCCCTGACCCCGAATCCGACTGTTGCCTCATCGAGCACGAAGCCGGGGGAGTGGAGATCATGGCCCTTCCCCGATGAGCCGAGCCGGAGCAGGGCCCCGGGCGCCACCGACAGGTAGTTGGCGAAATCCTCGCCTCCCATCGACGGCTCGGTGGGAACCACCGTTTCCGACCCGAGTAGCTGAGTGATTCCAGCTGTGGCCGTCTGGATGACGGCGTGGTCGTTGACGACCGGAGGTATCGCCTGCACGTAGTCCAACGTGTAGCCGGCGCCGGACCAGGCCATGAGGCTGCCGATGGCTTTGTCCATGAGCCCGGGGAGCACCTCCCAGAGGCTTCGATCAAGAGTGCGAGCCGTCCCTTGCAACTCGACGCGGGTCGGGATCACATTCGAGGTTCGCCCCCCCTGGATCGAGCCAAAGGCAACGGTCAAAGTGCTCCTGGCATCGATCGTCCGCCTCAGCACTCCGGGCAACTCGTGCACCAGGCGTGCCGCGTCGGCGATCAGGTCGACCGTCTGGTGAGGCCGGGCGGTGTGACCCCCCGGCCCATCGAGCACGATCGTGAACTTGTCGGCGCTGGCGGTGATCGGGCCCACGCGGCTCCCAACCTTGCCCGTCGCCAGTGAAGGGTCAACATGGAAGGCCACGATCCCTTTCAGACCGTCTGCCAGCCCTTCTTCTACAAATTGTGTCGCACCTCCGGGGAACGCCTCCTCAGCCGGCTGGAACAGCAACCTCACTCCGACCGGCAACTCGAGTTGGCGGAGGGCGACAGCGATGCCAAAAGCGATGGCGGCGTGTCCGTCGTGGCCACAGGCGTGCATCCAACCCGGGTTCTGGGAACGGGGCGCATTCCCCTCCGGCTCGTAGATGGGCAGCGCGTCGAGATCTGCTCTGAAGCCGATCAGCGGCTCGGGCCCGATGTCCAGCCAGAGACCCGTCTGGGGACGGCGGTCCTGGTAGACGATTCCGTTCTCATCGAGCGAGGCGGCGATGAGGGCAGTGGTCTGATGCTCTTCGTTGGCCGGCTCGGGATGACGATGCAGGAGGCGGCGAAGCTCGACCGACTGGGGAATGATGGCCTCCACCAGCGCCTCGAGCCGTTCGTGGCTGATCACATGTTGAGGCTAACGAGATGGCTGTTACTCGTAGAAGCGGGTCTCAAAGACGCGTCGGGCTCTCCTCGTCACCCGGCGGTACTCGTCCCTGAGTTCGGCGGGCCGGTCGAACCCAAGCGACGCGGCGAGGCTGCGCAGCTCTGCGGGGGCGGTGGGCAGCGAGTCCACGGCGCGACCCATCTGCAGGTGGAGGCGGAGCCGGACCCGGGTGCAGAAGAGGTAGGACTCGGACATGGCACGCTCTTCGTCGAGCTGGAGCAGCCCGTGACCAACCAGCACCTGCAGGGCATCGAGGGTCCCGGGGACCCGAAGTTCGGGCATCGAGCCGCCGTGACGTAGCTGGAGAAGCTGGGTGAGGAACTCGATGTCGCTGATGCTCCCCCGGCCCAGCTTGAGGTGATAATCCGGGTCTTCACCGGCCGGGATCCGCTCCTTTTCCACTCTTGCCTTGATCTCCCGGATCGAGCGTTGGAACCCGGCAGGAAGACTGTCACGCCACAGGAAAGTGCCGACCATGGCAGACCACTGGGCTGCAAGGGATGGGTCGCCCGCCGCCACTCTGCCCTTCACCAGGGCGAGCATTTCCCAGGGCTCGGCCCATTCCTCGTAGTAGCGGCGGTAGCTCTCCAGAGACCTGGCCATGGGGCCTTTTCGGCCCTCTGGCCTGAGCTCGGCATCGAGCTGGTAGGCCTCGCCGTGACGGCTCGTCTCGGAGAGCAACTTCGACAAGTCGGTGGCGACACGAAAGGCGCCGTCGCGGCCGGATTCTTCCGCGATCACGTACATGAGGTCGAGGTCGGAACCATAGGACAGCTCTCCGCCCCCCCACTTGCCCATTGCGACCACACAGAGGCCGGTGGGATCACGGCCGGTGACGACATGGAGTGCTCCGCCAACGGCGACGTCGGCGCTCCCGGTGAGCGAGCGAAGTGTGGCAGCGGTGTCAGCCAGATCCAGGATGTCGCGCGCGGCGATCCTCAGCCTCCGGCGACGGGCCATCCTGCGAATCGTGCCGATCTTGGCGTCAGGATCGGGCCGGGAATCGAGCAGGCCCAACAGACGACTCAGCTCTGCCTCTCGGTCGCGGACCTCAGCCAACATCTGCTCATCGGCGAGACGGGGGACGAATTCGGGGATGCGGTCGATCAGGTCGCCAATGAGACGGCTGGTCCCGAGCAACCTGCACAAGCGCTCGCCGGCCAGTGGGTTTACCTGGAGCAGGGTCACCAGAGCGGCATGATCGGGGGTGTTTGCCAGCACGGTCCTGAGTTGTCTGAGTCCGAGATCCGGATTGGGCGTCAGAGACAGCCAGTCGAGCATCAGCGGGAGCACCTGCTGCATCGCCTGTGATCGTCGGCTCAGACCCGTGGTGAGGTCTTCCAGTGCCCGCTTCGCCGCCGCGACGTCGTTGAAGCCAAGGGCCTCGAGCCGGAGCGCGGCCTGTTCCATTCCGAGCCGTGCGCTTGGCGATCCGACCAGGGCGTCCAGAATCGGTCTGAAGTAGAGCCGCTCGTGTACATCGCGGACCACCGATCTCACCTCCCCGATCCTCTGTTCGAGTTGGCGAGCCGGGTCTGTCAGCATGCCGAGGGAACGTCCCAATTGCTCCCGACGCTGTGGGTCTACGGGGAGCTCATGGGTCTGGCGCAGGTCCCAGAGTTGAATCCGATGCTCGAGGTCTCGTAGGAACCGGTAGGCGGTGTCGAGATAGGCTCGGTCTTCCTCAGCCACGAATCCGAGATCGGCCAAGGCCTGGAGAGCTTCGAGAGTTCCTTGCCCCCTCAGCTCCGGAGCGAGACGGCCATGGACCAACTGGAGGAGCTGAACCGAGAACTCGACGTCTCTGATCCCGCCACGTGAGCGCTTGATGTCCGATGGCCTGGCCCCGGCCTCTGCCTGCTCTTTCAGCTTGCGGATGCTGCGCAGCGAGTCGACGTCGAGACCCTGTTCCCAGATCACCGTCTCGACCATCGAGGCGAACCGCTCGCCCAGAGAAGGATCACCTGCCACGGGGCGTGCCTTGAGCAGCGCCTGGAGCTCCCAAGGCTCCCCCCACTTGGCGTAGTACTGCGTGTACGAGTCGAGGCTTCGCGAGAGAGGCGCGATCGATCCCTCCGGTCGCAGATCGGCGTCGACGAGGAGCCCTGGGCCGTCGTTCCCTCGGGCGGAAAGGGCAGCGATGATGGCTGGGGCCAGGGCCAGGGCGGCGGCACGGCTGGCCGATTCGTCGGCACCTGACCTGTCGTGGACGAAGAGCAGGTCGATGTCGGAGGAGTAGTTCAGCTCTCGCGCTCCCCATTTCCCCATCGCGATGACCGCGAAGGGGAGGTCGGCGGCAATCGGATGCCTTTCCGCGATCGCTGCCGTCGTCCGAGCCAGGACATCTCGAACCAGGTCGTCGATGGCATCAGAGAACCGGGAGGTGGCAGCTCTCATCTCGATGACGCCGGCCAGGTCGTCCCCGGCGATGGTCGCCAGAGCGGCCCTGAGGCGAAGTGGAACCGAATCATCGGGGGCCGACCCGACGAGCAAGCCGGGCCGACGGGCGATCGCTTGACTGAGGGCGCGAGAGGCACCGGCAATGGCGCAGGCCCGCTCCAGGGCAGGGCTGTTGAGGACGAGGTCTGGATCCGCCTCGATCATCGAGAGCAATCTCGGCCAGGCTCCCGCAGGGTCGGCCCCCTTCGCCACCAGTTCAACGATCGACGATCTCTTGTCCGGATCCGGTACCTGGATCTCGAGTCTGCCTGCTTCTGCAGGGGGAATTGCGACTGAGGGCCGTCTGTCCGTCACGAGCGACAGCGTATGCCGGGGCGTATCGTGTGGGTATGCCACTTCGAGTCGCTGGGGCTCAACTGAATCTCTGTGTCGGCGACATTCCGGGCAACGAGCGGCGCATTGCCGAGGCCATGGCGTGGGCCGAGGGAGAGAATGCCGACGTCCTGCTCGTCCCTGAGTTGGCGATCAACGGCTACCCCCCCGAGGATCTGGTGCTTCGCGACGATTTCGTGTCGGCGGGCATCGATTCCCTCCGTCGTCTCGCTTCACGTACGGGAACGACGGCGGTGGTTGTCGGCTTCGTCGACCGATCGGATGGCCCGTCACGGGGTGCCGTCGACGCCGAAGACCGTCGCGTAGCAAATGCCGCCGCCGTTCTTCACCACGGCGGGATCGTCGGCATCTATCACAAAGTGCTCCTTCCCAATTACGGCGTTTTCGACGAGGACCGTTATTTCGCCGTCGGCCAGGACCCGGATCGGGTGTGGGAGGTAGCCGGGACCCAGGTAGGGGTGTCGATCTGCGAGGACATCTGGCTCCCCGATGGCCCTCCGCGGGATCAGGCCGCAGCCGGTGCGAAAGTCCTGCTCAACATCAATGCCTCCCCGTTTCACAAGGGCAAGGCCAGAGAGCGCGAGGCGATGATCGTCGACCGCGCCCGCGCCGCGGGGGCGGCTGTGGTCTATCTCAACCTGGTCGGAGGCCAGGACGAGCTCGTTTTCGATGGGTGCTCGCTGGTGATAGGACCAGACGGGACGATCGTCCACCGCTCTCCCCAGTTCGAGGAGGACATGTTCGTCGTCGATGTGCCGCTGCCCGGGGAGGCAGTGGTGGTGGGCTCGGTGACCGACCATTTGGAGCCCGTCGAAGAGGTATACCGGGCGTTGCAAACGGGTTTGGGCGATTACGTCAGGAAAAACGGCTTCGAGCATGTGGTGCTCGGTCTGTCCGGAGGAATCGACTCGGCTCTGACCGCCGTCATCGCAACCGACGCCCTCGGGCCTGATTCTGTTTGGGGCGTCGCCATGCCCTCTCGTTTCTCCTCGGCTCACTCCATCGAGGACGCGCGGCAGCTGGCGGACAATCTTGGGCTGCATTTCGACCTCCTTCCGATCGACGATGTGTTCGGGGCTTTCCTCGATGCTCTTGCCCCTGTGTTCGCAGACACGGAATTCGGCACGAGCGAGGAGAACCTCCAGGCCCGGACCCGAGGGGCGATGCTGATGGCAATCTCCAACAAACACGGCCCGATGGTGGTGGCCACGGGGAACAAGTCGGAGATGGCTGTCGGGTACGCCACCATCTACGGGGACATGGTCGGGGGTTACGCGGTCCTCAAGGACGTGTTCAAAACCTTGGTCTACGACCTGGCCCGATGGCGGAACAAGGATGGCGATGTGATCCCCCAGAACACCATCGACAAGCCGCCATCGGCCGAATTGCGACCGGACCAGAAGGATTCGGACAGCCTTCCACCATACGAGCTCCTCGATGAGATCCTCTCTCTCTACATCGAGTCGGACCTGGGCGTCTCAGCCATCGTGGGGAAGGGCTTCGAGCCCGAGCTGGTGGCGCGGGTGGCGGCGATGATCGACCGCAATGAATACAAGCGACGTCAGGCTGCCCCGGGGGTCAAGATCACGGTCAAGGCTTTCGGCAAGGACCGTCGGCTCCCGATCACGAACCGGCACAAGCCCCGATCCCCGTGACGCGGCGCCGATGATGCTGAAAGTGCTGGTCAACGGTGTCGAAACAGACGGTGTCGTGCCCGTCACCGACTCTTCGGTGCTCCGCGGCGACGGTTGCTTCGAGGTGATCAGGTCGTACTCAGGCCGGCCCTTCACCGTGCACGAACATCTCTCTCGACTCGAAGCCAGTGCCAAGGCCCTCGACATCCCGTTGCCCGGCCGTGACGACTTAGGCCGGTGGATCGAGCAGGTAGCCGCGTCCTGCGGCGACTGTGTCGTCCGGGTCGTCGTGACCAGGGGCTCGGCCGTGCCCGGGACAGACGGAGAACCGATCGTGATCGTGTTCGGACATCCCACGGGCAAGCCTGAAGGGCCGGCGACGCTGTTGCCTGTCTCGGCTCCCTGGCACGCGGCAGGGGTGGACTGGGAGCTGGCCGGCGCGAAGGTTCTCTCTTATGCCCCCAACATGGCGGCCACCCGGCGCGCGGTCGCCGAGGGATTCGGCGACGCCCTGCTCATCACGCCCGAGGGTGTGATTCTCGAAGGCCCGACCTTCGCCGTGGCATGGGTTGTCGACGGCGTCGTGGAGACGCCGGCTCTCGACCTTGGGATTCTCGACTCGATCACTCGCAGGGTGATGCTGGAGATGGCTTCGGAGCTCGGGTTCGAGGTCGTCGAAGGGACCTGGGATCTGGGACGTCTCGACAAAGCCGAAGAGGCCATGGCCCTATCCACTGTCCGTGAGATCCAACCGGTATCCGCTATCGGGCGGCATCGATTCCACGAAGGGCCGGTCACCGCCGACCTGGCCCGTCTCTACTATCAGCGCGCTTCCTGAAGCGGTGGCGGGCAGGGGTAGGGATTCCGCCCCTGGATCCAGGAGAACAGGCGGATGACGGTCTCGGCCCTGCTGAGGACGCGGTCATCGTCGAGGGGTGGGTTGCACGCGTCACGGGCGCCGATCTGCCGCAGCTTGGCCTCGGCCTCGTCGACGGTGGGTAGCGAAACGGCGGGCACACCTTCAGCCCCGTCGGCCTCCGGCCGCAAGGTCGCCACCAGAGCATCGATCCGGATCCACATGGCGAGACGGGCGATCTCGGTTTCAGGCAGACCGTAGAGGAGGCAGGGGTCATGGGGTGGGCAGGCCGAAGCGCCGTCCATGGGACGGTATTGGCCCTCGATCTCCGGAAGGGCCTTGCCGGCGATATGCCCGGCCACGACCGCGGCTAGTTCCGGCTCGGCGACGCGGTCCGGGCAGAAATCGACGCGGGTTCCATCACAATCGAGCAGGAGCCCTTGCGTTAGCAAGAGGGCGGCGATGGCCTCAGCGGGAGTGCCGTCGTCATCGGCATAGGGCCAGGACGGCTGAGGGTCGGCGAGCATCACCGCATTTTGTGCCGCGAGCAGGCTCGGACGGGGGTCAACGGCGAGGCCCTCCGGGTTGTGCAACTCGAAATGGAGGTGTGGAACCGTGCCTTCGGCATTTCCCGAATCGCCAACCCAGCCGATCACCTCTCCCCGGGCAACCGGGGATCCCTCGACGAGATCGGTCCGCAAACCGATGCCCAGACCGTCGTCGGTGCCGTGCTGATCGTTGTTCAAGTGGATGTAATAGGACTGCCAGCCATCGGTGTGCTCGACGATGGTCCAGCAGCAATTGGCCGTCCCGCGCTCCTGAGCAACCCGGGTAATCACCCCATCTGATACGGCCACGACGGGAGTGAGCCGTGGAGCCGCGATGTCGTTGCCCTCGTGCTTGCGGGCGCCGCCATCGCGATCCGCGCCGAAAGGCGAGCCGATGTGTCCCACTCCGGAGAGGGGCCAGGCCATGTCGTAGACGAAGGGCTCACAAGGAGGCGGGGCCGGTTGGGTAGTGGTGCTTCCAGGCAGCGATGTGGTGGATGAAGCCGGGGACGTCGTCGTGGTTGTTGAAGACGTGGTGGTGCTCGCCGGCTGAGTGGTAGTGGTCTCGTTCCGATCAGAGGTGCTGGTCGTTTCCTCGGCCTCCGTCGTCGTCGTTGTCGAGGAAGGCGTGGTCGTGCTGGTCTCGGGAGGGCGGGTCGTGGTCGGCCTGGTTGTGGTGGGCTCAGGGGGGAGAGTCGTCGGCGGTGGCAGCGTGGTCGGTGGGAACAAGATCTCCATCGTCACCGGAGGGCACATCTCGGCGGCGGTGACCGACTGAGCCTGCGTGCTCACGAAGTAGAGCCCTGCAATCAGGGTGGACGCGACCAACAGGGCGGCAATCCGTCTGCCGAACATCGATACGACCTTACATGCGGGGACCCGGTTTGGAACCAGGAGCGACGCGGGTACGTTTGTACGCCATGATGTCCTCCAGAGCGCTCCGTTTCAGCCTGTCCGGGCTTCTGCTTCTGACGCTGGCGGCCTGTGACGACGGCGAGACCACGGATCTCAGCACCACGTCGTCTCTCGTTGCCAGCCCGACGACGGCCGATGAGGTGGCCACGACGACAACGGTGGCGCCGGGCGGCGACACCACGTCGACCACACTCGTAGGCGAGCCCGTCGCCAACTACGAAGTCGTCGCCCGGGTGTCAGAGCCGGCGGGGGAGACGCTCTTCATCGTCATCCCTGAGGGGGCGTATACCGACGTCGACATCGAGAACTTCGTCGTGGGGCTTGTCGACAGTGGCGAGATCACATACGGCGCCGAGGTCTTCAATCATCCGGGTGCCGTCGACGCATTCCGGAAGCCTGAGGCGGAACGTACCGAAGGCGAGACCCAGCTCATCGATCAGCACCATCTCGCCAGCGTTCAGAACGGGACCACCGTCGTCTTCCGGGGCCCTTTCGCTGACTCAGGCGAGTTCGTCATCGGGAGCTGAGCGACGGCCGCAACGCCGCGGTCGGCTAGGGCTGCCGCTCCACGGCGAGCGGATCCGTCTGACAGGAGTCCCGCCGCTCTACGGCGAGAAGGACCGTCCTACAACAGGGCCGCGGCGACCAGCAGGAATCCGCCGAAACCAACCGCGTCGGTGATCATCGTGAGCAAAATCGATGACGCCAGGGCCGGGTCGAGGCCGATGCGACGCAGGATGAGAGGGATGGCCGATCCTGCCAGGGTGGCGATGAGCAGATTGGCCATGCAGGCGATGGCGATCACGACTGCGACCGTTGTCGGGTCTGAGGTACTCACGAAGACTCCGGAATCGACCAGGACGTAGGTGACGCCAGCGGCGGCTACCGCGAGGAGGAGGCCGTTGAGGAACCCCACTCCGGCCTGTCGAAGCAGGATCGACGTCACCTGCGCCCGCGGCACGTCGTCAGAGGCCAGAGAGCGGATCATCACCGCCAGACTCTGATTACCACCGTTTCCGCCCAGTGTGGCCACGATCGGCATCAGAGCCGCGAGTACGGGCTGGCTCGAGATGATGCTGGTCTGCTGCTCGATGACCCAGGCCACGAATGTGGCCAGGATGAGATTGAGAATGAGCCACGGAGCCCGGGAACGAAACGATTTGGTGACGTCGGTGTAGACCGTCTCTCCGAGACCGGCGCCGACCGCGGCGGCGAAATCTTCGGTCGCCTCGTCCTGGATCGCCTCGATGACGGCATCGGTGGTGACCACTCCGATAAGGCGTCCCTGCTCGTCGACCACGGGGATTCCGAAGAGGCGATACCTCTGGGCCAGCTCGGCAACCTCTTCCCTGTCGGTCATCGCCTCGACGGAGATCGGGTCGCGGACCATCACCTCGTCGAGGCTCGCCCCGGGACGAGCGAACACCAGGTCGCGGAAGAAGATGACACCCCTCAGCTTGTGGTCATCGTCGACCACGTATACATAGGAGAAGTCCTCGTACTGCTCGTGCAGCTGTCGGATCCTCTCGATTGCCTCGCCTGCGGTGAGGCCGACGGGCAGGGCGGCAATCTCGGTGGTCATGAGACCACCGGCGGTGTCCGACGGGTACTCGAGAAGGCGGCGAATCTCCTGCTCGGACTCGTCGTCGAGCATCGCGAGCACACTCTCCGTGACGTCGTCGTCGAGCTCGTACAACAGGTCGGCCGCGGCCTCGCCAGTCATCTCTCCGACTGCGGCGGTGAGGTCCTCGATCGGGACGTCCTCCACCAGCTCTGCGGCCAGCTCTGGGGCGATCTGCTCCAGGATGTCGGCGACGTCTTGCGGCTCCAGCTCGGCCAGAAGACCCGCCGCATTCTCCTCGGTCAGCTGCTCGAGGACGTCGGCGGCGTCACCGGGAGCTGCTTCGGCCAGCGCCTCCCACTCCTCGCCGTGGGTCTCGAGATAGTCGGCGACTTCCTCGTGGTCGCGGCGCGCGGCAGCCAGGAGATCCCTGGCAAGCTGGCGCGGCCTTCTGAGTCTGAGTCTCACCGGCACCCCTCGAACGGCGAACCCGCCTGAGGGTAACTATCCCTCGTAGGGGCGGACTGCCTTGATGGTGACAGAGAAGGTGCCGGCTGGGGCCTCATAGGAGACCTCGTCCCCGATGGAAGCCCCGAGCATGGCGCTGCCCAGGGGGCTGGTCGGCGATGCCAGGAGCAAACCGGGCACCTTGTTCTCCTGGGGGGCGACGAAGTAGTCGAGCTCGTCCCCGTCGGAGTCGACAACGGTGACGACACTTCCGACCTCGACCCGCCCGGTATCGGTCACCTCCCTCACCTCTGCGGTATTGAGCAGGTGCTCGAGCTTGCGGATCCTTGCCTCCATCAGGCCCTGGTCGTTCTTGGCCGCGTCGTAGTCGGCGTTTTCTCTGAGATCTCCGTGGGAGCGAGCCTCGGCGATTCGCTCCTCGATCTCACGGCGCCCTTCGGTTTTCAGTTGGTCCAGCTCCTCGGCCACTTTGCGGTGGGCAGCAGGCGTGAGAAAGGTCGGTTCTACGGACATGGGCCGGCGAAGGCTAATTCGGCCGGTATCGCTACCCGTAGACGGGCCCGTGGGGCAATCGATGACCCAGGGCTATCTTCTCTCGAGTGACGGACGTGCGCATGACCGAGTATTCCCATGGCGCGGGTTGCGCTTGCAAGCTGGGGCCTGAGGAGTTGGCCGTTGTCATGGCGACCGTCAACGGGCACCTGGCCAGCGCACATCCCGACCTGTTGGTGGGACCGTCGTCCTCGGACGACGCGGGGGTTTTCGACATCGGTGCCGGGCGGGCCCTGGTTCAGACCGTGGACATCTTCACTCCGGTCGTCGATTCGCCGTCGGACTGGGGTCGGATCGCGGCCGCCAACGCTCTGAGCGATGTGTATGCCATGGGTGGGACACCTCTCACTGCATTGCAGTACCTGGCCTGGCCGCGGGAAAAGCTCGACCTGAGCCTGGCGGCCGAAGTCGTGTCGGGTGGCTTGGACATGATGGCGAAGGCGGGATGTACGGTGGTGGGAGGGCACTCGATCGACAGCCCCGAGCCGACTTACGGGTTCGCCGTGACCGGGATGGTCGGATCGGACTCGTATTTCCCGAACTCCGGCGCCATCCGCGGCGACGCCCTGATCCTGACCAAGCCACTAGGAATCGGCATCATCACCACAGCCATCAAGCGCGGGAAATGCCCCTCGGACTTGGCCAGGATCGCCATCGAGTCGATGGCCACTCTCAATGACCTCGCCGGCAGCGCTTTGACCCCCTGCTCGGCACATGCTGCGACAGATGTCACCGGCTTTGGACTGCTTGGCCATCTGAAGGAGATGTGTCTGGCCTCGAACACCTCGGCGACGGTTTCGCTGAATTGCGTACCGGTCTTCGAAGGAGTGAGAGATCTGCTCGAACAGGGGATGTGGGCCGGCGGGTCGGCGCGGAACTTGAAGTCGATCCTCGACTTCGTGGAGTCGGAGGTCGACGAGGATGGCCTGATGTTGCTGGCGGACGCCCAGACCTCCGGCGGGCTCCTCGTCTCCCTGTCCTCGGAGTCGGCAGGCGAATACCTGCGATTGGTGCCCGGATCGGCCGTGATCGGGCGGGTCACCACAGGGACCGGGATCACGGTGACCTCGTGAACGACCGGGAGCGACTCGCTGCGATCTCCGAGGCTCTATCCATTCCACGAGTGGAGCGCCACATCTTTCTCTGCGCCGATCAGACCACTCCCAAATGCGCCCCACGGGAGGTCACCCACGCTCTTTGGAGCCACCTCAAGACAAGGCTCAAGGATATGGGCCTGGTCTCGGCGCCGCCACCCTGGTCGGGCAAGCCCGACGAAGAGGCCACCACGGTCGAACGGGGTGCCGGGTCGGTCCTGAGGAGCAAGGTCGACTGCCTCCGTATCTGCGAGCAGGGGGCGATATGTGTGGTCTATCCCGAGGGAACCTGGTACGCCGCGCTCACGGAAGAGTCACTGGACCGAATAATCGATGAGCACCTGATGGCGGGAAGGCCAGTCGAGGACCTGGTTTTTGCCGTGAGCGGGAGTGCCGTATGAAGAAGTTCCGGGGACTGATCGCGGCGCTGATCCTTTGGCGGGCCTTCGCCCCCATCATCAGCCCTCGTTTCCCCCCGCCCCAGGAGCATCCGTGGCGGACTGCGGGACGGACCGTGTTCGTGGGAGACCAGGAGTTCGTGGTGCGAGAAGCCGGTCCCGACGGGGCGCCCATGCTCCTGCTCATTCATGGGTTGGCCGGCTCGTCGCTCGCCGAGTGGTACCGAATCGGGCCCGGCCTCGCCGAGAAGTACCGGGTGATCATGGTCGACCATCGCAGCCATGGCCTCGCTCCTTTGGCCCGGGACCGATTCGAGGTCGAGGACCTTGCAGACGACATGGCCGGGGTCCTCGATGCGCTGGGCATAGGCCGGCTGTCGGTGGTCGGGTATTCGATGGGTGGTGCCATCGCTCAGGCCTTTGCCCGTCGTCATCCTCACCGGGTCGATCGTCTCACGCTCATCGCCACCTTCTCCCACCACCCTCAGCCACATCGAGCATTTCGGGCCATCGGAGCAGTGCTCGCTCGTGGTTGGGAGCGCCTCACGGGATTGGGGACCCCCGAGGTCCGGTCGTTCTATCTCCGCTGGACTGGGGCCGTCGAGGAGCGTCATGCCCGCTGGCTTTGGGAGGAGACCCATCGACGCGATGTCGACGCCGGCGCCCAGGCGACGCTGGCTCTCCTCCGATTCGACTCGCGCCCCTGGATCGCCAAGATCGAGGCCGAGACCCTGGTAGTGATCCCGACGTTGGATGAGTTGGTCCCCCCTGCCTGGCAATACGAGCTGGCGGCATCGCTGCCGAATGCGACCGTCGTCGAGCTGCCCGGAGTCCGACACGAGGCCCCCTGGACCCATCCCGACCGCGTCGTCGAAGTGATCTCCTCCTTTGTCGGCTGAGAGACGGCCCTCGAGCGGATCGCTGACCGACAGCCGTCTGTCCAACCTGGGTGCCAACCGGATCCTCGAAGGGTTCGAGGAATACGCCTCCCGATTCCGGGCGATCAACCAGCGAGCACCGCGTCGTTTCGAAGAGCGGGATTGGCTCGGAATGCAGAGCGATGCCGTCGAGAGGCTCCGCTTGTACACCGTCGTGGTCGATCGGGTGATGGAGTCGGTGAGCCTTATGCTCGGGGCCAGGGCCGACGACCCTCTGGTGTGGGTGGCGGTGAAGGCGGTCTATTCCGGCCTCATCTCGGATCGTCAGGACTGGGAGTTGGCGGAGACCTTCTACAACTCGGTCACTCGCCGTGTCTTCAGGACCGTCGGAGTTGCTGAGCACGTCGAATTCGTCGACTCCGATTTCGACAGCCCGCCCATCCCCTCCCGTGACCCTGTCTATCTCACCTTCGACCGCCGTGAGTCGACGTCCGGGCTGGTACGAGACATTCTCACCACCTTCGCTCATGCCGTGCCCTATTCGCGTCTCGATTCAGATGCTGAGGAGGTCGCGAGTCGAATCGACGCCAGGCTCAGCGAGCCCGGCGCCCTCGCCGCCGTGGGCAAGGCGGAGATAGTCCGCACTGTGTTCTACCGGGGCCAGTCGGCCTACATCGTTGGCTTGTTGTACGCCGGGTCACACCGGATCCCGCTGATCATCGCACTGAGCCATGGCGACAGCGGCATCTTTGTCGACGCAGTACTCCTCACCGAGGACGAAGCATCGATCGTTTTCAGCTTCACGAGGTCCTATTTCCACGTCGACGTCGTGCGCCCCTATGACCTGGCTCGTTTTCTCCGTCGGCTCATGCCCCGGAAGCGCATCGCTGAGATCTACATCGCCGTCGGACAGAACAAACACGGGAAGACGGAGCTGTATCGCGATCTCCTACGGCATCTGCGATCGACCGAGGAGCAGTTCGAGCTGGTGCCGGGGACCAGGGGTCTCGTGATGATCGTGTTCGGCATGCCGGGCCACGACGATGTCTTCAAGGTGATCCGTGACACCTTCCCCCCGCCCAAGCGGACCACCCGACGGGGAGTCATGGGCAAGTACCGGCTGGTCTTCCAGCACGACCGAGCGGGGAGGCTGATGGACGTCCAAGACTTCCAGCATCTCGAGTTCCATCACTCTCGGTTCTCCCCGGGTGTCCTCGACGAGCTCCTGTCGAACGCGGCTCGGACCGTGCGGCTCGAGGGCGATTCGGTGATCATCAGCCATGTCTACGTCGAGCGCCGTGTTGTGCCTCTGGACATCTATGTCCGGGAGGCTGCTCGTCCGTCGGCCGTCGATGCCGTGGTCGACTTTGGCCAGTCGATCAAAGACATGGCGTCGACCAACATCTTCCCCGGCGATCTGCTTCCCAAGAACTTCGGTGTGACGCGCCACGGCCGGGTCGTGTTCTACGACTACGACGAGCTGAGCGCTCTGACCGACATCAATTTCCGGGAGTTGCCCCAGGCGCGTGACGAGATCGAGGAGCTCGGCTCGGAGCCGTGGTTCTCGGTGGGCGACAACGATGTCTTCCCCGAGGAGCACCAGCGCTTCCTCGGGCTGGCACCCGATCTGCGTCAGGTCTTTTTCGAGCATCACGCCGACCTGTTCGCGATCGATGCCTGGCGCGCCATACAGGAGCGCATTCGCTCCGGCGAGCTGATCGAAGTCTTCCCCTACCGCCCGGCCGCCCGTCTCCCCCGGACCGGTGCCTCCCGGGGGTGGTGACACGCGTTCCTACGCGAGGAGCAACAGACCGACCACGATTCGCCGCACCCAACGCACGCTCCGAGCCAATGCCGGAATCCTCGATTGGGCGACCACAGATCTAGCGTTCCGCCAATGCGTCTCAGAATGACGATTCTCACCGCCGTCTTACTGTTCGCCTCGGCGTGTGATGGCGGCACCGACGCCACCACAACGACACCTTCGACGATCCCCACGACGCCGACCACAGTGCCCACCACGACCACGACCACAATCGCGGCGACAACTTCGACTGTTGGCGAGACCACCACAACCGGTCAGGAGATCGACGTAATCGTCGATGCGGGTGAGGTGTCTGGCCCGGGTCGGTTCACGTTCACTGTGGGCGATCCGGTGTCGATTTGGATGCTTTCCGACGTCGATGCGGAGATCCACGTCCACGGGTATGACCTCTTCTTCGAGGCAATGGCCGGAGTTCCGATCGAAATCGCTTTGACTGCCGATGTGCCCGGAATCTGGGAGGTCGAGCTAGAGGAAACCCATGTGCCCCTGTTTGTGCTCGAGGTGACTCCTTGAAGCGACGCTTCGGCGTCGTCATTTTCTCCGCAGGCGCGATGGTCCTCCTGATCCCAGGGGTGGCGATGGCGCATGGGATCGGGGGCCGACTCGATCTCCCGGTGCCACTCAGCTATTTCATAGTCGGAGCAGGCGTGGTCCTGGTGATCACCTTCGTCGCCTTGGCAGTTCTCTGGCCGGAGCCCAGGCTCCAGGACGGCCCTCGTCACGAGGCCGCACGGCTCACAGTGCGCCGGGGTTGGGTCTTGCCCTCACTCGGAGTGATCGGATTGTTCCTGGTGATCGGGCAATTGCTCCCGCCCCTATTCGGCCTGGAGAACGACCCGACCCGGCCGACCATCGCCCCGGTCCTCGTGTTTGTGCTCTTCTGGCTGGTGGTCCCCTTTGCCGGCGCCCTCATCGGCGACTGGTACACCGACATCAACCCGTGGCGGTCGCTGGCCCGGGTCCTCAGGATGGGCCGCGGCGAGCGAATGAGCGTGCTCGACACGCTCGGAATATGGCCCGCCGCAATGGTGCTGGTCGCCTTCACCTGGCTGGAGCTGGTCAGCCCCGACTCCGGCAGCCCCGTCACTTTGGGAATGGCTGCGCTCGGATACACGCTGGGGCTGTTGGCGGCCATGGCCTATGCCGGGCGGGAAACCGGGCTGGCCGTGTTCGATGCCTTCACCCCGTACAACCGGCTCATCTCTGCGATCTCGCCTTTAGGGAGACGTGGCGACGGCCGTCTGGTCTGGCGGGGCTGGTTGCGGGCACTGACAGTCCTCCCAGCGTGGCGGGGGTTGCCGGCCTTCGTGGTCGTCGCCATCGGGACCGTCACCTACGACGGCGCTTCGGCGACTGAGTCGTTCGGCACGTTTAGCGGCGACTTCGGGCAGACGATGTTCGGGGAGACGGTCCTCTTGCTCGGGTGTGTCCTCGCGGTCGGCGGCGCCTACTGGCTCGCCTCCTGGGCGGCGGCTCGAATGGGCGGCGGCCGATGGACGACCGCCAATGTGGCGAAGCGCTTCGCCCACAGCCTGGTTCCGATTGCCCTCGCCTACGCCCTTGCCCACTACATGACTCTCATCCTCTTCGAGGGTCAGCAGCTGATCTCCGCTATCTCTGATCCGTTCGCCCTCGGCTGGGATCTCTTCGGGACAGCCGACCGCAAGGTCGATTTCTTCATAACCGCGGTCGAGCCGGTTTGGTACGCCCAAGTGGCGGTGATCGTCACCGGTCATGTGCTGGGTGTGATCCTGGCGCACGATCGAGCGTTGGGGGACTTCGGGACGGAGGCGGTTCGCTCCCAATATGCGATGCTTGTCCTTATGGTTGCCCTGACCACACTTGGCTTGCTCATCCTTGCGGGGTGAACGTGATCTTTGCGCACTATGGGGGCATCGACGAGATCGGTGTCTTCGTCGTGCCCGCGGTGCTCGCCATCCTCGCCCTGCGCTGGGCAGAGCGGAGGGCAAAGCGGGCAGCGGCCGAGAAGGAGGCCGACCCCGAGATGGAAGCGGTGTCGGCAGACGAGGGCACCGATGGCGACTGATGGGCACGAGATCGCCATCCCGCTGATAACCGACCCATCGGCCAGCCTGTCGACTCGCTCCAAGGCAGCCTCCTATTTCGCACTGACCAAGCCCCGGATCATCGAGCTATTGCTCATCACCACAGTGCCGTCGATGGTGCTTGCCGCAGGTCGCTGGCCGGGGCTTTGGCCCGTCCTGGCCACGCTGATCGGAGGATCGCTCTCGGCTGGAGGGGCCAATGCGCTGAACAACTACGTGGACCGTGACATCGACGAGATCATGAAGAGAACTCGTTCGAGGCCTCTTGCCCGGCACGAGGTGCCCCCATCGAACGCACTGGTGTTCGGGATCGCACTCGGTGTCGCCGGGTTCGTCTGGCTGTGGGTCACCACCAACCTTCTCGCCGCCGCCATAGCTACTGCTGCCCTGCTCTTCTACGTGTTCGTCTACACCTTGAGGCTGAAGCGGACCAGCACCCAGAACATCGTGATCGGCGGCGCGGCTGGAGCCGCACCGGCACTTGTCGGCTGGGCCGCCGTGACCGGATCGCTCGCACTCCCCGCTTGGGTTCTGTTCCTGGTCGTGTTCTATTGGACCCCACCACATTTCTGGGCTCTCGCCATCAGATACCGGGACGACTACGAGAGGGCCGGGGTTCCCATGCTCCCGGTGGTGGTGGGGGTCGAGGCAACCACTCGCAAGATGCTGCTCTATACCGGGCTCATGGTGGCGATCAGCCTGCTCCTGGTCCCGGTGGCCGGGATGCGCTGGATCTACCTGGTTGCCGCCATCGTGCTCGGCGCCTGGTTCCTCTGGGACACCTGGCGTGTCTATCGCCGCCCGGAGGATGCGATGAGGCTCTTCACCACATCGACGGTGTATCTATCGGCCCTCTTTGGCGCGGTGATGCTCGACGTGCTGGTGCGATGACGCGCTTGGTTTCGGGGCTCCTCGGACTCATGATCTTGCTCGTGGCCTGCGGATCCGACCAGGTGGAGCCCTTCGTCGTGGTGGCCTCGAGCAACGGAAGCATCGGCATCGGTGAGCAACGGTTGCTCTTCGCGCTGGTCGACCCGGAGACAGACGAGTTCCTGGCTTCAGCTGACCGGGAGGCCACCGTGACCATCCGTGACGAGAACGGCTCGCCTCTCGACACGTACCCGATGGAGTTCATCTGGACCGTCACCGATGCTCGAGGGCTCTATGTCGCCCACGTCGACATCCCGGAGGCAGCCACCTATCAGGCCACCATCGACGCCGAAGGGATGGCAACGGCCGGGCCGGCCGGTTTCGTCGCCTTCGACGACCCACCCCTGATCGAGCCTGGTGAGGAGGCGCCTGCCTCGGAGACCCGTACTTCGGCCGACTTCCCCGATCTGTCGGTCATCAGCTCCGATCCCGAGCCCGACCCGGCCATGTATGAATCGAGTGTCGCCTCGGCCGTCACCTCCGGGGCGCCGTCGGTGATCGTTTTCGCCACCCCCGCTTTCTGTGCCTCTCAGACCTGCGGCCCGCTCCTCGACCAGGTCAAGGCGTTGCGCCCGGACTACCCCGGGGTCGAGTTCGTCCACGTCGAGATCTACGAGGACCTTCAGGTTTCCTCCCCCGAGGAGCTGACGGTGGTCGCGGCGACGGATGAGTGGGGGCTCCCATCCGAGCCCTGGGTATTCGTGGTGGACTCCTCCGGCGTGGTCACGTCGGCGTTCGAGGGTGCTGCCTCCGACGAAGAGCTGACCGCTGCGATCGACGCCGTCAGCTCGTAGTTGGTCGGGGGTTTGGCGAGTCCGTATGATGCCAAGCCGATGGCCCGGCCCCGTCACCGCCTGATTCGCCTTGGCGTCCTCCTCGGCGCCGTGCTCGTCCTCGGAGCATGCTCATTCCTCGGCAGCGAGGATCAGCCGCTGACGACCTTCGAGCCGGCTGGCCCGTTTGCTGAGCAGATCAACAACCTCTTCTGGCCCGTCTTCTGGATCGCCGTCGCCGTGTTCATCCTGGTGCAGGGGGCGATCCTGGTGGCCGTGTTCCTGTTCCGTGATCGCACCGGCGCCAAGGAGGCCAAGCAACTCCACGGCAGCCCGAAGTTGGAGATCGCCTGGACAGTCATCCCAGCCCTCATCCTGGCCGGGATCGCGGTGCCGACCACCGCCGCGGTGTTCGAGTTGACCGAGTGTGACCCCGAGGCGATCGAGATCCAGGTGACCGGGCACCAATGGTGGTTCGAGTACCACTACCCCGAGGCGGAGATCGACACCGCCAACATCATGGTGATCCCCGCCGGCCAGGAGGTCTGCGCGGTGATGACCTCCGACGACGTACTTCACAACTTCTGGATCCCCGCCCTGAACGGCAAGCGATATCTGATCCCCGGCCAGACGACTCTGCTACGGCTCCAGGCCGACGAGCCGGGCACCTACTGGGGTCATTGCGCGGAATTCTGTGGTCTCTCCCACTCCCTGATGCGGGCCCGGGTCCAGGCCGTGGAGCCGGCCGAGTATGAGGCCTGGCTGACCGAGCAGCAGACGGCAGCCGCCGTCCCCGAGGAGGGAGCACCTGGGTTCGACGGCTATCAGCTGTTTCGGGAAAAGGGCTGTACTCAATGCCACACGTTGCGTTTCGAGGACGAAGCCGCCTCGAACATCATCGACCGCGCCTCATTCAATGGGCCCAACCTGACCCATTTCGCCTCGCGGCCCGTCTTTGCCGGGGCGGTCCTCCCTGAAGAGGGTCAAACCCGGGACGATGCCCTCAAGGACTGGCTGGCCGATCCGCCGTACATCAAACCCGGGAGCTTCATGCCCGACCTCGCCTTGACCGAGGCCGAGATCGATGCTCTCATCGTCTGGCTGGACACCCTGGAATGACCGCCACCGCCGAACGCCCAACTACCACCATCTTTCGCCGGCCGAGCTCGACGACCGGGTTGTGGTCGTGGCTCACCACCGTGGACCACAAGCGGATCGGGATCATGTACGGCTACGCCGCCTTCACCTTCTTCATCATCGGTGGCGTCGAAGCCCTCCTGCTCCGCATCCAGCTCTCCCAAGCCAACGGCGAGTTCCTGACTGCAGGCGCCTACAACGCGCTGTTCACGATGCACGGGACAACGATGATCTTCCTGTTCGTCATGCCTACCTCGGCGGCCCTGATGAACTACATGCTCCCGCTGCTGATCGGGGCGAGAGACGTGGCCTTCCCCCGACTCAACGCACTCTCGTGGTGGATCTTCTTCTTTGGGGGGATCTTTCTCTACTCGACGTTCATCTTTGGCACCTCGGCGCCACCGATCGGGGTCGATGGCCTCGGCGGCATCGATGGGAACCTGGCCCCCGGAGGTGGGCCCGGAAGTTTCAACTTCTTAGCCGACTCGCCGGACGGGGGCTGGTTCGGGTATCAGCCAAACGCCGGGCCTCTCTACTCCCCGGGCACGGCGATGGACTATTGGGCTCTCGGGCTTCAGATCATCGGCCTCTCCTCTTTGGTGTCGTCGGTCAACTTCCTCGTCACCGTGCTCAATCTGCGGGCGAAGGGGATGCGTCTGCTCCGCATGCCCGTGTTCGCCTGGATGACGACGATCACATCGTTCCTCCTCCTCTTCTCCCTCCCGATCATCGCCGTCGCCCTGTTCATGGTGACTTTCGACCGCCAATTCGGCTCTTTGTTCTTCGCCGCGCAGGCCGGTGGCGATGTGATCCTGTGGCAGCACCTGTTCTGGCTCTTCGGTCATCCCGAGGTCTACATCCTGATCCTCCCTGCGATGGGGATCGTCTCAGAGATCCTCCCCACTTTTTCCCGAAAGCCGTTGTTCGGGTACTCGGCCGTGGTCTTCGCAGGAGCGGCCATCGCCTTCCTCGGTTTCGGCGTGTGGGCCCATCACATGTTCGCCTCCGGTATCACTCCCGTGGCCCAGGCGGCGTTCGGTCTCGCCACCATGACCATCGCCATCCCGACCGGGATCAAGATCTTCAACTGGCTTGGCACGATGTGGATGGGGCGTATCCGATTGTCCACGCCGATGCTGTTCGCCATCGGCTTCGTCGCCATGTTCACCATCGGAGGGCTCTCCGGAGTCACCCATGCCGTGGTCCCATCGGACTGGCAGCAGACGGACACCTATTACATCGTCGCCCATTTCCACTATGTGATCTTCGGGGGCGCCGTCTTCGGGCTGTTCGGGGGCCTCTACTACTGGTTCCCCAAGCTCACTGGACGGGTGATGAACGAGCGATTGGGCAAGATCCATTTCTGGCTGATGCTGCTCGGCTTCAACCTCACCTTCGGACCGATGCACTGGCTTGGACTCCAGGGCATGGTCCGACGCACCTGGAAGTACGCACCGGAGACCGGTCTCGAGCCATGGAACATCGCGGTCACTATCGGCGCCTTCATCATCGCCCTATCCATCCTGACCTTCATGATCAACTGGTTCACCAGCCGCCGTCGCGGCCAGGAATCCGGGTTGGACCCTTGGGATGCCCGCACCATCGAGTGGATGTCGCCCAACCCGTCGCCCGAGTACAACTTCGCCGTGCCCCCGGTGGTGACGAGCCTCGACCATTTCTGGCATCTCAAATACGACGAGGACGCTGAAGGCCGTGCCGTCCGCAAGGAGGATGGCGACGAGATCGTGGCGACCATCGAGCACCAGCAGCTAAACCCCGAGTCACCGATCGTTCTCCCCAACCCTTCGTACTTCCCCTTCTTCTTCGCCCTCGGGCTGCCGCTCATGTTCTACGGGGTCATCTACCACGAGGCGATGTGGGGCAAGGGCCTCATCTTGGTGGGGCTGATCATCGCCCTCTCGGCCGTCATCGGCTGGGCCATCGAACCGCTCGAAGAGCCCCATGCGGTGCACGACGGAATCGATGACGGCGACCATGAGGATGAGCTCGAGCCTGCCCTCGACGCCGGGACTTCGGAGTCGATCGATGACTGAACTCACCCACGAGTCCGAACTGGGCCACGCCCACCCCGAGCACGAGGGGACCGGGGTCGAGAACCGCAAGCTGGGGATGTGGCTTTTCCTCAGCTCGGAATTCCTCTTCTTCGGCGCGCTGATCTCCAACTACCTGCTCTACTCCAAGCGGCCCGGCTTCCCCCTGCCCTACCCAGCGGACATCTACGACATCCCATTCACCTCGGTGAGCTCATTCGTGCTGCTGATGAGCTCCCTCACCATGGTGTTGGCCCACAACGCCCAGAGCCGGCAGGATGCCAACGGGACACGGACCTGGCTTTTCGCCACCGCCGCCCTTGGTTCGGTATTCCTCGGCGGCCAGGTCTTCGAGTTCACGACCTTCATCGTCGAAGACGGCATGAAGATGAGCACCAACCCGGCCGCCTCGGCCTTTTACCTGCTGACCGGATTTCATGGGACCCACGTCGCTATCGGAGTGATCATGCTTCTCTCCTTATGGGGGATCTCACGACGACGGGGCGAGCTGAGCGACCGTCACGGCCTCAATCTGGAGCTGGTGGGTCTCTACTGGCACTTCGTGGACATCATCTGGATCGTGATCTTCACCGTCGTCTACCTGCTCTCAGTCCCACCGGTATGAGCAGCGTCGAGCACATCCATCATCCGACTCCGGCCCAGTACTGGAAGATTGCGGTGGTACTGGCCGTCCTGACGGCAGTCGAGGTCGCCATCTACTACATCCACAGGGATTTCGACCTCGGCAATTTCAACACCGTGCTCCTGATTTCCTTGGCCGCGCTCAAGTTCGTCATCGTGATCGGGTGGTACATGCATCTCCGCTTCGAAAATCGCATCCTGACGCGATTCTTCACAGCCGGAATCATCCTGGCCTGCGCCTTGTACACGATCATCCTCACCGCACTCGGGGCGATCCTCGCCATCGGTGTTTGACGTGATCCCCCCGTTTCACCCCCATTACGACGTCTGGGCGCTGGCCTTCGCCCTCGCCTTCGGTTACTGGTACGCCGACCGCAGGCTTCGGCCGGTGCTCGCCCCTGATGCGCCACCGGCGACCACGGGCCAGAAATGGCAGTGGTACCTGGCGGTCGTGGCCCTGTGGCTGGTCTCGGGTTGGCCAATCCACGACATTGGCGAAACGTCCTTGTTCACGGTGCACATGGTCGAGCACATGGTCATCGCCTTGGTGATTCCGCCTCTGATGCTTCGGGGCACGCCGAGATGGCTCGCTGATGTGACCATCGGCCATCCAAAGGTCGCCCGGTTCATCCGACCGCTGGCCCGCCCCGTGCCTGCCTTTGTGTTGTTCAACTCCACTTTCATCATCATCCACTGGCCTGACCTGGTGGCGGTCATGGTGCAGGGAGGCCCGCCTCATCTCGTGGTCCACGCCTGGCTGTTCGGCGTCTCCATCCTGATGTGGCTCCCCGTGTTCTCACCAACGCCGGCCATCCCGAGGCTCCCCCCTCCAGGGCAGATGTTCTATCTGTTTGCACAGTCATTGCTGCCCACCATCCCGGCATCGTTCCTCACCTTCTCCACGGTCCCGCTGTACCCGGTCTATGGCAATGCCGCCCTGGCGTTCGGCCTGACTGCGGTGGCGGACCAGACCATCGCCGGTGTCATCATGAAGCTGGGCGGTGGCCTGCTCCTGTGGACGACGATCGCAGTGATCTGGTTTCGCTGGACGAAGCAGGAACGCGAGTGGGAGCGTCTCGAGTCCACGCTTCGGGCATCCTGAGGTCGGTCGCCGTCGTCGTGATGCTTCTCGGATTGGTCGCCTGCAATCAGACGGAGGGCACTGCGCGCGGCGTGGTTACCTCGGTGGACGGCAGTCTGGAGGACGTCTCTTCGTTCGTGGTCCTGGTCGAGGGCTCCGAGCTCGAATTCACCCCTACCGCCGACGGCGAATACGACTTCCCTCTGTCTCACCTCAGAGAGCACCAACGGACGGGAGAGCCGGTTCTCGTTGGATGGGAGATCGTGGGTAGCGTGCGGTACGCACTGAGCCTGGCTGACGGGTAGAGGGCGCCCAAACGAGTACGAGGAGCACATGCCGATCGACCTACCGCCAGGTCATTTCTTCCTACCCGGTCCCACCGAGGTCGATCCCGAGGTGCTCGCTGCGCAGACTCGTCCGATGATCGGACATCGGGGGCGGGCCATCGAAGAGTTGCTCGCCGGTCTGCAGGAAGGCCTGAAGCGGGTGTTTCTCACCGCCCAGCCGGTGATCATCTCAACCTCGTCGGCTACGGGTCTGATGGAGGCCTCAGTGCGCAACGGGGTGGCCGGTGGCAAGGTCTTGAGCCTGGTCAATGGCGCCTTCTCGTCGAGGTTCGCCGAGATCGCCATGGCCTGTGGCCACGACACCGAAGTGTGGTCAGTCGAATGGGGCCAGGTTCACGATGCCGCCGAGCTCGCAACGAGGCTGGAGCAGGGCAGCTTCGACGCGGTGACGATGACCCATTCCGAGACCTCGACGGGTGCCCTTCAGGACCTGGCCGCGATCGCCGAAGTCACCGAACGTCATGACGGTGTGATGCTCTTGATCGACTCCGTCACCGGAGTGGCGGGAGCCGAGGTCCGCACCGATCTGTGGGGGCTGGATTTCATCCTCACCGGCTCTCAGAAAGCCCTCGCCCTTCCCCCGGGCCTGGCGTTCGCCGTCGCGTCGCCGACGATGCTGGATCGGTCGGCCCAGGCCACCAACAAGGGCTACTACTTCGACTTGCTGCCGCTGATCAAGTCGCTCGAGGCATTTCAAACCCCGTCGACGCCGGCCATCTCGCTTCTCTTTGCCCTGGAAGTTCAGCTGGGGCGAATCATGGGGGAGGGAATAGAACAGCGTTGGGAACGTCACGCCGCTATGCGCACCGCGACGATCGAATGGGTCGACGCCCTCCGGGCCGAAGGCGTGGAGGTTGCGGTGCTGGCACCGGAGGGACATCGTTCCCCGACCATCACTTGCATCCGCCTTCCCGAGGGAACTTCCGGTCCCGAGGTGGTGGCCGCGATGAGGGAACGGGGATGGGTGATCGGCGGCGGCTATTCGAGGTTGAAGGAGTCGACTATTCGCATCGGGCACATGGGAGACCACGACCCCAAGGTGCTCGGTGAACTTCTCGGTACGCTCAGTGAGGTCCTTCGTTGACCATGCCATTTCGGGTATTGGCCACCGATCGAGTCTCGAAGAAGGGCCTGGCGCCGCTGCGTGAGGACGATCGCTTCGATGTGGTCCTCATCAAAGACTCTTCGGACCCGGAGTTCGCTTCCGGGTTGAAGACCGCTGCAGGTCTGATCGTGCGCAGCGCCACCAGGGTCGATTCGTCGCTGCTCGACGGGGCGCCCGAACTCAAGGTGGTGGGCCGGGCCGGCGTGGGCGTGGACAACATCGATATGGCAGCCGCCTCCGAGCGTGGGGTGGCAGTGATGAACGCTCCGAGTGGGAACACGATCTCGGCCGCAGAGCTGACCATGGCTCTCATGCTGGCGGTAGCGCGGAGGGTTACAGTGGCGGATCGGTCGATTCGCCAAGGCCGATGGGAGCGCTCGAGCTTGCTGGGCGTCGAGCTGCGAGGGAAGACCTTGGGCGTCATCGGCGAGGGTCGGATCGGATGGGAGGTCGCACAGCGTTGCCGTGCCTTTGGCATGGATGTCATCGTCTACGACCCATACCTGACCGCCGAGAGAGTCGACGAGCTGCACCCGAAGCTCGTGCCGTTGGACCGTCTCATCGAGAGGGCGGATGTGATCACGCTCCACGTCCCTTTGAATGCCGAGACGAGGGGTCTGATCGGCGAAGGCACGCTGAAGCGGATGAAGAAAGGCGCGTTCGTGCTTAACGTCTCTCGTGGCGGTGTTGTCGACGAGGCTGCGCTGGCGAGAGCGCTCAACGAGGGACGGATCGCGGGAGCGGGTCTCGATGTGTATGAGCACGAGCCGCTTTCCCCCGACAGCCCGCTGCTCGACGCCCCGAATCTCGTGCTCACTCCCCATCTCGGAGCCTCTACCAAGGAAGCTCAGATCCAGGTCGCCCTCGAAGTCGCCGGGAAAGTGCGAACCGCTCTGGCCCAAGGCGACCTTTCCTCCGCGGTCAACGCGTCGGACGTGGCCAACGCCGCCGGTCTCAGCTGAACCCGATTCTCATTCGGTTTCGGAGCTGGATTCTGGTTCAGCCGATGACGAGGGTGATACGCGCCTCGGGCTCTGCCGCCGGCTCCTCCGGCTCCTCATCGGGGCTGCGGGCGAACATGACCGCCAGGATGAAGACGATGACGGTGCCGATCCCGATCACCGCCACCATCACCTCGCCAAACGAGAGCTTGATGTTCGGTCTGGTCCCGGCGAGGGAGGCGAACCCGAGGATTCCGGCCGCGGTCAGAATGCCGATGACCGCTGCGCCACCCGTGCCGAGCTCTTCGGACTCGAGGAGCGCCCAGGCGAATGGGAGGACGAGGATGAGCAACAAGATCAGCGCGGTGAGGGGGATGCCGAAGGCCGATCCGAGGCGTCGTCTCACGTTGTCGATCTCCTCACCCGAGCCGTCGGGCACCGCAACGGGGACTCCGATCGCTTGAGTGACCGCAGCGGTGAGCGCGCCGAGGATGGCGCCTCCGATCGCCATCACCCCAATAGTGGCGAGGACAGGCAACTGAACCACACCTTCCGCCCCCTCCACCGGGGTGCCCAAACCAGTGAGCACAGCTCCAGCGACCACACCGAGCAGGATGCCGATCAGGGCTCCGATCCAGAAAGTGGAGCTTGGCGAGTTGCTGAGCTGCATGCCCGGATTGGCCCATGACGCGGCCGCTCGTGACAGTGAGGCGATGACGGCCCCGAAGACGATGCTGATGAGGGCGGCACCGATGACCACGGCGTTGGAATCGACCTGGATCACCGGCGTGAACGACTCTTCGCCGATGACGGTGGCGGTGGCCGCCCACCAGTTGCTGGCCACCACGAAGCCGATCAGCCCGAGGCCGGCGCCGGTCCAGGCTCCGACCCTCATCGCGGTGCGCACCCGGCGACCCAGCGACACGGGCTCCAGGACGATCTCCGGCTCAGGTTCGACCATCACCGCGGCCGCGGCCGGTTCTGCCGCTACCTGGGGCTGCTCGGGGGCAGGCTCGGGCTCGGGGACTGCCGAAGACACCGCCTCTGGGTTCTCGTCACCGGTTGCGGGCGCCACTTCCTCAGACGGCGCGGGGGCGGAGGCCGGCACCGCTCCGGCCGCGGGTGCTCCTCCTGCCCACGCGTTCAGCACGTCGTCCACCGAGGTCCCGTTGGCGGTGGCCCTGGCCGCCGCCGACCGTTGCACCAGCGTCTCGGGCACATTCAGTGCATCGGCCGCTGCGGTCAGCAGTTCACTCACGGCGCCGGATAGTAATTGGATCCACTTGTGACTACTTCCGCGCCGTCGACGGCTCGCACCACCCACCCGTCTTTCACCGTGCCCGGCTCGGCCAGGGCGATGACACATCCACCGAAGCCGGCGCCGGTGAGGCGTGCTCCGTGGACGCCTGGAGTCGACACGAGAATGTCGACGGCGGAATCGAGGTCGGGGGTCGAGACCGCGTAGTCGTCACGCAGGCTGACATGACTGGCGGTCATGAGCCGCCCGACGGTCTCGAGGTCTCCCGTTCTCAACGCATCGACGCACTGCCGGACACGCAGGTTCTCGGTTACTACGTGGCGCGCCCGGGCGAGCAAGACCGGGTCAGCGATTGCAGACAGATCATCGATAGCGGCGAGGCGGAGCGGACCGATCACCTCTTCGGCCGCCCGACAGGCCGCCACCCGTTGCGAGTACGGGCTCCCGGCAACGGTGCGGTGGGAGATGTACTTGACCACGATCTCGGCGCCATCAGGTATCGCGACCGGTTCGACGGTCAGATCGTGGCAGTCGAGGAGCACCGCATGGCCATCCAGGCCGTGGAGCGAGGCCATCTCGTCGAGGATGCCAGCCGGCACCCCGGTCGCCGCCCGCTGAGCTCGCTGGCAGAGAAGGGCCACCTCGAGCCGCGAATGGCCGACAGCGGCGCCGAGCGCGAGAGCTAGCGCGACGCCAAGAGCGCCCGACGAGGAGAGTCCGGCCCCGATCGGCACCGTCGATTCGATTGTCCCGCTGAAACCCTGCTCCCGCCCGAGCTCAGCGGCGATGGCCGCGGCCCGTCTGGCCCACGGTGGGTCGACCTCCGCCACTCCGACAGCCGGGAGCGGGATGCTTGCCGGTACCGGATCCTGGTCGGAGGCGAGTGTGAGGAGCGGTTCGTCACGATCGATCCCCTCGATCACGATCTGGCGATCGATGGCCAAGGGAAGGGCCAGCCCACCCGTGTAGTCGGTGTGGTCGCCGATGAGATTGACCCGGCCCGGCGCCCGGGCCTCGATCCGGTGGCCGGCGGCTGACATTTCGTGCAGGCTAGAAGCTCAGTATTCGCGGCCAGGTACCCTGCTCGTCGCATGCTCCCCGTGATCAGTTACCCCCCGATCCCGATTTGGGATATCGGCCCGTTTCAGTTCTCGTTGCACGGGCTCTTCGCCGCCCTCGGCTTCGTCGCCGGCGCCTGGCTGGCCAACAGGGAGATGGAAAAGCGCGGGTTCGACACTGGCAAGTACCAGTCGGTGCTCACGTGGGGCCTGATCGGTGCCCTGCTCGGTGCCCGGTATCTGACCACGCCGGCCCAGTTGATGAATGGGGTGCCCTTGCTCGAGGCGTTGAACCCGATCTCGGGCAACTTCTCGATCATGGGCGGATTCGCCGGGGGCATCATCGCCGGATGGATACGGATGAGACAGGTCGGCCTCCCCGTCCTCCCCACCCTTGACATGTCGGCTTTCGGTCTGGCTTTGGGAACGGTCGTGGGTCGCATCGGCGATCTCGCCATCGTCGAGCATCTGGGCAAGAGCACCACTGCTTGGTGGGGCTACGGGATCCGGCCGGGCTACGACGTGGCTCCACAACATGACAGCCTGGAGTGTGCCGCCGCCGATGTCGGCGAGGTCTTCTGTGGCGTCTATCACCACGTGGCCTTCTACGACATGATCGGGGCCGCTGTGCTGCTCGGTCTGCTCTATCTGCTCTACGACCGGATCGAGCTTCGCTACGGCCAGCTCTTCTTCGCCTGGGTGACCTGGTACGGATTCCAGCGATTCCTCCTCGATTCGCTGCGCTACGGGAGCGGGGACGCGACCATCGGCGCCCTGACCTGGAACCAGCTGAGCGGGCTTCTCGCGGGAATCGGTGGGCTGATCGCCCTTTGGTGGCTGGGCCATCATCAGCGGATCGTCTCCGAGGAAGCAGATCAGGCTCTGATCAGCGCCTGAGGTCGTTATCGACCCGCATCGTCCCAAATCCCAAAATCAGCGCTCGTGCCGTGACACGATGTCGGCGATGGGACTGGTGATCGCTGTCGACGCCGCAGATCTGGCTGAAACCTCGATCGACCCGTGGACCGCAGTGCTTGCGGCGGTTGTCCTAATCGTCGCCTGGATTCTGTCGCGGATGACCAGAAAGGCCACCGCCAGGGTCCTGTCCAGGCTGGAGGGCATCTCCAGCGAGATGCGCGCCTTTATCGCGCGCATCGCCGGCTATGTGGTGATCTTCCTTGGGGTGGGCATCGCCCTCTCCCTTCTCGGTGCCCCGATCCAGCCCCTCATCACAGCCGCCATCGTCTTTGGCGTGATCATGGCCCTCGCCCTGCGCGGCATCGCCGACAACTTCGCCTCCGGCATCGTTCTCCAGACCCGTCGCCCCATCCACATCGGTGACGAGGTCGAGTCCTTGGGTTATGTCGGCAACGTCCTCGATATGGACAGCCGGGCGGTGGTCATCGAGACCTTTGATGGCCGAACCGTCCATCTGCCCAACTCCGAGGTGCTCGGTGACCCACTGATCAACCACTCGACGAAAGGGGCGCGCCGTTCGGATGTGGAGGTGCGGGTCCGGTCGAAGGATGTCGACGGGACCGGTCAACGGCTCATCGAGACAGTCGCCGCTGTCTCGGGCGTGCTCCCCGAGCCAAGTCCCGTGGCGTACCTGACAGCGATTGACCCGGTTCGTATCACTGCACTCGTCCACTTCTGGCATCAGCCGGCCGACGGTCTGACAGTTCGGACGGATGTGATCCGGGCACTGGCCGCATCGGGGAAGGAGCGCACCGAGATGGCAACGATCGTCGCCCCGCAACCGGCGCCGCCGCTCACACCATCACCGTGGATCTGATCCCCACCTCCCCGCACAGATCCGGTTGACAGATCAGGTCTTGAGGACGCCGGATCGGGCGATCGCCCAGATTATGAATACGTCCACTGCGATGATGAACAGTGCCCATACCGGGTAGTAGGGGATGAAGCCGAAATTTGCGATCGCACTGAGCACGGCGAGGACGAGAGCGAAGATTGCCGCCACCCTGCTCCCGGAGAAGAGGGAAAATCCCGCCAAGATCACGAGGGCGCCGAAGACGAGGTGGATCCAACCCCACGTCGACACGTCGAGCGTCACCACATAGTTGGGGAGGGTCACGAAGAACTCGTCGTTCGCAATGGCGGAAATTCCCTGGAATACCTGAAGGATCCCACCCACGATCATCAGGGTGGCGGCGAACATGACGCCAATGCCTGCAGCTAGCTCCCCACCCGCGATGTCGGGTGGCTCTGGTTCCCTATGCGACATGTGTTCTCCTCGGTCCTGTGTTCGATTTCCGAACCTACACCCACCGGCGCCGGACTGAACCGGCCGGGAGCCTCTACTGCCGGGCCATGGCGATCCGACATCGCTTCTCGGGGGAGATGAGGTGGTCGGCGTCCTCGGCATCGCCGCTGAGTTCGATCTGGACCCATTTCACCCGCCCGGTGAAATGCACGGCCTTGGGTTGAGGTCATCGGTGACCGGGGTTGCCGTAGCTGTGCCGACTTCGGTCCACATTCCCGCTACAGATGCTCTCCTCGAAGGCACCTGGTCCGAGTCGAGATTCGGCCAGGACTGACATCGGTCCTCCCCGTCGGTTTACGCAGCATGGCAAGAAAGTTGACAATGGCTAGGGCTGCGATCGGGGTGATCAATCTCACGCAGCCGAGTGAAGGTCGACCTTCTATCACCCGGCGGTGTTGGACGACTCGAAGGCGAAACGGGCGATTCCGGTTTGTTCCGGCGCCTGTTGGATTGCCACTCCTACAAGCTACGGGGTCTTCTCACCGAAGACGGTTGACCAATCATCCTTGATGCTGATGACTGTCCATCCCTTGTCCGCAGCCCGTGCCAGGGCGTCCTCGGCTCCGGCCGTGTAGTCGAACTCCCTCTCGGCATCGTCGTGGAGAAGGAGCGTCCTCAGTCCCGGGTGTCTCGGATGGTTGGCGAACCGCAACATCTGGATGTCCCCGTTGGAATTGCCTCCGGCCACGACTGGTCGTCTCCCGATGCGGCTCCAGATCCGCACCGGCTTGGTCGGCCCATCGTCGAAGAACTCCATCTCCGACTTGTAGAGCACGTCGTTGCCATCCTCCCGTTCCTGGAAGTCGAGCGCCTGAGAACTGCCAATGATCCGTTCGGGCGGGATCCCATAGATGTGACCAGCGATCGGTCGCATGAAGTCCCGGTCACCGCCGGAGGCGATGTATGGGGTGAACCCGTTCTCTTCCAGGTAGCGAAGCAACTCCACCATCGGGGCGTACCCGCAGTCCCGGTAGGGCCGCTTGAGGACCGGGTGCGAAGACTGTTCGAAGAAAGTCGTCACCTCCCGGTCGTAGTCTTCGATGCTCAGGTCGGCGATGGTTCGGGGGACTGCCTGTAACAGCAGCGTCATGTCTCCGTCGTCGCCGTGATAGTGCTTGACCATCGCCTCGCCGAGCCACTTCATGTCCGTCTCGAACGCCGCCTTCCAGGGCTGCTGCTCTTGGAGCGCCGGGTCCGCTGCAGCCATCGCAGCCATCCGGAAGAGGGCGAAGTCGAGTTGGATCGGGATCGGCTTCTCCGACCACAGGGTGCCGTCGTTGTCGAACACGGCGACCCGCTCCTCGGGTGGGATGAAGCCGGGACCGTGGGCAGTGACCGACGCCACGTACCCCTCGATCGCTGCCCGCGTCGGAGTGTCGTTCCAGGATTCGAGCATGACGACTCTCCTAGTGCCCCGCGATGGCGGCGTGCATCTTCTCCATTGCCTGATCGATGGTGAAGCTGGGGGCCTTCTGCCGGGGCGGGAATTCCTTGAAGCTCTCGAGGAAATCGATCACGAGGGTGTTTCCGGCCAGGACCAGGTATGGGTTCTCGATCATCCAGCCGAAGTACGTATTGGACGTGATGTCCGCTCGCTCGTAGGGATCGGTCCTCAGATTGAACAGCTTGGGAACCCGTAGGGGAATGAATGGCTCCATCCAGACCTGGAAGGTGCCCGGAGCCCGCTGCTCCATGAAAACCACCTTCCAGTTGTCGAATCGGATCGCCAACACATCACCGTCGTCGGAGAAGTAGACCAAGCCCTTGCGCGGGCTTTTCTCCTCACCTCCAGTCAGATAAGGAAGAAGGTCGTATCCGTCGATGTGGACCTTGTACGTCTTGTCCCCCACGGTGTGCCCGGCTTTCAGCTTCTCCACGATGTCCGGCTCGCCGGCCGCAGCAAGAAGGGTGGGAAGCCAGTCGTGATGCTGGATGATCTCGTTGGAGACCACGCCAGCCTCGATCTTGCCCGGCCAGCGGATCAACTCCGGGACACGGAAAGCTCCTTCCCAGTTGGAGTTCTTCTCGTTGCGAAAAGGAGTCATTCCCCCGTCGGGCCATGTGTTCATGTGGGGCCCGTTGTCGGTCGAGTAGATCACGATGGTGTCCTCGGCGATGCTTAGCTCATCGAGGAGGTCGAGGAGACCTCCGACCAACTTGTCGTGGTCGATCATGGTGTCGTGATACGGCGATTGCCAGCGCCCCGCTTGGCCAAGACTCTCCGGCTTGGTGTGGGTGAAACAGTGCATGTGTGTGGTGTTCACCCAGCAGAAGAATGGCGTACCCGCCTCGTGCTGCTTCGTGATCCAGTCGATTGCCGCGGCTGCGAACTCGTCGTCGCATGTCTCCATGCGCTTGGCGGTCAGCGGTCCGGTGTCCTCGATCCGTTGCTTTCCCACCTGCCCGAAACGGCCCTCATCGGTCTCGTCGTCTTCATCAGTGGCCCAGGTATGGAGCACTCCGCGCGGCCGGAACATCTCGTTGTACCTGGGGAATTCCTCGGGGGAGGGCCAGTACGGACGCTCCGGCTCCTCCTCGGCGTTGAGGTGATACAAGTTGCCGAAGAACTCGTCGAAGCCATGGACGGTGGGCAGGAACTCGTTCCTGTCACCGAGGTGGTTCTTGCCGAATTGTCCGGTGGCGTAGCCGAGGGGCTTGAGCAACGTGGCGATGGTCGGGTCTTCCGCGCTGAGCCCGACCGGCATTCCTGGGACACCGACCTTGCTCATACCTGTGCGATAGACACTTTGACCGGTGATGAAGGAGGCGCGTCCTGCGGTGCAGGACTGCTCACCATATGAGTCGGTGAAGCGCATCCCCTCGTTGGCGATGCGATCGATGTTGGGTGTCTGGTATCCCATCAACCCATCGCTGTAACAGCTCAGGTTGCTGATCCCGATGTCGTCTCCCCATATGACGAGGATGTTTGGTCTGTCAGCCATGAGCGGCATCTCCTTATTCGTTCGGCACCCGATCGCGGACCACGCACCGAAAGCCGAGATGCGACATCGAGGTGTCGATCATCTGCGGCTGTCGTGCGGCGGGTCGGTAGCGAAGGCAGTAGTTGGGGGCGCACAGGTGTGACCCTCCTTTGATGACCCGGCGGGGGATGTGCTCACCGGGTTGGCCCGGGTTGTAGCTCTGATCCGGTGAGGTCACCCGAGGATTCGTGGGAACACAGCAGGCATGCTCGGCCTGGTCCGGGTGGCGTGGGATGTACCAGTCGATGGTCCATTCCCAAACGTTCCCGGTCATGTCGAAGAGCCCGTACCCGTTGGCCGGGTAGCTTCGCACCGGCGACGTCCCTTCGAACCCATCGATCTTGAGGTTCTCCCAGGGGAATTCTCCTTGCCAGCTGTTGGCCATCGCCTTCCCGTCGGGGAAGTGCTCCTCCCCCCAGGCGAATGTGGCGCCATCGAGTCCGCCCCGACAGGCGAACTCCCATTCCGCCTCGGTGGGCAGGTCCTTGCCCATCCAATCGGCATACGACCTGGCATCCTCCCAGGCGATGTGGACGACCGGGTGGTCGCCCTTCCCGTGAAATGTCGTCCCCGGCCCCCCCGGGCGTCGCCAATGGGCGCTCGGCACGTACTCCCACCAATTCCGATAGTCGTTCAGATCGACCGGCCCTGTGGTCTTGCGGAAGACCAGGGAACCGGGAACCAACAGATCGGGATCGGCGTCCGGGTATTCGCCTTGGTCGAGCGGGCGCTCGGCCACGGTGATGTAGCCGGTCTCCTTGATGAATCTGCGAAACTCGGCGTTGGTCACCGGGTGCTCGTCCATCCAGAAACCGTCCACCACGACCTCATGCACGGGTCTCTCGTCCGGGTAGAAATCCTCCGAGCCCATGCGAAACCGGCCGCCGGGGATTCGGCGCATACCCTCTCGACGGTTCACACCGAGCGATACCTGAACGTCAGTCACGAGATGCCGCTAAGCCTCCGAAAATCCAATCGCTGTGGGGAGTCTCTCTTCGATGATTTGGCCCATGCCGGGCGAACCTAGCGCCTCGTATCCAGGGGGTTGACCGGCGATCTACGACTGCCGATTCCTCTGATCGCGCCAGGACAACCAGTCCTTCAGCGGGGAGAGATCCCACGACTCCCGGCCGTCGAACGACAGGGTGAGGAGTGTGGCCCCGGCATCCACGTACCCGTCACCTGTCTCCGGTTTGAGCGGGTTGGCGCCACAGGAGCGCTCGATCTCTGCCGGGTCCCGTCCTTCGCGAGCGCACCAGTTGTCGAGCACTTGGCTCTTGTGCCGGACGGTGTCGGGCCGCCCCCAACCGTGCCAGATGTCGGCATGACGGGCCGCATAGCGAAGCGTTCGCCGCTCTCCGCCACCTCCGATGAGGATCGGGATGTCCCGGATCGGTGGTGGGTTGAGTTGCGCCCAGCGGTTCTCGATTCTCGGCAGAGCGTCTCGGAGGTCACTGAGACGGGTACCGGGAGTACCGAATTCATAGCCGTACTCGTCGTAATCGTGTTGGAACCATCCCGCACCGATGCCGAGGATCATCCGGCCCTCGGAGATGTGATCGACGGTGCGTGCCATGTCGGCGAGGAGATCTGGGTTGCGGTAGCTGTTGGCCGTCACCAAGGCCCCGATCTCGACTCGTTGAGTCACCTCGGCGAAAGATGCGAGCATGGTCCAGCATTCGAAATGCTTCCCGTTGGCTGGACCGCTGAGAGGGAAGAAGTGGTCCCAGTTGAAGACCACGTCGACACCCATCTCCTCGGCCCGCACCGCCGCAGCCCGTAATCCGGCATAGTCGCCGTGCTGTGGTTGGAGTTGGACTGCGATCCGTACCGGTCTACTCACCAACCGGAACCTATCCCCTTCGGGCGAAGACGATGGCGATCAGCCTGAGGATCTCGATGTAGAGCCAAATGATGGTGACCATCAGCCCGAAGGCGGCGAACCAGGAGAAAGCTCTCGGTGCCCCGGTGGCGATGCCATGCTCGATCACCGAGAAGTCGAGGAGCAGGTTCAGAGCGGCGACGATCACGACCAGGATACTGAACACCAGGGCGCCGGTGCCGACCCCGGTCACCAGCGGCACGTCCACACCGAAGATCGAGAGCAGCAAGGTGGCCAGATAGAAAAGGCCGATGCCGACCGTGGCGATGATGATCACCGAGCGGGCCTTCTGGGTCACCCTGATGATTCGGAAGACATAGAGAAGCAGGGCCCCGAGGAAGACCGCGACTGTGGCCGTCAGAGCGAGGAACACGATCCCCTCGTAGAAAGTCTCGTAGATCTTGGAGATCGATCCGACCAGGGCGCCCTGCCCCAACGAGTAAACGATTCCGGTGAACGGAGCCAGCCTCGGCCTGGCCACGGTGGCGAAGACCAGCACCAGCAGGACGATGATGAACAGCCAATACCAGCGTTGTACGGCCACCGCGTTGGCCCATCCGTACGCCGCCCCGGCCACGACCAGCAGCAACAGGAAGAAGGTGGCTGCCGCCACCGCGCCGATGGTCATCCTCTTCTCGCCGGTGGCGGTCGTCGAAGGAGGCGGTGCGGTCTGGAGGGCGGCGTCGGACGCAGCCGGCTCCCCGAATTGCCTGGTCAGTACTGGATTGGCCATGGTGGGGCTGTCAGCCTTGCCCTCCGAGTGTCTGCAGTGTCAGGGCCTGCGCGACGATCAGTCGTTCGATCTCGTCGAGAGCCACGCTCTCGTTGGAGGCGTGGATCTTGGCCTTAGCTACGTCTTCGGCTCCCCACAGGATGACCTCGGCGTTCGGGCTGATTCCTTGGAGTCGGGCGACCAGCGGGATAGAGCCGCCGCTCCCCATGAAGCCGGCCTCGGTCTCGTAGGCGGCGGCCATCGCCTCCATCGCAGCCTTGACCGCCGGCCCGTCCATCTTCGCCGCGAACGGGTATCCGACTCTCACCTTCTCCACTTCGACGTCTACGCCCCACGGCGCCGCCTTTTTCAAATGCTCGATGAGCAGGCCCACCTCGTGCTCGGAATCGGCGCCGGGCGGGATTCGCATCGTGATCTTGGCCGCGGCCTCCGGGATCACCACGTTCGAAGCCTCCTCGACCGATGGGGCGTCGATCCCGATCACGGACGCCGCCGGGCGGGACCACAGGCGGGCGCCGACAGTGCCCGAGCCGATCAGTTGCGCACCATCGACCATCCCCGCCGCCTCACGGAACGCATCGGGATCCATCTCACTGCCCGACCACTCGAACTTGGCCAGGCCGGGGACGACGGTGTCGCCTGCCTCGTCGTGCAGGCTGGCGAGGATCCGGATCAGGGCGAGGAGTGCATCGGGGGCCGCTCCGCCGAAGAGACCGGAGTGCGCCGGGTGATGGAGAGACCTGACCTTGACCACCACGATCACGTTGCCACGCAGGGTCGTCGTGACTGCGGGGACCCCTGCCGCTGGGTTGCCCATGTCGGCGATCACATAGGTGTCCGCTTGAAAGAGCTCGGGGTGGGCGTCGACGTAGGGCCCGATATGGCTGACCGTTTCCTCCTCACCCTCGATGAGGATCCGGAGATTGACCGGGAGGTCACCCTGGAAGACGCCAAGCGTGCCGGCATGGATGATCACCCCGCTCTTGTCGTCCGCTGCCCCCCGTCCGTAGAGGCGCCCGTCCTTGATCTCCGCAGTCCAGGGGTCGGTGTCCCAGCCCGCCTCAACCGGTGCCGGCTGCACGTCGTAGTGGGCGTAGAGAAGGACCGTCGGCGACCCTTCAGGACCGCGCATGTCGCCGTAGATGGCGGGCTTCCCCTCGCCGAGATCCAGCTCATGTACCTCTGCGCCGTGCTTCTCGAGAAGCGCCATCGACGCCCGGCGCATGTCGTGAACCGGTTCCTCCGGAAATCCGGGGAATGAGCACGAGGCGTGACTCACCAGGTCCTTCAGGTCCTCGGTGAGGCCAGGCATCAGGGCTTTCGCCCGGGACCGGACTTCTTCAGTGGTCAGCATCTCTGTCTCCCGTGTATGTCGTGTTCATCCCGGTGGATACCGGATTTCTACCCCGTCGCGGTTGTGGCCTGCCGTCGACGAAACACTGCGCTCCAGACGAGCTCGAGTACGACAGCGAGACCGAGAACCGCGATCATGGCGACGAACGTCTCCGGTGCGTCCTGCCAGGTCTGGATCCCGAACACCAGGAGAACGACGGCTGTGGACACGATGCCGAGGGCGATGATCACGATGTTGGAGCCGGTCTCGGCTCGGAGACGCATCCCGGCCAGGGCCACCATGAGGAAGATGACGAGTGCCACGACACTCCCCAACGATGCGATCGCGGTCAGATCGACGAGCAGGGCGAGGAGCAGGACGAGGAGTGCGGAGACACTCATACCCATGGTGCTCCCGAACCGCCCCGGGTGTGCGAACTTCGGAGGGAACTGGCCGCTGCGGGCAAGAGCGGAGGTCAGACCCACCACTCCGTACACATTGGCATTCACCGAGGTGAAGGTGGCGAGGAGGGCGGCGATGGCCATCATCGCGAATCCGGCATCCCCGAGCACCGGTCGCGCCGCCTCGGCGAGTGCAGTTTCTCCATAACCGACCACTTGGTCGACTGTCAGTGTCCCGAACACTCCCAGGGAGATCAGGATGTAGAGAGCGGTGGTGATCCCGAGGGCGATATAGGTTGCCTTGGGAAGGTTTCGGGCCGGATCCGGCAGATCCTCTCCGGCATAGCTGATGACAGCGAACCCCAGATAGGCAAAGAAGGTGAGGGCAATGCTGGAGACGATGTCGATAGCCGGGGGGTAGAGGGAAGGGGAGAGCAACTCGGTGTCCATCTCCCCCAGGGTGACTGCGATGAACACGGCGAACACTGCAAGCAGAATCACGACGACCAACGACTGGATCTTGCTGATCGCATCGGCACCCAGGATCTGGACCGCGGCCACCACCACGATGACCCCTGCGGTGAAGAGATTCGCCGCGGTGGCGCTCGCGCTTTCGCCGATGAAGAGGGCAACGGCGTAGCTGCCGAATGACACCGCCACCATCGCGGTGATGATGATGGCGGCGAAATAGAGCAGCCAGGCGAAGGTGCCGACGAGATGTCCAACTCCAAATCCCTGGGTGAGGAAGGTGACCAACCCGCCCGAGGACGGATACCGAGCCCCGAGCTTGGCGACCACGTATCCGAGAAGGGTCGCGATCACCCCGCCCAGTAGGAACGAGAGCCAGGTGGCGGCGCCTGCAACCGCTCCCGCCTCGCCGAGCAAGGCGAAGATGCCGGCGCCGACCATGGCTCCTATGCCGAGCGACGCGGCTCCGCGAACTGTCATGCCACCGGACGCGGGCTTTTCAGAGGTGGTCATCTCGACTTCGGATCAGTAGAAGATCACCCCGATCAGCGCACCCACCACAACCGACACCACCGTCATGATCAGCATCGGCACGAAGAAGCTGTGATCGAGCAGCTTGGTTCCCAGCTTGGTGGACCCGGTGAGGTCGAAGTTGGCGGCCGCGATCTGGGTCCCGTTGGCAGGCAAGGTGTAGACGCCGCCGAGGGAACCGCCCCACATGCCGGTCACAAGACCGGGGGCCAAACCCGCCGCCAGACCGATCGGGACGATGGTTCGGGTCGCGGTCGACTGGCTGGTTGTCAGTGCAGCGACGAGGAACACGGCGAGGGCGAAGATCCACACCGCTTGATTGACCCAACCACCGATCGTGGTGACGATGAACTCCTCATGGGCGGCGATGAAGGTCGCGGTGAGCCAGGCGATGCCGAACAATGCGATGGCCGAGACCATGCCGGCCTTGAACACCGAGGCTCCGGGGACCTCGCTCACATCTGGCTTTCCAATGAGGATGATGAGGACACCGACCGTGAACATGACCAGTTCGATGGTCGTGGTCATGTCGATCGTGACCAGTTCCCCTTCGATCTCGAACGCGGGCCGCAAATCGGGGAACAAGCCCAGGATCACGATGGTGAGGACGCCGAGGAGGAAGATGATCCCCGAGTTCCGGCCTTCCTTGGTTGCGGTCAACTCGATCTTTTCACTGGACGTCTCGGGTCGGGCGAGCTCGCCAGAGGCGATCTTGGCCTGAATCTCCGGATCCTCGTCGATGTCCTTGCCCATGCGTCCCACGATCAGGGCGGTGACGATGATCCCGATCACGCCTGCCGGGAAGGTGATCGAGAGGATCTGCGCCAGGTCGAAGTTGTACGGCTCCACAGCGGTCAGAGTCACCATCGCGGCCATCGCCGCCGAGACCGGCGACGCGGCCAGCGACATGCCGGATTGCACGACGGTCACCGTCAGTGGGCGCGAGGGCCGGATGCCGTTCTGATAGGAAACGTCGTAGATCACCGGCAGCAGTGGGTAGAGGATGTTGCTCGTCCCTGCCCCAACCGTGAAGAGAAAGGCGGTGAGCGGGGCGATCACCGTGATCTGCTTGGGACGACTCTGGATGACGTTCGCTGCGATCATGACCATCCAGTCGACTCCGCCGGCCACCTGCATCAGAGCTGCCGCAGTGACCACTGCGAGGATGATCAGCAGGGCCGATATCGGTGGTTCCCCGGGCGCCTCTCCAAAAATGAAGACGAGGATGGCGACGCCGAGACCACCCCAAACGCCGATCCCTACTCCTCCGGCACGGGTGCCCATCACGATGGCGCCGAGGACCACCACCGCCTCGAGGATGAAGATGATGTCCAATTTCTCTCCTTTTGTCAGTCCGTGCCGCAGGCGACGTCGAGTCGTTCTTGAAGGGCGTTGTACGCCGTGACCGAGCTGTCCAGCGATTCCTGCATGAGCGGCTGGGCCACTTCGAGGCCTTCGTCACCGAGATCGAAGGTCACCTGTCTCAATTCGGTCAGGGCGAAATTCAGGTTCGAGACGGCTTGGTCGTAGAGGCCATCCGCCTCAGCCTGGAACTGATCGAGCTGGACCATGACGTTCTCGACGAGGGCCAGGGCGTCAGCTGCGGTAGCTGTCTCCGGGTCCAGGGTCTCCACCTCGGCCACCGCATCCTGCAGGTCCTCGTACTGCCGGCAGAGACTCCGCTCTTCGGCGTTCCCGCATGCTGAGAGCGTCAGGGCGAGCGCGGTCAAGGCGACCAACCATGCTCGTCGGCGGAGTCCGGTCATCGTGCCACTCCCTTCATTCCGGTTCCTGGGTGACGATGGTGACGAGGATCTTGCACGCCATGACCATGTCATCGATGGCAATGTGCTCGGTGGCGGCGTGCTCGTCGACCATTCCTGTGGCCATGGCGACACAGGCTATTCCGCGTGCGTTGAAGAAATTGCCATCTGTCCCCCCGCCGCTCTTTCGTGGAATCACCTCCAGCCCCAGTGATCTGATCGCTCGGGCCGCCTCGCGGTAGGGCCGCTCGGATTGGTCGATGTGATATGTCCGGTAGATCTCCTCCGCCTCGAAATCGACGTTCGCCCCGTGACGGTCAGCAGCCTCCGCCAGAGCGGAGCGCATAGCCTCCAGCTGGGCGTCGAGCTTCTCCTGGTCGTGGCTTCGGGCCATGCCCTGGAGGGTGACCTCGCCGGGGACGATGTTTCTTGCCTCACCGCCGGTGATGGTCCCGATGTTGGCCACTGTCTCCTCGTCGATGCGACCCAGTGGCATTGCGGCGATGGCCTCGGCGGCCACCTTCACGGCGTTGATGCCCTTCTCGGGCTCGACTCCGGCATGGGCCTTCTTCCCGTGAACGGTTGCTGTGATGTACACGGAGGTCGGCGTCCAATAGGTGATGGCTCCGATATCGCCTGCGGTGTCGAGCACGAACCCGTAAGTCGAGTTCAGGCGGCTCAGGTCCATCTGGCGGGATCCGAGCAACCCACTCTCCTCGCCGACCGAGATCACAAACTCGAGGGTTGGATGCTCCACCTCGGGACGGGAGCGGAGGATGGCCAGCAACTCGAGGCATCCGGCAATACCCGACTTGTCATCTGCGCCGAGGATGGTCGTCCCATCGGTCTTGATCACTTCGTCTTCGACGATGGGCTGGATTCCCACGTCGGTCCCCGCCGTGTCCATGTGCGTCGACAGCAAAACGGTGTCGGGTCGGGTGCCGGGAAGGACGGCGACCAGGTTCCCGACATCGTCCATGGTGACGGTGCAGCCGAAGTCGGTGAACCTGGCGGCCAGCTCCTTGCCGATCTCCTCTTCGTGCCCGGTCGGGCTGTCGACTGCCACGAGGTCGAGGAATGTCTGCACGAGTCGACCGCGGTCGACGTTGTCAGCGAGCATGGCGTGACCCCGTCTCGATATCGATGCCGTCACCCCGACTCATCGTGCGGCACTCTATATCTCGCCGGGACCCCTCGTATCGCCGATACAAAGTGCTTTTCTTGATCGACCGGGGCATCGAAAGCAAATGTGACTCACGGCGAATCCGTACAGTGTCGCCCATGCCGGTTCGCTCAGTTGCCAGATTCGCTGCTTCCCGCGGCACCTACGCCGGGCGACTCGATTAGATGACGGACAGGACCAAGAGCGCTGCGGGGATCGTCCTCCTGACGTTGGCGTCGGGTCAGTTCCTCATGACCCTCGACAGCTCGGTGATGAACGTCTCCATTGCCCAGGTGGCCGAGGACCTCGGCACGACCGTCACCGGGATCCAGACCGCGATAACCCTCTATACGTTGGTCATGGCGACGCTGATGATCACGGGCGGGAAGATCGGGAGTCTCATCGGTCGGAAGCGCGCCTTTATGATCGGTTGTGTCATCTACGGGGCGGGCTCGCTGACCACCTCGCTGGCGCCAAACTTGACAGTCCGGATCATCGGTTGGTCTTTCCTGGAGGGAATCGGGGCAGCACTGATCATGCCCGCGATCGTGGCGCTGGTCGCCTCGAATTTCGCTCCCGAGGGGCGTCCGCGTGCCTATGGCCTCGTCGCCTCGGCCGGAGCCATCGCCGTGGCGGCGGGACCGCTGATCGGGGGCTTTGTCACCACAAATTGGACCTGGAGATATGTGTTCGCAGGTGAGGTCGTGGTGGTGGCCGTAATCCTCATGCTCACTCGAAGGATCCAGGACGCACCCCTTGAGGCCAAACACCGGTTGGACCTGGTCGGTGCAGCCCTCACCGCGGCCGGGCTCGGTCTGGCGGTGTTCGGCGTGCTCCGGTCCGGCGAGTGGGGCTGGATTCAACCCAAGCCCGGGGGCCCGGAATGGCTGGGCGTATCGCCGACAATCTGGCTGCTGGTGGCCGGCGCCCTGATAATCAGGATCTTCTTTGCCTGGGAGGCCAGAGTCGTCGAGAGTGGTCGCGAGCCTCTGGTGAGGATCGAAATGCTCCGGAACGCTCAGTTGACTGGTGGTCTGACGATGTTCTTCTTCCAGTTCATGATCCAGGCCGGCATCTTCTTCACCGTCCCCCTCTTCCTCTCAGTTGCGCTCGGCCTCACTGCCCTGGAGACGGGTGTGCGATTGCTGCCTCTTTCCGTGACCCTCCTTCTTGCAGCCGTCGCCATCCCCAAGTACCTGCCTCGGGCTGCTCCAAGAACTGTTGTCCGCTGGGGTCTGGTCGCGCTTCTCGCCGGGGTTGTGTCGCTCATCGCCGCCCTCGAGGTGGGCGTCGGGCCCGAGATCGTCGCGGTCCCAATGCTCCTCACCGGGCTGGGTGTCGGTGCGCTGGCGTCACAGTTGGGGGCGGTGACGGTGTCGGCTGTCCCCGACAAAGAGACCGGCGAAGTCGGTGGTCTCCAGAACACCATGACCAATCTGGGAGCGTCTCTCGGCACCGCCCTCGCCGGTTCGATCCTGATCGCAGCCCTGACCACGTCCTTCGTTCAAGGAATTCTGGAGAATCCCGACATCCCGCCCGAGGTGGCGTCCGGAGCCGAGGTCCAGCTCTCCGGTGGAATCCCATTTGTCTCGAATGCCCAGCTCGAAACCGCCCTCGCTGAGGCAGATGTCCCATCGGCCCAGGCGGAGGCCATTCTCGCCGAGAACGATGAGGCTCGGATTGCGGGATTGCGAGCGAGTCTTTCTGTGCTGGCACTGTTCGTGGTGGTGGCCTTGTACTTCACCCGTTTGATCCCGATGGAGCCTGTAGGCACACCTTCGGGGATCCCCGCCGAGGTTTGACCTGGGTGGTCAGCCGAGACCCGGGTGACGGTCCTCTGTCGGCTCCCAGGCCGGCGCCGACACCTCGGTGATGTGGGGGCGCTCGGCGGCGGTCACCCAGAACCCGATCAGGGCGGCGGGCACATTTGGGTGAGGATTGTGTGCACGGTGCACCACCCCGATCGGCTCGGTGTACACGTCACCCGCCGAATAGTGCTCGTTTCGTCCCTCGTACTGCAGGGACACGATGCCCCGCAGCAAGGCGAAGTAGACGATCCCGTTGTGGACATGCCACGAGGCGGTGCGGCCGGGATTCAACTCGGACAGTTGTATGTTGATCCGCGCCTCTGGATCGCGCGGCAGGCGGGTCTCGATCTCGTCGAAGAGGACCTGGCGGATGTGTGAGCCGTCTTCAGGGAGCAGACCGGAGGTGCGGAGTGCGAGGGTCGCCGGGTCGACCTGGTATTCCTTCATAGCCCGTGCATCGTGTCCACGATGAGATGGTCGACCACTGCTTCCAGCGCCTCCCGTTCACCGGCCCCGGCATCTACCGCCGCACGGTGGACGGCGAGCTGTCGATGGGCGCTTGTCCCCTCGTTGATGATCGTGCGCATGTGCCGCAACTCCTCGATGACGTCGAATTCGAGCGCGTCCTGCGCCAGCATTTCGATGGCCTCCTCCATGAGGTCCGAGAACTGCACCAGCTCACCGCGGCCGAAATCGATCAGTGATCCGTCGGTCCCGTAGCGCTGCGCCCGCCACATGTTCTCCGAGATGAGGAAGGGCGAGTAGACCCGCCACCTCTGATTTCGCCGTCGGAGACGGAAGAGATAGCCGAGCAGACAAAGGTAGAAGGCCGCCACGGTCATTGCGTCGTCGAGCCGGGTGCAGACGTCGCTGATCCTCATCTCGAGCGTCGGGTAGCGGGCAGAGGGCCGGATGTCCCACCACAGCTTGGTGGCGTCTTCGATGATCCCCGCCTCGACGAGGATGTTCACCGTTCGCTGGTACTCGCCCCACGACTCGAACTCCTCGGGTGCGCCGGTTCGAGGCATGTTCTTGAAGATGATCGGGCGGTAGGCAAGGAGGCCGGTGTCGCTCCCCGCCCAGAATGGCGACGACGTGCTCAGGGCCAGGACGTGGGGGAGCATGTAGCGGATCTGGTTCATCAGGTCGATACGCAGGTGCTCGTCCTCGATCCCGACATGGACATGCATGCCGCAGATGACCATCTGGCGAGCGACGACCTGGTAATCGGCGGCGATCCGTTGGTATCTGGGCTGCTCGGTCGGCTCCTGTTCCATCCAGTTCGCGAATGGATGGGTGGAGGCGGCGACAATCGCTGCCCCGTACTCGTTGACCACTCCGGAGAGGTCGCGGCGAAGACCGGCGAGGTCGTGGCGCGCCTCCGCCAGCTTGGCGCACACCTTGGTTCCGACCTCGATCTGCGCCTTGAGGAACTCGGGGGCGACCTGGGGCCCGAGCACCTCCCGCAGGGAATCCCACATCTCGGCCGGCGGGTCCTTGACCAGATCCCTGGTCTGGCGGTCCACGACCAGGTACTCCTCTTCGATGCCGATGGTGAAGGCGGGCCGGTCGATCACAGAGCGAAACCTAGAGGTTGCTGCTCATGACATGCCGCCTGGCCCGGGCACAATCCTCACGCACATGGCAGCCCTCGTGATGGTCATTGACCAGGCCCATGGCCTGCATGAATGCATAGACGGTGGTCGGGCCGACGAAGGACCATCCCCGCTTCTTCAAATCTTTGGAGAGGGCGATCGAAACCTCGGTCGTCGCCAGGATCTCGACCGGTGGCGGTGGCTCGGGCTCGGCCCAGGACCAGAAGTACGCCGCCAAGGAGCCTTGCTCCTCGATGACTTCGAGGGCCCGTTCTGCATTGCTGATGGTCGAGCGGATCTTCCCTTGGTGGCGGACGATGCCTGCGTCGGCCAGAAGTCGTGCCACATCATCCTCGCCGAACGCGGCGACAGTGGCTGGGTCGAACCCGGCGAACCCGACTCGGAAGCTCTCCCGCTTGCGCAGGATGGTGAGCCAGGAGAGACCTGCCTGAAATCCCTCGAGACAGATCTTCTCGAAAAGCCGGCTGTCATCCGTGACCGACCGGCCCCACTCGTCATCGTGGTACCGCCGATAGATCTCAGGCTCGGCTCCCCACCAGCATCGTGGGACTCCGTCCTCGCCGATCACCAGATCCATCCAGGCACACTATTTGATCGTTTGTTTCTCGCTGCTTTGGCATGCTTTGTTCGGGTCGGATCTAAGTTGTCCTGATGAGATCGAAGACGGCCCGCGATGCGCTGTCGGGCGCGGTGGCTGCCATGGTCGCCCTCGGTATTTCCGAGTTGGCGGCGGGATTGCTCGGTCTGCCCTCGTTGATCGGGGGGATGGGCAACTGGGTGATCGACATGGTGCCCACCCCGGTCAAGGAATGGGCCATCGCCACCTTTGGCACCAACGACAAGCTGGTCCTTCTCATCGGGATCATCGTGGTGACGATCGTCGTGGGCGCCGTAGTCGGTGTCGTGGCCCGTGATCGCTTCGGGATCGCGATGGCGGCCTTCATCGGGTTCGCCGCTCTTGCCGCACTGGCCTCCCTCAACGACCCGAAGGTGTCCCTGGGGTTGGCCGTGATCCCTGCTGGCCTGGCCGCGATCTCCGGGCTCGTGGCCCTGCAATGGCTCTATGCCCGGGGTGCCGAGTCGGTGGGGTCGCCCTCCGATGAAGGAGTGCCGTACGGCGTCTCACGACGTGGCTTCGTCATTGGGGCAGGAGCACTCTTTGGGCTGGCGGTGCTCTCCGGTGGAATCGGGCGGGCGCTGGTGAATCGCACGACACGTTCGGCGTCGGGACGGGCCGAAGTGGCGCTTCCCGCCGCTGCCCAAGCCCTCCCTGCGGTCCCCGAAGCAGCCGAGCTCGGAGTCGAGGGCCTCAGCTCGGTGGTCACGCCCAACGAGGTGTTCTACCGGATCGACACCGCATTCCTCGGGGTCCCCCGCGTGGACATCCAGGCGTGGGCCTTGTCGATCGAGGGGAGGGTCGATAACCCCTATTCGATCTCCTATTTCGATCTACTCGACATGCCGCTGATTGAGAAGGATGTGACCCTGTCCTGTGTATCGAACGAGGTCGGTGGTGACCTCGTCGGTAACGCTCGTTGGCTCGGTGTGCCCCTGGCCGACATCCTCGACCGGGCAGGAGTACGCGATGACGCCGAGCAGCTAGTCGGCCGTTCGGTTGACGATTTCACGGTCGGATTCCCGGTGGAAGCCGTCTACGACGGCCGGGATGCCTTGATCGCGGTGGGCATGAACGGCGAGCCACTTCCGATGGAGCACGGCTTCCCGGCCCGCCTCGTCGTGGCGGGTCTTTACGGCTACGTGTCTGCGACCAAATGGATTTCGTCGCTCGAACTGACCGGATGGGACGACTTCGACGCGTACTGGATTCCGCGGGGTTGGGCCAAGGAGGCGCCGATCAAGACGCAGAGCCGGATCGACACCCCGACCCAGGGTGCGTCGATGGCGCCGGGAACGCGGCAGGTCGCCGGGGTGGCATGGGCACCGACCAGGGGAATCTCCAAAGTGGAAGTCAGGCTGGGCGATGATGCCGAATGGGTGGAGGCGCGTCTCGCCGAGCCTTTGTCCGACAATTGCTGGCGGCAATGGGTAGTCGATTGGGATGCCCCCGCCGGGTCCCACCAGCTCCAGGTGCGCGCCACCGACGGGGAAGGCAACCTCCAGACCGACGAGCTCCGCCCACCTGCTCCCGACGGCGCCACGGGCTGGCACTACATTCAGGTCAGCGTAGGTTGACTCACACCTGATCTGTGGCCGCGACGGCCCAGGAGAGGCCGAGGTCGGTGCTGGATACGGCCAGACGGAGCAGCCATCCGCTCTCCGGGCTCCCATCGTCGAACCAATTCCAGCTGAGTTCGGCAACAGCGGTCGCCATCGATTCGGGGTCTGCCGGCCAGTCCAGGTCGATGAGCGTCGCCACCACCCACCAGGCCAGATAGCGCCCGGCAGCGGCGCCGCGGCGGCGGCCGTGTGCTCCTCCGGATGCGCCGGCCCACCCCATCCAGGCAAGACCGTGGCTCGGGTCGATCGAGGCAACCCGCGCTCGCGTCATGCCCAACGCCGCGATCGCTGCCAGGTGATCTCCCTCCACCGCCGTCGCCTGCGAGCGTCCGTTCGATTGGTCGGTCCAGGGCTCGATGAGGTCACCAAGCGCGGCGAGCGAGTCGGTGTCGTCGATCGACTCCACCTCAACGGGCAGGACTACCTCGGCGGTGCCAGGGATCGGTGGGGCGGGCGCCTCGACCTTGTCCTTCTTGTATCGGGCAGTGGGATACGCCGGCTCCCAGGTCATGAGCGTGGAGGGGAGGTCGGGGATCGGGATATCGATCGGCTCCCCGCGGACCACCCTCTCGGCGGCGACGGTGTCTCGCTCAGGCCCGGGCGGGATATGGGGGGCCAGGTCGACCCATGGCTTGGTGCTCGCCGCGACCTCGGGCAGGGGGCCGAGGGCAAAGCGTGATTGTCCTTCGGCCACCACTGGTCCAGCGATCGGAGCCGGGGCCTCCAATGCGAGGCGATATCGAATGTGCTCCTCGACGCCCCAGACCTGTTTTCCCCTGCCCACCGCCTCGGCGCATCGATGCCGGAGCTCTATCAGGTCGCCCCAGCGCTGGCTGGAGCAGAGCCCGTCGACGATCCGGAGCAACTCGTCTGTGTCCGACGACTCGATCGCCTCGATGGCCCTTGCCGCGATCACGGATTGGGCCCCGTGGCGACCGGCAGATCGCGTCTCGACCAGTCCGAGAAGGACCCGATGTAGACGTCCGGCATGGGCTTTCCAGCCATGACGAGGGCGAGGGCGCCGTGGCAGGCGTTCACCCCACTGCCACAGGACACGACCCCATCGTCTGGGAAGTCCCGATAGACCTCGGCCAGGTCGTTGCCGGCTCGAAAGCGCCCGCCGTCGAGATTGCCTGCGAGAGGTAGATTCACTGCGCCGGGGATGTGCCCGGCCTTGGGGTCGACCGGCTCGACCTCGCCGCGGTACCTCTCCGCTGACCGGAGGTCGACGACGTATCTCTCCTGCAGTTCGTTGTGTCGGACGACACCGGTGAACCCGGCCACTGCAGGATATGCGGCCGGCTCCGGGGTCACAGAGCCCCTTTCGACAGGGAAGCCGTGGCCGACCCATTCCTGAAGGCCGCCGTCGAGCACCCTCACCTGGCCCTGATGACCGATCGACTCCAGCATCCACCACATCCGGGCTGCGACCGCTCCCGACATATCGTCATACACGACGACATCGAGGTCGGGTTCGAGGCCTAGGCGTCCCAGGGTGTCGACGAATTCGGAGATATCCGGGAGGGGATGTCGCCCATCGCCTTCGGCTCCCGCCAGGTCGCGGTCGAGGTCGACGAAGACGGCACCTGGTATGTGCCCTTGCTCGTAAGACTGCCGACCAGGGGTCGGCGAGGTGAGCGACCAGCGCAAATCGAAGAGCTTCACGTCCCCGAGGAGCTGACTCAGCTCAGTCGCCGAGATCAGTGGGTGTCTTGGGCTCATCTCTGCCTCTGATCTCATCGCCGAGACCGGAGACGGTGGCTCCGAGGGCGGCGGCGAAGGATCCAGCTGCGCGTATCAAGCTCGCCCGGGTGTCGGGGTCGCTGAGGGCGGCAGACAACGATGCCGCCACCTGATCCCAGGCGCCGGCCAGCGTCGACAGTGCCTTCTTGATCTCTTCTTCGGTGGGGCCGTCGTGGGATGCGGCCTGCCGGTAGGTGCTCCACAGGCGGTCCTTCAACGATGACCATTCGACTGAGGCGGCATCCCAGGGATCTGTGTCCCCGTTCGACGTAGGATCGGGCTGGTGCGTCTCCACCTTCTCGATGGTACCTACGAGCTCTTTCGCTCCCACTATGGCCGCAAGGACACCGTCATCGGCCCCGACGGGGCTGATCTCAAGGCGACGCTCGGGATCGTTGAATCGACGCTGGCTCTGCTCCGTGAGCCCGGGGTCACCCATTTGGCCGCCAGTTTCGACACGGTGATCGAGTCGTTCCGCAACGTCATGTTCCCGGCTTACAAGTCGTCCGCCGGCATGGACCCCGACCTTCTCGCCCAGTTCCCAGTCGCCGAGACCGCCCTGGAGGCGATTGGAGTCGTCGTGTGGCGCAACATCGAGTTCGAGGCGGACGACGCCATCGCAACTGCCGCGATCCGGTGGGTCGAGGACGTGGACCAGGTGGTCATCGCGACGCCCGACAAAGACCTGAACCAGCTCGTGATCGGCGAGCGGATCGTCACCTACAACCGACGGGAGCAGAAACTGCTCGACGAGGCGGCGGTGGTGGAGAAGTTCGGGATCCATCCGGAATCGATTCCCGACTACCTGGCGCTGGTTGGCGACACCGCCGATGGGGTGCCGGGACTTCCCGGGTGGGGGGCGAAGTCGGCTGCGGCCGTGCTCTCCCGCTATCCGCGCCTCGAGCTCATTCCCGAATCGGCCTCCGATTGGGAGGTGACGGTGCGTAGCGGGGACAAGCTCGCGGCCGTGCTTCGGGAGAACCAGGAAGCGGTGCATCTCTTCCGGGAGCTCACCACCCTCCGGCTCGATGTGCCCATCGAGGAGTCTTTGGCCGACCTCGAGTGGAAAGGCGTGCCTCGCACCCCCTTCGAAGCCTTCTGCGGGTCCGTCGGCTTCGACCCGGAGGCGATCCGGGTCCACCGCTGGGATGAGTGAACGGTAAATGACATGAGAGCCCTGCCGTGGAGCGGCAGCCCCGGCCGACCGGCGTCTGTTCGCCCCGAGATGTAGGTCATTCCAAGCCGGAACCACGTTCGATTGTTGACGGTTGCCGAGGGCGAAATCGGCCGGCAATCTCAGCGCTTAGGCCGCCGCCTCGGGCTCCTCGTCGGCTCCGGTGAACTGCGAGTTGTAGAGGGCGGCGTAGGCGCCGTCGATGGCGATCAGCTCGTCGTGGTTGCCCTGCTCGACGATGCGGCCGGCCTCCATCACCAGGATGAGGTCGGCGTCGCGGATCGTGGAGAGTCTGTGGGCGATGACGAAGCTGGTGCGGTCGGTGCGCAAGGCGGCCATCGCATGCTGCAGCAGGGCCTCGGTGCGGGTGTCGACCGAGCTGGTTGCCTCATCCAGGATCAACAGTGCGGGATCGGCCAGGAAGGCCCGGGCGATGGTGATGAGCTGCTTCTCACCGGCGCTGACATTGCTTCCCTCGTCGTCGATCTCCGTGTCGTAGCTATCAGGGAGGCTGTGTACGAAGCGATCGACGAAGGTGGCGCGCGCCGCGTCGAGGATCTCATCCTCAGTGGCATCCGGGCGCCCGTAGGCGATGTTCTCACGGATCGTCCCCCGGAACAGCCACGTGTCTTGCAACACCATCCCAATCTCGGAGCGGAGGTCGGCACGTCTCATGTCGGCGATGTCGATTCCGTCAAGGGTGATTCTCCCCGAGTCCAATTCGTAGAACCGCATGATCAGATTGACGAGAGTGGTCTTGCCAGCGCCCGTAGGGCCGACAATGGCCACGGTCTGTCCCGGCTCGACCGTCAGAGAAAGGTCCTCGATCAGGGGACGATCCTCGTCATACCGGAATGACACCTGCTCGAAGGCGACGCGCCCATGCGGGTCCTCGACCATCATCGGCTGGTGGTCATCGGCGACCTCCTCGTCTGCATCGAGCAGCTCGAACACCCGCTCTGCCGAGGCGACACCGGACTGAAGGAGGTTGATCATCGAGGCGATCTGAGTGATGGGTTGGGCGAACTGACGTGAGTACTGGATGAAAGCCTGGACGTCGCCGAGGGTCATGGTGCCGCTGGCCACCCGCAAGCCACCGACGACGGCGACGATCACGTAGTTGAGGTTCCCGATGAACATCATGATCGGCATGATCAGCCCGGAGAGGAATTGGGCGGCGAAGCTGGATTCGTACAGAGCCTCGTTTTCCTCCTCGAATTTGGCCTGAACCTCGCGCTGGCGCCCGAACACCTTGACCAGGCTGTGACCGGTGAAGGCCTCCTCGATCTCGCCGTTGAGGGTTCCGGTGCGGCGCCATTGCGCGACAAAGTGCTTCTGCGACCGCTTCATCACCGTGCCGGCCACGATCATGGTGAGCGGGATGGTCACCAGGGCGATAAGCGCCAGTGTCGGCGAGATGAAGAACATCATCGCGACCACGAAGATCACGGTTAGGAGCGAATTCAACATCTGGCTCATCGTCTGTTGCAGGCTCTGGGACACGTTGTCGATGTCATTGGTGACCCGGCTCAACAACTCACCGCGGGGTTGGCGGTCGAAGTAACGGAGCGGAAGCCGATTGAGCTTGTCCTCGACCTCCGACCGCATCCTGAAGATGGTGCGCTGGACTACGTCGTTGAGCAGGTAGCCCTGGAGGTAACCGAGCAAGGCCGAGCCGACATAGATGGCGAGGGCGAACAGGAGCACCGTCCCCAAGGCGCGAAAGTCGATGCCCTGGCCGGGGACCACGTCCACCGCGGACAGCAGGTCGGCGGCCTGGCCCTGGCCGGCGGCGCGTGCCGCATCCATTGCCTCGGCCTTGGTCATCCCTGCCGGCAGCTGGTTGCCGAGGGCGCCGGCGAAGATGATGTCGGTGGCCCGGCCCAACACCTTGGGCCCAATTGCGGACAGACCGACACTGAGCACCGCGGCGACCAGCACGGCAATGGCCTTGGAGCGCTCGGGGCGAAGCCGGCCGAGCAACCTCTTCGCCGAAGGCCCGAATTCGAGCGACTTCTGACCGATCATCCCGCCGCCGAACGGCCCGCGGCCCGGTCCGGGCCCGGCCTGGACCCGCTCGGTGGTCTTCATCGTCCGATCGCTCACGAGGCCACCTCCGCCTTGAGCTGCGATTCGACGATCTCGACGTAGGTTGGGCAGGTCGCCAACAGGGACTCATGGCTCCCGAGCCCGACCACGGTGCCGTCCTCCAGAACAAGGATCTGGTCGGCGTCGGCGATGGTGGACACGCGTTGCGCCACGATCACCACTGTGGAGTCGGCCGTATAGGGCTTGAGCGCCCGACGCAGCCGCGCATCCGTTGCCAGGTCGAGGGCAGAGAACGAGTCGTCGAACAGATAGATCTCCGGACGACGGATCAAGGCGCGGGCGATGGCGAGGCGCTGACGCTGGCCCCCGGAGACATTGGTGCCTCCCTGTGCGATCGGCGCCTCGAGCCCGCCCTCCATGACGGCCACGAAATCCCGGGCCTGGGCGATCTCCAAGGCAGTCCACATCTCCTCGTCGGTGGCGTCGGGCTTCCCGTATTTCAGGTTGCTGGCGACAGTCCCGGAGAAGAGATATGCCTGCTGGGGGACGAGCCCGATCTTCGACCATAACGTGTCGGCGTCCAGGTCACGGACGTCAACGCCGTCGACGAGCACCCTGCCCTCGGTGGTGTCGATCAGTCGGGGGATGAGGGTGAGCAGAGTCGACTTGCCGGCACCGGTGGATCCGATGATGGCGGTGATCTGGCCGGGCCGGGTCACGAAGCTGACATCGTCGAGAACCGGATGGGTTGCGCCCGGATACATGAACCCGACGCCACTCAGCTCCAACTCCCCGCGACGATCGACCTCGGTCACTCCCGACACGGGCAGCGCCACCGACGAGTCGGTGTCGAGCACCTCGGCGATGCGGTCCGAGCTGACAGCGGCCCGGGGGATCATGACCAGCATGAAGGTGGCCATCATCACCGACCACAGGATCTGGATCAGATAGGAGAGGAAGGCGGTCAGGGCTCCGATCTCCATCGCGCCCGATTCGATCCTCATCGCGCCGAACCAGAGGACAGCCACGCTGGACACGTTGAGGACGAGCATCAACACGGGGAACATGGCGGCCATCCAGCGACCTACCGACACCGAGACGTCGGTGAGCTCGGTGTTGGCCCGACCAAACCGCTCGGCCTCGAACGGCTCGCGAACGAAGGCGCGTAGGACCCTGATGCCGGATGTCTGCTCACGGAGGACCCTGTTCACGACGTCGATCCGACCTTGCATCAAGCGATATCCCGGCACCATGTGGGATACGATGAAGCCGATCGCCACTCCCAGGACCGGCACGGCGACAGCCACGAGCCAGAACAGACCGACGTCCTCCCGCAGCGCCATGATGATCCCGCCCACCATCATGATCGGGGCCATCAACATCATGGTCAGGCTCATGAACACGAGGGTTTGGACCTGCATGACGTCGTTGGTGTTGCGGGTGATGAGCGAGGGTGCCCCGAACTTGGCCATCTCACGGGCCGAGAACTCGCCGACCCGGTGGAAGATCTTCGAACGGAGGTCGCGCCCGAAACCCATCGCAGTCCTGGCCCCGAAGTAGACGGCGACAATGGTGCAGACGATCTGGAGAAGGGAGATACCGAGCATCACGGCTCCCACCCGAAGGATGTAGTCGGTGTCCCCGGTCACCACGCCCTGGTCGATGATGTCCGCGTTGAGGCTGGGCAGATACAGCGAGGCGATCGTGCCGACGAGTTGCAACGCGACGATGATCGCCAGCCATCTCTTGTAGGGGCGCAGGTACTCCTTGACGATTCGAATCAGCATCAGGTCACCTTCGCCAGGGCCGGAGCGACGATGCCGGTGAGCAAGACGCTGACGATCTCATCGACTGTCAGCCGTTCCGTGAGTTCCATGGTCGGGTGGGCATTGGCGAGTAGAAGGCCCCGGAAGGCGGAGGCGGCCCGCGCCGGGTCGATCCTCAGTTGATCCCGGTGTCGATCGAAGATTCGGGACAGCGACTGATTGATGGCGCCGTTGGCGACCGTCACGAACGCAGGCGGCCCCGGAGCTTTGCCCTCGATACCGAAATGGGGAAGGGTGCGAAGGACACCCAGTAGCGTGATGACGATGTCGAACCGCTCGAGGAGGATCCGGGCCGCCTCGGCCAACTGGGTCTCCAACGGAGCATCGGCGTAGATCTCCGACAGGCTTTTCTGGATTGGGCCGGGGTCGACGCTGACCCGGACCGCTTCGTGGATCAGGGCGCTCTTGTCGGGAAAGACGCGGAAGATGGTGCCCTCGGCTATGCCGGCGGCTTCTGCCATCTGACGGGTGGTGACTGTCGCACCCCGCTCGATCAAGAGGGGGATGACCGCCTCGACGATGGCCTGACGCCGGTCGTCCGGGGCCAGGGGCTCGGCCCGATGTCTGCTGCTCACGTCCCCAGGAGATTAAATGAGTGAGCGCTCACTCACAAATCGATGGAAGGCCGGGACCGATTGTCCCCGACCACAGATTGCGTCAGATGGACGGGGTTTCGCCGTCGTCGATGTCCTCTTCCCAGACGACGTCGAAGCGCTCCAGGCAGTCGGCGCACCGGTAGGCGAGGGCGGTGCCTGGCTCGGGATCGCTGTCCTCGGGGAGAAACGAGATGAGGTGGACGACCCCACCGCAGTCGACGCAGGTGAAACTCTCCGGAGGACGGCTCATGGTTGCTCCTCAGGCCGGGCCCGAAGCAGTAGAGCGGCCCCCAACAGCCCGGCCAGCAAGGAGCCGGCAAGGATCCCCACCTTGGCCAATTCGTTCAGCGCGGGATCATCGAAGGCGAGGCTGGCGATGAACAGGGAAACCGTGAAACCGATCCCGCCAACGACGGAGAGCCCGAGGATGTGCAGCCAGCTGGTCCCATCGGGGAGACGACCCAACCCGGTCTTGACCGTGATGAGGCTGAGGAGGCTGATGCCGATGGTCTTGCCGAGCACGAGACCAAGGATGACGCCGAGGGCGATGGTCGAGGTCAAGGCGGCACCGATGTCGATGTCGCGGAAGTCGATGCCTGCATTGGCCAGGGCAAACAGCGGAATCACGACGAACGAGCTCCATGTTTGGAGCCGGTACTCGAGCCGGCTCAAGGGAGAAACCGCTTCCGATGAAATGTCGCTCAACAGAAGGGCCTCGTGATCGGCATGCTCCCGGCTCTCTGGTGTGTCGGGCTCGTCGGGGAAGCTGTCGAGGATGGCCCGAGCTCGCCGGTCGAACTCGTCGGCCGGGTACATCGGGCGGGCAGGAGTGAGAAAACCAAGCGCGACACCGGCCAGCGTGGCGTGAACGCCCGACTCGAAGGTGAAGAACCACACGATCACACCAAGCGGGACATAGAACGCGAGGGACCGAATTCCAACCCGCGTGGCCACCACCGCCATGACCAGTCCCCCGATGGCCAGGGCGAGGTAGCCGAGGCGCAGGTCGTCTGTGTAGAAGATGGCGATGACCGATATCGCCCCGATGTCGTCGACGATTGCGAGTGTGAGCAGGAACAGCCGCGCCCCACTCGGGATCCTCGATCCGAGAATCGCCAACACACCCACTGCGAAGGCGATGTCGGTCGCCATCGGCACACCCCAGCCTTGAATCGCCGCCTCTCCGACATCGCGGTTGATCAGCACATAGATCAGCGCCGGGAAAACCATGCCCCCGACGGCTGCCATCACGGGAAGGGCCGCTGTTCTGCGGTCGCTGAGGTCGCCGTGAACCACCTGGCGCTTTATCTCGAGGCCAACCACGAAGAAGAAGATCGCCATGAGCCCGTCGTTGACGACGTGTTGGAGGTCTTCGTCGAAGTGGATCGGTCCAAAGTCGATGATCAGTCGGGTGTCGAGGATCTGGAAGTAACTGGCTGACCAGCGAGAGTTGGCCCAGACCAACGCCACGATCGTCGCAGCCAACAGGACGATGCCGGAGGCGGCCTCGATCCGGGTGAACCGGACGAAGGGGCGGACGAATCGTTGCGGGACGAACCTTTCAGACGTGGCCCAGGTCTGGTGCCTGCGATCCATCAACCGATCGATTTGCCTGCCGAGAGAAGCTGCTCGGCGGCCTCGACCACACGGGTGGCCATTCCGACCTCCGCCTTCTTCATGTAGGAGCGGGGGTCGTACGTCTTCTTGTCGCCGACCTCCCCGTCGACCTTGAGCACGCCGTCGTAGCTCTTCAACATGTGGTCGGCGATGGGTCGGGTATAGGCGTACTGACAGTCGGTGTCGATGTTCATCTTCACCACGCCGTAGCCGAGGGTCTCATGGATCTCGGCGATGCTCGACCCGGACCCGCCGTGGAAAACGAGGTTGTGTCGTGCGTCATCGCCAAATCGGTCAGCGACTGCTTCCTGGCCGTCGCGGAGAATGGTGGGATCGAGCTTGACCGCCCCTGGCTTGTACACGCCGTGCACGTTCCCGAACACCGCCGCGAGCAGGTAAAGACCTTTGTCGAATGTCCCCAGCACCTCCGAAACCCGGACCATGTCTTCCGGGGAGGTATAGAGCTTGGCGCGGTCGACGTCCTCGTTGTCGGTTGCGTCCTCTACGCCGCCCACGATGCCGATCTCCAGCTCGAGGATGACATCGAGCTCGGCGCACAGATCGAGAAGCTCTCTGGCCAGGGCCAGGTTCTCTTCCATGGGCAGCTCGGAGGCGTCGAGCATGTGGGACTGAAAGACGGGGCCTCGACCCTGCCCCCTCCGGCGGCGGCTCTCCTCGAGGATCGGTCTGATGAAGCCATCCACCCGGTCGGGGGGGCAGTGGTCGGTGTGCAATACGACGTTGACCGGATACTGGTCGCCGACGACGCCGGCGAAATCGGCTAGAGCGATCGCGCCGAGCGCCATGTTCTTGTTCGATTGCCCGGATGCGAACTCGCCCCCGCCGTAGCTGACCTGCAGGATCCCGTCCGAGCCGGCCTGGCTAAGGCCTTCGAGGGCAGCCACGATCGTGGTCGAGGAGGTGACGTTGATGGCGGGCAGGGCGAACCCCCCGCTCCGGGCGGCCGCGACCATCTGCCGGTACTTCTCTGGTGTTGCAATGGGCATAACGCCATGGAGGGTAGTTGCAGGTAGGCCTGCCTCCACGCGGCGGCAGCCCGGCAAACATGTCGACTCGCCGTCAGAAACCCTCGACAATAATTTGACGAGGTGACGCAGAGTGTCGACCGGTCGGTCGCGCCGAAGAAGCCGCGCAGCCGTCTGTTGCGTGGGATCTACTTCGTCCTCGGCATCATCTGCCTCGGATTCGTCTACCTGAGCGTCCTGCCGGGCATTCCCACGTTCGACTTCGTGATCCTTGCCGCCTTCTTCTTCTCGATGTCCTCCGATAAGGTCCACGGCTGGCTCGTCAACCATCCGGTCTACGGGAAGATCATCAAGGGTTATCGCAGTGGTGGGCTCACCATGAGGATGAAATGGGCCGCCGCCCTCGCCATCACCGCCAGTCTCTCGTTCTCGGCCTTCGTTCTCATCGACAACACGGTGCTGAGGATCATCCTGGGAGCGGTCGGCGTATTCGCGATCTGGTTCGTGTTCAGCAGACCCACGAAGCGAGACCAGCCACCTGATCAGCCACCACTGACCGCCTGAAGCACCTGAATCTCCGAGGAAGGCCCGACCGGGGTTTCCAAATCGGCCCGCGCCGCGTCCACGAAGATCAGGACATGGGGCCGGACCTTCCCGTCCTCGTCGAGCAAGTGGTTCTCGAGTCCTGGCTCTCGGGTGAACAAGTCCTCCAGGACCGCGCGAAGCGTCTCACCCGCCGCTTCGTGCCGGAGCCCGGTGGTCACCGCCTGAGACAGGACCCGCGGGATCCGGACCGTGACGCTCATGCGACGATGCGGACCGCCGCGATCCGGGGGAAGGAGGCAGTCAACTCCTGCCAGGTTTCCCCGACGTCACGGGTGAGCCACAACTTCCCCCCTGAGGTTCCGAAGCAGAAACCACCGTCGCCATCCCCATCGAATGCTCTTCGCAGGACACCCGTGAATTGCGGGGCGTCCGACCACCCACTGCCGGAGACGCTCCACGTGACACCGTCGTCATCAGATGAGTAGGCGTTGAGCTTCCCGTTTACCGGGACTCTGTTCTCGGATGACTCGAGCGGGATGGTGAGAAGGCGGCCGGTGCCCGGATGCCGCCATATCACAAACCCGAACCCGGCCGGGAGACCCTCCTCGATCCGCTCCCAGCTGTCGCCACCGTCAGTGGATCGGAAGACGCCCTGATGGTCCTGGCGCCACAGGTGGCTCGGCTGCGCCGGATCGTGGGCAAGGCCATGGACGCAGTACCCCACCTCCGGGCGCTCTCCACCCTCTGCCGTGTCCACCGATGGGACCCCATCGTTCTTCGGCACCCAGGTGGCACCGTCGTCGTCTGACCTGAACACGCCGACGGCCGAGATGCCGACCCACATGCTCCCGTTCCCGGACAGGATGCGATGGGCACAAAGACCACCCGCTCCGGGATACCAATCCTCGCGGGTGCGGTGCTCGTTGAGGCCGGTGACCGGTTCCCAGGTCATTCCCCCATCGTCGGACGAGAAGAGACCGGCCTGGGCCACGCCGGCGAGCAGGCGGTCCCCTTCGTTGTGAAAGGTCCAGATCTGCTCCATCTTTCGCTCGGAACCTTCTGGCCAGGCGGGTGGCGAGTCACTCGGCTTCCAGTCGACCACGTTCTCGCTGTGGTGCACGCCGACACCAAACCAGTTGCTAGCCACGCCGGCGACGTGAGTGCCTCCGGTGGTCTGGCCGAACGCCGTCACCTTCCAACCAGGGAACATCGGTCCTTCGACCTGCCAGTCTGAGCCCGACTCGCTGAGCAGGTAGGCGCCCTTCTCGGTCCCCACCAGGATTCGCATCATGAGCATCCTCCAATCGACAATCGGACACTAATTGTCGATCACCAAGCTCTCGACTCGACCCTTCAGCAGGTTCTCGCTGGCCGCTGTGACCGCTACGGCGATGGGCGTGGCCACGTTTGGTCAGAGCGCGTTCGGCGTTCTCGCCTCCAACCTGATCGAGGAATTCCAGGTGGAGAGATGGCAGATCGGGATCCTGGTATCGGCGAGTGGGTTCACAGGAGCCCTGCTCTCTCCGATCTTCGGCCGCTTCACCGACCGGATTGGCAGCGTCAGGTCCGTGATCGGGGTGTTGATCCTCGGGATGATCGCCATGGTTCTGGTCGCCGTCGCCCCCAACTATTTCGTCCTCGTTTGCGGGGCGCTCCTCAGCGGCGTCCCCAACGGGTGGACCAACCCAGCCACCAACGCGTTGATCGTAGACAACGTGGTGGCAGGTGCCCGGGGCGTGATCACCGGAATCAAGCAATCGGGGG
>JBEVJN010000050.1:0-170520 GCA_040510135.1 Acidimicrobiia bacterium | reverse complement strand
ACCGTCTAAAGCAAGGAACGCATATGTCTGCCAAGTTCGTCGATCCAGCTTCCCTACCGACGTGGACCTTCGACTGGGGAATCATCAAGCCCCTCATCGCCACCGACAACACCGATGCCGGCCATTGCAGTCTTATGCACGTCATCCTGTTCCCAGGAAAGGGCCACGATCGGCACAACCACCCGGAGTCGGACGAGATCCTGTACATCCTCTCGGGGAGGGGGGACCAGATGATCGACGACGGGGAGCCCGCTCCGGTGGTGCCCGGGGATGCGGTCTGGATACCTAAAGGTGTGTGGCATTCGACCCTGAACACCAGCTACGAACCGATGGTGATCCTCGCCGTGTATGCCCCGGCAGGCGCCGAGGACGTGCTCAAGACCTTGCCCGACTTCACCGCCGTCCCGGCCGGGTCGAATCCAAGTGTGGCCAGGAGCTGACCGGCGGTCAGACCACCTGTACCCAGTTGAGCACTTCGGGCATCCGGCGGCGCAGAAGACGGCTGGAGACGAACAGGGAGATCCCGTAGAGGACCAACCCCCAGGCGATGGCAGCCACCACAGCCACCCACGGATCAAGGGCCTGTCCGAACTCGACCGTCAGCACGACGATCGCCGCCGGCGGGACCAGGAGTAGCCCGATGGCGAAGAAGGAGACCGTCTGGCTGACGATTGCCAGGCAACCCTGTTCGGTCGACTGGGCGAATACGTCAGTTCCCTCCCGTGGGAGGCGCAGCGGGGTCAGGACGGACACCAGGTTGCCTACCGCGAGCTGACAACCGATGGCAGCGACCGTCAAGGGAACGACCAGCCAGACCCATGTCCACTGGCCGGTGAAGGTGGCAAGTCCGAGTGTGAGCACCGTCGTCTCCACGACCAAAGCACCTGCGACCGCCAGATTCTTCCCGAGAAGGATCTGATGCGGCTTCGGCGGCAGGACGAACAGATAGCTGGCGGCGTTGCGCTCCCACCCGAAAAGATTGAGGGCGATCGGAAGACCGACGAAGAGGACGAGGATCGGGGCAACCAATGGGGCCCAGGCACGATCTCTGAGGTCGAAGAAGCCATTGGCATTCATGACCGCACCGCCCACGGCGAGGCCGACGAAAATGACAGTCCCCGTCCAGACCAGCCGCTGCCGGGGATCCCTCACGTAGAACCGCAGCTCCTTGCGGGCCATGGTGGGCACCACCCCCCACGGACCGATCGTCATGCCACCACGACGAGCACGAGCTGCCGGTTTGCTCTGCTGAACGGGGGTCGTCAGGAGCCATCCGAGCAGGCGGCGCCAGGTGACGGCGAGGACGATGAGACCAACTGATGCGGCGGCCAGGGCGAGGAGGCCCGCGCCGGCACGCCCGCCGGAGGCATCGACGATTGCCTTCTGGGCTGCTACCGGTGGGAGCAGAGGCCACCATCTCGTGATCGGAGTTGCAGCCACCGCCCCCGCCAGACCCTGCTCAGCCACCGCGTCGCTCACGATCCGGTAGGCGAAGAAGGAGCCGGCGGCAAGACCGAGGATCAGGAACGTGGCGATATCGCGCCCGCGTCGCGTGCGGAGCACGCCAGAGACGGCAGCAGAGAACAATTGGCCGCCCACCGAGAGCAGCCCGAGGAAGACGATGGAGGCAGGGATCGCCATCCACCAAGCGCCTCCCAAGGCGACGGCATTGGACACGAGCAGGGCGACTGGCACGACGGTAGATGGTGCGACGAGGCTGGAAGCAGCGAGCCCGGTGACCATCTGATTCGGCGTGAGTGGAAGGGTGGCCAACTGTTGTGGGTCGAGGTTCTCATCGAGCGGGAAGATGATGACAGGGAGGGTCACCCAGACCAGAAAGCCAATGAGTGCGGTCCATCCGAGGTACTCGGCGAGAGCGGACGGATCGGATTGCCTGAGCAGGACGATGTTCTCATAGTGGGATTGGGCCAACCAGAGCCCGAGCCAACCGAGGAGGATGGTCGCGGCGGGAAGCCCGATCCGCCTCTGTCGATCGTGGCGGAAACCGTTCCAGGTGAGGCGAGCCTTGAGCTCTACGAGCCGGAGTACCACGACGAGTCCGGAGTCCGCCCGCCCACGGCGGCGATGAAGGCGTCTTCGACGTTGTCCACACCCATCCTGCGGCACAGGCCTTCGGGGGTCTCTTCGATCGTGAGCCTGCCCGCCACCATGATGCCGATCCTGGTGCACAGCTTCTCGACCAGGTGCATCTCATGCGAGGAGAAGACGATGGTGGTGCCTCCGTTTGCGGCCTGCTGGAGGAGACGACGGATGAGCCGGGCCGAGACCGCGTCGACGCCTTCGAAGGGCTCGTCGAGAAACAGTACCGGAGGACGATGGATGATCGCAGCGCCCAGGGCGATCTTCTTCCGCATCCCTCGCGAGTAGTCGCCAACGAGCTTCGATCCGGCGTCGACGAGGTCGAGGAGGTCGAGGAGCTCGTTGCGGCGCTTCGCTGCCTCCTCTCGGTCGAGTCCGTGCATGGCGGCGGTGAAGTCGAGCAGCTCGGCACCAGTCAGTCGCTCATACAGGTTGAACTCCTCGGGCAGGACCCCGATCCGAGCCTTGACTTCGGTCGGGCTTTTCCAGGTGTCGAATTGGCCTATCCCGACGCTGCCCTCGTTCGGCCTGAGGAGCCCGACGATGGTCTTGATAGTCGTCGTCTTACCCGCGCCGTTTTGGCCGAGGAGACCGTAGAACTCGCCCGGTTCGATCGAAAGGTCGACATGGTCCACGGCCACAGTCTTTCCGAATCGCCGGACGAGCCCCGTGGCCCAGACTGCTGGTGGTGTAGCGCCGACGGCGTCGGTAGTGGTGTCGTCTATCAGGGGCTGGGTCACGTGGGCAAGTATCGACCGATGGATTGGGTAACCGAAGTGGAAGTGGGTGGCGCGGCCAGGCCTCCGACCGGTATCAAAGGACGCCCCCGCGCTCTCGGGCTGCCGATTCGACCAGCTGTCGAAGGGCTGGACCGTCGAGCTGCGCGACGTCAGTGATCCTGAGACTCCTCATGCTCAGCTTTCCCGACCCCTGTCTGCCGGTGCCCTCAGGCAACAATCCCTCAGGGTCGGGAAGATCCCTGCCCCGGTAGAAGCCGAGCGTGACGTGCTTGGTGAAGGGCATGCAGTAGGCGAACTGCTCGCTGAGCTTCCGCGGGCCCACACCCCATCCGACCGAGCCCTGAGTTGGCCAAACCACCTCGATCGTGGCCGGAAACACGTCGTAGACGAGGTCCCGCGTGGCCAGCGAAAGCCTCTTGACCGCCGGCGGAGACGCCTCGATCAGGCGCCGAAACGCATGGTCTTGCGATCGTCCCTTCTCGTTGACGATCCCGGCACTCTCTGCCATGGCGCCATTCTGACGCACCCGCTCGTGGCGGTATACCGAGACCCTGCCAGCAGGTACCGTGGCAGCGGTGGAGTACCAGGCTCTCTATCGCAAGTACCGGCCCCAGACATTCGACGACGTCATCGGTCAGGGCCACGTCACCACCACCCTGGCGCGGGAGGTGGCCGACGAGCGTGTGGCTCATGCCTATCTGTTCACCGGACCCCGCGGCACCGGCAAGACGACTACGGCGCGGATCCTGGCCAAGGCGCTCAATTGTGTGAATCGGGCGGCTGACGGCTCGCCTTGCAACACGTGTCCCAGCTGTGTCGCGATCACCGAGGGCACCTCCCTCGACGTCCTGGAGCTCGACGCCGCTTCCCACAACTCTGTCGATGACATCCGTGACATCAAGGTGAGTGTCACCACGGTGGCGTCATCGGCGACGTCGAAGAGGGTGTTCGTCCTCGACGAGGCCCACATGCTTTCCAAGGCCGCAGGCAATGCCTTACTCAAGACGCTCGAGGAGCCACCCGACCACGTGCATTTCGTCCTGGCCACCACCGAGCCGTACAAGCTGCTCGACACGATCCGATCCCGAAGCCAGCGGTTCGACTTTCACCCCGTGCCGATCGAGGAGCTGGCCGGCCATCTCAGCCTGATCGCTGACCGAGAGCGGTACAAGACCGACCCGGCCGCCCTGATCGCCATATCGCGCCATGCCGGAGGGTCGGTGCGAGACTCCCTGTCGTTGCTGGAGCAGGTAGCCGCTCTCGGTGCGGGCTCGGTGGATGTCGCCGGGGTGAGAAGAGCCCTGGGTCTGGCCGATTCCGAGGCCTTTATGCGCCTCGTCGAGGCAGTGGCCGACCAGGATGCCAAGACTGCGCTCGAGCTGGTAGCCGAGCTCGCCGCCGATGGAGTGGACCTGAGAAGGTTTGTCGCCGAGTCGGTTGCCTTCTTTCGTGGGGCTTTCCTCGCTCACTACGCGCCCAATCTGGCCGAGATCTCCGACGAGCCGGCCGATGTGTATGAGTCGTGGCGCAAGGCGGCCCAGCTCGTCTCGGCCGCCGACGTGCTGCGGGCCGTTGACCTCCTCGGAGACGCCCTGGTCCGGCTGCGTGAAGGGCGTGAGGAGAGGCTGATGACCGAGTTGGCCCTGATCAAGCTCACCCGGCCGGAGACATCCAGCGATACCGAGGCATTGCTATCGAGGGTGGAGCGGATCGAGCGGCGCCTCGGCAAGCCCGATCCGGTTCCTGCCGGTGTTGTCGCAAGCACACCCGAGCCCTCCAGATCGGCCTCTCCCGCGCCTGCGGCGGTGGAGTCTCCAACCGTTGCACCACCCGTCCCGGTTGAGAGCGGCAACGGTGAGGCGGAGGTTGTGCCGGAGCCGGTAACGGATGCTCCGGCCATCGATGTCTCCTTCGAGCAGCTGCAGAAGGTGTGGCCAGGTCTGTTCGGGTCTTTGCGCGACGTGCTCGGCGCCAGACGTTGGGCATTCTTCAGGGAGGCTGTTCCGGCAGCCGTCGAGGGCAATGTCATCGTCCTCGAAGTGCCCCACGGGTTTCATCTCCAGTCCCTGCAAGAGGACGATGCAGTCGCGGCAATCGTGGCTACCCGGGCAGGAGACCTTCTCGGTGGCCCGGTGCGGGTGAGGTTCGGGCTCAGGGAGGCATCCGCCGACGGCACCGGGGATCAGACCATCGATATGACCCAGCTCGAGGAGCGGCCCGAGGCTTCGAGTGACCCAACATCGCTTCTCGCCACCGAGCTCGGCGCCGAAGTAGTCGACGAATAGCCCACTACCGTTGGCCGCCATGAACCGTCAACCCGACATGCGTCAGATCATGGCGCAGGCACAAAAGATGCAGGAGCAGCTCGCCGCAGCCCAGGAAGAGTTGGCCGGGAGAACCTTCGAGGGCTCGGCCGGTGGTGGGATGGTGGTAGCCAAGGTCACCGGGGCCCAAGAATTGGTCGACTTGACCATCACGTCGGAGGTGGTTGATCCGGACGATGTCGAGATGCTTCAGGACCTCGTGCTGGCCGCGGTCCGCCAGGCTTTCGAAGCAGCCTCCAATGCAGCTTCCGAGGAACTGGGAGGGCTCACCGGGGGCCTCGGCCTCGGCGGCCTGCTCGGTTGATGTTCGAAGGCCCGGTCCAGCGTCTCATCGACGAGATGTCCCGTCTGCCCGGTATAGGGCAGAAGTCGGCACAACGCCTCGCCTTTCATCTGCTCAGCGTCGAGGAGGCCGATGCCAGGCGCCTGGCTGCCGCGATCAACGACATGAGAGACCAGGTGACCCTCTGCGAGCGTTGCTTCAACGTCGCCGCTGGCGAGCAATGCGTGATCTGCCGCGACACCCGACGCGACAACTCGCTGGTCTGTGTCGTGGAGCGTCCCCAGGACATCATCGTCGTCGAGCGGACGCAGGAGTTCCGGGGCCTGTATCACGTGCTCGGCGGCTCGCTGTCGCCTATCAACGGCGTCGGGCCGGGGCAGCTCCGCATCGGCGAGTTGCGGGATCGCCTCGAGCGCGAGGCGATCGAGGAGCTGATCGTCGCTACCAACCCCACCGTCGAAGGTGATGCCACTGCCATGTATCTCGCTCGCGAACTGAAGCCGCTCGGGGTGAAAGTCACTCGGCTCGCATCCGGGCTCCCGGTCGGTGGCGACCTCGACTACGCCGATGAGCTCACATTGGGTCGGGCTCTGGCCGGCCGGATGGAGTTGTGAGCGCTCCGAGTCCGGTCGTAGTACGGGAGCGGACCGCCGCAGACCGGTTCATGCGCCGCTGGCTGCGCGTCGGTGACGTCGTCGACAAGAACGCCATCCTGGGCGCTCGGCGTTCGACGACCGCCGCCATCGTGGTCTCGGGGATCCGTTGCATCTTCACCTATCTGCTCATCCCGGTCCTGGCCCCGGTGATAGGCATCTCCGATGCGGCGAGCGCGCCGGTCACGATCGCTCTCTCCGTGCTCGCCATCGCCATGGGAGTCACCGGTGTCCGACGTTTCTGGATGGCCGACCACCGTGCCCGGTGGGCCTACTCGATCTTCATTGCGGTGATCGTGGCCTTGCTCACCGTCGGGATCGTCCTCGACCTGGCCTCGATGATCTGAACGATCCTTAGTCGAGAGTTAGGGCCGAGATCTCCCGGAGCCGTGCGATGTTGTGGGTGGCCTCCATGTAACGGATCGAGCCGGTCCTGGACCGCATGATCACCGAATGGGTGACCACATGGTCCTCGCGTCTGAACTCGACTGCACGGAGGTACTCGCCACCGGTCACACCGGTCGCCGAGAAGAAGACGTTGTCGGAAGAGACCAGTTGATTGGTGCCCATCACCTCGTCGAGATCGAGGCCCTCCTCGGCGGCCACCCGCGTGTCGTCCTCGTTCCGCGGCCACAGCTTGCACTGGATCTCGGCGCCCATGCACTTCAGAGCCGCGGCAGCGATGACCGCCTCGGGTGAGCCCCCGATCCCGAGCAGGATGTCAGCGGCAGTGTCGTCCTGGGCGGTCGCAATCGCCCCGGCCACGTCGCCGTCCCTGATGAGCGAGATCCGGGCCCCCGCCTGCCTCACCCCGTCGATGTAGTGCTGGTTGCGTTCCCGGTCGAGGATCAGGACCCGGAGATCGTTGACCTCCTTCCGCTTCGCCTTGGCCACCTGGCGCAGATTGTGCTCGACCGGGGCTTCCAGATCGACGACACCGGCCGCCTCGGGACCGACGGCGATCTTGTCCATGTAGACCAGCGATCCGGGGGCATACATGCTGCCCCGGCCCTCGGCCAGGGCGATCACGGCGATAGCACCCGGCATTCCCGAGGCGGTGAGAGTGGTCCCGTCGACCGGATCGACGGCCACGTCGACCACCATGCCGTCGCCGGTCCCCACTCGCTCGCCGTTGTAGAGCATCGGCGCCGAGTCTTTCTCTCCCTCGCCGATCACCACCAGCCCGTCGATGTCCAGGGTGGACAGGTGGAGTCGCATTCCGTCTACCGCGGCCTGGTCGGCAGCTTCCTTGTTTCCCCGTCCCAGCCAGCGCGCCGCTCCCATAGCGGCGGTCTCGGTCACTCTCACCAGGTCGAGGCCCAGGTTCCGCTCCACAGGCTCAGGCATCAACCCACCTTGAGGATGATGGCATCGCCCTGGCCTCCGCCCCCACATAGGGTGGCGGCCCCGATGCCCCCGCCACGGGCCTGGAGGGCATTGATCAAACTGACCACGAGTCTGGCCCCGGTCGCGCCCAGCGGATGGCCCAGGGCGACAGCGCCGCCGTTCACGTTGACCTTGTTGTCGGGGATGTCGAGCATCCGGGCCGACCAATACGCGACGGCTGCGAACGCCTCATTGATCTCCACGATGTCGAGGTCGCCGACGTCGAGTCCCGCCCGCTTCAGCGCAACCAGAAGGGCCTCAGCCGGTCGCTCGTGGAGGGTGGCGTCACCGCCACCAATCTGACCGTAGGCGAGGATCTCGGCGCGGATCGGCGCACCCGACGCTTCCGCGGCGTCGCGGTCTGCCACGACCACGGCGGCCGCCCCGTCGGAGATCTGAGACGCGTTCCCGGCGGTGATCGTGCCGCCGGCACCGAAGGCAGGGCGCAGCGCGGACAACGACTCCTGCGTCGATCCAGCCCTGATCCCCTCATCGCGGTCGACGATCGTGGGCTCATCCTTGGCTTGGGGGACCGGCACGGGGACTATCTCTCCGGCCATGGTGCCGTTGCGAGTTGCTTCCTCCGCACGATGATGGCTTCGGGCGGCCCAAGCGTCCTGCTCCTCCCTGCCGATGCCGAGACGCTGGTTCTTTCGATCCGAGGACTCGCCCATGGTGCATTGGTCGAATGCGCAGAACAGGCCATCGTGTTGCATGACGTCGATCATCTCGACGTTGCCTATCCGGACCCCCCACCTCAGGTCGCGGACCACGTGAGGAGCGTTGGACATGCTCTCCATGCCACCGGCTACCACGAACTTGGAATCCCCGGCCCTGATCCCCCGCTCGGCGAGTCCGATGGCCGCCATCCCGGAGAGGCAGACCTTGTTGATGGTGACCGACGGGACAGCCATGGGGAGGCCACCGCGCACGGCAGCCTGACGGGCCGTTATCTGCCCTTCGCCTGCCTGGAGCACGTGCCCGAACAACACCTCGTCCACCGCCCCCGGTTCGACTCCGCCGCGCGCCAGAGCACCGGCGATTGCCACTCCCCCGAGCTCGACTGCGTGGAGGGAAGCGAGAGAGCCGCCATACCTCCCGATCGGGGTCCGAGCGGAGCCGGTGATGACTGGGTTGCTCACTGGAGGGAGATGCTACCGACCGCGGGCGTCTGCCTTATGTGGCAAGTCGGTGCTTTAGCCTCATGCCGGTGAAGCTGCTCAACCTCGACCACGTTGCGATAGCCGTGCATGATCTGGATGCTTCGCTCGACGGATACCGGAGTCGTTATCGGGTCGAGCCGCTGTACCGGGAGGTGGTGGAGGCCCAAGGGGTCGAGGAGGCGATGATCCCGCTGGGCGGCTCCTTCATCCAGTTGCTGCAACCTCTGGCTGCCGACTCACCGGTTGGCCGCTTCCTGCAGGGCAGAGGCGAGGGCTTGCACCATGTCGCCTTCGCGGTTGCATCCATCGACGTCGCCCTGGAGCATTTGCGTGAGGAGGGGGCGAGACTTGTCGACGATGCCGCTCGCCCCGGTGGACGGGGCACCCGCATCGCCTTCGTCCATCCCGCCGACCTCACTGGTACCTTGATCGAATTGGTGGAGTTGCCTGCATGATCAGAGACATCGAGATCCGGGGGGGCGCCGGCGAGTTCGAGGCAGCGTTGATCGCCGTCGTCCTCGACCGCATCGACGAGGAGGAGCAGGCTGCCAGCCAGGCGCCCAAGGATGGATCACGCCCCCTTCCGGTCTGGATGCTGGCCGAACGACCCGAAGAGCCGAACATGCCCCGGGACATCCCTCGCCCCCGTTGAATCTGGGTCAGGTCCTCCGCATCAGATCACGGAGCTCAGGCGCTCGCAGCAAGTAGGAGACCCCGAGGAAGACAGCGATCGTGGTGAGCCCACCCACGGCGGCGGCGGCGATCGCATCCCACAGATCGATGCTCTCGCCGTCAAATATCGAGGACACGATTGGATATGCCACCACGGCAGCGACCCCGGCGGCGATCAGGCCACGGAGAATCGACGGGACGAGGGACCGCACCGGCGACCACCCAGAGTCGAGACCCCAGGCGACGAGCAACGCCACTGCATACGCGGTCATGACCAGGGTGGAGGCCAGGGCGAACCCCTCGATGCCCATCGCCGAATAAAGGCCGAGCCACACCGGGATTGCGATGAGAGTCCCGATAGTGCCGATGAGCACCACCCGCCACATCATCCGCTTCGCATAGAAATGGCGGGAGAGGATCTGGTGGAGGCCCCAGGCAGGAATGGAGAATGCGTAGAGGACGAGGAGGCGGGCCACGAGGCTGGCATCCGCCGCGGTGAACTCGCCGTGCTCATAGAGAACGCTGACGAGGGGACGAGCGAGTACGACCAGTGCTGCCATGGCGGCCGCGGCGACAAAGACTGTGTTGCGCGCCGCCCGACCGGTGGTTCGGGTCAGCTCCTCCTCCTTCCCTCCCGCTGCGAGTCGGGCGAGGAAGGGGAAAGCCGCCACGCCCGCAGCCTGCGCGATCACGCCCACCGGCACCATGTTGAGCTGGCGAGCGAAGCTGAGGGCGGCGGTGGCGCCAACGTCGATCTGGCCGAACAGCCTCACGAACTGCTCGTCGAGGACGGCCACTGACTGGCCCAACATCAGTGGCAGAGCCAGAATCAGGTATTCCTTGACCGATGATCTGCCGCGGGGGACGCGGGTTAGCCATGTGCCGGTGGACCGGGCGCCGAACCACTGAAGTCCGAAGTTGCCCACCGCTGAGCCGATGACCGCCCCCCAGAGAAACGCCTCCGGTCCCGCCTCGCCGATCGCTGCTCCAATGAGCCCGCCGGCGATGATCCCCAGGTTGTAGATGATCGGGGCCAACGCGGGGAACAGAAATCGACGATGCGTGTACTGGACAGCCATCAGCAGGGCACCCATCACCAGGAATACCTGGGCGGGGAGAACCAGCCGGGTCAGAGAAACCAGTCGCTCGGGTTCGGGAACTCGGGGGAAGACAAGAGAGACGATTGGTTCTGCGGCCAGCCACATTGCGACCGTGAGACCGAGGATCGCCCATCCCACGAACCGGAACACAGAAGTGAACGCCCGGCTTGCTCCGTCAGGGTCGTCCTGTTCCAGATGTCGGCTGAGGATCGGGATGAGCGTGATGGTGAGATACGCGCCGGCCAGAAGATAGTTGAGGAAATCGGGGATCAGAAAGGCCTGGCGGTAGAGGTCGCCGTTGGTGTTGACACCGATCAGCGTGGCGAGGAGCGCCTCACGACCCAGGCCGAGCAAGCGGGAGATGAGGATGCTCGCCGAGATCAGAGCGGCGGCCGCACCCATCTTGAGCGGCCGGCTCAGGAGGCGGCCTCGCGTAGTTGATCGACGACGTGGTCGGGGACCACCAGATCCCCATACCCTGTGCCGAGCTCGAGACCCGGCTTGTACGACCCGTGGTAGTCGCTCCCTCCCGACACGACGAGCCCGAAACGCCGTGCCAGGTCGGCATAACCGTCACGTTCGTGGCGGTGATAGGCGCCATACGTCGCCTCCAGACCGATCAATCCCGCCGAGCGGAGCCGGACCAGCACCTCGGCCATTTCGTGCGAGCGATTGATTCCCAGGGTGTGGGGGTGGGCCAGAACCGGTACGGCGCTCGACTCGCGAGCGAGACCGATCGCCTCTTCGGGGGAGAGTCTTGGTCTCGCCGCGTATGCGGGCCGGCCCGTCCCCAACCACAGGTCGAAGGCCTCGGCGAGTGACTCGACATAACCCTTCCGCACCATCACCGCGGCGATATGCGGTCTTCCCACCGAGCCGCCCCCGGATTGCTCGATCACCTCCTCCAGAGTCACCGGCATTCCCAGATCGGTCAATGCCTCGACGATGGCGGCATTACGCCCCTTACGCCCACTCTGAAGCCCTCCCAGCCGGTCCTGGAGTGGCCCCGGCCCCGGTTCCAACCAGAGGACCAACAGGTGCATCCCGCCGAGATAATCGAGTGAGATCTCTGTCCCGGAGATGAGGTCGATGCCGCTTCTGCTGGCCGAATCGCGCGCTTCCTCGATACCTTCGAGAGTGTCGTGGTCGGTGAGGGCCACCACGTTCAGACCAAGACCGACCGCCATGTCGACGAGCGCGGAGGGCGACTCCGACCCGTCGGAGGCCGTGGAATGGGTGTGGAGGTCGACGGCCATTGATTCTCAGACAAGGATGATGGCCCGCCGAGCCGTCAAGATCCGGTTACGTCGACCGTGGCTCGCTCGATGTATGCGGTTTCCAACGGGAGACTCTGTTCGGTTGATCCCGGCCGGACCGCTTTCTCGACTGCGGCGATCGCCTCGAGGGTGTCCTGCCCCGACACCACCTCGCCGAGGACGTTGAACTGTGGATTGAGGGCCGAGGCGGCGTCCCCGGTGAGTATGAAGAATTGACTCCCCGTGGTTCCGCTGCCGACGTTGTCCATCATCACCATGCCCGGGGCCAACACGAGATCGTCGGAGGGAAACTCGTCGGCTATCCGGTAACCAGGGCCTCCGCTTCCGTTTGCCTCGGGGTCCCCTGAGAAGACCCGGAAATCCTCGACGATGCGGTGAAACACCTGTCCGTCGAAGAACCCCTCACGAACCAGGAACACAAAGGAGTTGGCCGTCACCGGGGAGGCCTCGGGATCGAGCTGGATTTGGATGTCACCGCATGACGTTTCCAGAGTGACCGTCACCGTGGACTCCGGGGTGACGTCGGTCTGTGGCTCGGGGGCGGAGAAGGAGAGAACCGGCTCTGGATCGGGCTGTTCGGCGCCGCAGGCCGTTGGTTGGTCGCGAAACCCCTCATAGCCGCCGGGGAGCTCGCCCTCGTCGCTGCCGAAGTAGGCGCCGGCGACGACTATCCCGACCACCACCACACCGAACACCAGCGCCGTCCCGAGCCGGCGTCCCAGCTCCTTGCGGGCCTCCTGCTTCTTCTCGGCCTCTCTCTTGGCGGCGCGTTGCTCCTTCTGACGCCTGCGTCTATCGGTCATGGCGGAGCGACTCTAGGCACGAGCCCTGTGCAATCCCGAGGGTGGTGTTCGTGTTTGGCGGGGAAACGTTCCAAACTATTGAGCATGTCCTTGGTCGTCCAGAAATTCGGCGGAACCTCGTTGGCGGACGCAGCTCGGATCAGGGCAGTCGCAGACCGAGTGGAGTCGACGCGCCGAGAGGGTCACGATGTCGTTGTTGTCGTCTCCGCCATGGGCGAGACCACCGACCAGCTGGTGGCCCTGGCCGCCGAGGTGAGCGAGGACCCATCGCCCCGGGAGATGGACATGCTGTTGAGCGCCGGGGAGCGGATCTCTATGGCGTTGCTCTCCATCACCCTCAATTCACGAGGCATTCCGGCGATCAGCTACACCGGGTCCCAGGCAGGCATCCTCACCGATTCCTCCCACGGATCGGCCAAGATCCTCGATATCCGAGGCACCAGGGTCCGAGACAGCCTGGCCCAGGGACGGGTGGTCATCGTGGCCGGGTTCCAGGGGGTAGATCCCGAGTCGAAGGAGATAACCACCCTAGGGCGGGGCGGGTCCGACGCCACCGCCGTCGCCCTGGCAGCGGCCCTGGGCGCGGACAGCGTCGAGATCTACACCGATGTCGACGGCGTGTTCACCGCGGATCCGCGGATGGTGCCCGATGCCATGAAACTCGACGAGATCCCTTTCGATGAGATGCTCGAGCTCTCCGCCGGCGGTGCCGGCGTACTCATGTCGCGGGCGGTCGAGTTCGGGCGCAACTTCGAGATACCAATTCACGTCAGATCATCGTTCCACGACGGCGAAGGGACATGGGTGCGCGAGTCCCCAATGGAGCAGGCCATCGTGAGCGGCATCGCCCACGACAGGTCGGAGGCGAAAGTGACGGTGAACCGGGTGCCCGACCGCCCAGGTGTCGCCGCCGCCCTCTTCGGGTCGCTGGCCACGGCGGGGGTCAACATCGACATGATCGTGCAAAACGTCTCACACGACGGCAGCACAGACATCAGCTTCACCGTGCCACGCGCCAACTTGGTCGACGCGGAACGCATTGCCAAGCAGGTAGCGGGGGAGATCGACGCCGAGTCGGTGGACGTGGATGCCGACATCGCCAAGGTCTCGCTGGTCGGAGCCGGGATGAAATCCCATCCCGGTGTCGCCGCCAAGGTGTTCGAGACCCTGGCTTCGGCCGGAATCAACATCGAGATGATCTCTACCTCCACCATCCGGATCTCCTGTGTGGTCAGGGCCGATGAGGTCGAAGAAGCGGTCAACGCACTTCACACGGCCTTCGACCCTCCAGCCACCTACGAGGAGGTGGGGGTATGAGCGACCGGGTTGTGGCGGTGGCGGGGGCGACGGGCGCGGTGGGCCGCACAATGAGGGCGATACTCGAGTCGAGGGACTTCGCATTGGGGTCTTTGCGTCTGATGGCGTCGGAACGCTCCGCCGGTTCCGTAGTCGACACCAGGTGGGGTGAGGTGGAGATCGAAAATCTCTCCTCCGCCGATCCGACCGGAGTCGATATCGCCCTTTTCTCTGCCGGTGGTGATCGCTCCAGGGCTCACGCTGGGCGATTCGCCGATGCCGGCGCGGTCGTAATCGACAACTCCTCAGCCTTCCGGATGGACCCGAGTGTTCCTCTCATCGTCGCCGGGGTGAACGACGCCGCGGTCGGGGCTCATCGCGGGATCATCGCCAACCCCAACTGCACCACCATGACGTTGATGATGGTGGCCGGCCCTCTGCATCGGGCCGCCGGCCTTCGCAGCATGGTGGCCACGTCATACCAATCGGTTTCCGGCTCCGGTCAGCAGGGTGTGGTCGAGCTCGTTGAGCAGACCGATCTCCTTCGTCCCGACCTCGACTCCTTGATGACCGGCGGGTGGGAGGATCCGAAACCATCCCTCTACGCCAGACCGATCGGCTTCAACGTCCTTCCCCTCGCAGGGTCCCTTTCCGAGCAGGGCTACACAGACGAGGAGTGGAAGCTGGTCAATGAGTCGAGGAAGATCCTCGACATTCCTGGCCTCCATGTGGAGCCGACTTGTGTCCGGGTGCCGGTGTTGGTGGGCCACGGTGTGGTTGCTTCACTTCGCTTCGAACGCCCGATCGAGCCGGACGAGGCGATCGAGATCCTCGAGTCGGCGCCAGGAGTCCAGGTTTGGGCCGACATAGTGCCGACGCCTCTGGACTCAGCCGGGATCGACGACGTGCTGGTGGGTCGGATCCGCCCCACCGTGGGTCACCCGGGCGGCATCAATCTCTGGGTGGTTGGCGACAATCTGCGCAAGGGCGCCGCCCTCAACGCCGTTCAAATCGCCGAGTTGCTCTAGGCCGGGGGTGATCCTTCCGTCGGCCCTTCGTTCCGGAGCAAGGCGGACATGCGGCGTCGGAGGAGCGGTGGGGCGTTGCGCAACCCCAGGTCGAGGGCGAATTGGGCATCGTCGGTCACGTCCAGGATGATCTCCTCCCCCTCGGCACGGACGTGGAACCCGTCAGGCAGGGCGGAGATCCGTATCTCGTCGCGCGCCCAATCGCCGACTTCGATCTCCCCCGCCATCATGGTGAGGCGATCGTCGCTGAGGTCGATCAGAACACTGATCGGGGTTTCGTCGGTTCCGTCCAATCGGAGCCGGGCGTCATACGCGGTCATCATCCTCCCCTGAGCTGTCTTCGCCAGCGAGATAAGCGTATCTCGGGTTCGCCGGGAGGAAAGAAGTTCTTTTCGGCAACGGAATGGGCTTGGTTCCGTGCCTCGCCTACCATTCGAAGCTCAATCGGGACGTGGCGCAGCTTGGTAGCGCGCAGCGTTCGGGACGCTGAGGTCGTGGGTTCGAATCCCGCCGTCCCGACTCAGAAACTCCAGGTCAGGGCTATCCGCAAAGCTGGCCCTGATTCGCGCTTGAGACTTCATCGCAGAGGGAGGGGCCTTTCGCCGGCACCTGTCCTGGGCGACGAATAGCTTGACGGTCATGAGTGTGCGGCAGGAGTAGAGGATGGCGAGCGCGCAACCAACTGATGCTCGGGCGCCCACACCTCCGCGCAGTGCCCGACGGGTAATGACGGAGATCTTCCGCGACGTCTCCGTCGGGGGAATCGCCAGCCTCGTCTCCGGAATCGTGATTCTTGGCTTCGGTGGGAGGTTGGTCATGTTCCTCAGCCGCGTCCTGCACCCCGAGGCGATCGGGCGCTTCACCGAGAACGGCAACGAAGTGGGGTTTTTCACGGTCGACGGGACACTGGGACTGCTGATATTCGGTGGCATTTTCGGCGGGTTGGCCGCGGCACCGGTGTGGGTGGTGATGAAACCGTGGATCCCAAAGCGGTCGGCGATGGTCGGAGTCGGGGCGGTAGCCATTGGCGGGTTCCAACTGGTGACGTCCGACAACCCGGATTTCGACATCCTCGAAGGACCGGCAGTCGATCTCGGGATGCTGCTGGCTCTGATGTTTGTTTTCGGGGTGGGTGTCTATCTGTTCGATCGATTCCTCGATCGTCGGCTGCCGCGAGGAGACCGAACGGGGCAAATCGTCTTCTATGGCGCCGTCACTGCGGTCGGTCTGTTGATTGTTCCGCTCGGTCTGGTGTTTCAGTTCTTGCCGAGCTTCGCCGATCACACCCAATCACCGGTCTGGACTGCCGTCTTCGTGTGTGCCACGGCACTGGTAACGCTCTGGTGGTGGGTAGGTCGGGCCAGGGGTCTCACCGAGCCAACCCCGATTCAGCGTCGGCTCGGCTCGGGATTTGCCGCAGCCGCAGCATTGGTCGGCCTCCTTCACCTGACGCTCGAGATCACAAGGATTCTGTAAGGCTCTGACGTCGAGCGGTCACACGTAATCGAGGACACCGTCCAGCGGTCGCGGGACCCGATCGAGGTCGAGAGCTGCGACCAGCAGGCGGGCGTAATTCGCTTTCCGCCCAGATCGCGTTCCCATGAATCGCCAGAGAACCTGTTCGACAGCCCGGTCGCGGTGGTAGGGCTGTCGCTGGAGAATGCGAAGGGAGCCGAGCTCACCTTGGTCCTCGATGATGTCGATGACGGCTTCGGGGCCAACGGCACGGATCAACTCTTCCTCCAGGTCGGAGACGCAGACGAAGAACCCGTTTGACTCCATGTCCTGGCGCGTGAGGTAGACGCCCATACCGGCCCGCTCCAACCCGCGTCGGAAGTCGCCTTCCTCCGCGGCGTCACAGAGACCGGCGAGTCGGTAGTCGTGTCCGTGGGGACCGAGCAGGTCCAGGAAGTGGCCGATTGTCGTCGCTCCTCCCATGGGGACAATGGTCACTCCCTCCACAGTCAGATCTCGACGTCGGCGCCTGGCCAAGGTTTCCAGCGCGACCTGGTCGCTCGCCCCTTCCACGAGCACGACTGTGCTCGGCTCGATGCTGCCGGCCAGAGCCCGTTTCACTGCAAGCAGCTCCGGGGCGTCCATGTCTCTAGGTTGGCACTCCGCTCTTCTTGGGCCGGCCGATAATCGAAGCCTCTGGATTCCGTGGATGATCCAACATCTCCATTCTCCCGCTCATCTCCAGCGTGATAATTCCCCTGGATCATTAGCCCCCATGATTAGGGTGGGACGCGCACCGCACCGGCAGCGGCTCCATCCAATGACATCCGTTTCAGGGAGGATCCGCCATGCCTCACGGAGTTCGGCCGTTCGAGCGCCACGATCGCGATCAACTCACCGAACTGGTCAATCTCCACATCGCCGCCGTGCTGCCAGGGGTGGCCGTCTCGGTCAACACCGTCATGTCACAGCTGGAGCGTGAGCCGCTGGAGTCGACTGTCGATCCGTGGGTGATCGAACGTCGGTGCCTGGTCGCGACGGACGACCAGAACAGACTCCATGCCGCCGCCCTTCTCCACCACTTCGGCAACGGGCCGGGGGTCTCACCGGACTTCGCCGACGCAGCTGAGATCCGATGGCTGATCTGCCGCCCTGATCAACTCGATGACGGGCGTCGGCTCATGGAGGTCTGCATTGCGCTGCTCGATGAGTGGAACGTCGAGAATCGCTACGCCGACGGCTCTCTCCCCGCCCCGGCTTGTTACGGAGTGCCGTACGCATGGCCCCACATCGGGTCCCTCTGTTCGGCGGCGGGCTTTGCTCCCTCCCGCGAAGAGACGGTTCTACGTGTCCGATGTGCCGACCTGATCCAGGATGACCGACCGCCTTTCCAGGTAGGTCGGTCGGCCGGCGTACTCGGCACGCGGTTCACCCTGAGTGAGGAGGGTGCCACTGTCGCCTTCATAGAGGTGTGTCAGCTAACTGCAGAGCTGACGAGGAGCTACGCGTCGATAGGGTGGGCCGACGTGGGGAATCTGCACGTCGACGACGGAGTCGACCCCAAGACCGTGATCCCGCACCTCTACTCGGCAGGGGCCGAGTGGCTGCTGCAGGGCGGGATCGAGATGCTCATCGAATATCACTCGGGCGAGGATCCGAAGGAGCATCTCGGGCTGCTCGAAAAGTGTGGTTTCGAAACGCTCGTCACCAACACCCGCGGCTGGGCAACCGCCTAACCCTTCCCCGCTCCGATGGTGGTGGAGCCTTTGAGTGCGACTCGCAGTTGTTGTGAAGAGAAAGGCTTGACTACCCACGCATCGGCGCCAGCTCGCTTGGCCAGAAAACCGTCGACTTCCCGATCGAGGAGGATCACGAGACGGGGCAATTCTTCGCCTTCCAGCGAAGCCTTGATTTCGCGGACCACAGCCATGCCACCCATGTTCCTGACTTGCAGGTCGATGATCACGACGTCCGGGTCGGTTTCGGCGACCTTGGCGGCGGATTGAGTTGGGTCGTCGAGCACCTCGATCTCCCAGTCACCCGATGGCAGCGAGGCGAGTACGTCATTGACCACCCATCCCGTGTCGGCGATGACCAATCCCATTGGCATGAATCGGACGTTAATGGTTGGAAGCGCGGCCGAATCCTTGCCCCCTGACGACTCCTAACCTCCCGACACGTGCGTCGCGCCCTGTTGATCACCGGTCTGCTTCTGGTCGTTGCCGCCTGTTCGAGTGAAGACGGGGCCGAGGCTGGTATCGACGTCATCGACGTCAGTGGCCCGCTCGACGCTTCGGCCCTCGATTTCATGCGCACCTCGATCGAGGAGGCTGCGGCCGATGGTCAGATCCTGACCGTCCTCCAGGTCAATTCTCCAGCCGTGCTCGATGCTGGAGCTCTAGTCGCCCTGGAACAGGTTCTGGAGAGCCCGCCCCTGCCGGTCGCGGCCTGGGTCGGCCCGGCCCCGGCGCTAGCCAACGGCGGAATCGGGCAGATCGTCCTCGACCTCGAGCACGCCTCCATCTCCCCAGGCTCCGAGATGAATCTCACCCCGGTCTTCCCTGGCGAACAGACAAATGTCGGTCAACCGATGACAGCCGAGGAATCACGGCTCGAGCTCCAGCCCACCATCCGCCAATACCTCCAGGATCTGGATGGGGTCACCTTCGACACCGCCTCCGGCCCTGTCACCGTGGAGACCTTGGTGTCCTTAGAGAATGGCGTGACCCTCCGGGAGGTCACGTTTCGCCAGCCGGGATTGGCAACCCGCTTTTGGCGTCTCGCCGCCACGCCCGAGGCAGCGTTTTTCTTCCTGGTCGTAGGTCTCACGATTGCCTCGTTCGAGTTTTTCGCCATCGGTCCCGGAGTCGCCGCGGGTGTCGCCGCAATATCCCTCCTCCTTGCCGGCTGGGGAATCGTCACGCTCCCGGTGAGGTGGTGGGCCTTGGCGCTCGCCCTGCTCGGCTGGGCTCTGCTCACCGCCGCCTACCAGAAGGGCGGGGTCTTTGCCCTCACCATCGCCGGTGCGGTGATGCTCCAGCTGTCCGGGACCTTCTTCGTCTTCGGCTCAGGTCAGATCGACCCCCGCTGGTATCTGGTTCTGCCCTCGGTGTTGGCGGCTCTCTTCTTCTTCCTGCTCGCGATGCCCACCGTGCAACGAGCGCGGTTCTCGACGAGGACGATCGGGCGTGACGGTCTGATCGGGGAGAGGGGTGTCTCCCTGGACGTTTTCGACCCTGATGGGGTGGTCGAGGTCAGGGGCGCACGGTGGCGGGCGACCGCTCACCGTGAGGCCGGGCTCACCGCCGGGTCCGAGATTCTCGTCTCCGGTGTCGACGGGATGTTCCTCGAGGTCGAGCCCGCCAAGGGCACCGCGAAAACAGAAAATTGAAATTGCCATTTTCTTCCTTGCCGCCGGGCAACACCGTGAGTAGGTTTCCGCCGGTTGTCGCTAGACAGGGAGGAGTCCGTTTGTCGGGCATGGACGATTGGCAGCTCGACGCCCTCTGCAGAGGGAGTCATGCCTTTCTCTTCTTTCCGCCTTCAACGTTCGAGCGCAAAGACGAGCGGGAGCGCAGAGAGATGAAGGCCAAGGCGATCTGCGGGGTGTGTCCTGTGCGGGTTCCCTGCACTACACACGCCCTCCAGATCCGGGAACCATTCGGTATCTGGGGAGGTCTCACCGAAGTCGAGAGAAGGAGCGTGCCGCTGGTCAGTTGACCGCCGGCGCTCGGAGTCAGGGCTCACCGAAGGTGGCGCACGTCGCCCCGCCGGATGGTGAGCCCTTCTCTGTCCGCCCACTCGAGGATGGGAACCACATATTTTCGCGACAGACCGGAATGGTCACGGAACTCGGCCACGGTGAACTGCCCGGTCATGTCGCCCAGCATGTGTTGGATCTCGTCTATCTGCTCGGGCAGGTAGACGAGGTCGTCGTTGACACGGACCAGCATGCCGTCTCTGACCAGGAGATGGGTCAGTTCACGTCCCAGACCGATTTCGTCGGGGTGAGGCACCGCCAGGCTCTCTCCGAGCAGGTCCCTGGCCCGCTCCCACCTCTGCTGGGAATCCGGGTCCAGGCTCGGTTGATGACGTCGGGCCGAGACGTCGGGGCCATCGCGCTCGATTTCATCGCTGTCGCTCACCAGCCGCCCGGCCAGCTCGCGGGAGATGCCGAGATTGGCGGCGAGTGTGGCCAGGGGAATGCCCGGCCGGAGCGGATGCTGGTCGTGGTGCGTGGCCACCATCGCCTCCGCCTGAGAGCGGAGATCGTCGAACTGCTCGCGGGTCAATGCGGTTGTGCCCACCAGAACCGATCCCACGGGCTGCCCACCACCGCTATGAGCGGCGAGACGCGCCAGATCGTCCATGCCGCGTAGCCCCAGGAGCGCGGTGGCGACGTCGTCTTTCCCACCAAAGGGGTCGATCCGCGGAGCGGTCCGCACCGCCCGGGCCGGGGGACCGGGCGCGGGGTCGACGACGACGCCTCCGGCCACCACCTGACGACGACCGGATTCGCGCAAGATGAAACGATCACCGGTTCTGATGGGAACGGCGGCGGGGACCTCGATGAGGGCATAGCCTCCCTCGAGCCGCTTGATCGTTGCGGCATGGGCGCCGCTGCCGAGATGGACCTGATAGGCGCCTTTGCTGGTTAGATCTTGGACGTACCGGGCTGCCGTCATTTTCGCGACGAACCGTGCCGACAGGTCCCACTGTCCCGGTAGGCCCAGCATCGTCCCCCGCGGCGTGTCTGATCGATCCAACCCGGTCAGGTTCAGGGCGAGTCTTCGACCCGGGTCGGCCACGACGATCTCCTTTTCATGGCTCTGCATCCCCCGAATTCGGGTTCGTCTTCGACCCGGCAGCAACTCGAGGTCGTCCCCGACCCTCATCGGCCCCTCCATCAACGTGCCGGTGACCACTGTGCCTGCCCCATGCACCGAAAAGGCACGGTCCACCCAAAGACGCGGTCTGCTGCCTGCGTGTTTGACTCCGGCCAGCCGCACCACCAGCTCCTCTCGCAGGCGGTCCATGCCTTCGCCGGTCCTGGCCGAGACCGGGATGATCGGCGCGTCTTGAAGCGTCGTGCCCGTCAGCTTCTGCTGGATCTCGCTTTCGGCAATGCCGACTTTTTCGGGGCTGACCGCGTCGATCTTGGTCAGGGCGACGACACCGGAATCGATGCCGAGGAGGTCGAGCACCGCCAGATGCTCCTCGGTTTGGGGCATCCAGCCCTCGTCGGCGGCGACGACGAACAGGGCGACGTCGATCGCCTCGATCCCGGCCAACATGTTCTTCAGGAACCGCTCATGACCGGGCACGTCGACGAAGGAGACCTCACCGACAGGCTCCATCGTGGTCCAGGCGAACCCCAGGTCGATGGTCAGCCCGCGTTCCTTCTCCTCGACCCAACGATCGGGGTCATGGCCGGTGAGTGCCTGGACCAGGGTCGACTTGCCGTGATCGACGTGGCCTGCGGTCCCGATCAGCGGCAACCCGCCACCATGTCTGCGATCACGTCGTCGTCTTCCATTGCCACGGCCCTCAGATCGAGAATCAGGTCTTTGTCCGTCCTCCGGGTCAGGACCGGGTGCGGGGAGTCGAGTAGGCGGCCATGGAGATGGTCCTCATCCTCGAGGACGATCTGCGGTGTCGGAATGCGCACTCCAGGCAGGCTTCCCGCTCCAGTGACCGATTCCCCCCGTCGGGCCGCTCCTCCGACCCGGGAGGCGAGGTCGTCGACCCTGGCCGCCAGTTCCGTCTCAGTCAGCGTCAGCATGTGCCAGATCGGGATTTGATCTGCTTCCCCACCGGCATATGCCTCGAGGGTGGCCGTTAGGGCGGCCTCGGTCATGGCGTCGATCCTCAGGGCTCGGGCCAGCGGGTTCTGCCGGAGCCGGTCCACCAGGTCGGCCGAGCCGACGATGATGCCGGCCTGCGGCCCACCGACCAGCTTGTCGCCGCTGAAAGCAACCAGGTCTGCTCCTGCCGCGATCGACTGACGGGCCCCAGGTTCGGCGGACAGCCAGGGAGGCGTCCCGTTGGTTAGCCACGGAGTCGCGGCATCCAAGAGGCCGGAGCCAAGGTCGTGGATCAGTGGGATCCCTCGATCACGAGCCAACGCAGCCAGGTCTCCGATTGGCACCTCGGTGACGAATCCATCGATCCGATAGTTGGAGGGATGCACCTTCAACACGGCGCCACAATCATGGATCTGGAGCGCGGTCAGGTAGTCATCGAGTCGGGTGCGGTTGGTAGTCCCGACTTCGACCAATCGAGCACCGCCCGCTTCCATCACCAGAGGTAGCCGGAAGGACCCGCCGATCTCGATCAGCTCGCCTCTGGCCACGGGAACTGCGCGGCCCGAAGCGGTGGCAGCGAGGGCGAGCAGCACCGCGGCCGCATTGTTGTTGACCACGAAGGCGTCCTCGCCACCGGTGAGGGCTCGGAGCAGGGCTCGGACATACGCCCCGCGACCACCACGGCCACCCGTGGTCAGATCCAGTTCGAGATTGGTGTAGGAGACAGCTGCCTGCAGCGCCGCTTCGGCGGCACGCGGGGAGAGAGGCGCTCTGCCAAGATTGGTATGGAGGAGGACCCCGGTGGCGTTGATCACTTTGTGGGTTGCCGACCGCTGCAAACCGGCAACGAGGTCGGCAGCGATGCGATTCACGTCGGGTTCACCGCCACGGGCGATCTCGCTGCGGGCCAGGTCGAGAGCCGACCGGGCGCAATCCACCACCAATGGCCGGGGCACACCGGTCTCCCCGAGCCCATCGGCCACCTGATCGACCGGCGGGAGGTCACGGTACGGATTGTCGCTCGAAGGCACCAGGGGCAAGTCTGCCAGGTCGATCCGCGTCCGTAGGATGCCGGGATGGAGGCGCTCCCCGTCGAGGCCCGCCCGGCGGCCACGGTCATGCTGATCAGGGATTCCGGGGACGGGATCGAGGTGCTGATGGTGCGCCGTCGGAATCGTGGGTTTTTCGGTGGCCTCACCGTCTTTCCTGGGGGGGCGGTCGACCCGGTGGACGACTCTGATCTCGCCGGCGAAGTCGTGCCCGGTGAACACCCCGACCAGACGTTCCGCGCCGCGGCTCTTCGCGAGCTTGCGGAAGAGACCGGGCTCGCGTTGACGGTCGACGGAGTGGTGTCCGCGCCGGAAGGGCGCGGGGAGCGTCTGTTGTCGGCTATGCGAGGCATCCAGATCCAGCTGGACGCGTCTGCTCTCACTCTCGTCTCCAGGTGGGTTACCCCGGAGGACGCCCCGACCCGGTACGACACCCGCTTCTACCTGGCAGACGCTGAAGACACGCCGGACATCCGCCTCGATCGCGATGAGCTGGTCGAGCACACTTGGATTACGCCCGGGGACGCCCTTGCGATCCACGCCGACGGCGAATTGGAGATGTTCCTTCCTACCATTGCCCATCTCCGCTGGCTGGATCGAAGAACGACGGTCTCCGATGCCCTTTCTGCCGCTGAGGGCGCCGAGGGCCGCTCCCTCGTCGCGCCCCGGCGCATGGAGGATGGCAGCTTCGTGCCTGTCCACCTCCCTGCCGACGCGTGATGCGAATACAGCGCGTCCTCGCCAACAACCCGGGTCCATTCACTGGGCCCGGGACCAACACATGGCTCGTGGATGACGGCGGTGAATACATCGTGATCGATCCCGGGCCGGTGGACGCTCTCCACCGGGACCGGATCCTGGACCAGGCGGCACGACTGACACCACTAGGAGTCCTGGTCACGCACACTCACATCGACCATGCCCCGCTGGCCAACGCGCTGGCTCGGGAGTTGGGTGTTCCCGCATATGGCTACGCGCCAGGCCCCGATTTCGACCCCGACCTCCGCATCGGCGACGGGTCGGTGCTCGATATCGGCCAGACCAGACTTGTGGTGATTCACACTCCGGGCCATTCCGATGACCATCTCTGTTTCCGATTGGCCGACGTTCTGTTCACCGGGGATCACATAATGGGGGGATCCTCGGTGATGGTGGAAGACATGGGTAGCTATTTGGCATCTCTGGAGAAACTCCATGGGACCGGCCTGAGCAGACTCAATCCCGGTCACGGTGAGGAGATGGACCATCCCGATCGCGTGATCGACTGGTATCTGGAGCATCGCCGACAGCGACATGAGGAGATCCTCGACGCCATCCGCGGCGGCGCCGGGTCCGTCGATGAGATTGTCGAGGTGGTGTATCGGGAGGTCGATCGGGTCCTGTACCCGCTAGCCGCCCGCTCCGTGGATGCCCACCTGGTGTTGCTGTTTGAGGAAGGGCGGATAGCCTCTTCCGGGCACGAACTCGTCGCACTGCCTACCAACCCCACGTGACACGATTCGCCCGGACCCTGCTGGCCCTGCTCGTCATGGCTTTGGCACTGCCTGCCATTGCCCAAGTAACCGACGAGGAGATCGACCGCGCCCGTGGCGAGGTCAACGAGATAATGGCCGAAGCACAGGCTTTGGGTGACGAGGTCCAAGACGCTTGGGCCCACCAGTTCGCTCTCGACCGGGAGATCACCGACCTCACCGCCTCGATCGAATTGGCGAGGGTGAAGATCGTCGAGACAGAGAAGAAGCTCGAAGAGGTAGCAGTCGAGATGTACATGGGATCGTCTACTGCCGCGTCGATGCAGGTCCTGTTCTCGGCGAGCGACGAGAGTTACGGGGCCGGCGTCGAGTACCTGAGAAATGTCACCGGCAACGATGCCGATGTGATCAACCAGCTGCGGTCGTTCCGGGAGGAGCTCGACCGCCAGACCGGTCGTCTCGAGGAGGCTTCCGCCGAGCAGGAGGTTCTCACCGCCGAATTGGAGGCGAAGGCAGGCGATCTCCAGGGACAATTGGTCGAGGCTCAGGCGGTATATGACGGCCTGGTCACACAACAGGCCGCTGAGGAAGCGGCCCGTCGCGCCGCCGAGGAGGCTGCCCGTCGGGCTGCGGAGGAGGCGGCCCGCAACGCCACGACGACAACAAACCCAGGCTCACCTGACGCCACCGAAGGCGAACCGGGGGCGCCGACGGAAACAACGACGCCACCCGAAGAGACGCCCGATATCTCACCACCTCCACCGGCATCCAGTGGCGGGGCATGTCCGGTGGCCGGAGCCGTCTCGTTCTCAGATTCCTGGGGCGACGCCCGATCGGGGGGCCGTTCCCACCAGGGCGTGGACATGATCGCGGCAAGGAACACGCCGATCGTCGCGATCTACTCGGGGACGATCGAAAGACTCACCGATGGCAGTTTGAGTGGTCTCGCCATCTGGCTCCGCTCCGGCGGTGGCGACACCTTCTTCTACGCCCATCTGGAGAGCTTCGCGGTCAGCGAAGGACAGTCGGTGTCTGAGGGCGAGGTGATCGGATACAACGGGTCATCGGGCAACGCTCCCGAGTTCCTTCCTCATCTCCATTTCGAGTATCACCCCGGCGGCGGTGGAGCGGTGAACCCGTATCCCCTGGTTCGGGGTCTCTGCTGATCTGCCACTGAACGCCGAAAGAGGACCCTTTCGGGTCCTCTTCCGATCGGGCCTCCCTGCCCCTGTCCCCCACGCACCGAGGCACGTTCTTAAGGCATCTTCGGTTACGGAGAGTGGTGGCGAAAGGACAGTTCGGATTCGCACACAATGTGACTAGTCAATTAGAGACTGTGGCGACCTGGTCGTCGCGGATGATCGTTACTCGTTACTCTCTCGGCCACCTGACAGCGGAGACGACAGAATGACCACCGAACCGCCCATCCCGCCCGATTCCGGAGGGCAGATCGAGCCGATCCCCCCAACTCCTCCAAGCGACCCGGCGGTTCCGCCTGCACCGCCGCCTCCGCCCCCACCGCCGCTGCCGGGAGGCACCCCGTTCCGGGTCGGCGACGCCTTCAACTATGGATGGAAGAAGTTCCAGGAGAACCTAGGCCCCATCCTGATCGCGATGTTGATCTTCATCGTGGTCGCCGGGGCGGTGAACTTCATCGCCTCGCTCTTCGTCGGAGGCTTCGGGGAGATGACAAATCCGGACGACATCGGAGTCGGCATGTTCTTCGGGGTCGGATACCTGTTCTTCTCCCTCCTCAGCGCTCTGGTGAGCCTTCTCATCCAGGCCGCGGTGGTGCGTGGGGCCCTGGAGATCACCAAGGGAGAGAGGATCGATCTCAGCACGTTCCTGTCGACGGAGCACCTCGGTCAGGTCGTCCTCGCCGCGATCCTGCTGGCGATCGGGACCGCCATCGGTCTGATCCTATGCATCATCCCCGGGCTGATCTTGATCTTCTACTCCATGTTCACCTATCAGTTCATCCTGGACAGGGGGCTTCCGGCCTTCGATGCGATCAAGGCCAGCTTTGCCCTGGTGAATCAGCATCTCGGCTCCGTGGTCGGGCTCTTCTTCGCCTCGATCCTGGCCCTCTTCGTCGGCGCCCTCCTCTGTGGGATCGGCCTCATCGTGGCCATCCCGGTGACGATCATCGCCACGGCCTATGCCTACCGGATCTTGAGCGGTCAGACGGTGGTCCCCTGATCGGTTAGAACCCCGCGGATTCGGGGGGCTGACGACCCGCGTCAGGCCGGCAATTCCTCCAACTCGGTGAGGATCTTGGCGATGCGCCCGGTGCAGGTCTCGAGATCGGCGGGGGGCACCAGCTCGACGAGGCGGGCGGCGGCGTCACGCATCGCGATACCCGCGGGTGACCCGGTCCCGGTGGTTACCACGGGCTTTCCATGATCGCCTCCGGGGACGACTTCGGGGTCGAGTGGAATCGATGCGATGAGAGGGACGCCGAGTTCGTCGGCAAGCTCGCGGCCACCTCCCTCACCGAAGACATCGTGGACGCGGCCACAGGCGCAGGCGAGACCGGCCATGTTCTCGATGACACCGACGATCGGCATATGTGATCGCCGCGCCATATCGGCCACCCGGATTGCCACCTTCTGCGCCGCCCGTTGTGGGGTGGTGACCACGACCATCTCGGCTTGGGGCAGCATCCGGGTTAGCGCCATCTGGATGTCGCCGGTGCCGGGGGGAAGATCGATCACCAGGTAGTCGAGCTCGCCCCACTCCACCTGCTTGAGGAACTGCTCCAGGGCCTTGGAGAGCATGAGCCCGCGCCACATAAGGGCGGTTTCCTCGGTCTCGATGATGAGCCCGGTCGAAACGAGCTTCACGCCCTGAGCGTCGACAGGCGCGATCAGCTTGCTGTCCTGATCCGCCTCCAACCGGTTCTCGACACCGAGCATTCGCGGCGTCGAGAAGCCCCAGATGTCGGCGTCGAGAAGACCAACACGGAAACCGGCTTGCGCCATTGAGACGGCGACGTTGACCGAGACCGATGACTTGCCAACGCCACCCTTCCCCGATCCGATGGCGATGACCCGCGTGGTCGGGGAGACCTGGGTCGGCTCGGCGCCCGCTCTGGCCCTCGCCCTGGCGATCGACATCAAGCCGGCGCGCTGCTTCTTGGTCATCGCGGTGGTTCGCACCTCCACGTGATCCACCCCGGGCATGGCCTGCACCCGGCGCCTGGTGTCGTTCTCGATCTGGTTTCGCAGGGGGCATTCGGCAACGGTTAGGGCGATCCCGACTTCGACCGAGGTGTCGGTGATGCCGACATCGGTGACCATCCCCAACTCGACGATGTTGCCGCCCAACTCCGGGTCGCGCACACCTTCGAGCGTCTTGATGACATCGTCACGGGTGACCATTGCCCTCCCAATGGTAATTTCCACTACCGATATAGGGGGAATGGTCCAGGGGCTGGAGACGGTTATTATGGGTGACACAGGCCACCAGGTTCAGGATCAGAGTTCAATTCAATGACACAAATCCTCAGCATCAAGTCGAACAAACCCGAGAAGACGGTCGAGGTCACCGACTTCGCCGTATCCAAGATCGGTGAGTTGATCGCCGCCGAAGGCGAGCCAGGGCTCGCACTTCGCATGGCGGTCCGTCCCGGTGGTTGCAGTGGGTTCTCATACGAGATGTTCTTCGACAGCCAGATCGACGACACCGACATCGTCGAGGAGTTCGGCGACGTCAGGGTCGTCGTCGATCCGCAGAGCGCCGAGATGGTCAAGGGCTCGACCCTCGACTACAAGGATGGTCTGATGGGAGCGGGGTTCTCCATCAACAACCCCAACGTCACTCGCACCTGCGGGTGCGGCAACTCCTTCTCCTGACGCCGCTTGAGGGTTGGGTCTCCCCCGGGGGTACCCTCAGCGGGGTACCTACCAGGAGCCCTCGTTGCCCAAGCAAGTTCTTTCGACCCCGTCCGCGCCCAAGGCGATCGGCCCATATTCCTTCGCCACCGAGGCCGGTGGGCTCGTCTTCCTGAGCGGGCAGGTCGCCCTGGACCCGGCCACCGGTGAGCGCCGGCCCGATGACGTCGAGGTGCAGGCCCGGCAGGTCATGGACAACATCGGGGTGATCCTCGGTGATCTCGGCCTGGCCTATGAGGACATCGTAAAGACGACCATATTCATGGCCGACATGGCCGACTATCCCAAGGTCAACGACGTTTATGGCTCTTATTTCGGCACCGAGCCCCCGGCGCGCTCCGCCATTCAGGCGGCTGCGCTCCCCGGTGGCTTTCTCGTGGAGATAGAGGTGGTGGCAGCAAGATGAACAAGCAAGAGATCTTCGGGGCCCTGGGTCTCGACAGCCACAACAGTGGCGTGTTTGCCGGCGAATGGCTCGAGCCCGGCGGGGAGCCGATCGAAGTGATCAACCCCAGCACCGGCGAGACGCTGGCGACGGTGGGGATGGCTTCGGCCGAGGATTACGACCGGGTGGCTGCGCATTCGGTACAGACCTTTGAGAGGTGGCGTCTGGTGCCGGCCCCCAAGCGCGGCCAGTACGTGCGCCGGCTCGGAGACGCCTTGCGGGAGAACATCGAGCCACTTGCCGCCCTGGTCACGCTCGAGGTTGGGAAGATCCTCCCCGAGGGAATCGGCGAGGTGCAGGAGATGGTCGACATCTGTGACTTCGCCGTAGGTCTCTCCCGGCAGCTCTACGGGACGACCATGCCATCGGAGCGGCCCAATCACCGGATGTACGAGCATTGGCACCCGCTCGGGCCGGTTGGAGTGATCTCCGCCTTCAACTTCCCCGTCGCAGTTTGGTCGTGGAACTCCGCCCTCGCCGCAGTCTGCGGCGACACCGTGGTCTGGAAGCCGTCGGAGCGGACTCCGCTCACCGCGATCGCCGTCACCCGCATCGCCCAGGAGGTGATGGAGGGCAGTGGATTCGAGGGAGTGTTCAACCTCGTCGTCGGAGATGGGGCCACAGTGGGAAACCGGATGAACCAGGACACCCGGCTCCCACTCATCTCCGCCACCGGATCGTGCAACATGGGCCGCATAGTCGGCCCTGCCGTTGCGCAGCGGATGGGCAGGACCATTCTCGAGCTCGGTGGCAACAACGCCGTGATCGTGATGGATGACGCAGATCTGGACCTCGCGGTTCGGGCCACTCTCTTCTCCGCGGTCGGCACCGCCGGGCAGAGATGTACCAGTCTCCGCCGTCTTCTCGTTCATCGTGCGGTAGCCGACAAGATGGTGAGCCGTCTTACCGACGCCTACAGGCAGGTCAAGATCGGCGACCCGCTGGAGGCGGGCACGCTCATGGGGCCACTGGTCGGGGAGCGAGCCGTCGAGCAGATGATGGGAGCCCTCGACATCGCCCGAGAACAGGGAGGACGGATCGTCACCGGAGGCAACCGCCTCGATCGACCCGGATTCTTCGTCGAGCCCACTATTGCGGTGGTGCCCAAAGAGGCGTCGATCACCCAGCAGGAGACCTTCGCCCCGATTCTGTGGGTGATCGAATTCGACACCCTCGAGGAGGCAATCGAGATCCAGAACGGCGTGACGCAGGGCCTGTCATCTGCCATCTTCACCGAGTCGGTCCGGAGCGCGGAGAGATTCCTCAGCGCCGGGGGCTCCGACTGTGGCATCGCCAACGTCAACATCGGTACCTCGGGTGCCGAGATCGGTGGCGCTTTCGGCGGGGAGAAGGAAACAGGAGGCGGCCGCGAAGCCGGGTCCGACGCCTGGAAGGCATACATGCGCCGACAGACCACCACCATCAACTGGGGAGATGACCTGCCCTTGGCCCAGGACATCGAATTCGGCTAGTCGTGGACGCCGCCGACTGGGATGAGCGGTATCGGGATCACGACCATCTCTGGTCGGTCACACCCAATCTGTTCGTAGCCGACCGATTGGGTGGAACCCCACCCGGCAGAGGGCTCGATCTGGCCGCCGGAGAGGGACGCAATTCGATCTGGCTGGCTTCACTGGGTTGGGACATGACCGCGGTCGACTTCTCCGAGGTAGCCGTCGACAAGGGCAGGGCACAGTCGGAAGACGTCGAGTTCGTCGTTGCCGACGTGCGGACCTGGGAGCCCGAACAGAGTTTCGACCTGATCCTCATCGCCTATCTGCATCTGACACCGCCTGACTACGAGACGGTAGTGCGTCACGCGGAGGGCTGGCTGGTGCCCGGAGGCGAGCTGTTCCTGATCGGGCATGACGTCTCCAACATCGCAGAAGGTTGGGGAGGCCCCCAGTATCCGGAGCTCCTGTGGGATGTGCCCGGGGTGCTGGGCTGGCTCGACGGCATGGAGATCATCGAGGCCGAGGTGGTGAATCGCCCTGTCGACACCGACGAGGGGCGCAAATACGCTCGGGATACCCTGGTCAGGGCCCGCCAACCCCGTTGAGCTCAGACCCGATCGAGAGCCGATTCGAGATCGGCGATGAGGTCTTCGACGTCTTCGAGCCCGACCGAGAGCCGGACAAGACCGTCGGTGATGCCGGCCGCCACCCGTTCCTCAGCCGGGACTGCGGCGTGGGTCATGGTGACCGGATGAGTGATCATCGATTCCACCGCGCCCAGGTTCTCGGCGAGGCTCCACAACTCGACGGCATCCATCAATTTCTTGCCGGTCTCCGCCCCCCCATGCACCTCGAAGCACACTAGGGCGCCGAACCCGGTCGCCTGGCTCGATGAGAGCTCGAATTGGGGGTGAGTGGTGAGGCCCGGGTAGTTGACGTAGTCGACCTTGGGATGCTCCTGGAGCCATTGCGCAATGGTCAGGGCATTGGCCGACTGTCGATCCATTCGCTCGCTCAGGGTCTTGACTCCCTGCAGCGTCAGCCAGGCGACCATCGGCGACATCACGAGGCCGGCGGACAGCCTGGCGAACGACACCCTCTGCTGGAGCTCGGGGCTGTCGACGACGACCGCCCCCCCGAGAGTGGCGTTGTGGCCATCGAGGAACTTGGTCGTGGAATGAATGACGATGTTGGCGCCGAGCTCGAACGGCCTTTGGAAATAGGGGGTCAGGAAGGTGTTGTCGGTCACGTGCAGGGTGCCCGTCGATCGTGTGAGCTCCGAGATGGCGGCCAGATCGGTGACCTTCAGCGTTGGGTTGGCCGGGCTCTCGGTGAAGACGAGCCGGGTCTCGGGCCGCATCACTGCTTCCACGGCACCCGGATTTGAGGCGTCGGCGAAGGTGACGGCGACCCCGAACCGCGTGAGGAACTGATCGGCGAATCGGTAGGTGCCTCCGTACACCACATCGGCGATCACCACGTGATCACCTGCCCGGAGCAGGGCCAGGAAGACGGCGACTGTGGCCGCCATTCCCGAGGCGTATGCCGTGGTGTCGTGCCCCTCCTCCAGGGCGGTCAACTTCTCCTCGAGGGCGCGCACCGTGGGGTTGCCTCCGCGGCTGTAGGAGTATCCCTTGCCCATGTACTCGTCCACCGAGTCTTGAACGAAGGTCGTCGACTGGTGGATGGGGGTGAGGAGTGCGCCTGTGGTCGGGTCGGGAGTGACCCCGGCGTGTACCTGTTTGGTGCGAAAACCCATGCGTCAATTGTGGTCGGTCGAGACCTGTTGGGGCGAACCTGATGCGATTGAGCCGGTATCCGGAGCTGCTGCTGATCCTTCCGGTTTCAACCGAAGCGGTAGCCCACCGAGCGAACTGTGGTGATCCAGGAGGAACGCTCTTCGCCGAGTTTCGAGCGGAGGCGGCGAATGTGCACGTCGACGGTTCGCGCGCCGCCGTAGTAGTCGTAGCCCCAGACCTTGGAGAGGAGCTGTTCCCGGGACCAGACGCGGATCGGGTTCTGGACCAGGAAACGGAGCAGCTCGTACTCCATGAACGTGAGGTCGATGGGCTTTGAAGCCAGAGTCGCCTGGTAATTGAGCGTGTTCAGCTCGAGGTCCTTGAACACCACGAGGTCGTCTCCCGGCTCCTCCCTCGTCAGTCGATGCACCCGCAGCCTGAGCTCGAGCGGATCGACCGGGGTGGTTATGAAATCAGAGATGCCGCTCGCCGACTCGATGAGCGCTAGCTGATCGAGGGAGATAGCGAGGACGACCGGGAGCCCGATCTCTTCGATGATCCGATTCACCTCCCGCAGACGCCGGATCGGCTGGTCGCCGAGCTCGACGAGGAGGATGTCGGCGTCGTTGATCACTCGGTCCTCGGGGACGAGATCGGGGGCCTCGACATGGGTGGTCCCGGCCAGGAGCAACCCATCCAGGATGCCTTCTGAGCAATTGGCTGGATGGACGGCGACGTTCACAGGACGGGCAGATAGCTCTCGAGCTCGAAACGTGAGACGTGGTGCTGGTAGCGGTCCCACTCCTTGCGCTTGTTGCGGAGGAACCAGTCGAACACATGCTCGCCGAGGGCCTCTGCGATCAGTTCCGAGCCCTCCATGAGGTCGAGTGCCTCCGACAAGGTCTCGGGGAGCCTTTTCGCCCCGGCAGCGGCGCGCTCGGCCGGGGTCATGAGATGGATGTTGGTCGAGATCTCGGGGGGCAGCTCGTAGCCCTCTCGGATGCCGGCAAGCCCGGCGGCGAGTATCACCGACAGAGTCAGGTAGGGGTTGCAGGCGGCGTCGGCCGCCCGATACTCCACCCGGACACTGGACGGCTTGCCCTTCTTCACCGTCGGGACCCTCACCAGAGCCGACTGGTTGTTGCGGGCCCAGGAGATGTAGATCGGGGCGTCGAATCCGTCGACGAGACGCTTGTACGAGTTGACCCACTGGTTGGTGATCGCAGTCATCTCGGCGGCGTGACGGAGGAGGCCGGCGATGAACGCCTGGCCGATCTTCGAAAGACCTCCGGGCGTCCCGGGTTCGTGGAAGGAGTTGACGTCGTCCTCGAAGAGCGACAGGTGCAGGTGCATGCCCGAGCCGTCGTGCTCTTCGAGTGGTTTCGGCATGAAAGTCGCGTAAATGCCGTGCTTGAGGGCGACTTCCTTGACGGTCAGACGCGAGGTCATGATGGTGTCGGCCATGGTCAGCGCATCGGTATACCGGGCGATGATCTCATGCTGGCTCGGTGCCACCTCATGATGGGAGTGCTCGATGGGGATGCCCATCTGCTCGAGCGCATTGATCGTGTCTCTCCGGTAGTCCTGGGCCACATCGAGCGGGGTCAGGTCGAAATAGCCGCCGTGGTCCAGCACCTCCGGCTCCGGTCCGGAGTCCCTGAAGTAGAAGAACTCGAGCTCAGGCGCGGCGTAGAAGTTGTAGCCCATCTCGGAGGCGCGGCCAAGGTTTCGTTTGAGGACTATGCGCGGGTCGCCTGAAAACGGCTCGCCATCGGGGGTGGCGATGTCGCAAAACATGCGGGCCACCTGCTGCTCCGTGCGCCAGGGGAGGACGCCGAACGTCGAGGGGTCGGGTCTGGCCAGCATGTCGGCCTCTTGGATGCGGGCGTAGCCGTCGATGGCCGACCCGTCGAAGGTCATGCCCTCCTCGAAGGCCACCTCCAACTCTGCGGGGCTGATCGAGACCGACTTGAGGAACCCCTGGACGTCGGTGAACCAGAGCCTGATGAATCTGATCCCACGCTCCTCGACGGTGCGCATGACATATTCGGCCTGCTTGTTCATGCCAATTCCCGGGTCGGTTGAGCACACATTATGAGACCCCCGGTCCGGGAAGGGAATCCCCCGCCGGCGTGGGCGGGCCAAGGGTGAGACGGACGGCGAGAAGCGAGGCGGCGGCGGCGAGCGTCACGATCACGCCCAATGCCACGGGGAGGCTCCAGGTGGTGGCGGCGACACCGATCAGCGCCGGGGCGACCATGAACCCGAGACGAGTGCCGACGGTGAGTGCAGCCAATCCGGAGCCTTCGCCGAAGGAGCGATGTGAGCCGGCCAACTTGTACAGGACGGGCAGGGCGACCGAGATCCCGAGCCCCCAGAACGCGAACCCGACCAGTGCGGCCACGACTTGTTGCGGGCCGATCACGACGAACAGCGCCACCACCGACAATACGATTCCGGCGTTGAGGGTACGGATCGCCCCGAATCGGTCGACGACGTGATCACCGGCCAGCCGCCCGATCAGCATGCCCGCCGTGAAGACGATGACACCCGCCCCGGCAAGGGCCTCACTGCTGCCGGTGACGTCGACGAGGTAAAGGGCACTCCAGTCGAAGGGCGCTCCCTCGATGAAGACGGCGAACGCCCCGGCCAGCATCAGCCCGACGGCGAGCCGGCCCGACCGCTCGCCTTCGCGACGACGAGGTGCCGCATCTGGGATCAGGAGCCCGGCGTAGAGAGCCGATCCGACGCCGATCACGGAGACGATCAGGAGCTGCGTACCCAGACCGAGGCCGAACAGGACGGTGAGAGCGCTCGCACCAGACCCGATCAGCGTGCCCAGACTCCACAACCCGTGCAGCCTCGTCATCACCGATCGGCCAACCGCCTCCTCGACCCGGACGCCGACAGCGTTCATGCCGACGTCGGCTTGGGCGTCGATGAACCCGATGACGGCCAAGACCAGGGCGAGCACGACCGCGACAGGGGCGATCGCGATCAGGGGGAGGACGAGATAGACGGCGGCCCCGGCGACCACAGCAGTGCGGCGAGCGCCAAAGCGCCCCACCACCAGCCCACTCAACGAGGACCCCACCAGGGATCCGAGCCCACCGAGAGCGAGGGTGAGGCCGAGCGCGCCGAGATCGATCCCGAGCCGGTCCCTGATCTCGGGGAGACGGGGAAGCCAGCTTCCGACGACGACCCCGTTCACGAAGAACAAAAGAGCCACCCCCAGAATGGCCCTTTTGGTGCCGTTCAGCTCGGGTTCCTCTCAGTGAGTCAGCCGACGCGACGCCGCGTGGCCAGCCACTTTCGCCGCAGCGACCGCCGCTCCTCCTCGGTGGTGCCGCCCCAGATCCCTGCCCTTTGATTCGTCTCCAGGGCATATTCGAGGCAGTCATCGATGACAGCGCAGCCAAGGCAGATCTCGAGGGCGCGATCGACGGTGGACGCATCCGTGTCGCCGACGGGGAAGAAGAGCGTGTGGCGGTAACCCGAACAGGCGGCCCGCTCTCTCCACTCGGCCGCCAGCTCTTGTGTCAGCTGCGCTGGGCCCGTGCTCATGCTCCGAGTTTCGCGTTGATCCCCTTGTTTGCCAAGACGACGATGTCCTGGTCACCGTTCGCTATTGGACTCGGGCTCCGGATGGTCGTCCGGCACCGGTTCACCAGAGGGCTCCGGGGGAGGTGCGGGCTCGACGTCATCCGGGCGGATGTGGGCCCCTCCGGTGGTGGCGCCGGGGGCGCCCGAGGCGGCGGTGGTCTCATCGACGGACTGGGCTGCGTCGGTTTCGTCGAAATCGGGCGCCACGTCGTCATCGACGACCGTCTCGGGCACCACCGAGGCTTCCCGGGTCCGGTTCAAGACGAGGACGAGCAGACCGATCAACGCCAGGAGCCCAACGGCCGAGGCGATCTGAGAGATCAGCGTCGTCAAAGGGTCTGCGGTCAACTCGACGAATCCGAAGCCTTCGCACGCACCACCATCGCCCTCGATGCTGCCACCGACTTCGAACACGCCGTCCAGCTCCAGGCCGGCGTAATTCGAGACCTCGGCCACGTAGGCCGATATGTCGGCGACCTCACCTGTGTTCTCGGTGTCCTCGTTTGTGTTGGGCTCTGCTTCGTCATTCGAGGCCACGACCACGGGGAAGCCCCCTACGTCCACGTAGATCTCCCAGAGATGGTTGATGATCGGGGCAGGTGACGCGGCCACCCAGGCGAGGCTCCCTTCGGGGTCGATCTGAAACGGGTCCTGACGGCTGGTGTTGGTGACAACGGTGCTGTCCACCGAAGAGTCGGCTTGCACGGTGCACCCGCCGTTGACCTCGCCGCTCTCATTGATGTCCGCGATCCCGGTTGCGCCCCATCCGATGAGGGCGACGGCCAGAACGAGGGGCACGATGCTGGCGAAAGCCCCCACCCGTTCTCTCCCCGCCCCACCCATCAGGATCCCGATCAGGGCGAAGAGGCCGGCCGAGCCGTAGAGGAGCAGCCTGTCCAGGGGCCACACTCCCGCCTGCTGAAGGAGGACGGCGATGGCGAGCCCGAGGAGGAGCCCCAGAAAGAAGCCGCTCCAGGGTCGAGCTTGCTTCTTGACGCGAACAGTATCTCCGGGTCTTTGATCGTTGCCCATCGGGTCCTCCTGGTCTGGGGGAGAATCTACGTGCCACCCCCATCCGATCGACGACAACCGAATCCCCTTCCCTGGCGAGCCGGATACGCTCTCCGCATGCCCCGCATTCGCGCGACGTCGATCGATGAGCACAAGGCTCTCACCCGAGCCTCTCTGCTGGCATCGGCGAAGTCGCTGATCGCCGACGCGGGCACGGCCGAGATCCCGCTGGGCGAGATCGCCCTTGCCTCCGGCGTGGGCCGCACCACCCTCTATGACTATTTCATCGACCGGGACGACTTGATCGCCACGATGGTCGAGTCGGAGCTCCCCGGAGTGATCGACGATCTGATCACGGCGAGCTCCCGGTCCGGGCCGGCCGGCGAGCGATTGGCCGACCTCGCAGTCCGAACCGTCGAATTCGTGGCCGGTGACCCGGTCTTTGGCCTGATCCTCCACCGTGAGGTCGGGCGTATGGGATTGGATGCCCAGCAGAGGATCCGTGCTGCCCATGCCCATCTCGCGGAGGCCATGATCGGCCTCTACTACGAGGGCGTGGAATCAGGCGAGTTCAGACCTATGCCCCCCGACCTGGCCGGACGGCTCATCCAGGACACGATCATGTCAGCAGCCAAGTCGGTGATTTCTGCCGCCGATCCGCAGGAGCATTCAGAGACGGTGACCCGACACCTCCGGCAGTTTCTCTTAGGTGGTCTTCGTCTCGACCGTTAACCATTTGGTAATCCAGATGCTCTAAAACAGTGAGCCAGAGATGGAAGCCTTCAATCCAGACCATTTCCAGAACCGCGAGCTCTCCTGGCTCGAGTTCAACCGGCGGGTTCTTTCGTTGGCGGGCAGACCCGATTTTCCGTTGCTCGAGCAAGTGAAGTTCCTGGCGATTTGGGCCTCGAACCTCGACGAGTTCTTCCAGGTGCGGGTGGCCGGTCTCAAGGAGCAGGTGGCTCACGGCGTCGGTCTCACCCCCCCGGACGGGATCACCCCGAGTCAGCAGCTTGCCGCCATACGAAGCCAGGTCGAGGTCCAATACGAGGCCATCTCCAAGCAGTTCCTCTCCGAGGTGGCACCGGCGCTCGCCAACGAGGGCATCGTGTTCAGCGACTACTCGACCCTCGATCCCGAAGACAAGGAGTACCTGGATCACCAGTTCCGCGAGCTGGTCTACCCGGTGCTGACCCCCCTGGCAGTCGATCCATCCCACCCGTTCCCCTATATCTCGAATCTCTCCCTGAACATGGCGGTGGTGGTCAGGCACCCGGAGACGGGTCTGACCAGGTTTGCTCGGGTCAAGGTCCCGCCGATTCTGCCCCGATTCGTCGTTCTCCCCGATCTGGAGCGTTTCGTTCCCCTCGAGCAGGTGATAGAGGCCCATATGACTGCTCTCTTCCCGGGGATGGAGGTTCTCGGCCAGGACGCCTTCCGGGTGACGCGCAACGCCGATATCGAAGTCGAGGAAGACGAAGGTGGCGACTTGCTCATGGCCCTCGAGTCGGAGCTCACCCAGCGACGCTTTGGGAGCGTGGTACGGCTCGAAGTCCATCCCGACATGCCCGACAGCGTTCTAGACCTGCTGATGCGGGAGATGGGGGCCTCCGAGGACGATGTCTATCGGATTGATGGCCCGCTGGACCTCGCCGGGCTGATGGGGCTCTTCGACCTCGATCGTCCCGAGTTGAAATTCGAAGGGTTCGCCGGCGTCACCCCGGCTCGGGTCTCCAGCGCTCCCGGTGATCTCGTCGACATGTTCCAGGTGGTCAAGCAGGGGGATCTACTGGTCCATCATCCGTATGACTCTTTCAGCTCCTCGGTCGAGCCATTTCTCGAGCGCGCCGCCCGTGATCCAAGGGTCCTCGCCATCAAGGTCACCCTGTACCGGACCTCCAGCGACAGCCCGATCATGGCCTCGTTGATCAAGGCAGCAGAGAACGGCAAACAGGTGGCGGCCCTCGTCGAGCTGAAGGCGCGATTCGACGAAGAGCGCAACATCGAGTGGGCCCAACGGCTCGAGGATTCGGGGGTTCACGTCACCTATGGCGTGGCCGGGCTCAAGACCCATACCAAGCTCGCACTCGTGGTCAGGCGCGAGGGCGACGGAGTCGCGCGCTATGCCCACATCGGCACAGGAAACTACAACGAGAAAACCGCCCGCACTTACGAGGACGTCGGGATGTTCACCGCCGACCCCGAGATCGGCGCCGACCTGTCGGACCTCTTCAACTATCTGACCGGGTACTCGCGTCAGACCACCTTCAAACGTCTCGCCGTGTCCCCGACCGGCATCCGGAGCCGGCTCACCGAGCTGATCGAAGACGAGGCGTCCCGACCCGACGGGCACATCACGTTGAAGATGAATTCGCTGGTCGACGCCGTGATGATCGAGTCTTTATACGCTGCCTCCGAAGCCGGCACCCGCATCGATCTCATCGTTCGCGGGATCTGCTGTCTTCGCCCCGGTGTCGCAGGGTTGTCGGAGAACATCCGGGTCAGGTCAGTTGTCGGCAGGTATCTCGAGCATTCCCGTATCTATCGCTTCGGGTCCAGGGGACGCACCCGTCACTTCTACTTCGGTTCGGCCGACTTGATGCCCCGTAACCTCGATCGCCGGGTCGAGGCCCTGGCGCCAATCACCGACCCGGACCTCCAGTTCCGGATCGACGAGGCGCTCGACGTGCTGCTTGCGGACGACAACCTGGCGTGGGCGTTGAGCCCCGACGGCACCTGGGAGCGTGTCCCGCCGTCGGCCGGTGTCGACGCCCACATCGCCTTGCAGGAATTGGCCCGAGCCCGGGCCTCGGCCCATCTCTAGCCCCAGCCAGCGCCACCGCAACGTTCACTCCTCGTTCATCTGTGGGCAAACGCCCGGTCAACGACGCCCCATACGTTCATCTCGGCGGTGGGGTGACCTGCTGCCCCACAGGGGAACGTTCCACGAACAAGGAGCACAATGGGATGAAATCCCGAACCATTCGACTGCTGGCCCTGGTTGGGGCTTTCGCCCTCGTCCTGGCCGCTTGCGACATCGACGGTGGCGGCGACACGACCACGTCTGCAGCAGCCGAGGAGACTACAGCAGCCCCCGATACCACCGAACCATCCGCGCTGCCGACCACGTCTGCCGAGGGTGGAGGAAGTGGTGATCTCTCCGGGAGCATCGTCGTATCCGGGTCATCCACCGTCGAGCCGATCACGGCCAGAGTCGCTGAAGCCTTCGATGGGGCGAACCCCGGCGTCGCTACGTCCGTCGAAGGACCCGGGACGGGTGACGGATTCGCCCGGTTCTGCGCCGGTGAGACCGACATCTCCGACGCATCGCGTCCGATCTCCGAGGAAGAGATCGCCGCCTGTGAGGGTGCCGGGATCTCGTATGTCGAGCTCCACATAGCCACCGACGGGTTGACAGTGCTTACCAGCCCCGAAAACGAAGCTGTGAGCTGTCTCGCGTTCACCGATCTCTATGCCCTCCTCGGGCCCGAGTCGGAGGGATTCGCCAACTGGTCCGATGCCAACGAGCTGGCAGCCGAGCTGAGCGCTCCCAACGCGCCGTATCCCGAGGAGCCGTTGGTCATCACAGCCCCGGGCGAGGAGTCGGGCACGTACGACACCTTTGTCGAGTTCGTGATTGCCGACATCTCCGAGGAGCGTCTCGGCGAGGACAACGACTTCACCAGGGCCGATTACAACGCATCGGCCAACGACCAGGTGATCGTCCAGGGAATCACCGAGAACCCCTCGTCCCTTGGCTGGGTCGGGTTTGCGTTCTATGAGGCAAATCAGGACGTGCTGAAGGCGCTCGAGGTCGACAGCGGCGAGTCGGGATGCATCGCTCCGACGGCAGAGACGATCGCCAGCTTCGAGTACCCGTTGTCGCGGCCATTGTTCATCTACGTCAACACCACTGACCTGGCCAATCGGCCCGAACTGACGGCGTTCGTCGACTACTACCTCTCGGTCGAGGGCCTCGCGGCCGTCGCCGATGCCGGGTATGTCGCACTGCCGGCGGAAGACATCGAAGCCACCCGCACCGCCTGGACAGGCGCGATGGGCGGCTGAACTGACCGATCGGGGGCCCGGCCTTGGCCGGGCCCCCGATCTCTATCCTCTCAGCGAGACGAATGGCCATAGTCGACCAACAGCGGGACAGCCCCATCGACCTGACCGGTGACGTCCGCCGGCGTCGCCGCGAGGCTGTGGTCAAGGCGTTGTTCTTCGCGGCAGCCGCGATCTCCATCCTCATCTCCGTTGCCATAGTTGTCGCCCTGATCGGAAAGGCCTGGGCCTTTCTCACTTCCATCGAGCTCAACCAACTGTGGGGCAACGGTTGGTTCCCCCGCCGCGGCCGTTTCGACCTCGCGGCGCTGCTGGTCCACACGATGATGGTGACGGGTATCGCCATGCTGGTGGCGGTTCCCTTCGGGCTCGGCTCTGCCATCTATCTCTCGGAGTACGCCAGGTCGGGTGTGCGCCGCGTGTTGAAGCCCACCTTGGAGATTCTGGCCGGGATTCCGTCGGTGGTCCTGGGCTTCTTCGCCCTACAGTTCATAACCCCGAACGTGGTGCGCGGCCTTTACCCCGGGGCACAGAGCGCCAACTTCCTTGCGGCCGGCATCGCGGTGGGGATCCTCACCATCCCGTTGGTGGCCTCTGTGTCTGAGGATGCGATGCGGGCAGTCCCCAACTCGTTGCGGGAGGCCTCGTACGGCTTGGGGGCCAAGCAGTGGCACACGTCGCTGCGAGTGGTCTTTCCCGCCGCGATCTCCGGCATCATCGCCGCCGTGATCCTGGGTATATCCCGGGCGGTCGGCGAAACCATGATTGTGGCCTTGGCGGCCGGTCTCAATGGCATCATGACCTTCAACCCGACTGAGGGCGGGCTCACCATGACCGGTGCTATCGCCAATCTGGCGGTCGGATCGGACCAGGTTGCCGGAGATTCAGCCGCGTTCCAGTCACTCTTCTTCGTCGGCCTCGTGCTGTTCGTACTGACCCTGGGCCTGAACGTGATCAGCGGGCGGATCGTGCGTCGTTACCGACAGAGGTATTGAGATGACGGCCAACACCGCCGTGGTGACTACCACTGACCTGGTCCGCCAGTCGATCGAGGGCAAAAGGTTCAGCCCGTTCAACGCTCTGGTTGCGTTCGCGTTGCTGTTCACCCTCCTCTCCTCAGTGGTCATCCTGGTCACGCTTCTCGCCGACACCATCGCCGCTGCGCTCCCGGTCTTCGCCGCTCGGGGTTTTGACTTCGTCACCGCCAGCCTTTCGCCCCAGGCAGAGTCCGCCGGGATCTGGCAGGCGATCATGGGATCGCTGGCTCTGGTGGGATTCGTAATCGCGGTCGCTTTCCCGTTCGGAGTGGCGGCAGCCGTCTACCTCGAGGAATACGCACCCGACAATCGGGTGACCAGGTTCATCAACGCCAACATTCGCAATCTGGCCGGGGTGCCGTCAATCGTCTACGGGATCCTCGGTCTCTTCTTGTTCGTCGAGATCCTGATGCGGGGTGTCTTCGGAGCATCCGAGGGAATCGCCGGCCGAAATGTCGTCGCCGGCGGGCTCACCCTCGCCGTCTTGGTGCTTCCGATAATGATCATCACCACATCGGAAGCCCTGCGTGCGGTGCCAGGCGGACTGCGAGAGGCTTCGTTGGCAGTGGGAGCGACCCGGTGGGAGACGATCAGACATCATGTCCTCCCGGTGGCCATCCCGGCCATACTCACCGGCTCGGTCCTCACCATCGCCCGGGCCTTCGGCGAGTCGGCGCCTCTCTTGTTGGCGGGGGCTCAGTTGTCTCTCTTCTTCAGCGTCTCCAGCGATGCCTCGTTCGCCGATCTGATGCTGAACCAGCCCTACACCGCTCTCCCCCTCGTCGTTTTCAACTTCGCCCGGCAGCCCCAGGCCGAGTTCGTGTCGCTCACCGCAGCATCGATCATCGTCCTTCTCGTGATGCTGCTGACCGTGAACGCCGCGGCGGTCATCGCTCGTGACCGCTACGAGCGGAGATATCGATGATCGACCAGGAAGGCGAGCCGATGACTACACAAGCCGAAACGAGCCGGAAGCCGGAGCTGCCGATCGAAGTGGCCGTGCCCGATCACGCCACCGGGCAAGATTCGGCGTCCACGATGGAGTCGGCCGAGGATCGCACGCCGATTTTCGAGCTCGGAGGCCTGACCGTCTATTACGGATCTTTCCGAGCTGTGCGTGATGTCGACATGACCATCCACCAGAACCGCATCACCGCTCTGATCGGGCCTTCCGGCTGTGGCAAGTCGACCGTCCTCCGTTGCTTCAACCGGATGAACGACCTGATCGAGTCCGCCCGGGTGGAGGGCCGGGTCGAGTACCACGGGGTGGACCTATACGGTCAAAAGGTGGATCCGGTCGAGGTCCGGCGCCGGATCGGCATGGTCTTTCAGAAGCCCAACCCGTTCCCAAAGAGCATCTATGAGAACATCGTCTACGGACCGCGAATCGCCGGCTTCAAGGGCAACTACGACGACTTGGTGGAAGAAACCCTGATCAAGGCCGCCCTGTGGGACGAGGTCAAGGACAAGCTCAAGGAATCGGGCATGGCCCTCTCCGGTGGCCAGCAACAGCGTCTCTGCATCGCCCGCGCCATCGCCACGAGCCCCGACGTTGTGCTGATGGACGAGCCTTGCTCTGCCCTCGATCCCATCGCCACGCTGAAGATCGAAGAGCTGATGCTCGACTTGAAGAAGGACTACACGATCGTGATCGTCACCCACAACATGCAGCAGGCAGCCCGGGTGTCGGATCAGACTGCTTTCTTCTCGGTGAACGTCGACGAGGAGGGGCAGCGAACCGGCTACCTCGTAGAGTTCAGCCAGACCGAGCAGATCTTCACGGCTCCAGTCCAAAAACAGACCGAGGACTACATCACGGGACGATTCGGATGACCAGCGCACCAGACACCAACCTTCATTTCCATCAAGAACTGGAAGCCTTGGAGCACAGTGTCCTCGGCATGGTCGACCGTGCCGAGCACATGGTCGAGATGGCCGTGGATTCGGTCACCACCGGCAACCTGGAGTTGGCCGATCGGGTAATCGCCATCGACGCGGACATCGATAAGACCTACTTCGAGGTTCATCAGATGTGGACGACCCTGATGGCCCGTTTTCAGCCGCTCGGCTCCGATCTGAGGAAGATGAGCGTCCTTCTCCAGCTCAACGCCACCTTCGAGCGAATGGGCGATCAGTGCGTGAACATCGCTCGCGTCACCCAGCAAAACGAGGGTCTGCCCCGAGTGGCGCGCATCTGCGATCAGATCCAGGAGATGGGCGACCTGGTGCGTCCCATGATCAGGACGTCGATCGAGGCATACCTGCGTCAGGACCTGGACGAAGCACGTCTCCTGCCTGCAATGGACCAGCCGGTCGACCGGCTCAACGCCAACATGTTCAAAGAGATCGTTGCCGTCGCCGCCGACCCGCAGATGCTGGAGTGGGCCACCAAGATGATGATGGCGTCCCGGGCCCTGGAGCGGGTCGGGGACCAGGCGGTGGACTTCGCCGAGCAAACGGCATACCTGATCACAGGCAAACGAGCCGAGTTCGTCGAATCGGGCTTGGACAAGTCGGTCGATGACCCGGACCGATGAGCGCCGAAGGCATCGCGTCCTTCTCGTAGAAGACGAGCCGGGACTTGCCGAGTCGGTTCGATACGCCCTCGACGTGGAGGGTTTCGACGTGCTCGTGGCCCATTCTGGTGTTGGCGGGCTGGAGTCGGCGCGGGTCAACCGGCCCGACCTCGTGCTCCTCGACTTGATGCTGCCCGGCATGTCCGGGCTGGACGTCTGCCGACAGATCCGCCTGTCATCGGACGTCCCCATCATCATGCTCACCGCCAAGGACGCCGAGTCGGACAAGGTGGCCGGCCTCGAGCTCGGAGCCGACGATTACATGACCAAGCCGTTCTCGATGCGAGAACTAGTGGCCCGGGTCAGGGCACAGCTGCGAAGAGCCGCGAAGAGTGGGGTGCTCGCCGAGTCGAACGAGGTGCTGCGCGGCGGCCCCATCGAGCTCGACATCGATGCTCATCAGACGCGGCTCGACGGTGAGCCGGTCGACCTCCGTCCCAAGGAATTCGAGCTGCTCGAGTCGTTGATGCGGCGGAGAAATCGGCTGGCAGCCCGTCACACCCTGATCGACGAGGTTTGGGGTCCGAGCTATTTCGGCGATACCAAGACGCTCGACGTCCACATCAAGCGTCTCCGACAAAAGCTCGAGCCAGATCCCTCGCACCCGAGACTGATCGTGACGGTGCGTGGTCTGGGTTACAAGTTGGTAGATGAGCAGTAGAGGGCCGGGGAGGACCCCGATCGCTCTTCGCTTCTTGCTCTACTTCGCCGTCGTTCTACTGGTCTTGATCGGGGTCATGGCCTGGTTTCTCTCTCGTTCGGTGGACGAAGCGTTCACCGAGGGGGCGCTAGTTCAACTGGAGTCGGCCGCTCACATCTCGGCAATAAACATGCCGGTGGACGCGGCCGAGCTCCAGACCTGGGCCGACACCATGGCCGACGCGGGTGGCTACCGCTACACCGTCGTCGACCAGAACGGCGTGGTGCTCGCCGACTCTCACTCGGATCCGTTGACAATGGACAACCATGCCGACAGACCCGAGGTCGCGGCGGCCATCGACGGCGAAACCGGGCGCGACACGAGAGACAGCGATACCACCGGGTTCGATCAGCTCTATGTGGCCATACCCACAGAGGGCGGGCTCATTCTCCGGCTCTCGGCTTCTGTCGATGACATTGCCGCGGAGACATGGCCATTTCGGAGCTCCCTCATTCTCGTCTCGATCGTCGTGGGGCTCATCGGGCTGCTTGTAGCGGCCGGGATCTCAAGGCGCATGTCCCGACCAATAGTCGAGCTCACCGAACACACCAAGGCTCTGTCAGGAAACGGTCCAAAGCTGCCGCGATCCAGCGTGCTCGAGATCGACGAATTGGCGACGGCCATTGCCGATCTCGACGCCAGCAACCGCTCCCGGCTGCTCGAGACGGTTAGGGCTTCGTCGACCCTGGAAGTGGTTCTCGGCGCCATGCCGCAGGGGACGATCCTCTTCGACGAGGACGACTCGGTGGTCTATGCCAACCCGTCGGCCCGAAGCCTGCTTGGCGCCATCCCCGAGACCTTGTCGGGTCTGGTCCCCTTTTCCTTCCAGGACGCCCTGCTCGAGGCAAGAGAGACTCGGGCCCCCACTACCTTGCTCGCCGAGCACGGGAAGCCGGTGCGCCAACTGCGGGGGATCGCGACTCCGTTCGCCGACGACAAGCGCATCCTGCTGGTTGTGGTCGACGTGACCGAGCGAGAACGAGCGGCATCGGTCCGACGGGACTTCGTGGCCAACGCCTCCCATGAGCTGAAGACGCCGGTGTCGGCCATCATCTCTTCCTCAGAGGCTTTGCGGCTGGCGGTAGAGCGGGGCGACGAGTCGGCGGTGCGCTTTGCCGGCCAGATCGAGGGCTCGGCGCGGCAGCTCGATCGTTTGGTCGCCGACCTGCTCGATCTGTCGAGGTTGGAGCGGGACGAACCCGAGTTGGACCCGCTGAACTTCGATCACTTGGTTCAGGAGGAGGTGGAGCGGGTACGCACCGTGGCCGACGAGCACGGAATCGACGTCACTCTCCGGGTGGCCCCAGCGCAGGTGGCGGGAAGCCGGCGTGATGCGGCCATCGCCGTCCGAAACCTTCTCGACAATGCGATCAGGTACACCCCTGCCGGGGGATCGATAGGCGCCGAGCTGGACGTGGTCGGCGACGAAGCGGTCCTGCGGATAAGCGACACCGGGGAGGGGATCCCGACCCGTGACCTGGATCGAGTTTTCGAGCGCTTCTACCGGGTGGACAACGCTCGGGCCCGGGCCACCGGCGGGACCGGTCTGGGGCTCGCCATCGTCAAGCACGTGGTGGAAAGTCACGGCGGGAGTGTCTCTGTCGAGAGCGAGCTAGGGGCGGGCTCCACATTCACCGTCCATTTGCCAATCCTCGAACGGCAAATTCCCGCATCCAACTAGCCTGATCCGGTTCCAACCATGTCGATTCTCGAATCCATATCCAGCCCTGCGGACCTGCGTGGGCTGAGCAAGCAAGAGCTGGACGCTCTTGCCGAGGAAATCCGCACCTTCATCCTGGAGAAGGTGTCCAAGAGCGGCGGGCATCTCTCTCCGAATCTCGGCGTTGTCGAGCTGACCCTCGCCCTGCACCGCGTGTTCGACTCGCCTACCGACCGCTTCATTTGGGACGTCGGCCACCAAGCCTATGTGCACAAGCTGGTCACGGGACGCATCGAGGGCTTCGATCACCTCCGCCACACCGGCGGGTTATCTGGCTACCCGAGCCGCGAGGAGTCCAATCACGATTTCGTCGAGAACAGCCACGCTTCGACCTCCCTCTCCTACGCCCTCGGCCATGCTCTCGCCGGCTATCCCGGGTACACCGTCGCCATCATCGGGGACGGCGCCCTCACCGGGGGTATGGCCTACGAGGCCCTCAACCACATCGCGGTGACCCAGCCGAAGCGCCTCATCATCGTGGTCAACGACAACGGCCGGTCTTATGCCCCGACGGTAGGTGGTCTCGCCGCCCTCGCCACCCTGGCCCATTACCGCTTCGACCCCCGCTACGAGAAGACCAAGCGGACCCTGGGGCGGATGCTCAGAGGGCTCCCACTGGTCGGGGAGACGGCTGACGAGCTGGCCGGACGGCTGAAGGACGCGGTGAAGCAGATACTGGAGCCGTTCACCGTTTTCGACGCTCTCGACCTCAAGTACACCGGACAGATCGACGGGCACGACATCGAGCTCCTCGAGGAGACCTTCCAGGCCGCCAAGCTCTTTGACCGGCCGGTCGTGATCCACGTCGTCACTCAGAAGGGCAATGGCTACCAGCCCGCAATCGAGGACGAGCTGGAGAAGCTGCACGGTGTGGGCTCGTTCGACCTGGCCACCGGCAAGGCCATCAAAGAGGAGCTGAGACTCACCGACGTCGCGGGTAACGCCCTGGCTGAGGCGGCCGCCAGCAGGCCGGATCTCGTCGGCATCTCCGCGGCGATGGTGACCACGGCCGGGCTGATGCAAATGTGGCAGCGATTCCCGGACCGGGTGTTCGATACCGGGATCGCCGAGCAGCATGCGGTGACGCTCGCCGCCGGGATGGCCCTGGCCGGCAAGCGTCCGGTGGTGGCCGTGTACTCCGCCTTCCTCCAGCGCGCCTTCGATCAGATCATCGCCGATGTCGCCCTTCACGACCTCCCGGTGACTTTCCTCGTCGATCGATCGGGTATCACCGGGCCCGATGGGCCCTCGCATCACGGGGTATTCGACCTGTCCTACCTTCGTCTGATCCCCAACATGGTCGTCGGGGTGCCGGCGGACGCGACAGAGCTGTGCGCCATGATCGAGACCGCGGTGGACCACGACGGTCCGATCGCGATCCGCTACCCGAAGGGGGCAGCGGTGTCGGTCCCGGCAGTCCCGGTTGCGGCCCTGCCAGTCGGCGAGGCGCAATTGCTCTCCGAAGGAACCGATGTCTTGCTCGTTGCGGCGGGCCGGATGGTGGAGGTCGCGGAGAAAGCGGCCGGGGACATCAGGACTAAGGGATTCTCGGTCGGGATGGTCAACGCGCGGTGGGTGAAGCCGCTCGATCCCAGGATTCTCGAATGGGCCGCTCCGGCCCGCCATGTCGTCACCGTCGAGGACAACGTCGTCGCCGGAGGGTTTGGCGCAGCGGTCATGGAGGCATTCGCCGAGGCGGGTCAGGTGAAGGAGATCACATGCTTCGGCATCCCCGACCACTTCCTGCCCTTCGGTTCCCCGTCCGACATTGCCCAGTCGGTTGGCCTCGACCCCGACTCGGTCGCATCGAGGGTCCTCGCCTTGCTCGGCTAGAGGACAGCTTCCAAGAACCTCTTGGTCTGGGCGTGCTGGGGGTTGGCGATCACAGAGGTCGGCGGGCCTTTCTCCACGATGTTCCCTTCGTCGACGAACGCCATCGTGGTCGCCACTTCCCGGGCGAAACCCATCTCATGTGTGACGACGATCATCGTCATCTGGGTCTCCGTGGCCAGGCTCTTCATCACCGAGAGAACCTCGGAGATCAGCTCGGGGTCCAGGGCCGAAGTGGGCTCGTCGAAGAGCATGACTTCCGGCTCCATGGCCAGTGCCCGGGCGATGGCGACCCGTTGCTTCTGACCACCGGACAGGTGGATCGGGTAGGCGTCACCCTTGTCGGCAAGTCCGACCTGGGTGAGGAGGACTCTGGCCACTTCGATCGCTTGGTTGCGCTCCTGACCCTTGACCGTGACCGGCGCTTCGATGATGTTTTGGAGGGCGGTGAGATGCGGGAAGAGGTTGAACTCCTGGAACACCATTCCCGCCTTGAGCCGCACACTGCGGATCGTCTCCCGCTGACGATGGGTTCTGGTTCCGGGCTCGACGCGGACCCCACCGACTTCGATCGTTCCCGACGTCGGCTCTTCGAGGAAGTTGATGCAGCGGAGGAGAGTGCTTTTCCCCGACCCGGAGCGTCCGAAGACCACCACCACCTCCCCGCGGGCAACCTCGAGATCGACGCCCTTCAGGACCTCGTTGTCCCCGAACGACTTGCGGAGATCGCTCACCTTTACGACCAGTTCGGTCATGCCGGCTCGCTTTCCACCATCTCGATGCCCGGCTGGGTTGTGACCCTGATCGTGGTGCGCACGTAACCGACAGACAGCCGTCTCTCCAGTCTGGTCTGGAAGAACTGGAAGACCGTGGTCAGAATCCAGTAGAGGGCGGCGGCGAGGACGAACGCCTCCAGTGGACGGAAGTCGGCTCGGCCCACGAGCTGGGCCCTTCGGAAGATCTCCATCTGTGCCACAACGGAGCCGAGCAGGGAGATGAGAGCCGAGTCCTTCAGCATGGCGATGAACTCGTTGCCGGTGGGAGGGATGATCATTCGAATCGCCTGGGGCAGGACGATCCGCCTCATCCGTTGTCGATAGGACATGCCCAGCGCTTCCGCAGCTTCCACCTGACCATGCCCCACCGACTGGATGCCGGCGCGGAAGATCTCCGTCATGTAGGCGCCATAGTTGAGGCCGAGGGCGATGATGCCTGCCTGGAGGGCGGTGAGGGTCAGGGAATCACGAAGCCCGGGCAGGTTGGCCGGTGCGAGCTGGGGCAGGGCGAGGAAGATGAGGAACATCTGCACGATCAGAGGTGTGCCCCGAAAGAAGGAGGTGTAGAAGCTGGACACGCCCTGGGCGATGGCACTGTTAGACAGACGACCCAGCGCCCCGAACAGCGCGAGGGTAACAGCGAGGAGGATGGCCAGCCCGCAGATGACGACCGTCCAGGGCAGGCCCTGGGTGATAAACCAGAGATGGTCGATCATCCACTCCACGTCGAAGTCGGCCAACGAGAAGAGAACCACGACGATCAGGGCGATCACAGCCCAGACCATGCCCAGCTTCACCTTGAACGGGATGCTCGCGCTCCATTGCTCGAAGCGCTCTCTCATTCTGACTCGTTCTTGTTGGGGGCGAGCGGGGAGGGAGGCCCATGTCCTCCGGCCCCGTCGTCCTGTTTCAAGATGCTTTCTTGGTGAGGTCGAGGCCGAACCACTGGTTCGACAGCTCGCTCAGCCTTCCGTCCTCGTGCATGCCCTCAATGATCTCCGAGACACGGGCCACGAAAGAATCTGTGTTCTGCGATGCACTGGCGTCGATCGCCGCCGCCAGTGGCTCGTAGAACAAGGGGTCTCCGACGATCTTGATCGGCAGCCCTTCGTCAATTGCCGTCTGGATCGTGGTCGCTGACGACATCACCGCGGCCACCCGGCCCTGGACCAACTGCTCGATAGCCGTCGTGTCGGTGTCTGTCGTGATGATTTCGGGGTCATCGATGACGAAGTCGACGGTCTCACCCGGGATCTCCAGGTTGCCCTGTAGATAGAAGTCGTAGGTGCAGGCACCACAGACCGAGATCGCCTGGCCATCGAGATCCGTCGACAGGTCGGAAATCGAGTCGTCGTCGGCGGCGACCGCTACGACTGCCGGCGTGTAGTAGTAAGGCGTGCTGAAGTGGAGTACCTCTTCCCGCTCCGGGGTGATCGTCATCGAGCCGACGCTCAGGTCCCAACGACCGTTCCAGTTGCCGGCGATGATCGTCTCCCAGGCAGGCGCCTCCCAGGCAACCTCGACCCCGATTCCCTCGGCGATCGCAGTAGCCACGTCGATGTCGAAGCCCTCGTATTCGCCGGTCTGCTCGTTCAGCGAGGACTGGGGCGGGTAGGCCGGGTCTGTCGACACGGTCAACACGCCTTCTTCCTCGATGGCCGAAAGGAGGTCACCTTCGGTGCCTGCTCCCGTTCCGGTCCCTTCGCCGCCTTCTTCCCCCCCGCCGCAAGCCACGGCGATGAGGGCCACGACAGCGAGAATCCATATCAGTCGTTTCATCTCGAACCTTCCTCCTGAATGTGTGCCCGCTGGGCACGCCCGATTGTATCGGGGCCGTTTTGAATGCGACGGCCGGCACTACGCTCCATCAATCCCTTTGACCCTGGAGCCCACATGAAGAGAAACCTCGCCCTGATCGCAATCCTCGGCCTGGTTCTCGCCGCGTGCGCCGCCGAGGAGGATGGTGGGGGCGGAGGCGACGTCTCATGCGAGAAAGAGGATCTCCCGCTGGTGCAGGAAGGGGTCTTGACGATTGGCACCGACGAGCCTTCCTTCCCGCCCTGGTTCGATTTCGAGGGCGGCCCGTCGACCGGCACCGGGTTCGAGAGTGCCGTTGCCTATGCGGTAGCTGACCAGCTCGGCTTCACCGAGGACGAGGTGACCTGGGTCGTCGTGCCCTTCAACAACGCCTTCGCCCCGGGTGAGAAGGACTTCGATTTCGACATCAATCAGGTTTCGATCAGCGAGGAGCGCGAGGAGGCCGTCGACTTCTCCGACGGGTACTACGACGTCAACCAGGCCCTCCTCGGCTTCGCCGATTCCGAGATCGCCTCGGCCACCACGATCGATGAGCTGAAGCCGTACCGATTGGGCGCTCAGGTGGGCACCACCAGCCTCGACTTCATCACGGATGTGATTCAGCCCGAGACCGAACCGCTGGTCTACGACACCAACGCCGATGCCAAAGCGGCTTTCGACGCCGGTCAGCTGGATGGCCTCGTGCTCGACCTGCCGACGGCGTTCTTCGTGTCGTCGGTGGAGATCGAGGGTTCCACGGTGATCGCCCAGTTCCCTTCCGCCGGGGAGAGTGAGCAGTTCGGGATGGTCTTCGAGGAGGGCAACCCGCTGCGTGACTGCGTCAACGAGGCCCTGGCCAACGTGGATCTCGAAGCCATCCAGCAGGAATGGCTCTCCGATGTGGTCGAAGCCCCCATCATCGAGACCGGCTAGCACGTCTGAATGACCGAGGCCGAGGCGCCGCTCCGGGACCCGGGCGTCTCGCCGGGCCGTGCCCGGCGCGTGGCATTTCACCAGCGACAGCGCCGACGCTCCTTGCTCATCGGCGCACTGAGCACCGTCCTCGTTTTCGGGGTGGTGGTCCTGGTGGTGGTCAACTCGCCAGGCTGGCCCACCGTCCGTGAGTCCTTCTTCAACTGGGAGGATTTCAAGGCGTCCTTTCCCAGCATCCTCAACGGATTTGCTCGCAACGTCCGCATCTTCCTCATCGCCGAGGTTTTCATCCTCATCGTCGCTCTCGTGCTGGCCGTCATCCGCAGCAGCCGGGCTCCGGTGCTCACGCCATTGCGTCTGGCGGCGACTGCCTACGTCGATCTGATCCGGGGCATCCCAACCATCATCCTCCTCTTTCTCCTCGGTTTTGGTGTCCCGGCCTTGCGACTCCAAGGCGTCCCCAACAGCCAGGAATTCTGGGCCACAACCACCCTTGTCATCTCCTACTCGGCGTATGTGGCCGAGGTGTATCGGGCCGGCATCGACTCCGTCCACGAGAGCCAGACGGCCGCGGCCCGCTCTCTCGGGCTCAGCTCGGCCCAGTCGATGAGATGGGTGGTGCTTCCCCAGGCGGTGCGACGGGTGATCCCCCCTCTCCTCAACGATTTCGTCGCCCTTCAGAAAGACTCTGCCCTGCTCGCCTTGCTCGGGGTCCAGGAGGCGTTTCGCCGATCGCAGATCTATGTCGCCGAGACCTTCAACTTCACGGCTTATCTGGCCGCCGCGTTTCTCTTCATGCTGGTGACCATCCCTCTGGCGCGGTTCACCGACTACCTGATCCGGCGTCAACGGGAGCGAACCAGCGGGACCTCGACGTGAGCGCCCTTCTCGAGGTTCGCAGTGTCTGGAAACAGTTCGGCGAACTGACCGTCCTCGCCGATGTCAGCCTCGCCCTGTCCACCCACGAAGTCTTGGCGGTGGTCGGGCCCTCGGGTTCGGGCAAGTCGACCCTCCTCCGATGTATCAATCTCCTCGAGCCAGTCGACGACGGCGAGATCCTTCTCGAAGGCGTGGACATCGCGGACCCCGAGTTCGACGCTGACGACGCTCGTCGGCGCATTGGCATCGTGTTTCAGTCGTTCAACCTGTTTCCTCACTTGACGGTCCTGGACAACATCACGCTGGCCCCCAACAGGGTGTTGAAGATCTCAAAGGAAGAGGCTCAGATCACCGCTCAGCATCTCCTCACCCGCTTCGACCTGGCCGACAAACGTGATGAGTATCCGGACCGGCTCTCGGGCGGACAGCAACAGAGGGTGGCGATCATCCGTGCTCTGGCCATGAGTCCCTCCTTGATGCTTTTCGACGAGGCGACATCGGCGCTGGACCCCGAGCTGGTGGGCGAGGTGCTCGATGCAATCAGGACACTCGCCGCTGAGGGGATGACCATGATCGTCGTGTCCCACGAGCTCGCCTTTGCCCGGGACGTAGCCAACCGGGTGTTGTTCATGGATGAGGGCCGGGTGGTGGAGGAGGGCCCTCCAGATCAGGTCCTGATCAACCCGACCACGGAGAGGGCGAGGCGGTTCCTGCGGTTGATGGCCGACGTGACCTGACCGGTCAGATCCTCGGGAACGAGACCCGTGGCCATGGCTCGGTGGCTAGGGTCGACCCCGGAGCGATACGTGGCCTCGTGACGCCCATAAAGCGAACCAACGGAGGTAGTGATGAAGGCAAGCAAGCTATTTGCCGGCTTGACCGCCCTGATGCTGGTCCTGGCCGCATGTACGCAGGCAACGGATACGACCACCACAACGAGCGGCGAGACGACGGAGACGACCGAAGCTGCCGGTGAGGAGACGACGACGAGCGCTGCGGGTGAGGAGACCACTACGACAGCCGGCGAGGAAGCTCCGGCCGCTGAGGGCAAGCTCGCCGAAGTCCAGGCCCGGGGCAGCTTGCTGTGTGGGGTGAACAACACGGTGCCCGGGTTCGGCTTCGTCGACGAGACTGGCGAGCACGTCGGCTTCGACATCGACTTCTGCCGCGCCATCGCTGCCGGTGTCCTGGGTGACGCCGAAGCAGTCGAGTACGTGGACCTGACTGCGGAGCAGCGGTTTACCGCCCTTCAGTCCGGCGAGGTCGATGTGCTGGTTCGTAACACCACTTACACCTCGAGCCGGGATGGCGGTCTGGCCGCCACATTCCTGACCACGACGTTCTACGACGGCCAGGGGATGATGGTCTCAGCCGATAGCGGTTTCACCTCTATCGACGACATGACCGACACCACGATATGTGTCCTCTCGGGAACAACCACAGAGTTGAACCTGACGGCGAGGATGGCAGACATCCCTTACACGCCACTCACGTTCGAGGAGAATCCCCTGATCCAGGCAGCCTTCATCGAGGGTCAATGTGACGGCTGGACCTCCGACAAGTCCCAGCTCGCCGGTGTTCGGTCGGCGTGGCCGGAGGATCAGGGTGGACCGGAGGCGCTTGTGATTCTTGAGGAGACCTTCTCCAAAGAGCCACTCGGCCCGGCCGTGCTCGACGGCGACTCGCAGTGGGCCCAGGCAGTGGACTGGATCGTCCTCGCCACGATGCAGGCCGAGGAGTTCGGCATCGACTCGACCAATGTCGATACCTTCGCCGACACCGAGGACACGAACATAAGGAACTTCCTCGGCCTGCCGGTCGAGACCGATGAGGGCACGGCGCCGTTCGACCCGGGTCTCGGTCTCCCTGTCGACTTTGCCGCCCAGGTGGTGGGTCAAGTAGGGAACTACGCCGAGATCTACGACCGCAACGTAGGGCCCGAATCGCCACTTGCATTGGAGCGCCTCCTCAACGCCCTGTGGACCGACGGTGGTCTGCATTACCCGCCCCCTTATCGCTAAACAGGTGGATCTAGCGCGGCGATCGCGACCGGGAGGGCGTGTTAGCCGCTACCAGACGTAGGCCGACAAGGGGGTGGTCGTTGACGACGGTTGAAGAGACGCGGTCACGGACTCCGTTATGGCGGGACGTACGGGTGCTGCGTCTGATAGCACAGGTGGCGGCGGCGGCAATTGTCGCGTTCATCGCCTACGTACTGTGGTTCAACCTCACCAACAACCTCCGTGCCGCCGGCCTCCCCACCGACTTCGACTTCCTGACCCAACCACTCGGCGTCGACATCCCCGGCTCCGGTCTGAGCCCGAGCGCGCCAATCTGGAAGGGACTGTTGGTCGGGGTGAAGAACACGCTGGCCCTGGTGGTGGTCGGGATCCCCCTGCTCACCATCATTGGTGTCCTCGTGGGGGTAGCTCGTCTCTCCACCAATTGGCTGGTGGCCAAGGCGGCCGGTCTCTACGTCGAGATCCTGCGCAACATCCCCCCGCTCCTCATCATCTATTTCGTGTTCAACGCCGTCATCCTGCAGTTCCCGGTGCTCCAGGAGTCGATGAACCTCGGTGACTTCCTCATCGTCAACAACAGATACATCGCCGTGGTCGGCTTGACCGCCCAGCCCGATTTCGGGCCATTTCTCCTGATCATGGCCGGTGCACTTCTCGTCGCCGTCGGGGTGTGGTGGTGGAGAACCCGGCGTTCGGAGCGGACCGGCGTGCATCATCACCGCTTCGTCTGGTCACTCGCCGTCTTCTCGGCGATCTCGATCATCGGCTTCGTGGCCCTCGGTGGGCCGTTTGGGCTTTCCCGTCCGGTGCTCGACGGGCGGGCTCTCGCGGGCGGGTACCAGGGTTTGGCGGCCTACTGGGCGGTCCTGGCCGCGCTGGTGCTCTACACCGCGTCGCATGTGGCGGAGATCGTCAGGGGGAGCATCCTCGCCGTGCCCAAGGGCCAGACCGAGGCGGCGAATGCCATCGCTCTCTCCCCGTTCCAGCGTCTTCGCTACGTCGTCATGCCCCAGGCGTTGCGGATCGCCATCCCGCCCATCATCAGCCAGTACCTCAACTACACCAAGAACACCTCCTTGGCCATCGCCATCGGGTATGCCGAGATCACCCGACTGACCTTCCAGATGATCGGCAACGGGCAACCGGCCCCGCAGATGATCGCAATCCTGATGGGGATCTATCTGGCGTTCTCACTGGTCATCTCCTTGATCGTCAATCTGGTCAACCGTCGCATCCAGTTGGTGGCCCAATGACCGTCGAGGCACCGGTGTTCGATGAGACTGCCGTCGCGGTGGAGCCGGCGCGGGGGCCGATGGACTGGGCGCGGAAGAACCTGTTCAACACCTGGTACAACGTCCTGCTCACCCTGGCGCTGACCGCCCTCCTGGCGTGGGCGGTGGTTGGGCTGGCCCGGGCCCTGCTGGGAACGGATTTCGAGATCATCCGGGTAAATCTGAGGCTCTTCATGATCGGGGACTTCCCCGGCGATCAGCTGTGGAGGCCCTGGACGGCCACCTATCTCATCGCCACGCTGGTCGGCTTCGTCGCCGGTTCCGTTGCCGGCGGAGCCCGTGACCGGGCCAGCGAAGCTGGTCTCCCCGTGGTCCGGACCACGCTCCGCCAGGTGCTGTTCCGGTTCTGGCCGATCATCGCCCTGGTGTTGATCATCCTTGCCTTCACCACGACCATGACCCCGGCGCTGCTCACCGTCGGCGCGGCCGGGGCCGGAGTCGGGTCCTATTACCTCGGACGGGCTCTGCCTCGTGCCGTCCGGAGATGGACATGGCTGATCGCTCTCGTCCTCCTCTTGGCTGCATACCTCGCCCTCGCCGCGTTTGGTGGGGTGGGGTGGGAGGGTTGGGGTGGTCTCCAGCTCAACCTTTTCCTCACCGTTGCCGGGATCATGTTCGCTTTCCCCCTCGGTCTGCTGCTGGCGATGGGGAGGCGGTCGTCGCTGCCGGTGATCCGGACGATTTCGGTGGGATACATCGAGTTCGTCAGGGGAGTGCCTCTGATCACGCTGCTTCTTGCCGGCGCCTTCGCCCTGGGCTTCCTGATCCCCAGCGACCTGAGACCGGGTCTGGTGACCCGGATGCTCATCGCCATCACCGCGTTCGAGGCGGCATATATCGCCGAGGTGGTGAGAGGCGGATTTCAGGCGGTTCCCCACGGCCAGGTGGAGGCGGCTCAGGCGGTCGGGCTCGTTCCCTGGAAAACGATGCGTCTGATAGTGCTCCCACAGGCGCTTCGGGCGACGATCCCGGCGATGGTCGGTCAGTTCATCAGCCTCTTCAAGGACACGACTCTGGTAGCGATCCTCGGCGTCACCGAGCTGCTTGATGCGACATTCATCGTCAACTCCCAGCCCGCTTTTCTCGGGCAAGGCCTGTTCGTGCTGACGCTTGGATTCGCCGCCCTCGTGTTCTGGGTCGGCTCCTACACCATGTCACGTGAGTCCAGGCGACTGGAGAGGAGATTGGGGGTGGGTGAGCGATGACCGCGCAGACCGACTACACGGATGCGACCCGGGCCACGGGCGAGGCGATCATCGAGCTCGAAGGTGTGGACAAGTTCTTCGGGGAATTTCAGGCGCTCAAGGGGATCGACATGCGGATTGGCCGCCAGGAGGTGGTGGTGGTCATCGGGCCTTCGGGCGGTGGCAAATCCACCCTCATCCGGTGCATCAACCGTCTCGAGAAGCACGACGGCGGACGGGTGGCAGTCGACGGCATCGACCTGTCGGACGATGTGCGCAACATCCAGGAAGTGCGTCGGGAGACCGGAATGGTCTTCCAGCAATTCAACCTCTTTCCCCATCTCACGGTTCTCGACAATGTGACGCTCGCCCCACGCCAGGTGCGCAAGCTGCCCAAGAGGGAAGCCGAGGTCCTGGCCATGCAGATGCTGACCAGGGTCAAGATCCCGGAGCAAGCCCGCAAGTACCCGGGCCAGCTCTCAGGAGGCCAGCAACAGAGGGTGGCCATCGCCCGAGCCCTGGCGATGCAACCCAAAGTCATGCTCTTCGACGAGCCCACGTCTGCCCTCGACCCCGAGATGATCAAAGAGGTGCTCGACGTAATGGTCGAGCTGGCACGGGGCGGGATGACGATGATCGTCGTCACCCACGAGATGAGCTTCGCCCGGGCCGTGGCCAACCGGGTGGTGTTCATGGCGGATGGGGAAATCGTCGAGGTCGGGTCCCCGGAGCACTTCTTCACCAACCCTCAGGAGGAGCGCACCAAGCTCTTCCTGAGTCAGATCCTCTGACCGGCAGGTAGCGCCGATAAAGGCGAGCAGGCTCTTAGCCTTGACCCAGTGCCCAGGTCTCTCAAGCTTCTCATCGTGTTGGTCGGTGGCGCCCTGACCGGTGTCGCCGCCTTCACCATCTGGAGCTTGAGCACCGAGGATGCGCCCCCCGCGACCACGGAGGCGGTGGCGACCGAAACATCGTCGACCGTGCTTTCGAGCGTCGCCACGATCTCGCCTGCGTCGACCCTGCCTACCACCACCACGACCACTACTCCCCCCGCGACCACTGTTCCCGAGAAGGGCTATCTGGTGATCCAGGGCACTGGAGACGTCGCCACGGACCCCGAGTACATCCCGACTCTTGCCCTCGAGGGCTGGGATCACGCCTGGTCGGGTCTCGACGGGCTGTTCCTGGAGGATGACCTGACTGTGATCAATCTGGAATGTGCCCCCTCCGACCTGGGATCTCCCCTCGACAAGGCGTTCGTGTTCCGCTGCCCGACCGAGACGCTGCCCTCGATGAAGGCGAACGGCATCGATGTGGCCAACCTGGGAAACAACCATTCCGGCGATTTCGGCAAGGAGGCCCTGGTCGACGGTCGCGACCAGTTGACAGCCGTTGGGATCAGCCCGGTGGGTGCGGGTCGAAACGCTGCCGAGGCGGGTGAGCCGGCGATGTTCGACGCCAACGGGTGGAAAGTCGCCGTGGTCGGCTTCGGCGGAGTCGCCCCCGACGACACCTGGTACGCCACCGCCGACACGCCCGGGATGCGCAGTGGCGACGACACCCCCTCCATGGTCGAGGCGGTCGCCGCGGCCGAGGCCGAGGCTGACCTCGTGGTGGTCACGATCCACTGGGGGATGGAGCTCGACACCACACCCCGCCAAGACGACATCGAGCGAGCTCGTGCGATGATCGAGGCGGGGGCGGACGTGATCTTCGGTCATCATTCACATCGAATGCAGCCGCTGGAGACGGTCGGCGACGCCGCCGTCTTCTGGTCCCTGGGCAACTTCGTCTGGCCACACAACTCCGTCCCGAGCGCGACCACGGCCGTGGCCAGGGCCGTGGTGGGGCCGGACGGGACCATCGATTCTTGTTTGATCCCCGCATACATCGAGACCCATGGCCATCCTGTCCTCACCGGTGAGGCCGAGTGCGCCCCACCGCGGTAGGAGGATGGGTTCGTGAACGAGAGAGCCGGCCAGGTGATCATGATCGTCGCGGCCGGATTCGTGCTCGGTCTCGCCGTGTTCTTCGTGACCCGCGGCGACGACCCATCGACGACTTCGGTGACAGGTCTCTCGGCTTTCCCGACCACCACTGCCGCGGTCGTCACCGGATCCAACCCGGCCCAGCCGACCACGACCCTGCCTCCCGCGACCACCACCGCTGCCCCGCCTCAGGATCGGGAGCCAGGAACTGTCCCCGGGTTCACGGTCGGCCGGCCATGGGGGACAACGGTGGGGATGACCATGTTCCGGGGAAACCCGACTCGTACCTTCTACGGGCAGGGCCCGGTGCCCGACAGCCCAACCGTCGCCTGGCGGTATCCAGACGAGCAGATGTGCAGCCCATCGTCAGAGGGTGGTGAGACTCGAATCTGGTGCGGAATGGGTTGGACCGGCCAACCTGCGGTATGGGAACGCCCCGATGGAGTGACCGAGCTGATCTTCGGTGCTTATGACTCGGCCGTCCACTTCGTCGATGCTTCGAGCGGGCAGGACCTGCGCCCCGAGTTCCAGACCGGGGACATCATCAAGGGGTCGGTCACCCTCGACCCCGACGGATTCCCTCTCCTCTACTTCGGCTCGCGGGACAACCAACTGAGGATTCTTGCCCTCGACCGAGAAGAGCCGACGGTGCTCTGGTCGATGGACGCAAACGAGGTGAACGGGATCTGGAATGACGATTGGGACTCGAACCCTGCCATCGTCGACGACATCATGTACGAGGGCGGGGAGAACGGCTGGTTCTTCGCAGTCCAGCTCAATCGGGGTTACGACGCCGAGGGAATGGTCGTGGTCGACCCGGTCAAACTGGTCCAGCAGCCCGGTTACAACGAAGCGCTACTTGCAAACTCGGGGCGCAATGTCTCAATAGAGAGCTCGGTCCTGGTCTTCGACGAGCGGGTCTACTTCTCCAACTCGGGTGGCCGGATCGTGGGGTTGGACGTGTCCGATGTCCGCAATGGGAACGCGCCGACTGTGTTCGACTATTACGCCGGCGGCGACATCGACGCCACGATGGTCGCCGATGCCGAGGGGATGATCTATGTCTCCATCGAGCACGAGCCCTCACAGATGAGCGCGGCGGAGATCGAAAGGAACCTCGCGGTCGGCCAACTGGTCAAACTCAATCCGTACTCAGAGGGTGATCCAAGAGTCTGGGGTCTCGACCTGACTGCCGGATCGTCGGACGCCGGCTCCTGGTCGACAGCGGCGGTGCGTAACGGAGTGGTTTATGTCAACACCCATCAGGGCTCGCTGATCGCAGTCGACGCCGCCGACGGGACGCTGCTCTGGCAGGACGAAGTTGGGTTCCACTCCTGGTCTTCACCGGCCATCGTCGACGACACGCTCGTCACCGCCACATGTCTTGGCGATGTGCGCGCCTATTCCCTCGCCGACCCTCGCGCGCCGGCGATGAGCTGGTCACTGAGTCTGGGTGAGGCCTGTCTCGAGGCGACGCCGGTGGTGTGGAACAACACCATCTATGTCGGCTCTCGGGACGGCCACATGCGCGCCTTGCGGTGATTTCTGCCGACCAAGCCGCGTGGGCGGCGGGCGATCCACCACAGGGCAAGCCAAAGTCTGGCAGGGCGATACCCCAGAAATCGCCGGCCGCGATCAGGGTGAGGATGATCAGCCCGAGCTACGCGGCGACGATGGGAGCGGAGGTCTTGGGCCGGAGCCAAACAGTCTCACGAATCTAGTGTCAAACAGACCGCGTTTTAGAGTGACGTGATGGACGACGACAATCTCGACGCTGATCTGGTCGCCATCGGGTCACTGACCGACCCCACTCGCCGCCGACTCTATGCGTTTGTCGCCAGGTCCATCGAGCCCGTGGGACGGGACGAAGCGGCCGATGCTCTCGGAATCCCTCGCCAGACCGCCGCTTATCACCTCGACCGGCTCGCAGAAGAGGGTCTCGTCGACGTCGAATTCCTTCGGCTCAGTGGTCGGACCGGTCCTGGCGCCGGGCGCCCGGCCAAGCTCTACAAGAGGACCCAGCGCGATCGCGAGGTGTCACTGCCTCCGCGCCAGTACGGGCTCGCGGCACGCATACTCCTCGAGGCGGTCTCGTCGGGAGCCGTCGAGCGAAAGGATCTGGTAGCGGCCGCTCACCGCATTGGTGTCGGTTTGGCAGGGCAGGGCCTGGATCAGGCGCTTCGCGCTACCGGTTATGACCCGGTGATGGAGGAAGGAGAGATCCGATTCCGAAACTGCCCGTTCCATGCCCTCAAGGATGACGACCAGAAAACGGTGTGCAGCCTCAACCTCGGCCTGGTTGGGGGGATGATCGATGGTGCCAGCGATCGCCGCAAGGCATATCTCGAGCCATCGGAGTCGTACTGCTGTGTCAGGGTGCGAGATGGAACATGAGTTTCGTTTCGGCCCATCGCGGGGCGGGTAAAAAGTCCGTCACACTCTCGGGCCAGCTCCGCGGCTCTGGGGTCGACTACGAGCGGGGCCCAATCGACCGAGGGCGATTGGGCCTCCCTCTTTCTCCGAATCGATTCGTCGATGCCTACTCGGATCGGCTCAATCGGTAACGCCGGCCCATTCCCGGAATTCCCGGACGGGCATGGTGTTTACCACCGACGAGGGAGCGACCCCGGCGCGTTGCATCGTGGCCACCGCGTTGGCGATGTTGCCCATCTCGTCGAGCCGATGTGCGTCCGAGTTCGCCGCCAGGTACGCACCGCCGGCTACTGCGAGAGCGGCGTGCTCGGCGGAGAGGTCGAGACGGTCGCGATGTCCGTTGACCTCCAGGGCCACCTTGTTCTCGACGGCAGCAGCGATGACGGCATCGAAGTCGACGTCGATGGCGGGCCGGTTTCCGATCCGACGGCCGGTGGGATGGGCGAGGACCTGGACCGAGGGATGGCTGAGGGCCCTCAACACTCGGGTCGTCTGCTCGGATCGTTCGAGGTCGAAATGCGAGTGCAAACCCGCCACCGCAAGGTCGAGTCGGCTCAATGCCTCGTCGTCGATGTCGAGGCTGCCGTCCCGCTCGATGTTCAACTCGGCTCCCTGGAGCACGAGTAGATCGGGGAATCGGGCTCTTGCCTCCTCGATGAGGGTGCTCTGAAGCTGCAGGCCGGCGCCATCGAGCCCTCCGAACCGGAGGCCAGTGGTGTGGTCGGTGATCAAGACGTACTCGTACTCGCGTTCCACGGACTCAGCCAAGATCTCGAAAAGGCTCATCCGCCCGTCGGGGGACAGTTCGGAGTGCACATGGAGGTCGCCCCTGATCTGGGCTGTGCGAACGACGACCTCGGCCATCTCGGGCTCGAGCGCACGTGCCGCCGGCGGGACCCAGATGCGGCCGTTCTGCTCATAGATCTCGGCTTCGGTCAGCCCATTCCCATCCATGTCGGCCAGCAGCTCGCCGGCGTGCCAATCGGGCCCCGTCTCCAAGAGCAACCGACCTCCGACCTCGGAGGGCCTCACCAGGTGAACCCGCGTCCTCACCCCTTCGTGGGTTTGGAGCACTGTCTCTCCCTTCGGCCTATGACCGATGTGTCGGGCGACTGCAGTGTCTTCGAGGAACATGCCACCTGCTTCCACCTCGTCGGTCCCTGCCACGAGGTCGACGGACTCCACCCACTCGTCGATCCTTCTCACCGCACCCGCAACCTGAACCTTTGCACCGAGGTGGCGACTGAAATGCCGGGTGAGCGCGTCCGCGAGGACGGTGGCTTGATAGCCCGGGATGGCTTGGTCCGAAGGTGCCAGTTGAAGCGTCCGTCCCCAACGCTCGGCGGTGGCCGCCCCCACTCCCCTGAGGGCTTCGACGCCACCCGCTTCTATGGCCGCAATCAGATCGGCGGAGGTATCCACACCGAGCTCGCCCTTCAAGGACCGAAGGATCGTCGGGGTCATACGCGGTAGACGGCGCATTCTGGAGACATCACGTGGATATGCCATCTCCAGACGTTCGAGCAGATCGAGCTGCCCGCCCTCTCGGAACTCTTCGATGAGACGGAGAACGCCTGCCCCGATGCCAGGGATCGAGAGTGCCCGCTCGGCGGGGTCGGACAGATCGGGCGCCAAGTCATCCAGGGACCACACCGCCCGGCGATACGCCTTTGCCCGGAATGACCGGCTCCGCTCGTCCGCCCGGACCACGTCGGAGAGTCGCCAAAGGGCTTCGCCGAGGTCCTGGCGTGGAGTGCTCACTTCAGTCGCTCGAGTCGTTTTACGGAATTCGGGTTCGGGTAATCAACAGACATAGCCCCAGTCACGGAGGGACCTATGAGCAAGTTTGTACGCATTGTCGGGATCGGAGCAGCGGCCGCCGCTGCGATGTACCTTCTCGACCCCGATCGCGGGCGCTCGCGCAGAGCGAAGCTGACGGACCGGGCCGCCGCGTTGGCCCGGAAGGCCGAGGAGAAGACTCGGGCCCACGCGGAACACCAAAAGGGCATGGTGAAGGGTCTCGCCCATGACCTGACCGAGCCTTTTCGCCCTGAGCCCGACTTCGACGACCAGACGCTGCGCCAGAAGGTGAAGAGCGAGGCGATCGGTCGATGGGAAGGACCCACGAGCGATGTGGAAGTCGACGTGGACAATGGCGTGGTCACGCTCAAAGGGAGCGTCGACGCCGAGAACGTGGATCGACTGATCCGACTGGTGAAGGGCGTTCCGGGTGTGGCCTCGGTCAACGATCAGTTGAGCGTCCCGCAGCGCAGCTAGCCCACTCGCCCGAGGTGGAAGGCCCCTCAGAGCCCGTCGACCTCGGGTCGTATCTCGTCCCGCCAGAACTCGATGAACCCGTCCAGGGGGTCGCCGATCTGGTGAAGGTAGATGTGGTCGACACCGATGGCCGCGGCTTGCTCGATCGAGTCGATGATGGGGCCGGCGTCCGGCCCGCAAGGCAACGCTTTCTCGATGTCAGAGCGGTCAACCATCTCCACCGCCTGCTCCATGTGACCTACTGTGCGAAGGTCTTGGGCCAGCTGACCGGTCAGGGCCGTATTGGGCCAGATTCGATGAGCCCTATCAACTGCCTTTTCCTGGTCGGGGTCCCAGCACAGCGAGAGCTGGCTCCACACCGGGCCTTTGCCGCCCTGGTCGCGATACTTCTCGATCACGTCCTCTTCCAGGCCGGTGATCCAAAGCCCGTCACCAACTCGTGCTGCCAAGTCCACCGCCTCATCACCGAAAGCCGATATGACGATCGGTGGTAGCGCCTCGGGGAGGTCGAAGATCTGTGCGTCCTCGACGGTGTAGTGCCGCCCACGATGGGTGAAGCTCTCCCCTTGCCATAGGCCGCGGACGATCTCGATGGCTTCCTCGAGCATCTCGAGGCGGACATCGGCCGGTGGCCAGGGATCCCCGAGCACGTGCTCGTTGAGGGCCTCGCCGGTTCCCACACCCCAGGTGAACCGCCCCTCGAGCTGACATGCCGCCGTTGCGGCAGCATGGGCACTGATCGCGGGGTGGACGCGAACAGTGGGGCAGGTCACTCCCACGCCAACCTTCAGATCTGAGGTCGCCTCCGACAGGGCTCCGAGGACCGACCAGACGAATGGGCTATGACCCTGCTCGCTGATCCACGGATGGAAATGGTCCGAGATCGATACGAAGTCGAATCCCGCCTCCTCCGCGGCCATAGCGATCCCGACCAGCCTCGCAGGGGAGTGTTCCTCGCTGGAAAGCGTCAGCCCGTGTTCCACCATGAGTCCAGCTTTACCCCCGGGCCAGATAGGGAAAACCGGGCCCTAGGGGCGTTTTGAGTGGTTGCGGCAACGGGTAATGAGACTTCTATCACCTCAAATCGAAAACGGCATTCTCAGATCATGTTTGACACTGTTCACCCCCCCGTCCGCGGGGACTCGACCGGTCCGCGCGTAGGGATCGTCTCCACATTCCCTCCCACACGTTGTGGGATCGCCAGGTTCTCGTCAGCGCTCGTCTCATCGCTCGGCGATGTGGCACCGGACCTCGACGTGGATCTAGTGCGTCTCATCGACGGGCGCCCGCCAACCTCGGCCTTGGGACAGGTCGGCATGGAGATCGACCCGAATAGCCCGGTCAGCATTCGAGTCGCCGCGCGTCACCTCAACCGCTGCGACGTCGTGATCGTCCAACACGAGTATGGGATTTTTGGCGACAACGACGGCGAGACGGTCCTCGAGATGGTCGATTCGATCAACCGGCCGCTGATCACGGTCGTGCACACCGTGGTCAGCTCGCCGAGCGATCGTCAGCGACTGATCATGGAGCGTCTTCATGAGACATCCCGACTGGTCGTGCTCTCCGAATCTGCACGTTCCGCCTTGGTGACCTCTCACGCAATCCCGAGAAGTGAGGTCGTGGTGATACCCCACGGGTCGCGTTGGACGGCGACGCGGCCACCCCGAGGCCCGGCCACTCGATTGATCACCTGGGGCCTGCTCGGGCCGGGCAAAGGCTTGGAGCGTTCCCTCGAGGCGATGGCCAAGCTCCGCGACCTCGATCCCAAGCTCCACTACACGATCGTGGGCCGGACCCACCCCGTGGTCGTCAGGAACCAGGGCATTGCCTATCGCAGGCGTATCGAGAGCATGGTGAGAGACCTCGGTATCGAAGATATGGTCCAGTTCGTCGACCGCTACGTCGCGGACGACGAGCTCTATGAGATGGTGCGGAAGTCCCACGTCGTGGTCATCCCATACGACAACGCCGACCAGGTGACGTCAGGGGTCGTCACCGACGCCATCGCCGCCGGCAGGCCAGTTGTCGCCACCCGATTCCCGCATGCCACGGAGCTGATCCAGCCCGGTCCGGGTCTCGTAGTGGATCACGACAGCACGGCCCTGGCCGACGCCGTGAGGTCGATGGTGGCGTCGCCGGCTCTGTACGAACGGGCCGCGAGATCGGCCACAGCCAAGAGTGGCGACCTATCGTGGGAGTCCGGTGCCGTTCGATATGCCGAGTTCGTGCGATCTCTGGCGCCAGGTGCGCTCACAGGTTCCAACTGATCCCTGGAAGAGCGGCCGGAGTCGGCGAGAATGAAGGCTGTAGATGATCGACCTGGAGCGAAGCGAGCAGACGCTGCATCCCGATCCTCGACGGCTGGTGGCCAGGCCATTTCTGCCAGGGACCACCGCCTTCGGAGGTGACGGCCGCAGGCTCGAGTTGATCGTCGATCGAATCCTCGACTTGCCTCCTGAGATTCAGGGCCGGCTGCTCGCCGATGCGCTGGAGCGGTCCTCTGGTCGGCATCGCGACATACGGTCCACGTGGTCGGGGCATTTCGACATGGCGTGCGACCGCGCCCCGCGATTCGAGGTCGTGTCGGATCGCGACGTGCGGCTCCTGATCGGGGCCTATCTGACCCTGGGGTACGCCTACGAAGGGGCTGCCCTGACAAATCCGTCGATTGTCCCCTTCGGCGAGGCGACCGGGGACTCGCAACCTTTCGTCATGAGCACGAGAGCGATCGGTGAGGGACACATCTCGTCGGTCGCCTTCATCACTGGATCCGTCGGGAAGGGTGGGACGCTGCAACTCGATCCCCGCTCACCGTATGCCGACAACGGAGAGCGCGAAGAGCCTGTGTACCAGCGTCTCTCATTCACCCTCAAGCTGGCCGAGCTCGGCCTGGCCAACGAGGTTTCTCAGCGAATCCTGTCGGAGTTGCCCGAGGAATTCACGCCGGCCGACCTCGAGGCCGCCCTACCCACTGCCGCCGACATCGATCTCGACCCGATCCTCGTCGAAGACACCGTGAGGATGGTGCATTGGCTGTCGGCGTCGACCTACGAGGTGAGCTTCGATTCGGACCTGCCCGTGTCCGAGCATCTGATCTCGCCGGCTGCGCCGGCGGAGAGCCATGGCATGGAGGATGCGAGGTTCGTGCGCTTCAGAGATGACGATGGCGAGGTCACCTATTACGCCACCTATACCGCCTACGACGGGCTGCGGATTCTGCCTCAGCTAATCAAGACCAAGGACTTCCATCATTTCCAGATGACGACGATGAGCGGCCCCACCGCCTATCACAAAGGGCTCGCACTTTTCCCCCGGAGGATCGGGGGAGATTTCGCCGCCGTTTCCCGGCACGATCAGGAGACCACGTTCGTCATGCGCAGCGACAACATCCGCCACTGGGGCAATGCGGACACCGTTCTCGTCCCGGAACAGGGTTGGGAAGCGATCCAGACCGGGAATTGTGGTTCACCGCTCGAAACCGAGGCGGGATGGCTCCTCATCACCCACGGCGTGGGACCGATGCGACGCTATGTCCTCGGTGCGGTCCTGCTCGATCTCGACGAGCCGACCAAGGTGCTGGGTCGGCTCACCTCGCCGCTCCTCGAGCCGCTCGAGGAAGAGTCGTTCGGGTATGTGCCCGACGTCGTCTACTCCTGCGGGAGCATGATCCACGACGATCACTTGATCCTGCCCTATGGGTACGCCGACTACGGGATCAAGGTGGCGACGGTGCCTGTTCACCAGGTGCTGGCCGAGATGTCGTAACCGCAAGCCGCTGATATACCTTCGAGTATCCGCCGGCCATCACGTAGTCGCTGAACTGAGTCTCGGCCACGCTCCGACAGGTGGCGCGGTCCAGATCCCCAACGCGTTCCACAGAGCCGACCGCCTCGGCGACATTGCCAACCAGGAAACCGGAGACCCCGTCTTCGATGATCTCGGGAAGGGCGCCCATCCGCCAGCCGATGACAGGTGTGCCGGTAGCCAGGCTTTCCACTGCTACCAGGCCAAACGGCTCGTGCCAGCGGAGAGGCATGACGAGGGCATGGGCGCCGCCGAGGAGACGCCATAGGGCGTCCCGGCCCAGCGGCCCCATGTACTCGATATCGCCGGCGCTGGCGGCCAGCACGTTCGCCTCGAAGAAATCGCGATGCCGATCCTCCACGATCCCGGCCAGCCGGAGCGGCAGTCCCGCGGCACGCGCCGTCGCGATGGCGAGGTCGGGGGCTTTCTCGGGCGCCATCCGACCGGCGAAGACCAGGTAGCCGCCACTGCCATCACCCACCGGGATCTCATGGGTCCGAATCCCATTGGGGATGGTGGCAACGTAGTTGAGCTCGGGGAGGAATCCCCTCTCGCTGTTGCTGAGCGACACAAATGGCATCTCGGCGTATTGCAGAAGCAGTGGATGGGTCGCCGGGTCCCACGCAACGCCGTGCAAGGTCGTGAGGATCGGGGTCGAGATCAGACGGCTGAATATCAGCCCGTGCACGTGGAGATGGGAATGGATTACTTCGAACGCCCCGCTGCGAGCGGCTTCCATCGCGATGGAGAGATGACGCTCCTCTTCGAGACGCGGGTCGGCACCCCCGGAATCGAGCGGGGCAGTGATCGTCTCGATCAGGCGCGCCGATGTCGAGGACCCACCAGCGGCGAACAAGGTCACGTCGTGACCCATTGCGACGAGTTGCTCGGTGAGGTCATGGGCCACTCTCTCCCAGGGCCCATAGCCGGGTGGGGGATAGGGATGGCTGATCGGGGCAACCATCCCGATGCGGGTCATCTCAATGGTCCCGAGCCGGGATCCCCCCGCACTTGGAGCACCCAAGGCGGCCAACGTGGACTCCGCGCCCCGATTCTCATTGACGTGTTTGCCTCCAGCCCGTCGTGTCTCCGCCTGTGTTTGGCGGTCACAGAGTACGGCGCCCCCGTGACGGCGTGCTCGTGCAGCCCGAACGGACCGGTCGCGACCTCGAGATGGTTGGTGGTCGGGGCGGCGAGGGCCGAATCGAGGGTCAACTGTCTTCAGCGATGACCCGGTTGACCGTGGACTCGGCCCGGCCCAGCCATGTTCCCCGCCGCGAGTGGGCCCAGGCATCGGCGAGGGCGCCACTGTGGAAGGTCTCCGGGATGATCGGGTGTAGATACGAGCTGCGGCACACCTCGCGGGTGTTTCCCAGCTTCTCGGCGGTGCTGTCGATGGCCCGGAGCAAGCGGGTTTCCTCGTTGCCGTCTTCGAGTCCGATCATCAGCTCCTCGGCGACTGCCGTGCTGGCGCCCCAGGTGCGAAAGTCCTTGGCGGTGAACGGCCCGCTCATCGTTTCGACGAGATAGTTGTTCACATCGGTCGAAGTGATGGCGGCGACACCCTCGGGTGTCTCATATCCGAACAGTGTCTGACCACCCAGCTCCTGGCACTTCGAGATGAGACCGGCGAGCCGTCGGTCCTGGAAGACGAGCTGATGATCGGCGCCCCCCTTGCCGACGAACCCGAGATGGACATGCAGCCCGTCGACCTCAACATGGTCGCTCGTGATCGTGGTGAGCCCGTATGCGTCGTTTTCGTTGGCGTACTTCCGGTTCCCGACCCGGATCAGAGTCCTGTCCAACACCGCGACGGCGAGGGCGGTCACCTTCAACCTGGAAAGGCCAGGGCGGGAGAGCTCCGAATCGGTCCTACGCCGCAATTGCGTCAGCCGCCGCCCGAACTCACCCATCCGCTCGAACTTCACCTCGTCGCGGGTCTCCTCCCACACCGGGTGATAGATGTACTGCTTTCGGCCGGCGTCGTCATAACCGGTGGCCAGGATGTGACCGAACCTGTCCGGTGAGATCCAGACATTGTCCCAGGCCGGTGGGATCACGAGTGAGTCGATCCACTTCCGGACCGAGCCATTGATCGTCCTGCCCTGGGGGTCGAGGTAGGAGAAGCCACGGCCGCGGCGAATCCTCTGCATCCCCGGCATCTCGTCTGTGACGTAGTTGAGCCCGGCCTCGGAGGCGAGCGACATCGATTCGACAGTGCTCATGGCGGACGAAATTTTTCCCAGGCCAGGGCGGTCCCAAACAGAGATCGGCCGCAGCTCACATGGGCTAGGGCGCTGATTTGAACCGACAGCCGGGCGCGCGAGACCCCGACATCGTGATCACGATTGGCGGCGACGGATTAGTGAACGGCGGGCAATGGGTAATTGACCTCGACCGCAGGGAGCAGCCATCTCAGATCCGTCTCCATCTACCACAACTGTCCCCGCCGATTCGCCCGAGTCCACCGCGGAGCGTCGGCTCCACCTCGCCTCCTTTGCTCTGGTGGGCAGTGTGTTGTTGCTGGCGGCTACGTCGTTTCTCGGGGTCCGGACCGGGACCGTGACAGCCCGTGGTGAGGGCTATTCGATCGCGGTGTTGCGGGCCCAGGTCAGTCGGCCCGGTCTGGCCACACCGTTTGGCGTGGAGATCTCGACGGTCGACGGGTCCGACCTCCCGGAAGTGGTCACTCTGAGGTTGGACACTTCGTATCTGTCCATCTTCGATTTCAACGGCTTGGAGCCGACACCGTCTGCCTCATACAGCACCCACCGCTGGACGTGGTGGTCGTTCGAGGTGCCGCCCGATCAGGCGAGTATTCAGGTCGGTCTCGATGCCCGGCTCGAGCCATCGGTCCAGTGGGCGAGGTCCGGGTCGGCGGCGCTCGAGATCGATGGCGTGAACCAGGTCTCGGTCGATTTCACCACTTGGGTCATGCCCTGAGGAGAAGACCATGGAGATATTGCTTCGTGCGACTGTCGTGTACTGGTTTCTCTGGCTGGTGGTTCGGGGGACCGGAAAGAGATCACTCTCTGAGCTGACCCCGCTGGACCTGCTCCTGATTGTCGTCGTCGGCGATCTGGTGCAGCAAGGGGTGACTCAGGAGGACATGTCGGTCACCGGGGCGATGATCGCGGTTTCCGTGTTCGTGGGCTGGACGCTCTTGGCCGACGCTTGGGAGCGGCGATCCGCAGCGGCGAGACGTGTCTTGATCGGGGAGCCGGTGATCGTCCTCCGCTCCGGGGAACCCTTGAAGGACCGGCTTGCCACGGAGCGTCTGACCCTCGATGAATTGAAGGAAGCTGCTCGGTTGGAGGGTTATGGCGACCTCGCCGAGATCGGCTACGCCGTCCTGGAGACAGACGGCAAGCTCAGCTTCATTGCGGCACGCGACAAGTAGCGAGTGGGCCCTTGCGGGCCCGCTCGGTTGATATCAGTGATGGGTTTCAGAATATGTAGATCAGGAGGGCGATGATGAGCAGTACGCCCACGATCGTCCAGATGATTCCGCTTCGTCCCAAGACAGCCTCCTTTGCGTCACGACCACTTACCCCCGCGCTGATGTGGCGAAACGCAACACATGGCTGCGGTTGAGAGGATCCTTCTACGGGTAATAGTTGGCGCTCATGCCGACCGAACGAACGATCATCGCCTCGGATCTCACCAAGCGCTTCGAAGACGAGGCGGGGGTGTTCGATCTCGATCTCGAGGTGGAGAAGGGGCGGATCGTGGCCCTGATCGGCCCGAGTGGATCGGGGAAGACCACCACCGTCCGGCTGATGACCGGCCTGCTTGCCCCCGACTCCGGATCGATCTCTGTCCTCGGCCAAGACCCGACGCGATTCACGTCGCAGACCCGGGCCCGAATCGGGTACATGGCCCAGGACTCGGTCTTCTTCCCCGACCTGACCCTTCGAGAGAACCTCAATTTCTCGGCCTCGCTTTTCGGTGTGCCGCTCCGCAGGAGGAACCGCGTGCAGGACATGGTGGAATTGCTGGATCTCGACGGGCCGATCGACCGGCTGCTTCGCGATGCCTCCGGCGGTGAGAAGCGAAGACTGTCGTTGGCGGCGACGCTGATCCACCGTCCCGAGCTCTTGTTCCTGGACGAGCCCACCGCCGGGATCGATCCCATCCTTCGCAAGAAGTTCTGGGATCACTTCGGCCACCTCGCCGAGCAGGGGTCGACGCTCATGGTCACTACGCAGTACGTGGGTGAAGCGGCCTATTGCGACTTGGTGGGCGTCCTCGCCGGCGGGCGGATCCTGGCCCTGGACACCCCCGACGGGCTGCGCCGGCGTGCATTCGGAGGAGACCTCTTCGACGTGGTCTTCGCCTCGCCGCCCGCCCGTGACGACCTTGTCGCCCTCACCCGGGCCGACGGCGTCAGCAAGGTGACATGGCTCGACGATCACAGCGTGCGTCTTGTCGTCGCAGATGCCGGGCAGATATCGCCCACCCTCGATGACTGGGCCAGCGAGCGAGGCCTGGAAATGGAAAGAGCAGAGGCTCATCTGCCGCCATTCGACGACGTGTTCGTCGAGTTGGTGGCCGCGGCCGTGGATGACCACGAGGATCAGGATTCAGAAGACGAGGTTGCCCTGGCCGGCTGAATCGACTGCATGAGATCCTTGACTCGAAGCCTCGCTTTCCTCCGCAAGGAGCTCGTGTCGGTCTGGCGACAGCCCCGTCTGATTGCGACTTTGGTCCTCGGGCCTTTCCTGATCCTCTTTCTCTTCGGGCTCGGCTATCAGGAGATGCCAGAACCCTTTCGGACCGTCCTCGTGGCCGAGCAGACCGGCGCAGCCATCGGTGTCGACCCCGACGAGCTGGGCGAGGCCTTCGGCGAGGGCATCGATCTGGTCGAAGTGACCGACGACGTCGACTCGGCCCGGCAACAGCTCGTCGCCGGAGAGGTCGATCTCGTCCTCGTCGCCCCCGAGGACGGGCTCGAGGCGCTGCAGCGGGGCGAGCAGGCCACTTTTTCCATCTTCCACGCCGAGATCGATCCGGTCATCACGGGCAGCATCGATCTGCTCGCCCGCCTCTCGGTCAATCAGATCAACCAGGAAGTGCTCACCGCCGTGGTGGAGCAGGCCCGCATCGAGCTGAGCCAGGCCGAGGGCCCGCTGGCCGATGCTCTGGAGGAGGTGCCCGACGCCGACCCGGGCCTGCTGGTCAATCCTTTCACCGTAGAGACCAGCCCGGTGACGGAACCACCCCCGTCACAGGCGGCGTACTACGCCCCCGGAGTCTTGATCTTGCTGGTCCAGCACCTCTCTCTCACCTTCGCCGCGCTGTCCCTGGTGCGAGAGCGGCAACTGGGGATTACCGAGATGTTCCGGGTGTCTCCCCTAACGGTCAGAGAAGCGATGACGGGCAAGTATCTGTCGTTTCTGGTGCTCGGTCTGGCCCTCGCCGCCGGCCTCACGGCCAGCATGCTCTTGCTCGGTGTCGAGGTGCAGGGACCCGTGTGGTCTCTGGCCCTCACCGTCTCTCTGGTGATCTTCGCTTCATTGGGCCTCGGGTTCGCGATTTCGGGTTTGGCCAAGACCGACAGTCAGGCCGTCCAGTACTCGATGGTGGTACTGCTGGTGTCGATCTTCTTCACCGGCTTTGTCCTACCCCTCGACCAACTCACCGTACCCGTCCGTTGGGTCTCGTATCTGGTGCCCGGAACCTTCGGGATCAGCGGGCTCCACAACGTGATCTTTCGGGGACAACCGGCGGGGCTAGTGGTTACCGGGGCCCTTGTGATCTATGGCCTGGTGATGGTGGCGCTCGCCTGGCTCGCGGTCCGCAAGGACGTGGAGCCGGCGAGCGTGCCAGCCGTGAAGGTCAGTTAGTCATCAACTGCTCGAGGTTGGTCCGAAGCTCGTCCCATGCGGTGCGGACGTCGTCGCTGACCTCGATCTCGTCCAGCTCCTGCTCGAACGCGTCCAGACTCGCCTCGATTTCATCTCGGGCGATTGCTCCGTCCTCGCGAATCGACTCGACGGAGGCGGTGAGCTCGGCGTTCAGCGTGTCCCAGGCCGACCTGAGCTCCTCGCCAGAATCCGACTCGGAGATGGCATCTGACAATGTCTGGATGTCTTCCTGGAACGCGGCGACAGCAGCGAGGGCATCGGAGGATGCGCCGGTCCCTCCGGATGTGCCGGTCAGGGTCGTGCCGGTCAGCGCTTCGGAGGTGGTGCTCCCGGTCGTATCGGAACACGCCGCCAGGGCGAGCAGCCCGGCCAAGGCGATCGATGTGGCTCTTTTTCTCATTGTTTGCTCCTATCGGTTATCAGCATGTGACCCGAGAACCGCCGAAGCCACCCTTGCGGGTGGCTCCGACTCAGGTCTCAGGTCGACTCAGAATTCCGAATCGACGTAGTCCTCTTCCAGACGCTGGCGGATCTGCTCAGCAGACTCACCGGTCTTCTCCATGAAGCGACCGACGAACTCCTCGTAGTTGCCCTCGGCAACATCGAGATCATCATCGGTCAGATCGCCCCAGACCTGCCGGGCCTTGCCCTTGAGCTGGTCCCAACGACCTTCCCACTTCATCTGTGTGGGATCCTGCATGACGCACTCCTTTTCCTGGCGTCGAAGGCATCGAGCCTTCATGTTTCGACATGCACTTACCACTTCGTGCTGACGAGGAAACCGCCTGGTTTCCGGATCGCCGACACGGGAGAAGATGTGCGTGATGTCGATTTCAATTCCCAGCGTCGCCATCGCCGAATCGTGCACCGGCGGGTTGGTCATGGCTCGCATCGTGGGCACGCCCGGGTCCGGTGACTGGTTCAAAGGCGGATTGGTGGCCTATGACAGAGAAGTGAAGACCGATCTGCTCGGAGTGGAACCCGGCCCGATCGTGACCTCCGCAGCAGCCGGCCAGATGGCGAGATCCGTGCGAGAGCGCTTCGGTTCCGACCTCGGTATCGCCACGACAGGCGAAGCGGGACCGGACCCTGAAGAGGATGTCCCGGTGGGGACCCTGTTCGTGGGCGTCGCCGACGATAAGTCGGTCCGCGTCCATCACATCGTTCTCTCCGGTCAACCGGAGGAAATTCGCGTTTCCGGCGCTGAGCTCGCCCTGCTCCATCTGCGTCGTCGAGCCGGCCTCGACGTGAGATTGCGAGCCGGCTAGCCCGTCCTCCTGGCTAGGCGTCGGGCGAGTCGATGGTGGGGCGGATCGAGAAGGCATCGCGCACCCCGGCGAGCTCCAGCAGTCGCATCACCGGTCCCTCGCCCACAACCAATCGCAGGACTCCGCCCGCTTCCTCGAGGCGGGACCTTTGAGTGATCAGGACTTTGAGTCCGGCCGAGTCCATGAACTCGGTCTTGCGGAGATCGAGAAACACTTCTTTCTTGGAGAACTTGGCGAGAGCCTTGTCCAGCATCGGGGCGGTTGCGATGTCGATTTCACCCTTGACGACCACCACATGGTGCCCTCCAATGCGGGTGGTTTCGAGATTGAATTGCGGGCCGAGCTCAACCATGACTCAGCCGAGCCCGCCGAACAGCCCCGGTTTGTGCTTCGGGGCGGGAGGGTAAGTCACTAGTTCAGTGACCTCCATTGACTCCAAAACCTCTCGCGCCATGCCGGCTGATGGTACCGGATCGCCGCAGCCTCGTTCCAATGAGCCGGGCAGCCGAATCTGGATGTACAGCCGCGACGGCGAGGATGCCCCGGTCCAGATCGGATCGACTTTCCCTGAACCCGGCAAGGATCAGCTGTTGTGGGCTGACGTCGACCTCGAATCGGCATCCGAGTTGAATCCCCTCTGGGAGCAGCTGGGTATCGAGAGTCTGGTCCAAGGCCTGAACGAGAATGAGGATCGGCCGGCCCTGATCCATCACAACGGGATCATGCAGCTCGTCGTGATCGGCTTTCGCAGCGAGCCCGATCTCGAGCCGATGACCTTGCATTGCCTCGTGGGGGCGAATTGGGTGGTGACCTTGCATCAGGACGAGCTGGACTTGGTCGACCAGTTCAACAAGCCTTTCAACGGAGAGACCCGTCTCGGCGATCTCGACGGCCCTACGTTCCTGTCGCTCGTTCTCGACTGGCAGCTCTCCGGCTATTTCAAGATCATCGAGGGCCTCCAGAGCGATATCGACCGTCTCGACGAGGATCTGCTCACAAAATCCCCCGATGAGGACGCGCTCCTCGAGCGCCTTCAGAGCTTTCGGAGGCGGGTGCGAACGCTGCGAAACACACTCAGCGCTCATCGCGAGGTGCTGGGACTTCTCAGCCATCCGAGGTCCGATGCAGTGGTCGGTGCGGATGCCGCCGGCGAATACCAGCGGCTGGAGGGACGTCTGCAACAGGCCATCGATGCAGTCGACACGGCGCGGGAGATGATCGTCGGCTCATTCGACATCTTCATGACGCGGACGTCTCAGGCGACCAATGACATCATGAAGCGCCTCACCATCGTCTCTGTCCTGCTTCTTCCCGCCGCAGCGTTGGCCGGGATCATGGGAATGAACTTCAAAGTGGCCATCTTCGAGTGGTCGTGGATGTTCTGGGTGACAATCGGCCTGATGCTCGCGGTTGCCGGGGCAACTCTCATCGTCGCAAGACGGCGAAACTGGCTCTGAGGTCAGCTCTCGGAGACGCAGTCGAATAGGATGCGAACCGTCGTGCCCGAAGGGTTGCTCCGCATTTGGATCAGATCGGCGACCTGGTGGGCGAACCAGATCCCGCGTCCTCGCTCCTCGGAGGTCTTGGGTCGACGTCGGCCCACCAGTGGATCCTCGATGTAGCCGAGATCTCGAACTTCGCAGACCAGACGTCCGCTCGCCTGCCATACACCCAGGGAACCGGTGCCCGTGTAGAGGATGCTGTTGGTGGCGATCTCGTTGACGGCCAGCACCAGGTCGGGGATTCGCTCCTCCTCGACGCCGAATCGGCGCGCGGCATCAGCGAGCTCTCTCCTCATCTCGCCCAGGCTGTCCTTAGTGAACGTAGCGAATGCATCGTCCTGGATCAGGGCAGGGGACAACTTGCGCTCGGCATGGCCGTCGGCAAGGAACCTCGCATTGGCCCGCGATTCGGCACCGCTGCCGATGAACGGATGGGACGCCGCCATTTCGTCGACCACATCGGACGGGAGTGATGTGGTGTCATACGGGCAACCGAGATGGAGGGTGAACTCAGGCTCGGTGAATGCTCCATTCACCAGCTGCTCGTACACCTCGCCCTCCTCTATCTCGAGCGGGTCTCGCCCGGCGTAGATGGGCTCTCCGATGCCCCACACGGTTCGACCTTCTGCCCCATGCCGGTCGAGAAAGTCGCTCCAGACGGAGATCAACCGTCCGGGGTTGCGGCCGATCTCTTCCATCGGAGCCAGGTCGATGTGGCCGCGATGGCCGACTAGCTCGGTTTGGAACCCGGGCAGGGTGTCCGACCGGGCAGCGATGAGCACGGGCTCTTCGCGGTCGAGCGCAGGACCGAGGAACGACGTCACCTGTTCCAAGAGCAATTCGCTCGACTCGTAGGGCAAAGCCTCATGGCGGAATTGGGGGGCTTGCTGAATGGTCACGATGCAGACGCTGCTGAGAACCTGGCACCCTTCCGACCGGGAGGGGAACCAAAGATTAGCGTCGTGACAGTGCGAAACCCGAGCATAAGGGCTCGTAGAGAGCGACCATGCGGGTCGTCAGTCGATGTAGTCCTCTCGAGACTGTTTGGCACGTGATGCCCCGATCGCTGTCTTTACCTTCTTCTGCTCCTCCGGCGGGGGCAGCACGGCCGTCAGGCCTAGCGACTCCAGCCAGAGCTCTCTCGCCCAGCCCTGGGTGTGGTACAGGTGCTCGTCTTCCTCCTCTTCAACCTGCTCGTAGGCGGCTTGCAAGACACGGGCATGGTCGCCGGAGAGCTCCTGGGCGATCTCCCCGATCAGTTCCCAGTTGGCATGATCCTTGATCTCTGCGTCGACGACACATTCGGCGGCGACGAGTTGGGCGTTGCTCATGTCCCCGCCCTCGAGAGCGGTCTCCATGGCTGCGATCAGCGCCTCGCCCTTGGCCCGGACGATGGCCCGACCCGTGGTCTCGACCTCCGGGTCGAGATCCAACTGGGAGAAGACGTCGCCGACGATTCGCACGTGGTTCTGAGTCTCCTCGAGGTACCCCTGCCATTCGGTGCGAAGGTCGTCGTTGATGGTGCATCTGATCGCGGTCTCGTAGACCTTGACCCCTCCGAGCTCCGTCTCGAGGGCTTGATAGAGAAGCTCGTTCACCTGCGCGTCTTTCATGATCTTGGTTCTCCTGGGTCGCGTGTTCTCACGGATTACCCGTTTCCCGGCGGGGTCAAACTGTGGGGTTGGCCACCATGGCCAGGAGGGCGATGTCGTCTCGTGGCCCTCTCGGCCCCAGGTCGGCCAGGAGCAGTTCGAGCATGTGATCGAGGAGTCGATCGGGGTCATCGGTCTCAGACTTCGCAAGGGCCAGCTCGACACTCTCGGCGGGGTTCATCCCGGAAAAGGCATACCCGTCGGTGTACATGACAATCGTGTCACCAGGCGCCAGCCATCGCTCCCTTTCGATGGGGATGACTTCCGCCATGACGCCAACCGGGGGGCAGGGCTCTCCGAGCCGCTCCATCTCACCGTCAGCGGTTACGACGATCGCAGGGGGGTGACCGGCGAGTGTCACGCTGAGTCTGGACTGATCACCATGATCTTCGAGGATCGCATAGGCCAGGGTGCACATTTGCTCCTCTTCGAGCAACGACTCGTTGATCCTTGTGATCACGGTGATGGGACTCGGGTCGAGGGCGATGGTCGACCTCAGGGTGTACCTGGCCAGTCCGACAGCGGCCGCCGCCTCGACACCCTTGCCGGCGATGTCGCCAACCAACACGGCGGTTCGACCGTCGGCTGTGGGGAAGACATCGTAGAAGTCGCCACCGACGTGTCCGACCAGCGACAGGGGCTGGTAGCGAGCCGCCACCTGGAACCCGGGCACTCTGGGCAGAGATTTCGGCGTCAGAACGGCTTGCAGAGTCTCCGCAATCTCCCGCTGCTGTTGGTAGAGGCCGGCGTTCTCGAGCGCTGCTGCCGCTCGATCGGCAACTGCGCCGAGCACGTCGACGTCGGCCAGGTCCAGCTCGGGGTCCGGAGCGCTCCTCGCCATGGTCAGGGTGCCGATCACACGTCGACCGATCGCGATCGGTACGCAGGCGATCGAGTTCAATTGGAGTCGGCGGAGGATCTCGATCAACTCCCTGCCCTCAGTGGTCTCTGCCTGCTCGAGCATCTCATCGGTAATTGGGCCTATCAATTCGGGTTCCCCGCTCTTCGCCACCCTTCCCTGCAGTCTGTCCTCGTCCACCGAGACATGGGCGGCCGAGCCCGCCAGTTGGACGAGATTGTGGGCGTCGTCCTCGTCCGGGTAGACAACGGCCACCGGTGTGAGAATCCCGCCTTCGAGGAGATGCACCGAGCACCATATCCCCATTCGCGGTACCAGCGCCCTGGCCAGCGATTGCAGGTTCTCGTCGCGGTCCAGTGAGGAGCCCAACGCTTCGTACACGTTGTAGAGAAGCTCCCGGATCTCATCGCGTCGGAATTGAGACGTGATGTCCTGGAAGAAGTTGATGACCAGGACGACCTCCCCCGCGTCGTTCTTGATCGGGCTGGCCCGAACCCGGGTCCAGCGCGCTCGTGGCGAGCCCGGACGGCGATATCCGATCACTGCCTCGGCGACTGGCGCCCCGGCCATGACCTTCCTTCCGGGGAGACTCTCCACAGCCAACGGCAAACCTGCTCGGTCGATCATCTCAAAGCGCCCGACGATGTCCTCTGGAGGTGTCGAGACCAGCTCGGCGCCTGATCGGAAGCCGACAATTCGGGCTGCCTCGTCATTTGCGTACAGCAAACGGCCGGAACGGTCCTGAACGGATACGGCCTCGCTGGCATGACGAAACAGTATGTCGAGGACCCTCCGATCCTCGGCAGTGGCCAACTCGATGAAGCGATCACCGGGCACTTGCCCCCTCCGGGCACCGGGCCGATCGAATACGGGGACCCGGCGGACGGGAAGATAGCCGATATGACGCCAACGGTCAGAGAAGGTGGTTCGCTCTGGCGTTTCGCCTGTTGTCGAAATCGGGTATGTCCTTCGCCTCATGCAGTCGGCGAACGGTGACGTCTCCGGCCTGGTCAACCCCTCGTTGTGGATGGCGACCTCTGAGTGGCCTGAGCACCCGGTCCTCCGAGGAGACATGACGGTCGAGGCTTTGGTGATCGGGGCGGGGATCACAGGTCTAACCGCCGCACGCCTCCTGAGCGAGCAAGGTCTGACTGTCGCGGTGATCGAGGCCCGACGGGTCTGCTCTGGAGTTACCGGGCTGACCACGGCCAAAGTGACCGCCCTGCAATCCACCACCTACAGCGAGCTGTCCGAGCGGTGGGGCAATGAGACATCGGCTGCCTACGCGGTGGCCAACCTCGAAGGCCTAGAGATGATCCGTCATCGAGTCCACCACGACCACATCGATTGCGATCTGCAAATGGCTCCGGCATTGACCTACTCCGAGAGCGGAGACGGGGTCGCGAAGGTCGAGGCCGAGGTCGAGGCGGCGCGGAGAGCAGGCCTTGAAGTCTCCTTCACAACGGAGTCAGACCTCCCGTTCGAAATCGCCGGGGCGGCCCGTCTCGAGGATCAGGCGCAGTTCCATCCTCGCAAGTATTGCCAAGGTCTCGTCCGGGGGATCCTCGCCGACGGCGGCGCCGTCTTAGAGGCAACCAGGGCGATGGATCTCGACGCCAAGGCGGGGGAAGTGGTCACCGATCGCGGGATCGTCTCCGCCGAGGTGATCGTTGTTGCGTCCCACATCCCATTTGTCGACACCGGTGCATATTTCGCCCGAATGACCGCCTCCAGGTCATACGCGGTCGCCTTCCGACCCCCAGATGACCCACCATCGGGTATGTACATCAGCGTCGATCGACCGATTCGCTCCATCCGGTCCGCTGCCGATGACTACGCAATCGTGGGTGGCGAGGCCCATCCCTCGGGACAGGAGGCGGACACCGAAGATCGCTATCGGGCCCTCGCATCGTGGTCCCAGAACCGGTTTGGGGCTACGGAGGTCGACTATCGGTGGTCGGCACAGGACTATCGAAGCGTCGATGGTCTTCCATTCGTGGGCCCTCTTGGTTCTTCGGGCCGGGTCTTCGTGGCCACCGGCTTCGCCAAGTGGGGTATGGCCAACGGGACGATCGCGGCGGCAATCATGGTCGATCAGGCCATGGGGCGGGACAATCCGCTGGCCAGGGTTTTCGATTCGAAACGGCCCGCCCTAAAGCACTCCGCACCCGGTTTGCTCAAGGCCGGCGTCGGTTTCGCCAAGAGCCTGCTCACGGGTCGAGTGCTCCCGTCACCCTTGAAAGGGCTGGAGCACGTGGCCGCGGGCTCGGGTGATGTCGTCTCGATCGACGGCCACAAGGCCGCAGCTTTCCGTGACGAGAACGGCGCTGTTCGCGCCGTTTCGCCCATCTGCACTCATCGTGGGTGCCAGGTGGGGTTCAACAATGCTGAGCAGACCTGGGATTGCCCCTGTCATGGATCGCGTTTTGACGTCGAGGGCAAGGTGATCCATGGTCCTGCAGTTAGAGACCTCGCCGCGCTCCACGGGAAGTCGACGCCCCGATCCTCACCTGGTTGACCCTGCCGTCATATCATCCGCCATGCGGATGAAGCGCTCTCTCCCTCTCCTCCTGGTGCTGTTCATCGCCTGTTCCGAGGCCGGTTCGAGCACCACGACGACCACCATGGCGGTCACCACCACCACACTCGACGTCAGCACGACCGCACCTCCGGTGGAGTGCCCGCCACCGCCCTACGAGCTCGATTTCCTCCCCATCGGCATCGGCACGGCAGTGCTGGATCCCGAGGAGATCGAGCCGGACGTGTGGACCTCGGTGCCGGGGAGCAGTGCAACGCTCTGGGGTCGGGATGATGTCGTCGCCCTCGCCCTGATTCGTGGGACTCTCCCTGCGGTGGAATGGCCGGGCGATCGGGGCGCGGTGCACATCGATGGGACCAGGGGGGTGGTCGGCCCTCATCCTGATGGAACCTGGGTGGCGGGTTGGTTCGAGGCTCCCGGTGAGCGCTGCGACCTGTACACGATGGTTTTCTACCCGCCGGTCTCACCCGACGACGTGCAGCAGACGTTGGCCGGGATGAATCGAGTCGGAGGTTGACGGATCGGCGGGTCCGGCGTAGCGTTCCGGCAGGATGAGCCGAAGGAATCTCTCGCTTGCCGAAGGCACCTGGTGGTGGGCTTGGCGCGCGCCGGAGGTGGCTTCGGTCGGATAGTTCACGCTCTCTGATCCATGCGAACCCATCTCCGGACTCCGGCAGATGGGTTTTCTCGTTCGAAGCCCGGACGCCGGACCGGCGGAGGACCCAATGAACACCATCTTCGACATACCGGCCGACCTCGACACGCCTACGTCGGTGTACCTCAAACTCGCCCCCTTAGGCCCACGCTTCCTTCTCGAGAGCGTCGAGCAGGGTGACCAAGTCGGGCGCTACTCGTTCATCGGCTTTGGCTCTGGCCTCGATGTTCGCAGTGACGGGCGGTCGATCCAGGCCGGGACCACCCGCATCGAAACCGACGGGTCGATGCAAGGGCTCATGGACGGGCTGCGCAAGATCCTGGTGGAAGCGCCGGTGCCAGGCCCGATCTCGACCTCGATCCCGTTCCACGGTGGGCTCGTCGGGGCGATCGGCTTCGATGTCGCGCATCGTCTCGCCGGATGGGCCCCGCCTGCGAGTCCGCAACCAGAGGTCCAGCTCTACGGGCCACCAAGTGTCATCGTCTTCGATCACCTGAGCCGGCGCGCCGCCCTGCTCCACGACGGGCCCGATTCGGATCGCCTCGCCCTGCGGCGTGAGGTGATCACGTTGCTCGCGAGCGGATTGCCCGGAACCAGCCGCGCCGGCAGCTACGAGGCGCCCGTCGGGTCGATGGGCAAGCAGCAGTACGAGGATGTGGTGGAGCGAGCGCGTCATCACATCGGTGAGGGCGACGTCTACCAGATCGTGCCCTCGGTCCGATTCACCGGTGAGACGGATCTCGATCCCTTCACTGTCTATCGAGGGCTTCGCCTTCTCAATCCTTCGCCCTACATGTATTTCTGCGACTTGGGCGAAACCAAAGTCATCGGATCCTCGCCAGAAGCGCTGGTCCGGCTGCGAGGGGCGACTGCCGAGCTGCGTCCGATCGCCGGAACGAGACCCCGTCACAACGACGAGCAAAGGGATCGAATCGCCGAGGAAGAGCTGATCGGCGATGCCAAGGAGGCGGCCGAGCATGTCATGCTGGTGGACCTGGCCCGCAACGATCTGGGCCGGGTGGCCGTGCCCGGTTCGATCAAGGTCGACCCGTACCGCGCCATCGAGCGATACAGCCACGTGATCCATCTCGTCAGCGGCGTGAGCGGGATCCTGGAGGCGGGCAGCGATGCCTTCGACCTCTTCGCAGCCGCGTTTCCCGCCGGCACCGTCGTCGGAGCACCGAAGATCCGGGCGTTGGAGCTGTTGCAGGAGCTCGAGCCGGTTCCGCGGGGGCTCTATGCCGGGACCGTCGGCTATTTCGGGCACGGCGGGACGATGGATCAAGCGATCGCCATCCGCACCATCGTGATGAGCGAGGGCGGGTACGCGTACCAGGCAGGTGCAGGCATCGTCGCCGACAGTGTCCCCTCGGCCGAATGGGAGGAAGTCCTCTCCAAGTCCGGGGCGATGCGTGGCGCCCTCGAGACGGCGGCGGGTGGTCTATGAGCCGCGTGCTCCTCGTCGACAACTACGACTCATTCACCTACAACCTGGTCCAGGCATTGCGGATTCTCGGCGCCGACGTGGTGGTCCGCACCAACGATGGCGTGAGCCTCGAAGAGGCCCGGGATATCGAGCCCACCCACCTCGTGGTCTCGCCCGGCCCGGGGCGTCCCGAGGCGGCCGGAGAGTCGATGAAGCTGATCTCGGGACTCCTCGACGTGGTCCCGATCCTGGGTGTGTGCCTCGGGCATCAGGCCATCGCCGCCGCCCTAGGCGGCACCGTCGACCACGCCATGGAGCTGAGACATGGCAAGTCGTCACCGGTGTATCACGACTCGGCGTCGATCTATGCCGGTCTGCCCAACCCATTCGATGCGGGGCGCTATCACTCCCTCGCGGTGATGGAGGACGATCTCCCGACAGATCTAGTAGTTACCTCGTTCACCTCCGATGGAGTGATCATGGGGATCCGTCACCGGTCGTTGCCGGTCGAAGGTGTGCAGTTCCATCCCGAGAGCATGCTCACCCCGCACGGCGAGCTGCTTCTGCGCAACTTCCTCGATTTGGGGGGTCAGCGATGAGCCAGGTTCTCGAGGACCTGCTCCGTGGCATCGACCTGACAGAAGAGCAGGCCGAGGACCTCCTTCGCCAACTGACCGGCGGCGACGTCGATCGCGCAGTCGCCGGTGCCATTCTCGCCGCCCTCAGGGCGAAGGGGGAGACGCCGGCGGAAGTCCGTGGCCTCGCTCGGGCGATGCGAGCGCTCGCCACCGATCCCCAGGTCGACGTCACCGGTGCCGTCGACGTCGTAGGAACCGGTGGCGACCGGTCGGGGAGCCTGAATCTCTCCACAGGGTCGGCCATCCTGGCGGCGGCAAGCGGGGTTCCGGTTGTCAAGCATGGGAACCGCTCGATGACCAGCCAGAGCGGGAGCGCTGATGTGCTCGAGGCACTTGGCCTGCCGATTCCCATGGACGAGGGCCAGGTGCGGCGTCTCTTCGAGATCACCGGCTTCACCTTCCTTTTCGCCCCCTACTTTCATCCTGCGATGGCGGCGGTCGGCCCGGTGCGCCGCGCCCTGGCGGTACGCACCGTGTTCAACATTCTGGGGCCGCTCACCAACCCGGCTGCGCCTCCCAACCTGGTGATCGGGGCTTTCGACCCGTCGGCGGCCAGGCTCATGGCCGGGGCTCTCTCGGGTCTCGACATCGAGAGGGCGTTCGTCGTCCACGGGGCGGCGGGTTGGGACGAGCCGTCGCCACTGGGTGAGTTCACCCTCTTCGACGTGAGGCCAGGCACGATCGAGGAATCGGTCCGTGACCCGGCCGACGTCGGGATGGCCGGATGCGAGGTGGATGACCTGGCCGGAGGATCGCCGGAGCACAACGCCAGGCGCCTGCTCGACGCACTCGAAGGCGAGCATGGCCCTCATCGGGATGCAATCGTTCTCGGGGCGTCCCTGGCGCTGGAAGTCAGCGGCCGCGCCCGCGAGCCGGACCAGGCGGTGGCGATGGCCCGCGCCGCAATCGACGACGGGAGGGCGCTCGGTCTCGCGAAGGCTCTCGAGGAGTTCGGGGCATCGGAGGCCGGACGTTGAGCAGGTTCCTCGACACGATGGTGGCTCGATCCCACCGACGAGCAGAAGAAGCTGCCGCACACCGCTCGTTGCGCTTGCGCCGCGAGTCGGTGCTGGCCGGGCCTGAACCGCTCCCGTTGTCGGGCTTCGGAGCCCTGTTCGATCTAATTGCCGAGGTCAAGCCTCGCTCGCCATCGGAGGGTCTTTTCCCGAATCGTTCCCCTGCGGAGACCGCCCTGGCGTATCAAGCCGGTGGCGCCGGGATGATCTCGGTGCTGACCGAGCCTTCCGAGTTCGGAGGGTCTATCGACATGCTGCGGGATGTTGCCACTGCTGTGTCGATCCCGGTGCTGGCCAAAGACTTCCTTGTCGACCCGATCCAGGTGTACGAGGCACGCGAGGCGGGAGCCGATGGGGTGCTAGTGATTGCCCGAATCCTCAGCACGGAATCCCTGATCGGGATCCTCGATGCCGTTTCCGACAGCGGGATCTTCGCCCTTCTCGAAGCCTTCGACGAGGATGACCTGGAGCAGATTCGCAACGTGATGGCCGGGCGACGCAACCTCCTCGCGGGTGTGAACTGCCGGGACCTCGACACCCTGGAGGTCATACCGGAACGCCACGTCACGCTCTCCGGACACATCCCCGGCGATGCCGTGACCGTGGCCGAGAGTGCCATCGCGGCGCCGGCAGACGTCGAGCGGGTTGCCGGCTGCGGTTACCGCGCCGCCCTCGTTGGCTCTGCGCTGATGAGAACCGACGATCCAGCTCTGCTGGTAAGCGAGATGGTGGATGCCGGTCGTCGAAGGGTGACCGTGCCGTCATGAGGCTCTTCGTGAAACTGTGCGGGATCACGACCGAGGCGGATCTCGACACAGCCGTCGAGGCGGGGGCCGACGCCATCGGGCTCGTCCTCACCCCGTCCGCCCGGCAGATCTCCCTGTCGGTTGCGGCCGGGCTGCAAGCAAGGCTGCCCGAATCGGTTCTCGGAGTGGCCGTCTTCCACGATCCGACTCCCGAGCTGCTGCGACGAGCACAGGAAGAGATCGGTCCCGACCTCTTCCAGTCTGAGCTGTCGACACTGGTTGGGATCTCAGCCGACAAGCTGCTTCCGGTCGTCGTCGACGGAGATTCCCTCGATCGGGACTTCGGTATCGCGGTGCGCTCGGCTGACCGGGAGATGGTCGTGGTGGACCGGGCGGCGCGAGGCGGCACAGGTCTCACCCCCAGGTGGGAGAGGCTGGCACGGCTCAGCAGTCCCGGTCGTCTGATCCTGGCGGGTGGCCTGGACCCCGAGAACGTTGGGGATGCAGTCTCCCTGGTCAAGCCATTCGGCGTCGACGTCAGTTCGGGCATCGAGAAGGCTCCGGGCAAGAAGGATCCCAAGCGAATGCACGCGTTCGTCGAGGCGGCGCGCAGCGTGGGTGTAGGAGGCTCAGCGTGACGACTGCTCGCAACGAGACCGGCCGCTACGGACGCTTTGGGGGGCGCTACGTTCCTGAGATCCTGGTGCCCGCCCTGACCAGGTTGGAGGAGACATCCCGGCTGCTTCTCGATGACCCCGGCTTCCTCAATATGTATGAGGAGGAACTGTCCTCGTGGGTCGGCCGGCCGACGGCACTGACCCACGCTGTCCGCCTCGGCGAGGTTTGGGGTGGCGAGTTGTGGTTGAAGCGCGAGGACCTGGCCCACACCGGGGCGCACAAGATCAACAACGCCATCGGTCAAGCCCTCCTCGCCAGGGAGATGGGTGCCGAGCGGGTGATCGCCGAGACCGGAGCGGGTCAGCATGGCGTGGCCACCGCCGCCGCCTGTGCCCGGCTCGGCCTGGATTGCACCGTCTACATGGGCTCGGTGGACATCGAACGGCAGGCGCCGAATGTCGAGCGTATGCGGATTCTCGGAGCGAAGGTCCAGCCGGTGACGTCAGGGGACGCCACCCTGCGTGCTGCGATCAACGAGGCGCTGCGCGACTGGGTGACGCGGCCCGAGACCACCTACTACCTCCTCGGCTCGGCTGTCGGTCCCCACCCTTACCCATGGCTGGTGAGAGAGCTGCAATCGGTCATCGGACGCGAGGCTCGCCGTCAGATGCTGGAGCGAGCCGGACTTCTCCCCGATGCCGCCGTGGCGTGCGTCGGCGGAGGCTCCAACGCAATCGGCCTGTTTCATCCTCTTCTCGAGGACCCGATCGACCTGATCGGGGTCGAGGCCGGAGGGACATCGCCCGAGCTAGGCCACAACGCCGCCACCATCGGGAGAGGGACCCCGGGAGTGCTCCACGGGAGCTTCTCCTTCCTCTTGCAGGACGACGACGGCCAGGTCCAGGAGACGCACTCCGTGTCGGCTGGACTGGACTATCCGGGGGTCGGCCCCGAGCACTCGTGGTTGGCGGAGACGGGGCGGGTCACATATGAGAGCGCCACGGACGACGAGGCCCTGTCAGCGCTGTATGAGCTGGGGCGCCACGAGGGGATTCTTCCTGCCCTCGAGTCGAGCCATGCCCTCGTCGGGGCGCGGAGGTGGCTGGGCTCCCACCCAGGCGCGACTGTCCTGGTTGGTCTCTCCGGCCGTGGAGACAAGGACATCGACATACTTCGAGGACTGAGCCGATGAGCGCCGGCGTAGCCGGAGCGCAAGCCCTCGAGACGAGGTTGGCCGGCGGCGACGCCGCCATCGTCCCCTACCTGACCGGCGGCTATCCATCGTCGCCGACCTTCGCCGACGCGCTGCTGGCGCTTTCCGGAGTGTCGATCGCGGTCGAGATAGGAATCCCCTTCTCCGACCCTATGGCCGACGGCGCCACCATCCAGGAGTCGAGCCGAGTCGCTCTGGAGAATGGAACCACACTCAATTCGGTCATTGACGCGATAGAAGGCCTCGGCCGACTCGATTCGGATCTGGTCGTGATGAGCTATCTCAACCCGTTGCTGGCCTACGGGTACGAGGCCCTCCTGCCCAGACTGGCGGGGGTTGGAGTGTCCGCCCTCATCGTCCCGGACCTGCCTCTGGAGGAGTCGGACGAGCTTGCCTCCGTTTCTCGCGAGCATGGAATAGGCCTCGTGCAGCTGGTGAGCCCGGTGACCAGCCCAGATCGTCTCGAAACGCTGGGCAATGCCTCGGAGGGCTTCACCTACGCGGTGACGATGACAGGCACGACCGGGGGCCGCGTCGGCGCCGGACCGGAAGTCACCGCATACCTGGATCGGGTGAGAGCGGTTTCGAGGGCCCCGGTGCTCGCAGGTTTCGGTGTTCGCTCCCCCGAACAGGTTCGGGTCCTCGCCCCACACTGCGACGGGGTGATCGTGGGCAGCGCGCTGGTCGAAATCATGGCCTCTGGTGGGGACCCGGTGGCTTTCGTGGCAGAGTTGCGCCAATGATCGCCACCCTTTCGTCGGCCTGCACACTCGGGGAGAAGGCCGCGATCCTCCGCTTCATCGAGGGTCACGGTCTTCGAGTCCATGTCGGTGAGGCGGGCTCGACCACCATCGTGAGCATCATCGGCGATCCAGAGCCCGGCATCGCCGAGTCGATCGGCACCCTGCCAGGTGTCGAGTCGGTCAGCCTCGACGCGCCGCGCTATCCCTTCGTCGCCAGGGAGGCCCGCTCCGAGCCGAGCACGGTGAAGGTGGGGGATGTCGTCATCGGGGGAAAGGGTGTTGCCGTCATCGCGGGGCCCTGCTCGGTGGAGTCCGAGGAGCAACTGCTGACGATCGCCCGATCCGTGGCCAAGGAGGGCGCCGTTCTCCTGCGCGGCGGTGCCTTCAAGCCCCGGACCTCGCCGTACAGCTTCCAGGGGCTGGGGGAGGATGGCTTGGAGATGCTGGCCCGGGCCCGGACCGAGACCGGCCTCGGCGTCGTCTCCGAGGTAGTCGCCCCGGAGGACATCGCCCTGATGAACCGATATGTCGACATGCTCCAGGTAGGAAGCAGGAACATGCAGAACTTCCGCCTCCTGTCGGCCGTTGGCGAGCAACCCGCTCCGGTTCTGCTGAAGAGGGGGCTGATGTCGACCATCGAGGAGATGCTTCTCGCCGCCGAGTACATCGTCGGCGCTGGGAACCCGCGCGTCGTGCTCTGCGAACGAGGAATCCGGTCCTTCGAGACCGCCACCCGGGGCACCCTCGACATCAGTGCGGTGCCCGTCCTCAAGGAGCGTTCCCATCTGCCGGTGATCGTCGACCCGAGCCACGCGGCCGGGAAGCGCTCGTTGGTTCCGAGCCTCGCCGCGGCAGGCGTGGCGGCAGGGGCAGACGGCTTGCTGATAGAGGTGCACGATCGGCCAGAGGAGGCCCTGAGCGATGGTCCGCAGAGCCTGACCCTCGACGGCTTCGCGGACACGATGGAGACCGTGGCGAGGATCGCCGGCGCTCTCGATCGACCCCTATTGACCCTGTGACTCGGGGGCCTGGCCGGGCCCGCCGGCTCCTTCCCTGAACATCTCGCCGATGACCGCGACGCTGCCGAGCACACCAGCGGTGTCCAGTGGCAAGAAGATCTTGGTCGCCTGGCCCTCGGCCACTTTCTCCAATGTCTCCAGGTAGCGGATGGCGATCAGATCCGGCGTCGGGTCACCGTTGTGGATGGCGCCGTAGACCCGTTCGATGGCCTGCCCCTCGCCCTCCGCCACCGTGAGCAACTGATACTGCTCGGCGTCGGCCACGCGTTTGATCGCCTCGGCCTGACCTGTGGCCTCGAGTATCTGGCTCTGCTGGATCCCCTCGGCCCTGAGCACCGCGGCGGCCTTGGCCCCTTCGGCTTCGGTGACCTGGGCTCGTCGATCGCGCTCTGCCTTCATCTGACGGTGCATGGCGTCGGTGACGTCGGCCGGCGGCTCGATCCGCTGGAGCTCGACCCGGACCACGCGCACGCCCCATTTGTCGGTGGCGTCGTCGAGGATCTGGCGGAGCTTGGCGTTGATCACCTCACGGGAGGTCAGGGCCGAATCGAGATCGAGGTCACCGACCACGTTCCTCAGGTTGGTCTGGGCGAGCTTGGTCGCGGCCAGGATGAAGTTGCCCACGTTGTACTGCAGCTTCACCGGGTCGGTCGCCTCGTAATAGATGACGGCATCGACGGTCACCACCACGTTGTCCTTGGTGATTACCTCTTGTGGGGGGACATCGACCACCTGCTCCCGCATGTCGACCTTGGTCAGCCTCTTCACGAAGGGCATCACCCAGCGCAGACCCGAGTCCACCGTCCGCTGGTAGCGACCGAGGAACTCGATGAGCCCCTTCTCGAAGGGCCGGACGACTCTGAACCCGGCGGCGGCGGTGAGGATCAGCACCAGCGCCAGCACGGCGAACAGGACGATCACAGCTTGCATGTCTCTCCTTTCAGATGACTCTTACCTGGCTCCGTCACGACTCGGTCTCCAAAGGCTCGACGACGAGACGGGCTCCCTGGACGTCGGTGACGACGATCGTCTGACCCGCCGGCACAGGCTGCGGGGCGATCGCCCTCCATTCCTGCAGTTCCACCTTGACCATCCCCTCGCCGCTGATCGGATCGATGTCATCGATGACGACTCCTTGCATCCCGACCCAGCGGTTCGCTCCGATCCGTGGCTGGACCCCCTCGTCCTGTCGAGTGATGAACCTGCGCAGATAGGCGAGAGCGAAGACCGATACCCCGAAGAACACCAGCCACTGGGCGATCACCGCCGCCCCGGCCCAGGCCAGGATGGCGGCCGCGCCGGCGCCGATGGCAAAGGGGAGGAGGAAGAACCCGGCGGTGAAGATCTCACCGATCCCCATGACGACGGCGAAAATGGTCCACAACCACCGCCAGACCTCATTGTCCACGTCGTTGCCTCCTTGTCCGGCAACGGCGACGGCGGCGACCACCGCGCCAATGCCCACTCCGAACCAGATCAGGTCTCTCCTGGTCTTGCGTGTCACCTCGGCCTCACCTGTTTGCACCTGACTCCAGGTGGCGGTCGAATGACGACGGACCCTGTATGCCGCCGCCCAACTCTCGGCGAACGCGGCAGGGTCGTCTCCCACGACATCGCTCACCTTACGGCCATCCTTCTCGGCCAGGGCGAGATGTTGTTCGAGCTCCGACCGCATATCGGTGACCGCAGACCGGGGCACTCCGGTTTCCAACCAGTAGCGCTCGATCCGGTCGACAAGGGTGCGTTGGTCAGTCATCGGCCCACCCCGTTGAGGACCTCATCCACCGAGTCCTTGAACCCGGTCCAGTCCTGGCGCCACTGTTGGAGGGCCACCCGGCCCGGCTTGGACATCCGGTAGTACTTGCGGGCCGGTCCCTCGTTGCTCTGCACGAGATAACTCTCGATCATGCCCTGTTTCTGAAGACGGGAGAGGAGCGGGTAGATGGAGCCCTCGCTGGCCAGGTTGAGACCCCGCTCGCGCAGCTTGCTCACCATCTCGTAGCCATAGGACGCCTCTTCCTCGATGACCGACATGAGACACATGTCCAATACCCCGTGAAGGAGCTGTGTCGACCGGTCCTGTCCGGTACCCACACGTACCATGCCCCGCACAATACCGGGTATTGCCGGGAAATCAACGAGGCAAGATTGTGGTGGCGTTCAGCGGGAACTGATCCCGTCGCGGATCTCCCGTAGCAGCAGGATCTCCTCGGAGGGCTCGTCAAGGCCTTCCTCAGCCCGCTTCATGCGGTTGTAAGCCTTGACCACGAGGAATATGACGAGGGCAACGATCAGGAAGTTGATGATCGCAACCGCGAACGCACCGATCCTGATGTCCCACACGACCCAGTCCCCCAGGTCCTGGACATCGAAGATCTTGGCGATGATCGGGTTGATGATGTCGTTGGTGAGGCTGGCGATGACGGCGGCGAATGCCACGCCCATCACGAAGGCGACGGCGATTTCGAGGAGATTCCCTCGATTGATGAAGTCCTTGAACTCCCGGATCATCACGACCTCCTTGGCGATCGGGCGCGGACCCTAACCGAAGGCGTGGTAGCGGCCCCCAACGCCCACCAGGTCACGGCGAGGGCGGACCCCAGGTGCCAGACGGCATGAGGTTGCAACAGCGAATCCGGATTGCACAGCGGCCCGCCGGTGGCTCCGAGTCGGCCGAAGACAGCCACCGATGCCAAGAGCAACAAAGGGCCAACCGTGGCTGCGGACCGGTCCCGGAGGAGGATCGACATCACGGCAACAACGGCCATGACGCCGGCAAAGGGGTCGGCGATCATCGGGACCAGGACTACGACGGCACCGATGACGACCAGGGCGGGAAGACGCGAGACCCGCTCCCAACGAGTGCCCCATCCGGCGATCATGGCCAACAGCCAGGCCAGGCTGACGTCGTGAGCCCATTCGTTTCCCGGGGGCATCGGTCCGTGGAAGAGAAACGAGCCGATCCCGGTGCTGACGAGCCCGATCCCGATCCATCGCATGTCCTGGCGGCCGACGATGACGATGATCCCAGCGACGACGAACCCGAGTGTGGTCAGGGTGTTGATCGGCTGCCCGAGAAACCCCGCCCCTATGGCCTCACAATCGGCGGCGGCCCCCAAGACGGGTCCTTAGAAAAAGGGCGGGCCGAGGCTGACCACCTCGGAGATGGCGGTATCGCCGTTGACCCCGGTGGGGGTGAGTTGGGCGCGGCCCCGTCCGTCGCCTGGTATCTCCAGCTCTACGACCAGGGCCTTGCCCGCCACTGCCGTTCCCCGGAGGGTCTCCAATGTGCCCCTCCAGCCTCCCATCTCGGCGTCGGTGACGAGGCTCGCCGATCCGGTGGTGAGAAGGATCCCGTCGTCGCCGAGGACACGAACCGGACCTGAGAAGGATTCGGCCATCAACGTTCCTCCCCGATGACCCGGCGGAGCTGGGAGCGGAGGACGATGTCGTGCCGATATGAGCGGTGAACCTCGTCGAGCCTCTGCTCCATCTCCTCCTCCATGTCATCGAGCTTGTCGCGCAGCTTCTCAACCTTGCGCTTGAGGGTGCGGTTCTCCTCTTGGAGGGCCAGGACCCGCCGGACACCTTCGAGGTTGAGCCCCTGGCTGGTCAGCTCCTGGATCAGTTGCAGTCGCTCGATGTCTTCCTGCGAGTAGCGACGGGTGCCCCCGGGCGTGCGTGCTGGTTCGAGCAGGCCTTTGCGCTCGTAGATCCGCAAAGTCTGCGGATGCATCCCGGCGAGCTCGGCGGCCACCGAGATGACGAATACGGCCCTTCTTGTTTCGGTCACGTCACCCTCATGTTCTCAGATGGGACCGGACATCGTCGGTTTCCATGGCCGCCAGGTCCTCGAGCAGCTTCTTCTCCTCCTTGGACACCTTGGAGGGGACGGCGACCTGCACCGTGACCAGCAGATCACCGGTGCGACCTCGGTCGGGGGTGACCCCCTTGCCCCGCACACGAAACGTCTTCCCGGAAGGTGTCCCCGCCGGGACCTTGAGCTTGACGCCGCCATTCAGGGTGGGAACTTCCAGTTTGGTCCCCAATACCGCCTCGGGATAGGTGATGGGGACGGTGAGGGTCAGGTCATTGCCCTTTCTGCCGAATGTCTGGCTCGGTTGGACGTGGACCTTGACCAGGAGATCACCGTTGGGCCCACCATTGCGGCCCGGGCCGCCTTTGCCCGGGATGCGAAGTGTGTTCCCGTCCTGGACGCCCGGCGGGATGCGCACCTTCACCTCTCGGGTCCTGGTCTCGGTTCCTGCCCCCCGGCACACCCGGCATGGAGTCTCGACGATCCGACCGGCTCCCCGACACTGGGGACAGGGCTGGGAGAACGAGAAGAAACCCTGGTTCTGGGCGACGACACCCTGGCCGCCACAGGTTGGGCAGGTAGTCACTGGTGTGCCCGGCTCCGCTCCGTTCCCGCCACAGTGTGAGCATGTGGTGACACCACGCACGCTCAACGTGGTGGTCACCCCGGTGACCGAGTCGTCAAAACCGACGCTGAGATCCGCCTGCGCATCGGCTCCGCGGGCCGGGCCGGCCCGTCCCCGGGACCCGAAGCCGAAGAGGTCGCCGAGACCGCCGAGACCACCGAGCAGATCGGAGAGGTCCTCGACCCGTACCTGCTGAGCGCCGAAGCCGCCGTATCCGCCGCTCGGAGCGCCGTACCCGGCGAAACCGCCGGTCTCCACCATGCGGCGCACCTGGTCGTATTCCTTGCGCTGCTCGGCGTTGGAGAGGGTGGCGTACGCCTCGGAGATCTCCTTGAACCTCTCCTCGGCCTGTTCGTCGTCTGGGTTGGCGTCGGGGTGATGCTTCTGCGCCAGCTTGCGATAAGCCTTCTTGATCTGGTCGGCCGTGGCTTCGGGGCCGACGCCGAGGGTCTGATAAAAGTCCTTGTCGACCCAGTCCCGGTTCACTCTCGTGCTTCCAGCATCACCATTGCGGGACGGAGGACCCGGTCCCGGAGCCGATACCCACGACGCAACTCGGACGCCACCACGAGATCGTTGGTACCCCCGGGGGCGCCGACCGGCTCGTGGATCTCGGGGTCGAAAGACTCGCCCACGGTGGGCACCACTTCCAGACCCTCTTTCTCCAGGGCGGCGAGGAGCTGCTCACGGGTATTGATCATCCCCGCCAGCAGTTGTCTCTCGGTGTCGGTCTCGGCATCGGTGCCGAGGGCGGCGTCGAATGTGTCGAGGACAGGCAAGAGCTCGCGAACCACTCGCTCAGCCGCGCGGTCCAGGGTGGCTGCCTGCTCGCGGGTTGTGCGCTTGCGGTAGTTGTCGAAGTCGGCAGCCACCCGTTTCAGGTCGTCGAGGTAGGACGAGGCCTCCTCCTGCGACTCCTCGAGATGGGTGAGGAGAACGTCGATCGCCTCCTTGGGTTCCTCTGGCAGGTCGATGCCGAAGGCGGCGGCGCCGGCCGGCCGCTTGGACTCGACCAACTCCGCCTCGACGACCTCTGGATGCTCCTCAGGCCTCGTCGTCATCGATGATTTCTGCTTCGACGACATCGTCGTCCTCGGTGACTGCTTCTTCGCCACTTGCAGCGGCTTGGCTCTGCTGCGCTGCCTGCTCGTAGAGCCGGGTAGCCATTGCCTGACTGGCCTGGATCAACGCGTCCATCTTGGATCTGATCTCGCTGGTCTCGGCATTCTCGTCCTCCAGTGTCAGCCGGAGCGCGCCGAGGGCGGTCTCCACACCCGACTTCTCCTCGTCGTTCATGGTCTCGGCCTGCTCTTCGAGGAGCTTCTCGGTCTGATGGACGAGTTGGTCTGCCTGGTTGCGGGTTTCCACCGCCTCGCGGCGATTGGCGTCCTCCTCCGCATAGGCCTCGGCGTCTTTCACCATTCGGTCGATGTCGTCCTGGGCCAGCGCGGTGCCGCCGGTGATCGTCATTTTCTGTTCCTTGCTGGTGGCCAGGTCCTTTGCATGGACGTTGACGATCCCGTTGGCGTCGATGTCGAAGGTGACCTCGATCTGGGGCACGCCCATCGGTGCCGGCGGGATCCCGGTGAGGCGGAACTTCCCGAGGCTCTTGTTGTCGGCGACCATGGTCCGTTCGCCCTGGAGCACGTTGATCTCGACCTCCGGTTGATTGTTCTCGGCCGTGGTGAAGATCTCCGACCTCTTGGTGGGGATCGTGGTGTTGCGCTCGATCATTCGCGTCATGACCCCGCCCTTGGTCTCGATGCCAAGGGTCAGCGGCGTCACGTCGAGCAGGAGGATGTCCTTGACGTCGCCCTTGAGGACACCGGCCTGGATGGCGGCGCCTGCGGCGACGACCTCATCGGGGTTGACGCCGCGATGGGGGTCCTTGCCGGTCAGGCTCTTGACCAGTTCCTGGACTGCAGGCATTCGGGTCGAGCCACCGACCAACACGACGTGATCGATGTCGCTGACCGCGATGCCGGAATCCTTTATCGCAGCTTCGAAGGGCCGCTTCGTCCGCTCGAGCAGTTCTTCGCTGAGCTTCTGTAACTCTGAGCGGGTCAGCTTGCGCTGGAGATGGAGGGGTCCTTCGGAGGTGGCCGTGATGAAGGGCAGGTTGACCTCCGTCTCGGCGACCGTGGACAACTCGATCTTGGCCTTCTCAGCCGCCTCCTTGAGACGCTGCAGGGCCATGCGGTCTTTGCCGAGATCGACGCCATGGTCGTTCTTGAACCCTTCGACGAGCCAATCGATCACCTTCTGGTCCCAGTCGTCACCACCAAGCTGGGTGTCGCCGGAGGTGGCCTTGACCTCGAACACGCCCTCGCCGATCTCGAGCACAGAGACGTCGAATGTCCCTCCGCCGAGGTCGAAGACAAGGATGGTGTGATCGGCCTCTTCCTTGTCGAGTCCGTAGGCGAGCGCGGCCGCGGTCGGCTCGTTGATGATCCGCAGCACCTCGAGGCCGGCGATCTGGCCAGCCTCCTTGGTTGCCTGCCGCTGCGCGTCGTTGAAGTAGGCGGGGACCGTGATCACCGCGTCGGTGACCTTGTCCCCGAGGTAGGCCTCGGCGTCCCGCTTCAGCTTCATCAGGATGCGGGCCGAGATCTCCTGGGCGGAGAGCTTCTTGCCGTCGACCTCGATCGACCAATCAGTGCCCATGTGACGCTTCACCGAGCGAACCGTCTGGTCGGGGTTGGTGATCGCCTGGCGTTTGGCAACCTCGCCAACCAGCACCTCACCTTCCTTGAACGAGACGACCGAGGGAGTGGTGCGGCCACCCTCGGCGTTGGGGATGATGGTCGGGTCGCCGCCTTCCAGCACCGCGATGACACTGTTGGTGGTGCCCAGATCGATGCCTACTGCACGTGCCATGTGAAATGATCCTCCGCGATCAGGTTGAGTCTGTTGCGATGGTACAACCTGAGTCGACCATTGTCATATTCCCGCGAATCGGGCTGGGTGTGGAACCCTAAAAAGTCCCAATCAGCCCAGAGACTTGATGTACTCGACCAGGTCGTTGATCTCGGCCTCGCTGAGGCTGTCGGCATAGGTGGTGGGCATCACCGACTCGAACCCGGCCACGACCTGAGAGACCGGGTCGACGATCGAGTTGAACAGATAGGCATCGTCGGCGATAACCGTCTCGCCACTGGCCAACATCACCTCTGACCCGGCCAGATTTCCCCACCCTGGCCCGGTGCCGGCTGAGTCGTCGATGTTGTGACAGGCGAGGCATCCGGTCGCCGCGGCGAGGGCCTCCCCACGAGCGGCCGCCTCGGTGTCGAACGAGACGGGCGAGCTCGAATCGGTGGGGCCGGCGGACAGGGGCCGCCCGCTGAACAACCAAAGACCCACTCCGAGCAGGAGTGTGATTCCCAGAGCCACCAGACCTTCGGCCCAATTTTTCATGCCGCCGGAACCGTATACATCGAGGCGGCAATCCTATGGTTACCTGAGCTGCGTGGCGCCCGGTGTGGCGTCACGGGAGCGCAGAATGCAGGTTCCCGAGGAGGAGAAATGGAAGCCATCGACGTCGTCCTGTTGATGTTGCGGTTGTGGGTGGCGATCGTGATGATCGCTCATGGGGTCAACCATGGCAGGACGCAGGAGGGAACGGCGAAGTGGTTCGCCTCGAAGGGGTTCAGATCGCCAGAGCTGAACGCCCGGATATCGGCCGTCAATGAGATCCTGATCGGCCTCGCCCTCATCGCCGGCCTTCTGACGTCTGTGGCGGCAGCAGGTGTTGTCGCGACCATGTTCGTCGCCTTCTGGTCGATTCATCGATTCGCCGGCTTCTTCAACTTCCGCCGGCCCGATGAGGGATGGGAATACGTGGCAACCCTCTCGATCATCGGAATTTCCCTCGCCGTGCTCGGCCCGGGTCGTTATTCGGTGGACGAGGCGCTCGGGATCGCCGGGAATCTGGATGAATGGGTGGGCCTTGCCATCATCGGTGCCGGGATCCTTCTCGCCGCCGGTCAGTTGGCCGTGTTCTGGCGAAAGCCGGGTGAGGCGGGAGGCTCGGTTTGAGGGTCGGGCCGCTGCCGGACGACTTCCAGTTCGCACGTGATCAACTGCATCAACTGGCCTTCTACGCCCTTGCCCCGGCCCGATATGCCATCGAGGAGCGGATGGGATTGCGGGCCACTGCGGAGGGATTCGGGACCCCGCAATACGACGACCGCGTCTCACGGGTGGAAGGGAATCTCCTGGTGCACGAGACGGGAGAGAACGTCGCCACCCAGGCCATCACCACCATTCGGGCCGCCGCCCAGTTCTTTGGTGTCGATTACGCCGTCGACTGGTTCACCGAGTTCAAGGACCCGCTGCCGCCGATGGACCCGGATCGCACGTTGAAGGTGGAGGAGGCGCCGGCCAGCGCCCTGGGACAGTGGTTCGCCTTCGGCTTCGAGATCCTCGAGGAGCTTCGAGGTCACGGCGCCGAGTCGGACGACGTGTCCGAGGTCCAGTTGTGGCCTGAGCATTTCGATCCCGCCATCGAGATGGGCAGCCAGACCGAAGGACGGAGGGCGAGCTACGGCGCCTCGCCCGGAGACAGGGACCACATCGAGCCCTATCTCTACGTATCGGCGTGGTCGGACATCGACCGGGACGACCCCTTCTGGAACGATCGCAACTTCAACGGCGCCAGTCTTCCCTTTACCGCTCTCCTCGAGGCTGAAGACCAGGGCCGGGTCGCCCTCGAGTTCTTTCTGGAGGGATATCGCATCCTCCACCCCCGTTAGTCAGGCGCCGGTGTGCTCCAGTATCTCAGCGACCAAACCTGAGGCCGCGGCCCGGACGATTCGAACAGTCTCGTCGTAGCGTTCCTCGGACCCACCCCATGGGTCGGGGACCTCGTCCGATGTCGCAGTTGGGTCATAGGTGCGGAAGAGCCGGATGCGTGCCCGGGCTTCGCGGGAGGGAGCCAACTCGTGCAGATCGCGAAGATTGGCCCGGTCCATGGCCAGGATGATGTCGAAGCGTTCGAAGTCGGCCGGCGTCACCTTGCGTGCTCTTCCCCGAACCTCGAGTCCAACGCGTGCACCAGCCGCCACGCCGTCGGGGTGGGGAGGCTGGCCGATGTGCCACGCCCCCGTCCCGGCAGAATCGGTTTCGATGTCGACTCCCGCCCCGGCTGCCGCCTCCTGGATCGCGGCTTCGGCAGCCGGCGACCGGCAGATGTTGCCCGCGCAGACTGCAAGGATCCTCACGAACCCTCCTCGGCGAGTCGAGCCAATGCCAGATCGACGTAATCGGGATCGGTCTCGACCCCGACGAAGTGACGACCGGTGCGGACCGCAGCCACCGCGGTGGTGCCCGAGCCCATGAAAGGATCCAAGACCAGGTCGCCCTCGTAGGTGTAGAGCTCGATAAGGCGTCGGGGGAGGGCGACGGGGAACGGCGCGGGATGACCGATCCGCTTGGCGCTCTCCGAAGGTATCTCCCAGACGTCGAGAGTGGCCTCGAGAAACTCATCGGTGAGGATCGTCGGCTGATGTGGCTTGCCTTCGGTCTCCCGCATCGCCCGCTTCATCGCACGGTCGAATCTCCCCTTGGAGGCCACGATGATCCGCTCGGTCACATCACGCAGGACGGGGTTCTGGGGGGAGCGGAACGATCCCCAGGCACAGCTGCCCCCGGCCCCTCTCGCCTTCTGCCAGATGATCTCGCCACGCATCAGCATGCCGAGATCATCCTGAACGATCGCGATCACGTCGGCGGACAAAGATCGATAGGGCCTGCGCCCCAGGTTGGCGACATTGATCGCCATTCGCCCTCCCGGCTCCAGCTTGCGGAGACATACGGCGAAGGAGTCGGTCAACATCTCGAGATACTCGACATAGGAGGAAGGGACGTGACCGGCGGCGAGGTCGGTCTCGTATTCCTTGCCCGCGAAATATGGAGGTGAGGTGACCATCAGCGCCACCGAGCTGTCGGCGATCATGTCGTCGGTGATCTCGCGGGCGTCGGCATGCCAGATCACGTCGGTCGCGATCGGTTCCTCCACCCGCTCGTCCGTCGAGATGAGAGGCGGGGTGAAGCGGTCGTAGAAGGACGTCGAGTCGTGTGACTCGCGCTTCCCGGAACCAAAGAGGGATGTGGCCGTAGCCGTCCGCCGCCGCGCCATAGACGGGGAAGTTACCTTCGGGCCCCCCACGGGTACTGGCATACCCGAATGCTCGCGATATGCTTGCTATTGCAAGCACCCACCGATGACCAACAACCGCCAAGAGCAAATCGTCGTGCCTGTCACCCTGCGTGACGGGTCCATCGCCGAGATTCGCCCGATCGGGCCGGCCGACAAGGCCCTCCTCGCCCAGGGTCTCCAGCGCATGTCAGCCCAGAGCAAGTTTGCCCGTTTCGGCTCCGGGATCGCGAGCCTGAGCACTGCCGAACTTCGCTATCTCACCGATGTGAACCAGGTGAGCCACGTCGCCTGGGGTGCCGTCATCGACGACGAGCCCGCGGGAGTCGGCCGTTACATCGTGGACGGAGCGGTGGATGCGGAGATCGCGATCACGGTCGTCGACAGCTTTCAGCGGAGAGGTCTGGGGCGCGCCCTCTTCGACGCGCTCGCTGCCTCGGCGCGGGCCGCCGGGATCGAGTCGTTCCATTTCGCCATCGAGCCGTGGAACAGGACCGTGCTCCGCATGCTGCCCGGCATCGAAGTCGGCCACGACGAGCGCGACGGGATGCTCACCGGCCGGATCGAGCTTTCCGCGGTCCCCGTCAGCCGGCACGAGGCAGAGTTCGTCGATCTACTCGACCGGTGCCGCCAGGAATGGCCGGCGACTCGGTGACCTACTTCTCGGGATCCAGCTCGAGTGCAGCCGAGTTGATGCAATAACGGAGACCGGTCGGATTGGGCCCGTCGTCGAACAGATGACCGAGGTGCCCGCCGCAATTGGCACACTTCACCTCGGTTCGGACCATGCCGTGCGACACGTCCCTGGATTCTTCGATCCTCTCCGACTGCAGCGCCTGATAGAAGCTGGGCCAGCCCGATCGCGAGTCGTATTTGGTCTCACTCGAGAACAGCTCCTCACCACAGCCAGCGCACCGATAGGTGCCCCCGGTCTTCGTGGCCCAGTACTTGCCCGTGAAGGCAGGCTCTGTGCCCGCCTGCCGTAACACCTGGTACTGCTCAGGGGTGAGCTTTTCCTGCCATTCGGCCTCTGTCTGTGGGGTGGACATGGGTTGTCTCTCTTCGCTCATGTCAGATTCAATCGTCGCTCAGGTGACAATGTTCCGGGCATCGTCCAAGTCTGAGATCAGACGGTCGATGAATACTGTCTGCGCCTGGTTGAGTTTCACTCTCGCCTGGTCGACGCTCATCCAGACGACCCGGTCGATCTCCGGGAAGCTCCGTCCGCTGATCGTGATCATGTTCGAGGCGAGCGTGTCAGGGTCCAGATCGGCCTCGACCGCATAGGCGACCACGATCTTGCGCGATTTGAGGGTGGTCTCGCCCAACGTGATCCAGGGCTGAGGCGGGGCCGGCCAGCCGGTCTCCTCTTCGAATTCCCGGGCCGCGGCCTCTTCGTCGCTCTCGTCTGACTCGACGATCCCTTTGACGATCGACCACCAACCGTTGTCACGGCGGGCGAAGAACGGCCCTCCTGGATGAGCGACCAGAAGACGTAACTCGCCGTCCAGGCGATAGGGGAGGAGACCTGCAGACCTCAACCAGCCCACATTACGCTGGCCGGATGACTGTGATTCAGGCCAATGATCGGCTCGCTGATGCCGTGGTCATGGCCCTGCCGTCGTTCCGGCTGCAACCCGATGAGCTCCTCGGGGCGGGTCTGAAGCGTCTCGGTGTCGAGGCGATCGATGAGGCGATCTCGGGCTTTTATGAAGGGGAGGAGATGTTCCGTGAGGCGGTCCACATCACCCGGAAGTCGGCCAAGAGAATCAGGGCGATGCTCCGGCTCGTTCGCTATGAAGTTGGCGAGCAGGTCTACCAATTCGAGAACGCGTGGATGCGCGATACCGCCCGACTTCTCTCCGAGGTCCGCAGCTCATCGGTCATGGCCCAGGGGGTCACCGACATCCGTGACATGTATGGATCATTGTTGGCAGAAGGCACCTTCGACGACGTCCTAGAACGGACGACGATTCTTCGCGACCGCACCGAGCAACGGGTGATGGAGGATCCCAGGATCGTCCCGCAGGTCGTATCGAATTTGGAGAGAGCGCGTGGGCGCTATGAGTCGTGGCCGACGGACCCAGATGCAAAATCGGTCTACGGCATCGGCATCAGGCACGATTACCGTGCGATTGAGCCGGGTCTGAAAGCCACTCATGCCCGGGGGCGTTATCAAATGGTCTCGGCCTATAAGGCGCCCAGCCCGGAGTCTTTCCATCGCTGGCGCAAGCGGGTGAAATACCTCAGACATCAGATGGAGATCCTGACCCCGCTCTGGCCGGAGGTGATGATCGGGACGGCGGTCACCCTCGAGCGGATCTCCGAGCTCCTTGGCCAGGACCACGATCTCGCAGAGTTGCTCCAAACCCTGGCCGACCGGCCCGATCTCTGTCCCAACCCGCTGGAACGATCGCTGATGAGCGCTCTGGCGGAGCAGCGCCGCGCCGACCTTCAGACGGCATCTCGCATTCTCGGCCGCCGCATCTACGCCGAGTCACCCTCGGCGTTGGCAGGCCGCATGGGCGCATATTGGGAGTCGATGGAGCTCGCGGGGAAGACTGAGCTGGTCTCCCTATCCGCCTGACACGTCTTTGCAATCGGATTGCGGGTTGTACGCTCGGGTGATGAGCGACGCCGGCCGCGTCCGTGTGGAACCGTGTTCGAAGCGGGTCCGGGTGATGCTCGGCGGCGAGATGATCGCCGACACGACGGGGCCCCTCCTCGTTTGGGAGGTTCCATACTTCCCGACCTATTACTTCCCACCCGGGGATGTCCGGACCGAGTTCCTCAGCCCTACCGGTGAGGTCAAGCGATATCCCAGCCGGGGTGACGCGACTCAATACGCGGTCAAAGTCGGCGAATCCTCGGGCGCGTCCTACGCCTTCCACGACTCCCGGATCCCCGAATGCCTCGACCACTACGTGTTCGTGTGGAGGACCATGGATCACTGGTACGAGGAGGACGAGGAGGTCTTCGTCCACGCTCGGGACCCCTACACCCGTCTCGACATCCTGCCGTCGACCCGACGGATTCGGGTGGTGATCGATGGTGTCACCGTCGCCGACAGCATCAAGGGGCATTTCCTGTTTGAGACCGGTCTGCCTGCGCGCTATTACCTGCCCAAGTCCGACGTCAGGATGGACCTCCTCACCCCCACCGACAAGGTCACCGGATGTCCCTACAAGGGCACGGCGCGTTACTGGTCGGCGACAGTCAATGGCGTCACGTATGAAGACATCGTGTGGGCCTACGACGACCCGTTTCCCGAGTCGGAGCGGATCAGCGGCCTGCTCTCTTTCTACAACGAGAAGACCGATATCTACATCGACGAGATCCGTCGGGAGAGACCCAAGACGAAATTCTCCTGAGGAGCAAGACCGCCACCGGCTGAGGGTCCACTCAGTCGCGCAGAATCAAGTGGCTGTCACCGAACTCGTGCCACAGGTACCCATGCTCCAGGGCATTGCGATAGCTCTCTGCGAGGGGGCGTCGCCCGGCGACTGCCTCCAGCAGATCGAGGTGGGTCGACTCCGGCTCGTGCCATCCGGTGATCAGACCGTCCACGACGCCGAGGACGTGGTCGTGCCTGATGACGAGATCGGTCCAGGATCGGCCCGGGTGTGACATCCCCTTCGAGTCCACAGTTGTCTCCAGCGCTCGGACCACCGTGGTGCCGACGGCGACCACGCGGCCTCCGTTGGCTCGGGTGTGATTGACCAGGGCCGCCGTCGATTCCGGGACTTCGAACCACTCGGGGTATGGGTCTTCACCCGCTTCGAGCGACGACACCCCGGTGTGAAGGGTCAAAGGGGCCATCGCGACGCCGGCGGTCGTCAGGGCGGTGACCAGGCGGTCGGCGAATGGCCTTCCAGCGCTCGGCATCTCGGCGGAGCCTGGAACCGTGGCGAAAATCGTCTGGTAGGCATCGAGTGGGAAGGGCCCGTCGGTATGCCGGTAGCGGATGGGGCGGCCCCAGGTCTCCACGTACTCGATCAGCGGGCGCCCCAGGTCGGCGCTGGCGACCCAGAGCCGACGACTCACCGCATCCACCGGAAAGGTGGTGAGCAGCTCGATCGCTCCGCCTCCCGGGAGTTGCAGTCTGCCGGCCTGTGGGTCCTCGTGAGGGAGGGAGCTCGCCCCCGACAGTCTTCGCAGCTCGACGACGTGGAGACCTCCGGGGAGCTGGGTCGAGAAATGGACCACGAGGTCGCCGTCGATTACCACCGATGCCGGCAGGGTGGCCGAGTTGTTGACCACGACGAGGTCGCCGGCCCTCAACTCGGAGACCAGATCGTGAAAGACGCGGTGCCGGATCCCATCGCTGTCAGTCACCATGAGACGAACCTGGTCGCGCCGCACGCCACGGGTCTCAGGCGGCCTCGTCGCCTCCAGCTCGAGGGGGACGTCGAACCCATCGAGGACATCGGTCGCTCGCAATGGCGCCGGGGCAATCATGGGCTGGTCTCCTTGGCCAGGAGATCTTCGGCTTGGTATCGGCCACTCGGATAACGGCCCTCGATGAGGGAAATCAGTGCCGGGACTCTGGCTTCGGGCAGAGGCCGGTCCGAGATGTCATCGTTGGGGAACGCCTCCTGGTGCATCCTGGTGTTCATATCGCCTGGGTCGAGCCAGTAGACGGTCACGCCGGCCTCCTCGGCGGCCAGGACATTGGATAACTGTTCGAGGCCGGCTTTCGAAGCCCCATAGCCGCCCCACCCCTCGTAACCCTCGACTGCGGCGTCGGAGGTGATGTTCACCACCGTCCCTTGGATGGATCGGAGATGGGGGAGGGAAAGCTGGATCAGCCGCAGCGGGGCCAGGAGATTGGTGGCGATGACCTCCTCCAGGACATCCAGCGGGTAATCGGCCAGCGTCGGCTGCGGGCTTGGCCCGAGCAGGCTGGCATTGTTGACCAGCAACGAGAAATTGCCGGCTGCGACCGCGGCCTCCACCAGATGGGCTGCATGATGAGGGTCGGTCACGTCACCGGCGACGGCGATGACGTCACCGGAGCCCGCGTCTTCGATGACCGATGCCGCCGCGTCGAGGACCGGCTCGTCACGGGCGTCGATCACCAGACTCCAGCCGGCACGTGCCAGCTCGACGGCCAGGGCGCGCCCGAAACCACGGGACGCTCCGGTGACGATTGCAGTGCTCATAACCACCTAAAGGTACGGCCGCCCGGGTTCACGGTCATCGGTCCCCGGCCCGATTCGCCCTAGGTCTCGGGACCGAGGAGCCAGACCGGGTCGATCAGCCCTCCACCAACCCACTTTTCACCGCGAACAGCGCGGCTTGGGTCCGGTCGTCGAGGCCGAGCTTTCTCAGCACCGCCGAGACGTGGGTCTTGACCGTCTTCTCGGACACGAAAAGCTCCTCGGCAAGCTTCGCATTGGACCAACCCTGGCCGAGACCCGCCAACACTTCCCGTTCCCGGGCGGTGAGGTCGGCCAAAGCCTCATGGGGATCGCCGCCCGACACATAGGCAGAGAGAGCGGCCGCCGCTTCCTGCGCATACACGGTCCGGCCACCGGCCAGTTCCCTGATCGCGTCGGCGAGCTGGTCGGGGTCCGTGTCTTTGAGCAAATAGCCATCCGCGCCGGCCCTGATGGCCGGAACCACCTCTCGGCGGTCGGCGAACCCCGTGAGAACCAGGATCTTCACTGCCGGGTTCCACTTTCTCATCTTGGGAATCAGCTCCGACCCGGAGGCATCGGGCAGGTGCAGATCGAGCAGGACCAGGTCAGGCTCACCGATGGCCAGCTCTCGCATCGCCTCCTTGCCGTCCGCTGCTTCGCCGACCACTTCCATGCCCGGCTGGGTCTCGAGAAAGGCTCGGAGACCTTTGCGGACGACAGGGTGGTCATCGACGATCATGACCTTCACCGACCTGCTCATGTCGGGACCTCGAGTCGAACGGTCGCCCCCTCCCCGGGAGACGAGGCGATGGTGAGGCGGCCCCCGATGACCGAGGCTCGCTCCCGCATCGAAGTGAGACCGAGGCGTCGGCCACGACTCACCCGGGCGTCGGGCTCGAAGCCCTGGCCATCGTCCCTTACCGTCACCGCCAGCCCTTCGCCGTTGGCAACCGTCACGGTGACCTTGGCGGCTCGGGAATGCCGGACTGCGTTGGTGAGGGCCTCCTGGACGATGCGGAACACCTCGTGCTCAGCGCGCCCTTCCAAGGCGTGGTCACCGTCTGAAACCACCTCGATGTCGATGTGATGCACCCGGCTGAGCAGGTCGGCGAGGCTTCGTATCGCAGGGAGGAGGCCATCGCGGTCGACATCCGGAGTCCTCAGCCCCTCGACCACTGCCCGCAGCTCGGCCATCGCCTGTCTCGAGAGAGAGGCGATCTCGCTCAGCTCCTCGGCGGCTCGGTTCGGGTCGGTGGCCAGGTGCCTCGAGGCGGCCTTCGCAGTGAGTGTGAGGCTGAACAACGATTGATTCAGGGCGTCGTGGAGCTCGCGGGCGAGGCGCTCCCGCTCCTCGGACATAGCCAGTGTCCGCGAGTCCTCGAACATCTCGGCAGCCTCGATGGCGGCGGCGGCATGAAAGGCGAGGAGGGAAATGGCAGCTTGGTCGTCATCGGTGAACTCGGCGGTCCCGATCTTGTCTGTCAGGTAGAACGCGCCGATGACCTCGCCTTCGCTCACGATCGGAACGCCGAGAAAGGAGCTCATCGATGGATGGGCCCGTGGCCACCACCCCCGGAAACGACGGTCCTGTTTGATGTCGGGAAGGCGCTGTGGGTCGGGGTCGTGGAGCATCGCATCGAGCATCCCATGGGTCCGTGGCAGCGGCCCCATCTCGGCCACCAGCTCATCGCTCATGCCGACATGGATGAAAGCCGAGAAGGCGTCTCCTTCCGGCTCAGGGATCCCGATGGCGGCATAGGAGGCGCCGGAGATCTGCTTGGCAGTCTCCGCCAGCTTGGTGAGGACGTCCTTCAGGGACCTGCCCGACGCTACCGCTTCGGTGATCGCGGCAAGGATCACCTCGGCGGTGCTCTGCGACGTGGTCACCTTCGAAGGCTACCGGCGGGCCGGCTACGGCTTTCCGCCGCTCTCGCCGCCGTGCAGCCGCTCCGCCTCCTCGAGGGAATGCGATTCGGTGAGGTCCTGATCACGCTGCGAGAGCTCCACGAGTTGTCGGTAGTAGCCATGGAGGACATCGAGCTCGTCCTCGGTGAGCGCCTCCACGTCGATCAGCCGGTTGCTCGCCCCCTTGGTCGCCGCCACCAGCTCGTTGAGCTTCAGCTCCATCGCCTTGCCGTCCTTGTTCTGGGTCTGCTGGATGAGGAACACCATCAGGAAGGTGACGATGGTGGTCCCGGTGTTGATCACCAGTTGCCAGGTGTCCCCGAATCCGAACAGGGGCCCGGTGACCGCCCAGACGACGATGACCAACAGCGCGATGAAAAATGCCCAGGGTCTGCCCACCGCATGCGTCACCCGTTGAGAGAACTTCTCGAACTTCTCCGTGAACCCGCCGACATCCGCCATTTCTACCTCCTGTTTGATCGTTTTGATTCAAACCCAGAGTCAACACCCGGCCGGCGACCGGGTGTTGACCCGTGGAGGGACCTGGACCTGGCGAATTCGCCGTCAGCGGCGGGCGGCTCGCTTGTACTGCCTGATCGAGAGCGGGACGAAGATGACCATGATGATCACGACCCAGATCAAGGTGTAGATAACGGGATTCTGCAGTGACCAAGCCGTGGGCTCGGGAGCCCCGGGCGGGATGTTGCCGAACAGCTCACGCACCGCCTGAGTCAGTGACGACACCGGGTTCCATTCGGCGAAGGTCTGCAGAGCTGGAGGCAGAGTCTCGAGTGGGACGAAGGCGTTCGACACGAAGGTGATCGGGAAGATCACCATGAACGAGGCGTTGTTGATCACCTCTACGCTCGGCACCAGCAGCCCCACATACGCCATCACCCAGGAGAAGGCATATGCGAACAAGAGTAGGAGCGCGAACCCCAACGCCGCCTCGAGGAACGACGTCCGGATCGCCCACCCGACCAGGAGGCCGGTGAGAGCCATGATCGCGACCGAGATGGCGTTGTAGACGACGTCGCTCGATGTCCGGCCGACGAGGACCGCTGATCTCGCCATCGGGAGCGACCGGAACCGGTCGATGATGCCCTTCTGCATGTCGTCTGCCAGCCCGGCTCCGGTGAACGTCGCCCCGAATATCACGGTTTGGGCCAGGATGCCCGCAATCAGGAACTCGCGATAGACCTCGGGCGGCGCTCCGGTGGCCACGTCGATGGCACCACCGAACACGAAGGCGAACAACAGCACGAACATGATCGGTGAGAGCAGGACGAAGACCAGGATCTCTGGGACCCGCTTGATCTTGATCACATTTCGCTTGGCGACGACGGCGCCGTCGCCAAGTGCGGTCATTAGCTGGCTCATCGGCTGACCTCCTCCAGCTCTTCTTCCTTGGGCTTCTTCTTCGATCTGCCGCCGTTCGACTCGACCTCTTCCTCGGCGACGTGACCGGTCAAGGTCAGGAACACGTCGTCGAGGGTCGGGCGGCGCAGACCCACGTCCTGAACCACGATCCCGCGCGCATCGAGCTCGCGGAGCGCCTGAGTGAGGACCGGCGCCCCTCCGGCTATCGGGGCGGTCAACCCTCGACTGTGATGATCGATCCGGATCTCACCCACCGCAAACGACGCCAGGACTTCCTGAGCCGGCGTCACGTGGTCCAGATCAGCCACCGTGACCTCGATCCGCTCGCCACCGACTTGGGTCTTGAGCTCATCAGCAGTGCCATGGGCGATCTCACGCCCGTGATCGATGACCACGATGTCATCGGCGAGTTGGTCGGCCTCTTCCAGGTACTGGGTGGTCAGAAGCAGGGTCGCCCCCTCCTTGACCAGGTCCCGGATCGTGTCCCACAGGTCCACCCGACTCCTCGGGTCGAGACCCGACGACGGCTCGTCGAGGAACAGCACCGGTGGCTTGGCGACCAACGCGCCTGCCAGGTCGAGACGGCGGCGCATACCACCCGAATAGGTCTTCACCGGCCGGTCGCCGGCCTCGGTGAGGTCGAATATGTCGAGCAGTTCCCGGGAGCGCTCGCGGGACTGAGTCCTTCCGAGGTGATAGAGACGGCCGATCATGTCCAGATTCTCGAAACCGGTCAGGTGCTCGTCGACCGCGGCGTATTGGCCAGAGAGCCCGATGAGTCGGCGGACTGCCTTCGGGTCCTTCCTCACGTCGGCTCCGGCGACCATGGCGTGACCTTCATCTGGCTCGAGCAGCGTGGACAGGATCGACACTGCGGTCGTCTTGCCGGCGCCGTTCGGCCCGAGAAGGCCGAGCACGACGCCTTCGGGGACGACCAGGTCGAGGCCGGCCAGCGCGGTGACTTCCTTGTACCGCTTGACCAGGCCCGATGCCTCGATCATGTTGGTCATTGGTTTCTCCTCTTCCTGTCTCGAGATCTTCTGACAATGAGACCGGCGCCACCGCCGAAACTCATCGGTCCTGAGTAGGAATCCCAATCGGCCCTGAGGACGATTGGAAGCCAGGTCTTTGTTGGGGTGGACCTTCTCGACTTTAAGCGGTAATGCGGACAGTTTCGGTCCGCAATGTCTATCACCGCCTGAGCACGTTAGGTGACAACCGATCGAGCTGCCGGGGTATTTCCCGGCGTGGTTGAACGTTGCGTGACCGTCTCATTTCGACCAGACAGACGGGAGATGATTTGAGCTGTGTTGGTGACAACTCCTCCTGTCTGCGGTGCAAACCGGTTTGAGCTCGAGCCGGTTCGTGGAAAGGAGACGTACTGGCCAGGAGGAGACCCATGCCGATCAAGCTGACGAGTCTGAGGTACGCCGAGGAGCGTTTTGCCCGTGCTGCCAACACCCTAGGGAGTGCCAAACGAGGAGTTGAGGTGTCTCACAATGGAGGCGCCCGAAGCCCGTCGAGCAAGGCTGAGTCCTCCGCCGGGAAGGCCACGGTTTGGGCTGAGAAAAACAGTGGGCGAGCCGGGTAGTTCGACCGGTCAACCGCTCCTGACCCACACCCCCGCTGTTGTCGGGCGCAGGGTGTCCGTGATCAGACCGACGCAGGCCGACGCCATCTGATCAGGGTCGACCTGATCTTGGAGGTGCGAGGAGAACTCGTGGATCAGCTGCTCCATCTGATACCGGGAGCGGTAGAAACGGCGGTCCACCCAGGTCATCACTCTCCTCCGGATTGGATTGAACAGCGCCGCCACTGCCAGAGTCGACCCGGCCACGAACAAAGGGGATTGCTCTCCGACAATTCGCGTCGGCAACCAGATTGCTCCGACGACGTAGATCGCTCCGAGGATCAGCACCAGCAAGGCATAGGAAACAGTCCGGCTGATCACCCGGTCGAAGTCGTAGAGCCTGTAACGGAGGACGGCCACCGCGATCGAGGAGACCAGAACGAGGACGAATGTGGCGAACATCGCGTTGGCAGCCGGTTCGTTTCCGGTCTCGTACAGGACGAGGTTGAGGGCCATCCCCACAATCGAGATCGTCAGTGCACCGGCGAACACCTTCATCTGCTGACGTTCGATGCCGGTGGATCGTCGAAACCGCATCACTGCGCTGACAACGGCTCCACCGACTGCGGCCAGCATGAGCGCCATTCCGACGAGGGCGGCCGCGTCGAACAAAGGCAATGGCAGGTCCAGACCCATTGGCATGTGGACCTCCACACCTCCGATCAGAGTCGAATCCTTGAAGGCATTGCCGAAGATGATCGAAGTCAGACTGATGAGAGCAACCGGGGTCACCCACCTGAAGCGAGGTGAAGGCAGCCGGCCATCGGGAAAACGCAGCGGGAGAAGGACGAGGATCAACAACATGCCTGTCGCCCACTGCCATGAGCCGAGCCATGCACCCCAACTCGCCAGGGGATTATCCGTGATCGCGATCGTCTCGCCGATGACGCCGAGTGTGAAGACCAAGCCGAAACCGGCCAGGATCCAGCCGACCGCGTTGTCGGGAAGCCTCCACACCAGATACCCGCCGACCAGAGCGGGGGAGGCGAAGGCGAGCACCCCCAAAATGTCGACGAGTGGGTTTTGGCTCTCCGTGTCTTGAAGGCCCACGACGACGAATATCGCCAGGGCAACGAATCCCATTACCACTCCGAGCCAGCGTCGCCACGTCATCGGGCAGCCCTCTCGCGTACCCATACTCCGACTGCCGATGGCTGCAGGGTCTTGGTGACCACAGTCGCCCAGTCGTCGGCGAGACGGTCGGTATCGACCTGATCTCGCAAGCGGGCGGCGAATCGGTCGGTGATCTGCTCGAGGTCGTACGACGAACGGTTGAATCTGCGATCGACCCATCGCATGACCCGGCGTCGGAGAGGGTTGAACAGCGCGGCCACAGCCAGGGTGGATCCGGCCACGAACAGCGGAGTCTGCTCGCCGACGATGCGCGACGGCAGCCAAATCGCCCCGAATCCGTAGACGAGCCCGAGGGCTCCGGCCAGGACTGCATAGGTGACCGTTCGGCTGATCAGACGGTCGATCTCGAACAGGCGGTAGCGGAGGACCGCAAGAGTCACCGCGGCGCCTACAAAGATGCTGAACACGACATTGAGGACGGAACCGAGCCAGATCGGGCCGCCCACGCCCTGTGTATCCACGGAGAAGAAAATGACCGCAACTGCCCCGACCCACAACAGGACCTTGACCTGCTGGCGCTCGACGCCTGCTCCCCGACGATAACGCGCTACCAGCGAGAGCAGGCCGAGGACGATGGCTATCAATTGTCCAGGGACAACCACGTACAGGAACACCGCGTTGATGAACTCACTGAGGGCGGTGATGCCAAGGGGGTTGGGTGGCATTCCGACGACCGGCTCCGGCTCGACCAGGAAAGCGGCGGCGACGAATGTGGCGACCACCGCGGTCATGGTGAACCAAAGCGCCGGTCGCCAACGAGATGAGGGCAGGTGCCCATCCGGATAGAGCAGCAACAGGAATGGGATGCTGAATGAGCCCGGGATCCACAACCACAGCGACATCCAACCGACGAGGGCCACGATCGGGACTGCACCCCAGCGGTCCATCCCAAACCGGGTGAATTCGACAGTGAGGCCCTCCAACGGAAAGGAGAGACCGGCCACCAGGACCCACCAGCAGAACGCATTCCTCGGTTGCGAAAGCACGAGACGCAAGCCCAGCGCCCCCACCGCCACAAAGGCCAGGTCCTCCAGAGCTTGGAGCCAGGGGTCCACTGCGTCGATCGGATCTGCGGCAGGGAGGTCTGCATTGGCGAAAAGCAGAGCCACCTCGACCAAGTAGGCGAGGATCGTCACTACCCACAGAGCCCAGGCCAGCCGTCGTCGGCCCGGATCACTCATTCTTCATCCACGAAATCATGGCTCCGACTCGTCACGGGACCGTTACGGTCAGCTCAACTCCGGCATTGGTCTCATTCATCTCGGGTAGTTTCATGGCGACCGCGTCCAACCGGAGACTCCGATGTGTTACAACGGCGATGCCCTACCGCCAGTCGATCCCATCGAGGGTGGTGCTTCGGGCAGCGACCTCGTGCTGGCCTCCGTCGACGGGAATCGCTTCGCCGCGTTCTCGGCTACCAGCGCCAATAGCAAAGGGGCGGGCGTGGTCATCCTCCCCGATGTCCGCGGTTTGCACCACTTCTATGAGGAGTTGGCCCTCCGCCTGGCCGAGCATGGCTATGACGCGGTGGCGATCGATTACTTCGGGCGGACTGCCGGAGTGGGCAAGAGGAACGATGAATTCGCTTACAAAGAGCACGTCCCACGGACCACTCTGAAAGGTGTCACCGCCGACACCGCGGCCGCGGTGGGCCATCTTCGCGACCAGGATGCGAATCGACCGATCTTCACCCTCGGCTTCTGCTTTGGAGGATCCAACTCCTGGCATCAGGCTGCCGCCGGACACGGTCTCGCCGGCGCGATCGGGTTCTACGGGAACCCTTTGCGCCCGCCTAAGGGACCGATGGAGGAGGTGAAGGATTTCGAGTGCCCCATCCTGGCGTTGATGGGTGGCGATGACCCCGGGATCCCCAACGAGGTCGTCGAGGGGTTCCGGCAGGCCATGGACAATGCCGGCGTCGAAAACGAGGTGGTGGTGTATTCCGACGCCCCCCACTCGTTCTTCGACCGCCAGCAGGATCGGTTCTCCAGAGAGTCGGCAGATGCCTGGAGCCGTGTCCTCGAGTTCATCGGTGTCCACGCCGAGAGCACATGACTCTCCCCAGCGGAACGGTCACCTTTCTGTTCCTCGACATCGAAGGATCCACCGGACTGCTCGAGCGGATTGGAGCGGGCTACCCGGACCTCCTCAGGATGTACCGGGAGATCACCGAGGGAGTCGTCACCCGGCGAGGTGGGGCCATCTTTGGCAGCGAAGGTGATGGTCTGTTCGCTGCTTTTGCCGAGGCAGGTGAGGCGGTCTCGAGCGCCATTGATTGCCAGAACGATTTCCAAAGCGCCACATGGCCGGCCGGGGCACAGGTCAGGGTCCGAATGGGCATCCACACCGGGACCCCCACCCTCATCGGCGACGACTACACGGGTATCGATGTGCATCGGGCGGCCCGGATCATGGCGGCGGCCTGGGGTGGCCAGGTGCTCGTCTCGGAAGCGACCAGGTCCCTGATCACCGACACCGGGATCAAATGCAGGGAGCTCGGTTTGTATGCGATGAAAGGCCTCAGTCGGAACGAGCGTCTCTACCAGTTGGAAGGACCCGACCTGAAGGGGGATTTCCCTCCAGTGCGGGCGCGTCGTCACGAGGTCGATCTGCCGAGCCCTTCCACCTCCTTCATCGACCGCGAGGAGGATGTCGCCACGGTGGAACGGCTCCTTCTCGAGGAAGGGGCCCGAGTCGTCACCCTCACCGGCGCGGGCGGAATCGGCAAGAGCCGTCTTGCCCTTGCTGTGGCCGCACAAGTCGCCGCTGAGTTTGCCGATGGCATCGGGTATGTGGACGTTTCGAACGAGACGATGCCAGACCGGGTTTTCATCTCGATCGCGGAGCAGCTCGGAGTGGCTGGAGACCCGAGTCATCCGGCACTCGACGCTTTGATCGACCATCTAGCCGACCTGGATGTGCTTATCGTTCTCGACGGGTTCGAGCGGGTCAGTGCGGCTGCGATCGACCTCGCCGATCTTCTCACCAAGTGCCCGGACCTGCGGGTCCTGGTGACCAGCAGGGCTCCACTCCGGATAGGGGCCGAACGCGAGATCCGGGTGCCACCGCTCGAGGTTCCCGTCGGGGGCTCGGGATTCGAGGCTATCTCAGCCTCCCCGGCGGTACGTCTCTTCGTGGAACGGGCGAGGGCCGTTCGCCCCGACCTCCAACTCGACGCCTCCAACGCCGCGGTCGTCTGCGACCTGGTGGCGCGGCTCGAGGGATATCCGCTCTCGATCGAACTGGCGTCGGCCCAGGCCCGATTGTTACCCCCGGAGGCGATCCTGAAGAGGCTGGGAGGCGTCCTTGACCTTGCCACCACGTCCCCCGAACTCCCCACCAGGCAGCAGAGCCTGCGCGCCACCATCGAGTGGAGTCACGGGCTCCTCTCCGAACCCGATCAGGCCCTCTTCCGCCGGCTGGGTGTCTTCGTCGACGGCTGGTCACTGGAAGCTGCCGAGGCGGTTGCCGGAGGCGACGAACCGGACGTGTTCCTCGGTCTGGAGACTCTTGCCGCCCAAAGCATGATCACCGTCGACCCCGACGGCCGGATGAGCATGGGCACCGCAATGCGCGAATTTGCAGTGGAGCGCCTGGAGGCGGGCGGGGACGAGGAGGAGACCCGGCTCCGCCACGCCGAGCATTTCGACTCGGTGGCCGCGAGCTCCGAGCCCCTGCTTCGGGGGCCACGGCAGAGGGAGATCATCAATGCGCTGTCAAAGGACTGGCGCAACTTTCGGGCGGCCGCGGAATGGGCGCTCGAGACCGATCGAATCGCGCTGGCGGGCTCGCTCTACACCGGCAGCTGGATACTGGCGTGGCAGGGTGACCACTGGAACGACACCGACAAGTACACCAGCAAGTTCGTTGGCGCCATCGACGGTCTCGATGAGCAGCTTCAAGCCAGAATCCTGTTCGTCGCTTCCGGATTTCGGATGGAGACCGGCGACGGTTCCTCCGCGATCAGTTATGCCCGCCCTGCCATCGAGCTGGCGCTGAAGGTCGGAGACCGCGATACCGAAGCCTGGTCGCGTTTGATGCTTGCCGGCTCGCTCCTGTTCGGCGATGCCTCCGCCCCCGAGCCCCGTGAGCAGATCGCAAAGGCGGTGGCTCTGGCTCGCTCGTTGGGCGATCCATTCGTGCTCGGATATGCCCTCAGCTTCCAGGCGGCCATGTCGACCCTCGATGGGGACCTGGCCACCGGTCTCGACAACCACATGGAAGTACTGGACATCGCCAAGCGCCTGGAGATCGTCCCCCTCATCTGCCAGACATACAGCCAAGTAGCGATGACACATCTGACGGCCGGGGACATCGGTCCTGCTCGTACCGCTCTCGAGGCAGCGGCCGAGTACGCCGATCGTCTCCGGAGCATGGAGTCGCTGGCCGTGCTGCTCGACGGGGTCTCCTGGCTGGCATTTGCCGAGGGCGACCAGGTCAGGGCGATGACTGCCTTGGGGGCAGCCAACGCGGCCCGGTCCCGTGTCGGGCTGGTCAGATGGGCGTTGATCGCAGGCATGCTCGACGCCGCAGGTGTCGCTGCGGAGGCAGAACACCCGGCTCTCGCCGACGCCCGCCGTGCCGGCGGGGAGATGTCACCCCAGGACGCGATCGCCTATGCCCTGCAGCCCCACCACGAACTGGCCGCCACCGGCTGAGCTATGAACGTCGACACGTCCGACCTGTGGACCTGTCCCGTCTGTGTGAAGTGGTTCGTCACCGGGAACATGTCGCACCGGTGCGGTCTCCACGCCGCCGCACCGACTGGGTCCACCACATGCGTGTCGATGGCTCGATGAGCTCGTTGAGGAGGTCACGGGATGGTGTGTCGGTCGTATCAGGTTGGCTGCCAGGTCCGCTGATCGGCATCAGTGGCCGGCCGGCGGGATGTTCTGATTGAGCCGGAACAGATTCATCGGGTCGTACCGGTGCTTGATCTCCTGGAGACGCTCCCAGGTCTTGCCCGGGTAGGCCTGACGCACCCGCTCCGGACTCTCGTCGCCGATGAAATTGACGTAGGCAATGCCCTTGTCGCCTAGGGCGGTGGCGAGACCGTCCACCCATGCTTGGTGAGTTGCGGCTTCATCCAGCTGCTCGAACATCGATGCGATGTTGAGCATGATCGGTTGCCGACGGTGGGCGTAGGCCGTTGTCTCCTCGGGAACCCGCGGGATGGCTCCGCCCAGGACTCTGATCTGAGTCACCGCCATCGCCGAGGTCGAAGCGGTGACCTGGTCGATGATCGTCTCGGCCGCCGCCCGATCGATGTTGTCTACGAACAGATTCCGCACCGCGAACACTCCTGGGGGGGCGCCCTCCTCTTCACCCTCGTAGATGCCCGCATAACGACTTGGCTGCAACATGTCGGACAGCGGCGTGGCCAGCTTCCGGAACGGGGCGACGACGGCTTCACCAGAATCGGGGTCCCCCGTGTAGACAAGGAGGGTGAAAAAGATCACCTGGCCGTGCAGTTCTTCGGGGAGGAAGGGCATCGGCGGCGCCTTCATGACGGTGGCGATGGTGGACAGCTCGTCGGGGGCGGAATCGGCAAGCTCCACGAACCCGGCAACCGTTTCGGGTGTGGCGGGCAGAATCAGCATTCCTCCGAACATCTCATCGACTTCGTGGAGTCGGAACTGGAACCTGGTCGCCACTCCGAAGTTGCCACCGCCACCTCGGATCGCCCAGAAGAGATCGGGGTGGTTCTCGGCGTCGACCTCGAGCACCTTCCCGTCGGCGGTCACCAGCTCGGCTGCGAGGAGCGAGTCGATGGTCAGGCCAAACTTCCGGGATAGGAATCCCACCCCGCCCCCGAGGGTGATCCCGCCGATCCCCACTGAGCCGGTGTCGCCGAACCCGACGGCGAGACCGTGCTCCCCGAGCGCCGTGGTGAGCTCGCCAGCGGTCAACCCGGTCTGGGCCCAAGCGGTGCGCTTCTCTGGATCGACCTCGACGGCCTTCATCGCCGACAGGTCGAGGGTGATCCCGCCGTTCGAGCTTCCATACCCGGCGAGGCTGTGACCGCCACTACGTACCGCCAGCTCTGTTCCGGAATCACGAGCGATGGAAACGACATACGCCGCCTCGTTTGCATCGGTGGGGCGGATGATCACGGCCGGGCTGCGATCGATGCCGTAGAAAACGTGCCGTGCTTCGTCGTAGGAATCGTCGTCAGGTGTTATCACTTCACCGTCGACCACTTCGCGTAGCTTGGGGATCGACAGCGCGTTGGTGGTTGTGACAGGGCTCTGCATGGTTACTCCTCTCAATTGCGCGAGAGTGGACAGCTCGGGGGTTACCCGATCGATTCAGACCGCAATCAAGGTCAGAATTAATCGGCAGACATGCCAGGTCATCGGGCAGGGGTCGTATTCGCTGTCCGACTCGAGATGTAGATGTCCCATACTGGGGGGGCCACATGAGCGAATCGACGGCCACCGAAACCAGAAGCGACACGCCCTCGCACGAGGATCTGGACCAATATCGGCGCGAGCTCACTGGCTACGCCTACCGGATGCTGGGCTCATCGTTCGAGGCCGAGGATGCAGTCCAAGAGAGCTTGATCAGGGCTTGGAGGGCCAGCGACCGATTCGAGGGTCGCTCGTCCTTGAGGACCTGGCTCTACCGCATCACCACCAATGTCTGCCTCGACATGCTCGAAGGCCGGGAACGCCGGGCTCGCCCAATGGACCTCGGGCCTGCCTCCAGTGCCGACACCATCCTTCCCGCTCCCCTGCCGGAGGTCACCTGGATCGAGCCGGTTCCCGACAGCGTCATCCTCGGCCCGAGCACCGATCCAGCGGAGATAGCGATCGCGAAGGAGTCCGTGCGGCTCGCCTTCATCACCGCCCTCCAGCATCTTCCGGCGCGACAGCGGGCAGTCTTGATCTTGCGTGAGGTCCTTCGCTGGAAGGCCGACGAGGTCGCCGAGCTATTGGAGACCACGGTCGCCTCTGTCAACAGCGCACTACAGCGGGCGAGGGCGACGCTCGCCGAGCTCGAGCCGACCGAATCAGATGCCTTCCGGCCCCTCGACGATGAGCAGAAGGCCCTGCTCAGCCGTTATGTCGACGCCTTCGAGAGATACGACCTCGACTCTCTGGTCGCCCTCCTTCACGACGACGTGGTGCAGTCGATGCCGCCGTATGACCTCTGGCTGCGTGGTCATGTCGCCATCCGGGGTTGGTTCCTGGGCACAGGCATCGGTTGCCGGGGGTCGGTCGTCGTGCCCACGGAGCCGGCCAACGGACTGCCTGCATTCGGCCAGTACAAGCCCGGCCCTGACGGCGGATACGTGCCCTGGTCGCTCCAGGTCCTGGAGATCTCATATGGTCGGATCTCCGGGCTCAACTTCTTTCTCGACACCGACCGCTTGTTCCCGTTGTTCGGATTGCCCCTCGTCTACGAGGGGTAGGGCCGCGTCGAGACCGCATAGACCGAGCAGTTCGCGCAGGCCCGGTGAGGCATCGCGCAGCCGGACCGCATATCCCCGGTCGGCGATTGCGAGTCGAAAACGGCACAGGGCCTCGATTGTGGCCAGATCGGGCGAGCTGACCCCGCCGACGTCACAGATCAGGGCAGGCCGACCGGGTTCGATTTCTCCATCCAACGCGATTAGAGACTCCCGGCGACGGGGAAACTCATCTCATCCGGACCACAGGAGGTGGCTGTGTTCGAAAAGACGAAGGCCTTCAGCGGCTTCTCGGTCGACGACATCGAAAGGGCCCGCCAGTTCTATGAAGGCGCATTGGGCCTGAACGTCACCGAGGAACACGGGATGCTCGGCCTCCACATCCGGGACGGTGGAAACATCATGATCTACCCGAAGCCCGATCACAGCCCGGCGACATTCACGATCCTCAACTTCCCGGTCGAGGACATCGATCGGGCCGTGGAGGACCTGGCCGGGCGTGGGATCGAAACGGTGCGATACGAAGGCATGAATCAGGATGAGAAGGGAATCGTGCGTGACGATTTCGGCCCGCCGATCGCCTGGTTCCGCGACCCCGCTGGGAACGTCCTCTCCGTCCTCGAAGACTGAGGGTCAGAGCTGTCCGGAGCTGAGCGAGCCCGATATCGAGGACACGTACTCGGGGTCCTCATATCGGTCCAAGCGGAACGCATCTGAGTAGGGGGGCAACTCGGCGCCGGTGATATGACCGGCAAGCAGATCCGCTGCCCCGGCGGCGACCATGACCCCGAAGCCAGACAAGCCGGCGAGGAGGTTGAACCCTGAAGGGCCGGCAGGACCGACGAGAGGTCGGTTCTCTTTCGTCTTGGTGTAGTAGCCGCCATCGACGACCGACTGAGGGAGTCGGTCCCGGTAGAGGTCGAATCCCGGGACCATGGTCGTCAACCCGCGCAGCACCACTTCCGGGTAGAGAGGATCCTCGGGCAGGGGCCATGATGGTTCCTGCACAACGCCGTGGTACTCCCAAAGACCGAGGAGATACGGCGAGCCGGCGCCACCCTCGGGGCGACCGTGGCAAAACACGGGCATTTCGCCGAGAAGGTCTTCCCTGCCCTGCGCGGCAAGGGCATCACGCTCCTCGTCGCTCCAGTCGAGGCGCTGAGTGTCGCTCCAGATGAACATTGGGGCGTCGCGAGGGATGACACCGAGATGGTCCCGGAACGCGACCTTGATGTGAAGCTCCGAGAACAAGGGCAGGTCGACACCGGCCATGGCCGCTACCTTGCGGGCCATTGGCCCCGCGGCGTCGACGACCACATCGGTAGCGATCTCACCACCGCTCGCCAGTGACACCGATCGGATCGCCCCTGCAGAGACCTCGATGCCGATCACCTCGTCCACCGTCACTTCCAGCCCCCGATCCTCGCCTTGGTCGAGCATCCAGGCGCCGAGTTGCTGGGCGCTGAACCAGCCCGCTCTCCTGACATGGATTGCCCCGACTGCGTGGTTGGTCACGAAAGGAAAGTGGGCGAGGACCTCTTCCGGCCCCACCAGGATGTCGGCGCCCTCCGGAACGCTTGTGAACCCCTCCGCCGGCGAGGCGCGGTAGGGAATTGGTCCAGGATGGAGGCGCACGGGGCCGGCGCCGAGCGTTGAGGTGTGATGTGCGTCCTCGAACATCCGGTGAAACCGCTCGTCGTCGGCGGTCACGAACAGGTAGCCCCGCCGGTTCAGGGCGAAGGCATTCCCCGAATCGGCCGCCATCTTTTCGAGGAGATCGATGGAGCGGCTCATCAAGCCGACCATCGGGAGGTTGGGCCACCAGTTCCGGTAGCACTCGGTTGACTTGTCGGAGGTGAGCGACAGTGGCGGGAGGGGATCGACGATCACGACATTCCCGATTCCGTGTTTCACAGTCAGCTCATAGGCAGCGGCTACTCCGGCAATGCCGGCTCCCACGACGACGACGTCTGCCCCGCGGCTCACCTCAGGGCGGAGAGATGGTCACGCACCCGTGTGGCCACTGCCGTGCCGGTGAAGCCGAGCTTCTCGGCGATGACCGTGTCGGGGGCTGACTCCCCGAAATGGTCGATGCCAAGGATCAGCCCGTCCTGGCCCACGATGCGCTCCCAACCAAAGGGGGAGGCGGCCTCGATCGCCACCCGGGGAGCCGACCCGAGCACATCGGATCGGTACTCCTCGGCTTGCTCGAAGAACAGCTCCCAGCAGGGAAGACTCACTACCCGCGTGGATATGCCTTGGTCTTGGAGAACCCTCGCCGCGTCGACAGCCACGTGGACCTCGGAGCCGGTAGCAATGAGGGTCACGGCGTCGCCATCTTGGAGCACATAACCCCCCTTCTTCGCTCCGGCAGGGTCGGTCTCGAGCACCGGGACGTCCTGACGGGTGAGGAGAAGTCCCACCGGGCCATCGTGTCGATCGAGAGCGATCTCCCAAGCGGCCAGGGTCTCATTGGCATCGGCGGGGCGGATCACCCAGAGAGTGGGCATGGCTCGCAATGACGGGAGGTGTTCGATCGGCTGATGGGTTGGGCCGTCCTCGCCGAGGAAGACAGAGTCGTGGGTCCATACCCACATCGATGGGGCCGACATCAGAGCGGAGAGACGGACCGCTGGCCGCATGTAGTCGCTGAAGATGAAGAAGGTCGCGGCATAGGGCTTGAGCCCGCCGTGGACCGCCATCCCGTTGGTGATGCATCCCATGGCATGCTCCCTGACACCGAAGGGGATGTCACGCGCCGTTCGATCACTTTGCGAGTAGCGGCGTTTGGGGTCGATCACGGTCTTGGTCGAGGCGACCAGATCGGCCGAGCCGCCGATGAACCCGGGGACCTGCTCGGCGATCTCCGCAAACAGCTTGCCCGACGCCGCCCGCGTGGCGATCTTCTCGCCGACACTGAACCCGGGGCCCTTCAACTCGACAGGGGCGGGCGAGTGCAACCGCTCCCAGAGGGCGCGTTTGTCTTCGTCTGCAGTCCCCAAGCGGTTGAACCAAGTCTTTCGCTCCTCTTTCCCCCGGGCCATGGCCGTCTCGAAGAACTCGTAGACCTCGGGCGCCACATGGAAGGTGGGCTGCACCGGAAATCCCATGGCCTCCTTCGCCAGGGCGACCTCCTCGTCTCCCAGCGGGGAGCCGTGGGACGCAGCGGTGTCCTGGGCATTGGGGGCGCCATGGGCGATGTGGGTGTGGCAGATGACCAGCGAGGGCCGGTCTTCCAAGTTGATGGCGGCCTCCAGGGCCTCGTCGATGGCCTCCAGATCATGCCCGTTGATCTCCTGGGTGTGCCAGCCCTGAGCCTGGAACCTCTTCGGCACGTCCTCGGCGAAGGTGATGTCGGTCGAGCCGTCGATCGAGATGTCGTTGTCGTCGTAGAGATAGATGAGCTTGCCGAGGCCGAACCGGCCGGCCAATGAGGCCGCCTCGGCGCTGACTCCCTCCATGAGGTCGCCATCGCTGACGAAGCCGAATGTCCTGTGATTCACCAGATCCTCGCCGAGGCGGGCCCTGAGATGTGTCTCGGCGAGAGCCATGCCGACCCCGGTGGCGAATCCCTGGCCAAGCGGCCCCGTTGTCATCTCGATTCCCAGCTTCTGGTCGATCTCGGGGTGCCCCGCGGTGTGACTGCCCCACTGCCTGAAGTTCTTGATTTCGTCCATCGTGAGCGGGAAGCCGCAGAGATGGAGCATGGAGTACAGGAGCATCGAGCCGTGCCCGTTGGAGAGGACGAACCGGTCGCGGTCCGGCCAATCGGGAACCGTCGGATCCACTTTGAGGAAACGCCCCCACAACGTCACGGCGATCTCGGCCATGCCCATGGGCATCCCGGGATGCCCGCTGTTGGCTTTCTGCACCGCGTCCATGGCCAGCGCCTTGATGGTGTCGACTGCCAGCTCCTCGATCCGGTTCTTGGCCATAGGCCCTGGGAGGCTACCGGCGCCGGTAGGAGGCGGCTAACCGGGCCGGCAAACCTCGCACGGCTGGAAACCGGTCGATCGAGCAACGGCGGTCGACGCGAAGTCGACAATGTTCCACTGCCCCGATGCCCGGATGACGTGACAGGTGGGATGGCAATAGACGCCTGTTGTGGGATTGCCCTGGACCCGGACATGGTGCTCGGCCAGCTCGACGAGACGTGCCGGCTCCACCCCCTCATGCGTGAGCAACTCCCATTTGTTGTGAGGCCCGCCCAGGGAGTACTCACCGAGATGACCATCAGATCGGACCACACGGTGACAAGGGATGATGAGGGGGATGGGGTTGCGGGCCATGGTCGAACCGACCGCTCTGGAAGCGCCAGGCTTCTCGGCTTCCCGCGCCAGCCAGCCATAGGGCCGGACCTCACCCCGCGGGATCGAAGCGGCGATCCGGAGGACACGGGCCTGGAACGGAGTCCTCGAGCGGAGGTCGACCGGCAGCCGGCCCGGGGTCCCTGCTTCCATCGCCTCAGGGATGTGCCGGCCCCAGTCGGCCGGGGGGTCGGCCCGAAACAGCCGGCGCCCGTGTCTGCCGGCGAATCGCCTCTCGTAGCCTTCATTAGCCAGATCGAGGGATGAGACTCCCTCGATGTTGAAGGTCACGACCACCTCGCCTAGCGGTGATGGGTAGAGGTCGTAGCCATCCGCCAGGCCGGTGCCGAGCGCAATCCCTTCGCTGATGCCCTCAGGAAGGCTGCCCGTCAGGCTCGAAAGTTGGTCCTCGATGTTCATTGTTCTTGCTCCATCACTCGTCTCAGCCGGTCCAGTCCACGATGGATGTCTGCCTTGACCGTCCCCTCGGGACGCCCTGTGGCGTCAGCGATCTCCCCGATTCCCAGCCCGACTACGTGCCGCAGGACAACCGCTCTCCGTTGGTTGACCGGGAGTGCCGAGAGCCGGGTATCCCAGGCTGCCAGGTCGGGGGGTTCCGGGTCGTCGACCGCCGGATTCGCATGCATCTCCACCAACGTGGGCCGCCTCGAACGATTGCGAAGATGGTTCCGTCCCAGGTTGAGCGCGATGGTCCACAGCCACGGCGACAATCTGAGCTCCTCGAACCGCCCACGGTCGAAATCACCGAGCGCCCGATACGCGCGGATGAAGGTCTCCTGGGTGAGGTCTTCGGCCTCCTGATGGTCGCCGCAGAGCCGCCGCAACCCCCAATAGAGGCCGGGGCCGGCGCTCTCCACCAACGTGAAAAAGGCGCCGTCCAGGTCCCTGGCCAGGGCTGCAGTCAGATCATCCATCGCAATGAGAACACCAGATGAGATGCACGGGTTGCACCTTCGCACCGTACTTAGATGAGGGTGATGGACAGTTCACGGGTCGGTGCGACGCTGGACGACGCCGAGAGGGCGGTCACAACCGGCGCCCCGGTAGGCCCCACCGGCTTCTGGAAGGCAGTCGACACCGTCAAGCGGGACCCTGCCCTCATCGAGCAATACGCCGACAGAATTGCGCGGATCGATCGGGCGGCGTTCAAATCGTGGGCCCTGGTCGCGGTACCGATCTGGCTCGGGAACGTGCTGATCATCGGGGCCACACTCATCGGCTTGGCCCTCGTTGGTTGGGCCTATTACCTGGATGGGACCGGGGCGGCGCTCGCCTTCCTGCTCGGATTCGGGATCATCCTGGTAACGACCCATGGTCTGACTCATCTGTTGGTGGGGACTCTGATGGGGATGAGATTCACCCACTGGTTCGTGGGAAAACTCGCGCAGCCGCAACCCGGAGTGAAGCTCGACTACGCCACCTATCTGCGGGTCCCGGCAAGCTCCCGGGCCTGGATGCATGCGTCCGGAGCGATCATCACCAAGCTGATGCCTTTCATTTTTCTCGGCGCTGCCATCGCCGCTCAGGTGCCGACCTGGGTCGTGTGGGCCCTTGTGGTCATCGGCCTGGTCGAGATCGCGATCGACATCGTGTGGTCCACCAAGAAATCGGATTGGAAGAAGTTCAATCGCGAGATGACATTCGTCGATCGTGGTGATCGGCGCTGACTGGCCGGGTGTCACATGAGCGCAGCGGCCGAAGTGAGCACGCGCACCTCGAGCGGCACCGAGCGACCCTTGAGTTCCAAAACTCGATGTTCGAGGTCACCAAGGTCGAGCCCTGACGCCGCGTGGGCATCCTCACTCACCAGGACCTCTCCGGCTTGGGCCAGGGAGGCGAGCCGGGCGGTGACGTTGACGGCATCGCCGAGCGCGGTGACGTCGTACCCGTCCCGCCCCTCCAAGCCGACGGTGCCTACATAGGCGAGTCCGGTGTGCACACCTGCACCTATCGGTATCCAGGCCCCATTACGACTGCCGTACCCTGTTTTCGCCAGCAGTCCCCGAGCAGCGCGTAGGGCTTTGGCGGCATGATCCGCGCCCCACAGTGGGAAGTAGAGCGCGATGACCTCGTCGCCGACCGGCTTGTCGAGAAAGGCGTCACTCTCGATGAAAACGCTGTTGCTGGCCTGATAGAAGCGCTGCATCAGCGCGGCGAAGTCACGAGGCCCGAGCTCCTCGGCTAGACCCGTTGACCCACGAACATCAGCAAAGAGCAGGGTCAATTCGACCTCGGCGCCGCCGGGGTGATGCCTCGCCCACAGCTCACAGGCGTTGCAGAAACGAGGGTTTCCCTTCGACGGTCCCATTCCGCTCAACCTGAGGATCGGTGTGGCGATGCCGGCCAGTGGCACCTTGCACAGCTTGCACCTGGGGTTGCCCGGAAAGTGCTTTCGGACCCGCCCGTACCGATAGATGGGGCTGTTCGGGTTGGTGAGGACGTCCCGCCACAACTCTTCCGAATCCGAGTCGTGCTCGGTCAAGGCAAGCCTTCCTCACCATGGATGCCTTCGAGCGAGGATAGGCCGCCCGGTCCTATCACGGAGGGCGCCCGCTCAGTCCACATCCTGATCGGCCATGGTCGGGATCGATCCGTCGGTCTGGTGCATCACCTCGTGGGTACTCACCAGCTCGGCGAAGTTCGGCGGGTCCTCGACGTCGACTGAGATCAGATGTCTCGTGACCGGGCCACCAGCCCGGTCGAATGACCGGGCCCGGGCGATGATGTCCGCCGAGGCATCATCGATGCGGCGATGCTGAGCCAGGTGCTCCTCCCACGACCCGGTGGCAAAGAGCTCGGTGAGGCGAGTCGGGTCGCTGACATTCCGCAACAGACGCCACCGATAGGCGCCGGTGCGAAGTCGGACGAGCCGGACCAGGTTCATCAAGGCGGTGAACTCCTCGAAGTCTGCGAGATCGATCTTCCAGGTATTCAGGATCAATACCGGGCCGCCCTCCACGGTCTCTTCCTCGTGGAGTGGGCCGGGTCGGTCGGGAGTGAACTCGGGTGACTCGATCTGATCGAGACTCGGCAAATGGAACATGGGGACGAGGGCGCCCAGTAGCACCGAAGCAGAGCACAGGATGACGATGGCCTGCCCCGTGCCCACTGCGTCGGCAAGGACGCCGGAGAGGATCGATCCGAGCGGCATGATGCCGAGGAAGGAGAAGCTGTACAGCGACATGGCACGCCCCCGGATCCACTCCGGCGCCATCAGCTGTGCCGTGGCGTTGAGGTTGGTCAGCGTGAGCACCCAGAAAGCACCGGAGAAGAACATGAAGAAGGCCGCCGTCGCGATGCTGGTGGAGAGCCCGAGGCCGATCCCAACCAGGCCGAACAGGCCGATCGTCACCATCGGGGCCCACCGGTGGAACCGGTCGATGAAGCGCTGTCGCACTACCGTCGCCACCAGGGCGCCGACGCCCATGGCGCCGAGCAGAATGCCGAGCGTCGTCGCAGTACCGCCGATGGCCTCGTTGTGACCAGGCAACACCGACTGCACGACCGATGAGGTGATCGCGAACAACGAGACCAGGAGAAGGAGCCGGCGGAACACCGGGGTGAACCTGGCGTATCGAATGCCGAGCAGGATGGCGGTGCCCAACGGCGCCGGGTCCCGCTTCTTCTTCTCGAACGTATGCCTCACCATGAGGAGCCCTGCTATCACGAATCCGTAGGTGATGGCGTTGATCCCGAAGCCAACGGCGGCGCCGAAAGCGGCGTAGATGATTCCGCCTAATGCCGGCCCCACGGCGCGGGCGACGTTGAAAGCGGCCGACTGGAGTGCAACGGCCGAGGCGATCAGGCCGCGCGGCACCATGTCGGGGAGCAATGCCTGCCAGGTGGGGAGATTCAGGGCCACCCCAGTGCCGAGGATGAAGCCGAGGCCGAGCAGCAGCCCCGGTGTAATCACCCCGGTCCCGGTGAGGATCGCCATGGCGAGGGCCGAGGCACCCATGATTCCCTGGGCAACCAACATCAGTTTGGTCCGGTCGAACATGTCGGCGAGGGCCCCGGCCGCCAGGGCGAAGAAGAGGAGCGGGAGAGAGGTCGAGGCCACCATGAGGCCGACCCAGGTGTTGGACCCGGTGAGGTCGAACATCAACTGGGATGAGGAAAGACCCTGGATGAATGTCCCGAAAGCGGACAGCATCGACGCCACCCAGAGCGTGCGGAAAGAGCCATAACGGAGAGGGGCGACCGCCGAGGTCATCTCCTACCAGCGTAGGGCCGGTAGGTTCGCGACGTGGTGCGCGACCTCGCCTACTTCATCTCAGGCGACTCAGGCCCGGGGCCGGGGGTGATGGTCCTCCACTCCTTCTGGGGTCTGACGCCTTCGGTCAAAAGCCTCTGTGATGATCTCGCCGATCACGGATACACGGTCCTCGCCCCGGACATCAATTTCGGCGAGTTGCCCGCCTCTGAACAGGAGGCGCTCGATCATCTAGGCAAAGCAGACCCCAATCGTCTCGCGTCCCTCGTGCTGTCTTCGGCCAAGCTCCTCCACGAGAAGTCGACCGAAGGCCCGATCGGGATCGTCGGTTTCGGGATGGGCGGATCTCTCGCCCTGTGGGCATCGGTGCGCCTCGCCGACCTCGTCAGCGCCGCGGTCTCGTTCTATGGCAGCCAGCAGATCGACTTTGCCGGGTCCAACGCGGCCTACCTGATCCATCTCGCCGAGGAAGACGAATACGTGTCAGACGACGAGGCAGCCTTCATGGAGGCGACCATGCGTCTCGAGAACCTCGAGGTCGAGGTCTTTGAGCTCACAGGCACCCGCCATGGGTTTGCCGAGCCGGACGGCGACACCTTCCACCCGGCCGCCTTCGACCTGGCTTGGGGACGCACCCTGGACTTCCTCGACGATCGACTGGGCTGAGCTGGGTGGCTTGACGGTCAGTTCATCGGTGGGTCGGCGGGCCTCTCGGAGCGCCATGGTGCCCGCCATTCGGCCGCCTCCCAGCCCTCCATGATGTAGACCCGCTCCCGTTCCACCTTGTCGTCGCGGAACTCCAGGATGTTCACCGCGAACATCCAGGGGGCGCCGTCGTAACTGATCAGGTTCTCGGCCACCACCAGGTCACCGTCGTGCTTGATGCGGCGGATTCGAAAATCGAGATGCGCCGGATACTGGCGACGCCATTCCCGGAAGTTCTCGACACCCTCGAAGCGCTCACCTGACTGCGGAAACTCGAGGACTGCGTCGTCGTGGTAGATCTCGTGGGAGACATCCTCGTCCCTGCCCGCGTACTGCCAATGACGCTCGAGGGCAGTCTGCAGGCTGGTCTCGTCCATCATGGGTGGCTCCTCGTGTTGGGGAAGGCCCAACTGTACGAGGGCGTGCATGCCGGTCTCTCGGCTGGCTAGCTTCCCAACACTCGGATTCGGAGGCACCAATGGCCGGTTTCGACAAGCGATGAAGGCCGAGCAACTCACCGAAGCCGTTTGTTATCACGCCGAAGGCCCAGTGTGGTCGGAGGCATGGGGCGGTTTGCGCTGGGTGGACATGCTCGATGGTGACGTCATGTCTCTCCGCGCCGACGGGGCGATCGAACGGCGTCATGTCGATGACATCGCCGCAATCATCAGGCCTCGCCGAGGCGGTGGTGCCGTTCAGGGCCTCGAGCGTGGCTTTGCCCTCGAGGAGCCGGATGGGACCATCATCCGCCTCGGCGATCTGTGGAGCGGCGGCGACATTCGCATGAATGAAGGGGGGTGTGACCCCGACGGCCGCTTCTATTGCGGCTCGATGGCCTATGACAAACGAACGGGCGCGGGTTCTCTCTACAGGCTGGACCCGGATGGGAAGGTCACTGTCGTCCTGGACGGCGTCACCATCTCAAACGGCCTCGACTGGAGCCCTGACAGCTCTCTGGCCTACTACGTCGACACGCCAACGCACCAGGTCTCGGTGTTCGACTACGACTCCGGCGTCGGCCTGAGCGGCCGCCGCACCTTTGTCGCTATCCCGGCCGAGCACGGTGGCCCCGACGGTCTCGTCGTCGACGAGCAGGGCGGGGTATGGGTGGCCTTGTTTGGAGGGAGCGCCGTGCGCCGGTACACCGCCGAGGGCGTCCTCGACGAAGTGGTGGAGGTCGGGGCGAGACAGGTGACCGCCTGCGCCTTTGGTGGCGCCGACCTCGACCGCCTCTACATCACCACCTCGAGAGAGAATCTCGAGCCCGATGACGACCCGTTAGCCGGTTCTCTGTTCACCGTCGTGCCCGGCGTCTCCGGTCTCCCGGTGCGGACATACGCCGGCTGACCTGTTCGGCTGTCCGACGTTGGCGGAAGCCCGACGATCAAGCCGCCTCCTCCTCTTCCGCCCATAGTGAGCGCATCAGCGCCGATCGCTGGAGAAGGTCGCGCAGGGCCCCCCGATCTACGACCTTTCCCCCGTCCATGAGCAGGATCTGGTCGGCCCGCGAGAGGGCGGCGCGGCGATGGGAGACGACGAGACATGTCACATCGCGCTGGGTGAGGAGACGACGCCACAACTCGGTCTCGGTGTGGACGTCGAGAGCCGAGGAGAGATCGTCGAAGACGAGCAACTCGGCGTCGGTGGCCAGCATCCGGGCCGCCGCCGATCGTTGCACCTGTCCCCCCGACAATTTGACCCCCCTTGCCCCGACCAGGGTCTGCTCACCCATCTCCAGCCTTTCCAGATCGGGATCGAGCACGGCGAGTTGCACCGCCTCACGCAGACGCTCCCGGGCCACTCTCTGCCCGAGGGCGATGTTGTCGGCGAGAGACTCGGAGAAGAGCCGGGGTACCTGCGCGGTGTAGGCGGAACGCGGCGGTACGAAGAACGACGCCCGATCCTGCACTGGCTTGCCGTTCCACAACACGTCGCCGTCGGCGGGGACCAACCCGAGAAGGGCGCGAACCAGTGTGCTCTTGCCCGAGCCGATCTTCCCGGTCACCACCGTGAAGGAGCCACGGTCCACTGCGAAATCGACGCCTTCGAGACCCTCGCCACCGTCCGGGAACCAATGACTGAGCCCGCGCACCTCGAGCCGTTGCAGCGGGTCGATGCCGATGTCGGGCAGCTCGATGTCGGGGATCTCGCCTTCGAGTGACACCCGGTCCCGGTCGAGCAGCTCATCGTCGGGGGCATCGACGGCCAGGGCTCGGATTCGCTCGTAGGCAACCCCGGTTCGGCGGTGCTGGGCGATGATGTCGCCGACGAATGCCATGTAGTCGGTGAGCCTGGGCAGATAGGTGAGAAACAGCGCCAGGTCCCCGATGCCGAAGCTCCCATCGCTGATCGAGTCGGCGGCAACAAGGAGCACGATGGCGACGGTGATAGTCGACATGTTGCGGTTGATCCCACGCAGGATCTCGGTGAGCACGGTGTCGGAGAGTGCCGTCTTGTGACGGGTCTCATTGAGCCGATGGAGACGGTCCAGCACGGGCTGCTCCGCTGCGGCCAGCTTGATCGCCTGGACACCGGAGAAGGTCTCCCCGATGAACCCGGTGACCTGATCGGTCGCCGCCCGCATCAACCGCCTCCGCTTCCTGATCTGCGGGCTCAGCGCTTGGGTCAGCACCATGGTCAAGACGAGCGGGATGAGGAGGATCGCCGTGAGGCCGGCATCGATGGATGCCATCACCGCCACGGCTCCGACACCGAATACGACCAAGCCTCCCATGTCCACCCAGTTCTCCATGTACTCGAGGACGTCATCGACGTCGTCGCGGAAAGTGCTCACCGCCTGTCCGGGAGCTAGCGGGATGACCCGGGAGCCGGGAGCCTCCATCAGCCAGCGGAGCAGGTTGCGTCGCAGCTGAAGTGACTGCTCGATCCAGTGGTTGATCCATTGCCTGTCCCCAAGCCAAATGATGAGGTTGCGGCCGATGGCGAGCACCGCGAAAGCGATGGCGGGCGCCCAAGCAGTCTCGTCCACGGGGCTTCCTGCGGCCAGCCTGTCGAAGACGAGACCGATCAGGATCCCGAATAGCAGCGGCAATCCGTGCACGAAGGTCCACATGACGAAGCAGAAGAACCATCTGCCTGGCCGATAGCGGATCACCTCCCACACGAGGCGAAGAGTGCTCATGGGCGCGTGTCTCCCAGCAGGTCCCCTCGCCCGGCGGCCAGAAGTGCCGCGTACCGGGTGGTCGGGTCGGCGGCCAGTGCCTGCCGAGGCCCATGCTCGACGATTCGGCCGGCATCAACGACCATGATCTCGTCCGCGGTGCGCACGGTCTCGAGACGATGGGCGATGATCACGACGGTCCGCCCCGCGTAGAGCCTCTCGGTCGCGGTGGCGAGCAGCATCTCGGTGACCGGGTCGAGGCGCGAGGAGGGCTCGTCGAGGATCACGACTCCAGGGTCCTGGAGGAAGACACGGGCGAAGGCGAGGAGTTGTTGCTCACCGGCCGATAGCCCCTGACCACCCGCCCCCAGCCTGGTGTCCAGCCCGAGCTGCCCAATCCACTGACCGAGACCCACTCTCTCCAGAACGGACAGGATCGCCTCGTCTGGGCGCTCGGCGAAGAAAGTGAGGTTGTCCCTGACTGTTGCCTCGAAGAGCTGTACGTCCTGTGTGACGACGCCAACCGACCTACGGAGTGACTCCGGGCGGAGATTCCGCAGGTCGTGGCCTCCTAGCCGCACCATGCCCCGATCGGGGTCGTAGAGCCGGGCAATGAGACGAGTGAGGGTGGTCTTGCCGCCGCCGGTCCGGCCCAGCAGGCCGAGTGATTTGCCGGCAGCGAGTGTGAAGCTGACCCCATCGAGCACGCCCCGGTCCTCGTAGGAGAAGGAAACGTTGTCGAACTCGATCGCCAGGGGTCCGGCGGGCAGATCGTCGGCACCATCGGTGATCGAAGTGCCGAGATGGCGAAGCTGATCGATTCGGACGATCCCACCTGCCGCCTTCTGCAGCTCCTGGAGCTCCTGCGTCATCTGCTCGACTGGTCGGCGCACGAGTTGGACGTATTGGAGGATGAGGAAGGCGGTCCCCACCGTTATCGACCCGCGCACTGTGAGCCACACGCCGACGATCAGGGCGAGGGCATCCCCGGCCCAGAAAGCCGTGTTGGCCGACACCCAGACCACGATTCGCTTCCGCCATGCGTTAGTAGTTCGTGTGTAGAAGTCCCGCATCACCGGTATGAAGCGGGTCATGGTGAACCGGCCGGCCCCAAGCGAGCGGATGTCATCGACCCCCGCCAGCCGCTCCTCGATGAATCCGTAGAGATGGGCCGATGTTTCTCGTTCCTCCTCTGCGGCGGCAACCGCCACCTTGCGGAGACGGATCAGGAAGGCGACGACCGCAACGACGTAGAGCGTGATGGTCAGCCCCATCGCCGGCGATTCGAACCAGCAGACGATCACCACACCCGTGAGCAGGACTCCTGCCGCGATCAACCTGACCAGGAAGCGCGAGATGAACTCAGAGATTGCGGTCACGTCGCCGTCGACGCGTTCGATCATCTCGCCCGGGGTCGTGTCGTTGTGGAACCCCATGTCGAGGGAGAACAGATGAGAGGTCAATTCCTCACGCAGCCGGTTGGTGGCGCTCCAGCCGATGTCTGTTCCGAGGTAGGAGGCGCCGGCATCAAGTAGTTGGTTGAGGATCCCGGCAACCAGGTAGGCGATTCCTGCTGTGGTGAGGCTGGCGGCGGCCGCTCCGCCCATGGCAGAGTCGATGAAATCGCGAAGAATCAGGGGGATGACCAGCTGCAGGCCGATCGACCCCAAGAGGAGCAGCATGAGCACGACAACCCGGCCCCGGTGCGGCCGGAGATAGGTCGAGAGCGTGGCGCGATAGGACGGAGACGTGGCAGTCATCGGTACGTCAGACGGTATCGACCATCACTCGTTTCTCGGGGCGAATTTAGGAAGGCCGGAGTTGCTCAGGACCCTTGCTTGACTCCGGCCTTCAGCAGTTCCACGGTCTCGACGATGCGAGCCGCCCTCAACTCCGGGCTCCGCTTGGTGGAGTCGATCCAACGCAGGTAAGCGTTGCGATAGAACTGGGCGAGCGAGTCGAAGAAGGCACCGGCATCGGGCTCGGCCTCGAGCGCGGCGGCGAAGTCGGGGGCCAGGTCGACCCGCTGTGGCCCCTCGGGGGCAAGTGCAACATCGACCTCGTCCCCAGGCTCGATGCCGCACTGACGCCGCCAGGCTGGTCCAAGGAGAATTCCGTGCCCGTCGCCGAGTGATTCGACGACCGCCCGCACTCCCATGCCATTGACCGTCCCGTGGACCCGGTGCTCGTTCTTGGGTCCCCAGACTCGGTCGGGATCGAAGGGCAGCGGGACCATGACCCGCTGCCTCTCGTCGGTCGTCACCACCGCGTCGAACTGCTGTCCCTCCATGGCAGGAGCAATTGTTTAGCGGTTCGCCGACGGATGCAACACGGGCTCGAAGCCATGGCGCATGGCTGCCACAGACGTCGGTGGGGTGATGACCTCCACCGAGCCTTGGCGGGGCCGAGCCGAGGAATCCGCCCAGCCGCCGAAGCTGTATGACATCAGCCGGTCCTCGACGACCAGCAGGGGAGCTCGTCTCGTGCCCACGATGACCGTCCCGTTGGGAAGTGACTCGATCCGTGCCACCCAGACGATTCGGTCACCTGCCCGTTCCAATCCCCGACCGCGTCGGAGCCGTTCCCGTTCCAGCCGCCGGTTCAGGTCGCCCGCACCGGGCCGACGAGACGATCCCTCGGCCCGCGACACGGCATCCCGGTAGTCGAGGTAGGCCCGTCTTCGGCACAGGCCACAGGGACGGTGTCCCGCGGCCAGTGCGACCGCGTCGTCGAGAAAGAAGATCGGTGTCCACGTTCGTGGCTGGTCGAGTGGGTGCTTCCACCCCTGGTATTCGAGGAGGCAGGTGATCCAGAGCGTGCCACGATGATGACGGACCGTCCGACCCCCCTCGTCGACCAGACAGCCGCGGTTCCCGGTGAATAGACCCCGCCCAGTGACGGCATGCAGGTCTCCCCACGGGTCGATACGGTTACGACGCGGCATCGGGGAACTGGATGACGGTCTTCACGTCGTCGGGCTCCCGGACATACGCCTCGGCGAATCGGCCCAGCGATACCTGTCGATTGACCAACCTCCCCAGCCAGGACTGGTTCGCCTCAGCCAACACCCTGACAGCCTCTTCATAGTGCCGGCGGTTGGCGTTCACCGTCCCGAAGACGGTCCTGTTCTCCAGGACCAGGCCCCGGGCCAAATCGCTGCTGACTCTCACCTCCTGTCCCTCGTCGGCGACTCCGGTGAGGCATATGATCCCGTTGGGGTTGGTCACTCCGGCCACGGCCATCATCAGATCGGCATCCCCAGTGCATTCCATCACGACGTCGAAACGTTCCTCGATCAGGTCCAGTGATTCGTTGTGATAGACGGCGCCGAGATCATCTACCAGACCCGGCTTGGGCCCGTCGTCGGCCCGGTCGAAGACATGGACTTCGTGGGCGACCCGCGTGGCAAAAAGAGCGGCGAGAAGCCCGATCGGGCCCGCCCCGGTCACAAGCACCCGGTTGGCTGCCCACTGCGCCCGGCTCCCGATCAAGCTCAAATGCTCCCAGGCCTTGGCCACCACGCTGGCCGGTTCCACCAGGACACCAAGAAGCCCCGGGTGGGCGCCCACCTTCACTGCGAAATCGACGGGGAGTGCCAGCATTTCGACGGCATAGCCGTCCAGCCCCCGAATACCAGCCTCGGTGAATCGGCCGTTCCGGCACATGTCCCACTCCCCCGCGGCGCAGTTGGAGCATGGAACAGGGTCGGGCCGCCGCACGATTGGAGCGACCAGGTCGCCGGGTGAGAAGTCGCTTCCTTCTGGCGCGGTCAACACCTGCCCGAGGGCTTCGTGACCCAAGATCAGCCGTTCTCGACCTGGCGGTGGGTAGCCGAGATCCCCTTCCAGGATCTCATGGTCGGTGCCGCACACCCCCGCCATCAGCATCGCGACGACCAATTCATCGCGATCGGGCTTCGGTTCTGGCGTCTCTTCGAGTCGCAGCGATTCAGGATCCCCCGGGATCACGGTCACCGTCTTCACGAATCGGAAGCCCTATCCCGAGCCGGGCTCCTCCCCTCGGCTTGCAGGTTGTAGGCGGAGTCGATCAAGCCGAGATGGCTGAATGCTTGCGGGAAGTTGCCCAGCATCCGATGCGACACCGGATCGTACTCCTCAGAGAGGAGGCCCACGTCGTTGCGTAGACCAAGCAGGTGCTCGAAGCGGCGTCTGGCCTCGTCCCATCGGCCTGCCATGGCCAGGGCGTCGACCATCCAGAACGAGCAGAGGAGAAAGGCGCCCTCGCTCCCCGGCAACCCGTCGTCGGACTCATCCGGGTCATACCGGCGAATCAGATTGGCGTCGATCGACAGCTCGCGCTCGATGGCGTCGATGGTGCCCAGGACACGCTCGTCCGTGGGAGGGAGGAAACCGACCTGTGGGATGAGGAGGAGAGCTGCGTCCAGCGCCTTCGACCCGAAATACTGGGTGAATGTCTTGCGCTCGGGGTCGTAACCGTGTTGCTCGATCTCGGCCCGTATCTCGGCTCGAAGCTCCCGCCAACGATCAACCGGCCCATCGAACGCCCATTGCTCGACGCATTTCACCGCCCTATCGAAGGCGACCCAGGTCATCAGCCTGGAGTGAGTGAAGAGTCGTGGATCGCCACGCACCTCCCACAAACCATGATCGGGCTCGGCCCATTTTCCTTCCAGGTTCTCCAGGAGGAGCTGCTGGAGGTCCCAGATCGTCTCCTCGTGATCCATCCCCAGGCGACGAGCCGTGTAGATAGCGTCCATCAGCTCTCCATAGATGTCCACCTGGCTCTGCTGATGGGCCGCGTTCCCGACGCGGACCGGACGGGAGCCCTCATATCCGGCCAGCCAGCCGAGCTCCAGCTCCGGGAGGCGGCGCTCGCCGGCCACCCCGTACATGATCTGGAGGTCCTCGGGATCGCCCCCGACCGCCCGGAGCAGCCAATCCCGCCACGCGACGGCCTCACGTCGATGGCCCGCCATGAGCAGCGTCTCGAGGGTGAAGGTGGCGTCACGCAACCAGACGAACCGGTAGTCCCAGTTGCGGACGCCGCCGATCACTTCGGGGAGGGAGGTCGTCGGGGCGGCGACGATGCCACCGGTCGGGCCGTAGGTGAGAGCCTTGAGGGTGATCAATGAACGATCGACGGCCTCTTGCCATTCACCCTCGTAAGTGTTCGCGTCGGTCCACTGTCGCCACCACTTCTCGGTCTCCTCGAGTGCCTCTTCAGCCTCGACTCCCTTGGGGGCCGGGCGATGTGACGGATGCCAGGTGAGCACGAAAGGAACTCGATCGCTTCTCGACACGGTGAACTCGGCAACTGTGCTCAGATTTTCGCCATGGAAGTCGACAGGGGTTGCCAGGGTCAAAGCGTCCGGGCCCCCGACCGCTCCCAGCCTTGCTCCCGGGCGTGTCACCCAGGGAACGAGATGGCCGTAGTCGAAGCGGATGGTGAGGTCCATCCTCATCTCCACCCGGCCGGCGACCCCTTCCACGATCCGAACGACGTCGGCGTTGTCGCCACCGTCGCGCCCCCTGATCGGCATCACGTCGATGATTCGGACCGTTCCGCCCGCTCCATCCATCTCGGTTTCCAGGACGAGAGTTCCGGGGCGGTATTGCCTTCGGACCCGGGTCGGTCCTCCCGCCGGGGCCAGGCGCCAGTGTCCGTTGTCCTCGTCCCCGAGCAAGGCAGCGAGACATGAACCGGAGTCGAAGCGGGGGAGGCAGAGCCAATCGATCGATCCGTCCTTTGCCACCAACGCAGCGGTCTCGGTGTCCCCGATGACTGCATAGTCCTCTAACGGAGTGCTCACCACATCGTCCCGCTAGAGGCCACCCCAGGTCTCGGGCGGCTCGATACGACCCTGGGCTAACTCGTAGTACTCGTCGAGGCTTTGGCAGTTTCCTTCGTCATCGAAGATCAGAAGGAGACACCCCACCAGCGTGACGTCCGCGCCGTCGCTCTGCATATTCGTCCAGAACTCGACCGCAGCTCGGCGACCCTCCAGGATGGGTCGGCCCATCCGCACCTGCACGTCACTCTGGGTCGAGGTCACCTCGCTCCAGTAGGACCTGACGCCGTCGCGACCCACATGGGGCTCGTCGAAGATGAACGACCGGTACGTGGCGTCGTCGGTGAACAGAGCGGCGGCCGCCTCTGCGTCCATGTCCAGCCAGGCACCCGCGTATCTCTCCACCCAGGTCTCGACGTCGATCACCATCTCGATTCTCCTCACCCGTCCGGCGTTTAACTGGAGGCCAGGCTACGTGAGAGGGCGGGTACCGTTGCCCCATGGCCCCGAGTGACCCGGCCGCAGCCACCCCGCACCTCGGCGCGATGGTTCTCCGCGGGTTGGAGGCGCGAGCCGATCGGGCGGGCCGTGATCAGGTCGAGGTCGTTGCCCCGTTCACCCTCGAATTGATCGGGCGTGTCCCCCAGGCCAACAACGACGATGTAGGCGAGGCCGCCGCTCGAGCAAGAGCCGCCCAACCCGACTGGGAAAGCCGGGGCGCTGAAGACCGGGCCCGAATTCTCCTCCGATTCCATGACATCCTCCTCGATCACCTCGATGAGGTCACCGACCTGATCCAGCTGGAAGGCGGCAAATCGCGGATGGATGCCTGGAGAGAGGTCGTTGATGTCATCGGCGTCACCAGGTACGTCGCCAATGTCACTCCTCGGGCGATCAGGAGGCGAAGACATCAGGGTGCCATGCCGGTGTTCACCAAGACCTACGAGTACCGGCACCCCAAAGGGCTGGTTGGCTTCATCAGCCCGTGGAATTACCCGTTCATCCTCTCGATCAGCGATGCGATCGCGGCACTGGCTACGGGCAACGCGGCGCTGATCAAGCCCGACGAGAAGACCCCTTTCTGCGCGTTGTTCGGAGCGAGGCTCCTCGAGGAGGCCGGTGTGCCGGGCGACGTGCTGCAGATCGTTACCGGGGCCGGCGCCTCGATCGGGGATGCGATCGTCGATTCCGTGGATTACGTAATGTTCACGGGTTCGACCGAGGTGGGCAGGTCTATCGCAGAGATGGCGGGCCGCAGGCTCATCGGTTGCTCGATGGAGCTCGGCGGGAAGAACGCCGCCATCGTCCTCCCCGACGCAGACATAACACGGACGGTGCGAGAGCTGGCGTCGGCAAGCTTCGCCAACGCCGGCCAGACCTGCGTCGCCATGGAACGGATCTACGTCCACGAGTCGATCCGCGAGGAGCTCACACGGAGACTCGCCGAACACTCGGGTGCCTTGCCGGTGACCGCCGGTTTCGACTACTCGAGCGGGGTGAGCTCGATGATCGACCAGGCACACCTGGACCGGGTCCATGCCCACGTCGAGGATGCCGTGGCCAACGGAGCCACCTTGCTGACCGGGGGAAAGCCCCGGCCTGACGTGGGTCCCCTGTTCTATGCCCCCACCGTCCTCACCGATGTGACCGAGGACATGAGGCTGTGCCGGGAGGAGACTTTCGGCCCCGTCATAGCGATATACGGGTACATGGATCTCGCTGAGGCCATAGCTCGAGCCAACGACTCGGAATTCGGACTGCATTTCAGCCTGTGGACCCGGGACACGGCCCGGGCGCTCGACATCGCCACCCGGTTGGAGGCGGGATCGGTCACCATCAACGACGGGTTGGTGGCGAGTTGGGGCTCACACGAGGCACCGATGGGTGGAATGAAGGCATCGGGTCTGGGTCGGCGGCATGGGTTGGACGGGATCCTCAAGTTCACCGAGCCGCAGACGGTGTCCATCCAACGCCTCGTTCCCGCCTACTCACCCTTCGGCGGCATCACCCCGGAGCGGTACACCCGTTTGGTCGAGTTTCTCGCCACCGTGTTCAAGAGGCTGCCCTTCTACAAATGAAGTAGAGCGCAGACGTGAGACGCAAAACGTAGAACGTAGAACGTCTATCTCACCGACATCTCGGTCAGGTCGGCCTCCAGAACATCCCGGTCTTCCGGGTCCTCGATCTCGAGCAACTTCTCCTTCGCTGCCTCCAGGTGCTCGGTGAACATGTCGATGTCGTCGACGTCGGCGGCAGCTCGTGCGATCGCCTCATGGGCGAAACCGGTGACGAAAGGGTCCAGATCGTTTTCGAGGCACACAGTGAGAGATCGCTCGCCGAAGCGGAGAGCGAGATCGGCATAGCCGAGGACGGCGGCCACCCGAGAGATCTGCCAATCGGAGATCGCCTGATTGCGCGGCGTGCCGACCTGGTACCAGTGATAGCGCTGAGCGAAGGTCGCGGCCAGCATCTCCTCTTCCTGTTCCCGGGTCGGCTCAATGACATCGAGGAGGGCCCATGCCTCGTTGAAAGCCAGAGGGGCGAAGGTGTGATGCCACGCCTCCAGGTCGGCCGGCTCGGCTTGCTCCACAGGATCCGTCATCGTTCGACCTCCGCTGGATTGGGGAACCATCGCAGACGTTCACCGGCAGCGCCCAGATCGGGAGATGCGCCCCCCATCTCGGGCTCTTCGGCGAGAATCCGCTTCGCTTCGGACAGATATGCCCCCAGGTCGTTCAGCGGCGCCATCTTCGGGGCCTCGATGCCGCCGCCGGCGAAGTCGAGATCGGCGAGGGAAGTCGGCGGCTTGGGCAACCCGTTCCGATGTCGCCACAAGGCGGTGTCGGGCTCGTAGGTATAGATGGGGAGCAGGCGCCACCCCTGGTCGGCAACGAGGTGAACCGCCTCGATGATGTAGGCGAATTCCTCCTCCGCGATGAAATAGTTGAAGTTGACCCGGATCCACCCAGGCTTGATCACCTCACAACCGGTGGCGACCACCTCCTCGATTCGGGAACTGGTCGCGAGATCGATGCCCAGCAGTCGGTGACCGTAGGGCCCGGCGCAGGAGCAGCCACCTCTGGCCTGGATGCCAAAGAGGTCGTTGAGGAGGGCGACCACCAAGTTGTGATGAAGGGTCCGCTCGCCATACCGGATCACGAAGCTCACTATCGAGAGCCGTTCGGCATCCGGGTTCCCCAGGATCTCGATGTTCGGATTGAGGGACCAGGACTCGATGGCGCGCCTGATGAACCGGTGCTCCAACGCACGAATGGTGCCCACACCGACGGTCTCCTTCAGGCGGAAGACGAGGCCGGCCCGGATGGACTCGATGATGGCGGGGGTGCCCCCTTCTTCTCGGTGCTCAGGGTCGCTCAGGTAGCTGTGGTGGTCGGGCGCCACATAGGAGACCGTGCCTCCGCCTGGCACCACCGGCACCTCGTTGCGGAGCAGTTCACGGCGGACCACCAGCACTCCGGGCGTTCCCGGGCCACCGATGAATTTGTGTGGGGAGAGGAAGATGGCGTCCTTGTACTCGCGGTCGTCGCCCGCGGAAGTGCCCACCTCGATGTCCACGTATGGCGCCGATGCTGCGAAATCCCAGAAGGAGAGGGCGCCGTGGGCGTGGAGCACACGCGATATGGCTCCGGTGTCGGAGATGATCCCGGTCACGTTGGACGCGGCTGAGAAGGAGCCGATGATCAGGGGACGATGTGCGTGTTCGACGAGCCTTGTCTCAAGTTCGACGAGGTCGATGTGGCCATCGGAATCCTCTCTGATCTCGATCACATCAGCGATCGACTCCCGCCATGGGAGCTCGTTCGAGTGGTGCTCGTAGGGGCCCACGAACACCACGGGTCTCTCATTTTCGGGAATTCGGTCCTCGAGGCCATAGGTCTCGCTGAGGGCTTTCGGGATCCTGATGCCGAGGAGGCCCACCAATCGGTCAACGGCGCCAGTGGAGCCACTCCCGGCGAAGATCACCGCGTGCTCTTCTCGGCTCGCACCGACGGCTCGCCTGATGATCTCCCGAGCCTCCTCCCTGAACCGCGTCGTCTGTAGTCCGGTGCCTGAGGTCTCGGTGTGCGTGTTGGCGTAGAGGGGAAGGACCTGGGTGCGGATGAAGTCCTCGATCATCGCCAGTGATCGACCCGACGCCGTGTAGTCGGCGTAGGTGACACGGCGCAGCCCGAAGGGGGTCATCACCGCGGTGTCCTTCCCGATCACCGCCTCTCGCACCTGCTCGACTTGATCCATCCTTCGCCCTTCCCGCGGTGATCCACAAGACTAGGAAGCCGATGAGTGACGAGACCACTGTCAGCGTCGGCGGAGAGGAGATAAGGATCTCGAGTCCGGCACGGATCATCTTCCCCGAGCAGGGGTGGACCAAGCTCGATGTCGCCAATCATTTCGCCATGGTGTCGGCAGGGGCGATCAGGGGACTCTTCGGCCGGCCCACGATGCTGAAGCGTTTCATGGGGACTGTCGACGAGGACCCGATCTACCACAAACGCGCAGCCAAGAACACACCGTTCGAAACCGTCCAGATCCGATTTCCCTCGCAGCGGCCGGGGATGATGAACGTTCCCCGAACCGAGGCGGACGTGGTCCGCCTCGTCCAGCTCGGGTGTCTCGATTTCCACCCCTGGCCGGTTCGGGCCGAAGACATAGACCATCCCGACGAGCTCCGCTTCGACTTCGATCCCACACCGGGGTTCGACTTCGAGAAGGTGAAGGAGGCGGCTGCGGGGATGAGGATCCTGCTGGAGGAGGTAGGTCTGACCGGCTGGCCCAAGACGTCAGGGAGCCGGGGAATTCATGTATATGTCCGGATCGAGCCGTTGTGGGACTTCTTCCAGACACGGCGGGCGGTCCTTGCCACCGGTCGTGAGCTGGAGCGGCGGATGGACGGCCTGGTCACCACGAAATGGTGGAAGGAAGAGCGGAATGGCGTCTTCATCGACTACAACCAGAACGCCAGGGACAAGTCGGTTTGCTCGGCCTATGGGGTGCGGCCGACCGGATATGTATCGACTCCGATCACCTGGGACGAGCTGGCCGGTGTCGCCATCGAGGACTTCCCTTTGGGATCGTTCTCCGACCGTTACGGAGCGGTTGGCGACCTCACGGCGGGCATCGACGAGTCGGCCGGGCGAATCGACGCCCTGATGGAGTGGGTCGCCCGGGATCAGGAGAATGGTCTCGGCGACGCACCGTGGCCCCCGCACTATCCAAAAATGCCGGACGAGCCACCCCGGGTCCAACCCTCCAAGCAGCGTCGCCCCTCGGAGGACTATTAGCGGCTCGCGCTAAACGGTTGACCTACAGAGCGTCCCGCTTTCGCAAGGCCCAGGTGAGCACGAGGAGCCCGACGACGAGCACGCCGGCCAGCTTGGCTATCCCGCCCCATACTCCAGGGGTAACCGGTGTCATCGCCTGACGGGCCACTTCGCCGAAACCGTCCTCGAGCCCGGCGTAGATGGAGAGGGAGATCCTCCAGATCGAGATCTGGGCCAGGCCCTCCACCGCGAAGGCGAGAATCGTCTCCACGACAATGATGTAGCCGAGGCCGACGAGAAGGGCGCGGGGGACCAGGTACCCGAGTGGGACGAATATCGCTGCGTATCCGAAGCCGGCCGCGACGAACAGGGACAGCGAGGGGACGGCCGCCTGCAGATCTCCCCCGACAGCCAGGAGGGCCACTGCGGAGGCGATCCAGCCGCCCACCCCGATGACGAGGGCAGCAGCCGTCCCGGCGGCGAGCGATTGCGCCGCCATGTTCACCCTGGCGATCGGACGCATGTAGATATACGGCAGGGTGCCGCTGTCGCGCTCGTCGCGCAGCGTGGCGGTGGTGAGGATGAGGGCGGCGATGGCGAACGTGTAACCGACCGACGCCAGGACGTCGGTGTAGAGCGTGATTAGTTCGTCGTCGGGCGCGTCGAACGCGGAGAGCCAGAACACGAGGCCAGGAACCGCGGCAAGGGCGAGGAGGCCGATGACCCGGCCCCGGCGCATGATCCGTCGATAGAGATGGAGGGCCAGGGTCACTAACGACCCTCGACCAGGTAGCGGAACACCGATTCCAGCGACTCGTCGACCGGCTCCACCTTGCTGATGCCGATCGAGTGATCGATCGCGATAGCGGGCAGTCTGCGGGCGAGGTCGGCCGCATCGGAGGTCTCGACACGGACCGTGTCACCGTCGATCTGTACCCCGAGGACGTCAGAGCCCGTGATCAGGGCCGCGGCCAACTTCCTCGGGCTGGCGGTGTCGACATAGATCCGTCGTGGCTTGTCGGTCATGGCCGCCCGGATCGTGGCCACGTCGCCAACTGCGGCAAGACGCCCGTCGACCATCGCCACCACCCGGTCTGACACCCGCTCCACCTCGGCCAAGACATGTGACGAGACCAGCAGCGTCTTCCCCTCGGCTCCGAGCCGCTTGAAGAGAGCGATCAGCTGCGCCCGCTGCACCGGGTCGGCACCGTTGAGAGGCTCGTCGAGGAGGAGGATCTCCGGGTCGGAGACGAGGGCCGCCGCCACCTTGGCACGCTGTCGCATCCCCTTGGAGAAACCGCCCAGGGCACGATCGGCGGCATCGTTGAGGCCAACCGTGTCGAGGACGGTGTCCGCCCGCTCCACCGGATGATCGATTTTGGCCAAACGAGCAGCCAGCTCCACGAACCGTCGCCCGGTGAGCCTGTCGTAAACCGACTCGTCCTCGGGGACGAGGGAGATCTTGCGGTAGATCTCGGTGTCCTGACGGGGATCGACTCCCAGGATCCTCACCTCTCCCTGAGATGGCCTTTGCAGACCGGCCATGACCCGGAGGAGAGTCGTCTTGCCGGCACCATTGGGACCAAGCAGACCGGTCACTCCGGGGCGGAAGCCGATGCTGAGCTCGCTCACGGCCACCTTGAGGCCGAACCACTTGGACAGGTTGGCCACGACGATGGTGTCGGTCACGCCAGCCTCCGGTAGCGAAAGCGGACGAACCACGCGGCCAGAGCCACCAGCCCGACGATCACGACCGCGGAGACCCACGCCTCGAACCCAGCCACCTCGGGGGCGTACTCGACGGTATCCCCGAAGAAATAGTCCCTGATGATCCTCGGGTGGTGGTCTATCGCCAGCAATGAGAAGTACCTCGCTCCTGGGAAGCCGGCCTCGGCCACCCTCCCGGCCACTGCAGCGCCGGCAAACAGGGTGCCGAGAAAGGCGGCCGCCGCGATGCCGGTCCGATCGATCACCGCCGACAGAGCGAAGACCACCGCCCCATGGGTCAAGACGAAGGCGAGAGTAGTGACCGGGACCTTCCACAAGATGTCGAGGTTGTTGCCCAGGTAGGAGAGAAAGCCCTCCTCGGCGATCAGGGCGAGGCCGAGATGTAGGACCACCTGGGGGAGGATGTAGATCGCCGCGACCACGGTGGCAAAGGCACCGACCTTGGAGGTGAGGTAGCCGTCCACTGTGAGGGGGCGGGAGAAGTACACCGAGAGTACGCCCTTGGTCCGGTCGGGGATGAGCAGCAACGGCCCCGCCAGGGCGATGAAAAGGAGTGAGATGCCCGAGTAGAAGTCGAAGAGGCCTCCATACGTCGGGATCTCCTGACGCATGCTTTCTTCGATGTTGCCTATCGCCCAGTGGATGCCGACGAACACTGCGGCAGCGACGACGGCGATGACGATGAGAGACCAGGGAAAGATCTTCAGCCGCGCTTTTCGACCCAGGCCGAGCACCCGGCGCACCCCATCCTTGTAGACCGCCCTTCTCGCCCCTTTCGGGCCGAGACGGGGCCCGTCGTATGAGCGATAACCGCGGTCGTAGATGACCTGGTCGATCACTAGACGGTCTCCTGGTTCAGGAACAAGTCCTCGAGCGAGGCCGACCCTCGGATCATCCGCACCAGCCCGGAGTTGGAATCGGCCACAGCGGACACGACCATCGGCTCGATGGTCTCGTCACCAGGGCCGACGACGAGCCGGAGGCCATCGACCACTACATCGATTCCGTGCTCTCTGATCGCCGCTGCCACCGCCTCGGGGTGCTCGAGGACCTCGACCAACACCGTGCCCAGCTTCTCGAAACCCTGGAGGGGACCGGACCGGAGCAGGTTCCCGGCATCGAGCATGACCACCCAGTCGCAGGTCTGCTCGATGTCGGTCAGGACGTGCGACGACACGATGACGTTGACGTCGAAATCGGAAAGCCTCTTGATCAGGTCCAGCATCTGGGTGCGCCCTTCAGGATCGAGTCCTGAGGCGGGCTCGTCGAGGAGAAGGAGGTCGGGATCATGGACGATGGCCTGGGCCAGCTTGACCCTCTGCTGCATGCCGGTGGAGAAGTCGCCGAGAAAGCGGAAGCGCTCCTCCTCGAGTCCGACCAGGAACAGGGTCTCGGACGATCGCCGCTTTGCCTCGTGTGGAGGGATGCCGGCGAGCTGGGCGGCGTAGGAGACGAAATCCGCGGCCGTCTGGTCTTTGGGCAGGCATTCCCCCTCGGGCATGTAGCCGATCCTCGATCGCACCACCAGCGGTTCGCGCTGCGGGTCGTGACCCAGGACCTGCATCGATCCCGAAGTCGGGTGGAGCAGCCCCAGCATGAGTCGGAGCATCGTGGTCTTGCCCGCACCGTTTGCTCCCACTAGCCCGGTCACGCCCGGCGGCACCTCGAGGGTGAGGCCGCTGAGGGCGACGACCTCGCCGTAGTCGTGGGTGAGGTCGTCGATTTCCAAAATTGCCGGCCGACTTTGCCCGAGGCTCATGTCAGGTGCATCTCCTGCTACAGGTCGAAAAAGCCGACCAGCCTGGGGCAAACAGACGCCGGTCGGCCGGGGCTCCCGCCGCGCTTTGGTCTGAGCATCTCACCGAGGCAGGACCACCTCGCGGAATCCGGGGCCTTCGGGGCGCTCCAGTTGCTCCATTGTGCATTGGAGAGGATCCTTGTCGGGTCGCCAGCGATGAAAGCGTGTGGCGTGCCTGAACCGGTCCCCCTCCAGTTGGTCGTAGCTGACCTCGATCACCACTCCGGCCTCCACCGGAGTCCAATCGAGGGTCTTTCCGGCTGACCAGCGGCTCTGTGCTCCGGGGGCCCTTGCCTCCTCGCCAAAACTGTCATCGACCGCGAGATCCTTGAACCGATTGAAGATCTCGACCCGGTCGACGTCGCCAAACCCGGAGCAGTGACCGATGAAATGGAGCTCGCTCCGCTCGTCGTATAGGCCGAGGAGAAGGGAGCCGATTTTTCCCCCGTCCTTGTGCTCCCGGAACCCGCCGACGACACAATCGATGGTTCTGCGATGCTTGATCTTGATCATCGCCCGCTTCCCATGCTGATATGCGAGATCGGGGACCTTGGCGACAATGCCGTCACACCCTGCCGACTCGAACTCGTCGAACCAGCCTTGGGCGACCTCAGCCGAGTCGGTCTGGGGAGTGAGATGCCAGGGATCGGTCAGAGTGCCGGCAAGTTCCACCAGAAGTTCCCGGCGATCGGTGAAAGGGCGCTCCCGGAGGTCTTCTCCACGGTCGGCGAGGAGGTCGAAGGCGATCAGTTCGGCCGGGGTCTGCTCGGAGAGCATCGTGATTCGGGACGCGGCCGGATGGATCCGCTGCTGGAGCGAGTCGAAGTCGGTCACCCCATCGCTCACAACCACGATCTCGCCGTCGACGACGGTGCCGGCGGGTAGTTGATCGAGGGCGGGGGTCAACTCGGGGAAGTAGCGGAGAAGAGGGCGTTGGTTCCGTGAGTCGATCCGGTTCTCCGGTTTCGACCACGAGATCGAGCGAAAACCATCCCATTTCGGCTCATAGAGGTAATCCCCCTTGGGCCACTGCTCTGATGTCCTGGCCTCCATCGTCTCGATGGGTGGCTCGAAGGGATGACTCACCGGGGCCGAGTGTAAGCAGCGATAGCCTTCTCCCCGAGATGGAGAAGTACATCGCGCGTCTCCCATCCTGGGCACGAGGACCAGGCGAGATCCTGGCCGCCGCGGCGGAGGGGTACGGCGTACACCGCGCCTCGCGGATGGCGGCAGCCATCTCCTACAGGACCGTCTTCGCCTTGGCTCCGCTCCTGATCATCGCCGTTGCCGTACTGGGAAGCTTCCTCGGCAGCCAGGTCGAGGCCCAACAGGAGATCATCGACGGAATCGAGGCGGTGGTAGGCCCACAGGTAGCCGAAATTGTCGAGGACATTCTGACCTCGGCTCTCGGGTCAACGGGGACCGCCTATGTGATTGGGGGAATCCTCCTCATCTGGACCGCCTCCAGCCTCTTTCTAGAAATGCAACGCGATCTCAACGACATATTCGAGGTACCGCAGGAGGAAGTGGCCGGGATCGTGGCCATGGTCCGCCGTCGTGGCATCGGATTTCTCTGGGCGCTCGGGCTGGGCTTCTTACTGGTGGCGACGTGGACGATCAACGCCCTGTGGGGATTCGTGAGCAATCTCCTGCCGGGATCATTGGACGCGGTGGACGACCTGGTCAGCGTCATCACTCCATTCGCCTCGCTGATCCTGCTCCCACTGGTCTTCGCCCTGATCTTCCAGACAATGACCGTGGCGTCGATTCCCTGGCGAGCGGCCTGGGTAGGCGGCGCTTTCACCGCGGTGGTCTTTCTCATCGCCGCGTACGGGGTGGGGATCTACTTCGAGATCGCCGGGGCCACCACTGCGCTTGGCTTCGCCGGCTCCTTCGTGGTGATCCTCTTCCTTGCCTACTTCCTGTCGATGGTTTTCCTATACGGGGCCGAAGTGACCAAGGCCTATTCCGATCGGCTCGCAGCCAGAGAAGCGCCGCCTGTCAGCCGACCCATGTACACCGATCCTCAGGTGGTGGTGGCCGAGCCACCGGCCGGCATCCCCCAAGCGGCCTTCCTGGCGTTTGTGGCCGGTTTGATCGCCGGCTGGCGCCGAAGCCGTCGTTGACCTCTGTCAATTGAAACCGGACTCCAATAACCTCACGCTCAATGTCCGTTGACATCGCCGGGTTCGTCACCGATCTCAAAGAGCACGCCACCGAACACGGGTTCCACGTCCATGACGAGCGTCATTTCGTCGAGACCTACTCGTTGCGTCAGTCCTGGGAGGTCGACCTCCATCCAGAGGCGGGGTGCGGGGGGCCCATCGATCTCCACGTTGCGCTCGACGTCGACCCCAAGGTGATCCTGTCCTTGCGAGAGGCCCTCGATGAGATGGATTCCGACTTCGAAGAGCCGGAGAACGTCTATCACCTGGATCTGTTCTTCAACTGGGCGGTTCCACCCCTGCACAGTCCGCCCGACCTTCTCGTCCTCGCCACCGACTTGGCCGGCTTGGCCGGAGTGACGCTCCCTGTCGAGGTCTCTGCCATCGACTCCTACGGCGCCGTGACCGACGCTCCCGAGCGAAGGCTGACCTTGACCGGGAGGGCGTCGGTCAGCCTCGTAGATGTGCTCATGGGCCGGGACCAACTCTGCGACGTGCTCGATCGGTCACACGAGGTGAGCGAGTATCTCCTCGACCGGGTCGGCGGCTGGATGGAGCTGCCCAGCTAGGCCGGGCTCTGCCTCAGAAGTGGACGTTGCCGCGCGGCGGCAGCCCCGGCCGACCGGCGTCTGTTTGCCCGGGGCAGTTGCTTTGGACCCACATCCCACATCTGTTGGGAGTGAGGGTGGCCGAGGGCAAAGTCGGCCGGCAATCTAAGTCGCCGCAATCAGAGAAGCGACAGAGTCGCCCAGATGCCGAGGGCGGCGGTGAACGCCGCCAGCACCCAGAAGGCAATTACGGTGGCCGGCTTCGGTGGTGGCCCTTCCCTTACCTCGTGTGCTGCCGCCGGTCGGTCGGTGCTGACAGAGGTCTCCGGGTCTCGCTGGATGCCGAGGGCGAAACCGCTCGGATCGTCGGGGAGAAACGGGATCGAGTCGTCCTCGGCTTCGATCACGAACTCCCCAGAACCGAGGTCGATGACCTCGTAGTGCCCGGCCAGCCACTCACCGAGTGAGATCTCCCCCGAGACGAGCGTGATCTTCTCGTCGTCCAGCCCAACCATGACCGGAACGTTGTCTTCCTTGAGCGTCGCAACGCCCGGGAATGTCGTCATCGTCTCTGTCCCCCAGGAACCATTGTCAAGCTGAGCACTGCACCCGGCTTCGCAATCCTAGAAGGGGAGCCCGAGTGCATCACACAGGAAGTGGGTGAATCGGCTCGCCTTGGTGAACATGCCGGCCAGTTGCTCGTCGAATCCGGCACCGGTCACCTGCTTCTGGCTCAGGTTGGCTCCGGCGATGAAGGACTTCATCCGAAGGTCGTCGGCGTAGGGATGATCCGGGTCGAGCCCGGGCGGGACCCGCTTCAGCATCTCATCGTCGTCCTGATCGAGTGTCCAGGTCTTGGCGAATTCCTCGACCCTGGTAGCCGCCGCCCACTCGTCGGGCTGGTCGTTGATCGCCTGGCGCAGTGAGCGCGCCACTTGGGTCTCGGGATGCCAGAGGCCGACGCCGGCGAAGCAGCCGCCTGCCTCGAGATGGAGGTAGAAGCCCGGGGCATGTACGTCTTTGCCCGCCTCGTGTCTGAACTGGATGCCGACGTTGGTCTTGTACGGGGTCTTGTCATTGGAGAATCGCGTGTCGCGATATGGGCGCATCAGAGAGCCACCGGTCGTCCTCGCATCCGACACGAAATGGGGCGAGAGCTTCTGCAGGCGCGCCCCAAAGTCGGTGATGAAATCGAGGGCTGGGTCCCGCACCACGGTCTGGTAGCGATCCTTGTTGGCGTCCCACCAGGTCTTCTCGTTGTTGGCTTCCAGCTCGCGCAGGAAGGCGAACAACGCGGGCGTGAAGTGCTTGGCGGCCACGGAGACCTCCTTCAGTCGTTTCCTAGCGAAGATACGTTCCTAGCAGGACAGTTTGGAAGGGGTTCGGGATAGCTCTAGACGTGCTCTTCGGCCGCGAGCTCGGTCCACGGGGTGCGGAAGCCGTCACGCACGTTGGTGGTGAACGCCCGAAAGTCCTTACGCAGGACCCAGACCGCGGCGAGGAGGAACACGATCCCAACCCCGATCCGGGCCTGTGCCGACTGCTGTTCCGAGAGGTGGCCTAGCTCCGCCAGACCGGACTCGGCCAGCTGGGCGGCGAACAGACCCAGCATCACCCACGCCTCGGTGCGGCTCACCGAGCGGCTGGCCACGATGGCCACGGCGAAGACCGATTGGGCTGCGGTGACGAAGAGCTCGACCCGCTGCTGGCTGTCGAGCGGCAGCCCGTGGAGAACGCCGGCGAATATCGAGAAGACGATGGGCAGGGTGCCGACGAGGAGCGTCCACTGGTTCACTTTGGAGGAGATGAGGGCGCCCAGCCCGGTGCGGCTGGCCAATCTCCATGCGAAGAGTGTGGCCACCAGCAGTTCGGGCGCCTCGGAGGCGGTGGGGGCGATCCACTTGACGAGGAGGAACTCACTGACCCCGATCGCCTCCCCCAGCTCGATGATCGATTCGGCGAACGGCTCGGCGCAGAGCAGGATCACCCCGGCGGCCACCACGAACATGGTGTAATTGATGACGCGTCGCACCCTTTTCGGGAGTGACCCCACATACGCCGAAGGTCCCACCAGGTGGGGCTCGTGGGCAGGTGCGCCCGACAACCGTCTCAGGTAGAGGACATAGATGGTCACCAGCACGACGGCGTCGAAAAGGGAGAGTTCGTCCTTGAGGAAGAGCGTCAGCCCATACACCGAGGCGATGGTGAGATAGGCGATGTCGACTGACTGGCCCCGGGAGAGGTTGATCTCGGTCGCCGTGGCCCCCTCCGCCTCCTCTGGAAGGGATCGCGTCTTTCTGACCCGCCAGGTGCCGATCAGGATCACCATCGGCCAGCCCAGACCGATGAGGAGCTGGTTGCCCCCGGTCATGTTGGCCAATGCGAGGGGACCGTACTGAGTCGCTTCCCCGGTTTGGGCGAATTCCTGGCCCGCCTTGGCGGTGAACACAAAGTCGACGGCGTATTCGGGGAGGATGGCGATGAGGGCGAGCAGGGCCAGGGCGAGCCCGGCGGCGATGTCCATCTGGATCACCTCGGCGGCCCAGGAGAGGATGAAGGCGGCGCCGACAATGGCCAGCCCGTAACAGATCGCGGCAACGACGGGGTCGGGATGGATCCCGGTGATGCGGAGAAAGACCCCAGGCAGCGTTGCGGCCAGGGCCAACGCCATGAACAGGATCTGCTGTCGTGAGTCGGTCTGGGCAGTCTCCATCGAGCGCCGAGATTCTAAGAGGGCCGCCCGGCATTGCCGATTCCAAGCCGGTCAGGCCCCAGGATCAATCCTCGGACCACGCGGGGTCGTTGTCCCACTCCCGGTTGCGACGCTGGACAGTCTCCAGTGCCTTGGCCGCTTCGTCTCTGGTGGCGAATGGCCCGATGCGGACTGCGGCCCGGCACCCGTCGGCGGGCTCGACGGAGCGGTGGTCGAGGCAGTAGAACCACTCTTCCTCCATTCCCCGGCCGTGGCCGGTTGTCACTCGAGGACCCTCCGGCAGGACCATGGGCTCCAGTAACCTTTCCCCAGCTCCTGATACCGGTTGGCCAGCCACGCCGCAGTCCCGATGTTGGCCCCCGCATCGAACACGCTGGCACCGGAGAAGCCGGCCTGGGGGGAGGTGGAAGCCCAGGTCGAAGGGAGAAACTGGAAAAGGCCCGAGGCGCCCGAGTAGGGGTTGTAGGCATCCGCATCTCCGAGGCTCTCGCATTGCAGGATTGCCAGCGCCTCATCGACGCGACTCGACGGGAAATAGGCCTGAACGAGCGATCTCCATTGCTCCACGGCGGGCGGGAAATCCCACCCACCCCCTCCAGCGTTCCCATCTCCGCCACCGTCGGTCGTCACCGGTGCCTCCGGCGCCGTGGTCGTGGTCGAGGTGTCCTCTTCCTCCTCGGGCGGGGGTGTCGTAGTCGATGGTGCTCTCTCCTCCTGACGTCTTCGCTCCTCCTCCCGTGCCTGGGCAGAGTCCACGGCGCTCAGTGCCTCCCGGTGGGCGGCATCGGCGGCGATGGCCTCTCTCACTGCGTTGCCAACCGCAGAATCCGCCTCGTCGTAGAGGGCGGCGAGGTGTTCGATCTCTGCGTCGACTTCGGTCCTGAGGGCTGCCACCCGGTCTTGTTGCACCTGGTAGTCGGCCTGGAGGTCCTCGAGGGCCTCCCTTCTCACCACCAGTTCGTTGACCCTGGCCGCACCAGCGGTGACGACGTCTTCAACAACCTGCCCGGTGACCATTGCCTGTTCGACGTTGGCGGAGTTCACGAAGCTGACTCCGGGACCCACCAACGCGTCCATGTAGGCATCGACCGCATGTGTCTCGATGTCGGCCTCGATCCCGGTCAGCTCCGCGTCGCCAAAGGCGATCTGTGCCTTCAGACTGTCGAGGTCGGACGAAACGGCGGACAATTGTGCGGAGAGATCGTTGATGCGGGCGATGCTGACCGCCAGCTCGGACTCGATCTCGGCCCTCCGGGCGACCGCCGTGTCGACCAGACCGGCGGCAACCTCTGCCTGCGTCTCCGCCGCTTCGGCTTCCTGCTCCGACTCATCGACGGTCTGGGCGCGCGCCACGTGGTGGTCGACGGTCGCCACACCGAGGGCGAAGGCCGAGAAGAGGGCAAGCAGAGTCAAAGAGCGCAGCGCACGCATGAGAACCCGTGGAGCGTAATGATTGGCCCGTGGGACGAGAAGTGCGGATTCGGGCGATGGGCTAGGTTGGCTGGTCATGGAACGGGTCAATGTGCAGTCGGGCAGCCCGTTTGAGGACGCAATCGGCTTCAGCCGCGCCGTCCGCGTGGGAAACCGGGTGGTGGTTTCGGGAACCGCTCCGATCTGGCCCGATGGCACGGTGGACCCTGACCCCAAAGCCCAGGCCAGTCGGTGTCTGGAGATCATGCTCGCCGCCCTTGCAGATGCGGGCGGCCGCGCCGAGGATGTGGTTCGGACCAGGACCTATCTGCTCGACGCCGCCGATGCGAATGCGGTGGGGGAGTCCCATCGCGAGGTCTTCTCGGGAATCAGACCGGCCTCGACAATGGTTGTCGTCAGTGGACTGCTCGACCCCCGATGGAAGGTCGAGATGGAGCTCGAAGCAGTCTTGGCCTGAGTGCTGCACCCTGGAGGTGGACGTGTTCGGACGAAGAAAGACAGAGATGCCGGAAGCCGGTGCTGCTCTCCCGGGGCGTGCCACGGCGGTTGACGTCCCGCCGGCCCATTTCATCAACGGAAATCCGCTGGTGGGCCCGTTCCCGGAGGGAACCGAGACGGCTGTCTTCGGGATGGGTTGCTTCTGGGGCGCCGAGCGGCGGTTCTGGAAGATGGATGGCGTCTACAGCACAGCCGTCGGCTACGCAGGCGGCTACACGCCAAATCCGTCCTATGAGGAGGTGTGCACCGGCCGCACCGGGCATTCCGAGGTGGTGCTGGTGGTGTACCGGCCCGAAGAAGTCTCCTATGAGGAGCTCTTGAAGGTGTTCTGGGAGACCCATGACCCGACGCAAGGGATGAAACAGGGCAACGACATCGGCTCGCAGTACCGGTCGGCCATCTATACGACGACCGACGCGCAACTGGAGAATGCCAAGTGGTCGCGAGACAAGTATCAGGCGGAGCTGACACCGCTGGGCTTCGACGACATCACGACAGAGATCGCACCGTTGGGTGAGTTCTATTACGCCGAGGACTACCACCAGCAGTACCTGGGCAAGAACCCGCACGGGTACGACTGTCACGCCAACACCGGGATCGCCTACCCGGTGGGGTGACTTCCTCGGCGGTTCGGGCGCCGGCAGACATCGGCCGAGTCCAGGCCGTCTTCGGCTAGCCCCCGAGTGTCACCGATGCGGCGAGGGCCTCCTGGACCACCGTCTCGATCGGCAGGTTGGCCTCGATGTCGGCGGTCACGTCCGGGGTTACCCCTACAGAGCCGAAATCGTGGCCCTCCGGGGTCAGCCAGCGGGCAATAGTGAGTTTGAGCGCCCCGGAGTTGGACAGGGCGAATCTCTGCTGGACTGTGTTCTTGCCGAAGGTGTTCTCGCCCACCACCGTCGCCCTGCCCCTTTCCTGAAGGACGGCCGAAACCACTTCAGAAGCGGAGGCGCTTCCCTCATTGACGACGACGATCACGTCCATGTCTTCGGGCACGATCGGGTCGCCGGACGTCGGGTACGAAGTCGACGAGTCGGGGCCCTCGGTCATGACGACGTCACCGTCGGGGAGGAAGGCCGAAGCCACCTCGATGGCAGTGTCGAGCAGCCCACCGGGATTGTTCCGCATATCGAGCACGAGCGACTCGACGCCCTGATCGAGGAGTGTCTGGACGTGCTCGAGGAACAACTCGTCCGCATTGTCAGTGAACGTATTGAGCCCGACGTAGCCGGTCTCGCCGACCACCTCGCTCACGACAGTTGGAACGACGAAGAGGGCTCGGATGATGGTCATGTCGAAGACGTCGCCATCGCGCCCGATGGTCAGGACCACGTCGGAGCCGGCGGAGCCCCGCACCATCGCGGTGACCTCGTCGACCGTCCATCCTGAGATATCCGTGCCGTCCACTCCCAGGATCAGATCGTCTGGTTGGAGACCCGCCGTGTCGGCCGGGGTGCCATCGATGGTCGAGACTATGTGGATGCGACAGGTGTCAGAGATGACGTTGCATTCCTCCTCCGTAGCGGAGTCCTCGGCGGTGACCAAGGCCCCGATGCCCTGGATCTCACCAGCTTGCTCCTCCTCGAGGAGGTCGACCGCATCGGGGTCGAGGTACACCGAATGAGGATCGAGGCCGAAGGTGGCCATTCCGAAGACCATCGCCTCGGCAGCCTCGGCGCCCGTGTCGGCCTCGGTCAGCGCGAGCTCGCATGTCTCGAGAAAGGCTGTGGCCGGTGCAACGCAGACGAGCTCGGATTCGGCAGTCGCCCCGTCGAGGTCCTCGAGGCCCCGCGCGGCCGCCCGAGCCAGGTCGACATCGGATATTTCGTCGACGTAATGGCGCCGCACCAGGTCGTAGGCCTCGCACACGATCTCGACTTCGGCGTCCACCGCGTCACAACCCACGAGACGCATGGGGCGTTCGGCAGCGACAGTTGTGAAAGACGCTCCGCTTCCCTGCTGTGTGGTCGGCGACGATGGTGGCGCCATCGCAGGGGCGTTCTCGACGGCATCGCACGATGCCAGGACGAGGCTCAATGCGATCAACGACGAGATGAGGCGGGTTCGGCTAGAAGTGCCGGTTGGACCGGCTATCTCCTTTGCGGCTTGGTTCGCCATGTCCCCATTATCGGTCCGAGCCGGCCATTACCGTCGCGCAAGATGCATCTTCGCGTCACGCTTCGTGTCCCGGGTGGTGGAGCTGTCACACGTGACACCGGCGATGGCTGGTGGGCCGAGCCGTGGGGAGACCCTGACGAGGTGATCGGAGCCGGCCTCTGGGCCTTGCCCGGCCTGGTCGACGGGCATGCCCATCTCGCGCAGGCGGGCATGGATCTCGTCCCCGGAGACCTCGAAGGGGCCGCCAGCCGGGCGTCGACGGCGCTCGGGGCCGGGGTGGGGCTGATCCTCGACAAGGGATGGCGTGACCTCACGGTGGTGCAACTCATCGAGGAGGTCCCGGCGTCGGATCGTCCGGACATAGAGGCAGCCGGGGTGGTCCTCGCCGTCGATGGTGGTTTCTGGGATGGATTCGCCCGAAATGTGGGACCTGGCGCGATCGGACCGGCGGCCGCGACGGCCGCTGAGGAGGGAGCGGGTTGGGTCAAACTGATCGGCGACTGGCCGAGGAAGGGCCTGGGCCCGGTGGCCAACTTCGATGAGGAGGGCTTGAGGGAGGCGGTGACTGCGGCCAGAGAGAACGAGGCCAGGGTGGCGGTGCACACAATGGCCCGAGAGGTCCCATCGATGGCAGTGCGAGCAGGAGTCGATTCCATCGAGCACGGGCTGTTTCTGACCGACGACGACCTGGAGAGGCTCGGGGCTCGGGGAGGTTGCTGGGTGCCGACTGTGACTCAGATGGAGGCAACGATCAAACAGCTCGGGGACAGATCGTCGGGAGGTCGGCTGCTGATCGCAGGCCTCGAGAACGTGAGGGCCAGACTCGCTACCGCAGTCGACGCCGGCGTGCATGTGCTCACCGGCACCGACCTCGCCATCGGTACTCATGACGTGGCTCGGGAAGCGGTCCGCCTCTGGGAGATGGGACTGGCTGCCGAAGCCGTGGTCGCCGCCGTCTCCTGGTCGGGTTTCCAGGCGACCAGCCGGCCGTGGGCGTTCGATCTAGGAGATCCGGCCAACGCTGTGCTGTTCTCCGAGAACCCGATCTCGAACCCCCGCGTGCTGGCCGCCCCGGCAATCGTGATCCGCTTGGGTCGGATCGTCTCATGAGACTGGTGCTCGCCTCAGGATCACCTCGTCGCCGCGAGTTGCTCGAACGTCTCGGGCTCGAATTCGAAGTCGTCGCGCCCGACGTGGACGAGACCAGGTTTCCAGACGAGGCACCTGCGGCATATGTGGAGAGGGTGGCGCGTTCCAAGGCCGCGACAGTGTCAGGGGACGGCCTGATCGTGATGGCGGCGGACACCACGGTGGTCCACGAGGGCCGGGTCATGGGCAAGCCCGGTCACCCGGAGGAAGCTCGGGCGATGCTGCGCCGTATCCAGGGGGATGTTCACGAGGTCTTCACCGGTCTGGCCATTGGCTCATGGGACGGCAGCTCCGAGATCAAGTCGGTCGTCGACGTCGCCGAGGTCACGATGCTCCCGATGACTGAAGAGGAGATCGCCTGGTACGTCGCCACCGGAGAGCCACTGGACAAGGCCGGGGCATATGCGCTCCAAGGCCTCGGGGGGATGTTCGTGAGCAAGGTGGTGGGTAGCCCCTTCACGGTGATCGGTGTGCCGATCCACCTTCTGTCCCGCCTCGTGTCGGCCTCCGGCGGGGATCTGAGAACGTTCAGGAATGGACTCCCCGGGTAACTTTTCGAGATGAACCGCACCGCCTGGATCCTGACCGGTCTGTTCGTGGTTCTCGTGGTGACGATCATCTTCCTGGCGGGTCGGAACGACGAAACCGACTCATCCACAACCACCACCACGATCGCCACGACCACGACTCAGGACGTGAGCACCTCTACGACCTTCGAGGACACCACCACGACCACCTCGGCGGGCACCACGACAACCGTCGCTCCGACCACCACCACAGTTGCCCCCACGACCACGACCACGACCACCGAGTCCGTCGCCGGCAATTGGGCGAGCACGCCGATCGTGATGGCAGGCTTCGGCGCCCTGGGTTGGTGGGACGGCGCCGCCTGGACCCAGGTCGAGCCGACCACAGCCCTCCCGGTGGCAGGTGGCGAGGACTATCAGGTCGCAATGATCGGTTTGGAGGCGATCGTCGTCGGTGGTCCCCCAACGACGCTTTGCGATCCGCTCAACAACCCGGGTGTGGTCCTCGAGAACGAGCAGGTGCTTGGCGACTGGCCGGGCCCGCTGGGAGTGGCCATCTCGGCCCCTTGGGTGATCGTCCCCCATCTGGTCGGACAGATGGAGGATGACGGCACGTATTCCGCCTTCGCCAGCGAGCTCCTGGCAGAACGTGGGCTCGATGTCCCGGATCCGGCGTTGAAGCAGATCCTCCAGGTAGATCTCGAGGGGGATGGGATCAATGAGGTCCTCGTTGTGGCGGAGGACGTCAGCGAAGGTCTCCTCGCTCAGGACGGCGACTACTCGATCGTCTTTGTCAGGCGGACCAGGTCCGGAGACGTGCAGACCGACATCCTCGGCGAGTCGGTGATCGTCACCGCCGACAACCCCCTGGTGAACTCCTACTCGGTCGGTGCGGTCGCCGATCTGAACGGCGATGCCAGGATGGAGATCGTCCTCACCGCTGCCTACTACGAGGGGATCTTCGTCGAAGTGTGGGAGTACGGGGCGGACGGGCCCGTGCCGCAGATTTCGTCGAGTTGTGGCGCCTGATGGACAATCCATTCCTCGATCGGCCTACGTATGTCGGTCATACCGGAATCGAGCTGACGGATGCATCCCCCGACTCCTGCGAGGGCCGGCTGGTGATCGAGGACATCCACCATCAGCCATATGGCGTGGTCCACGGCGGGGTGTATTGCACGTTCATCGAGACGCTTGCCTCTTCGGGGGCGGCGCTATGGGCGATGGCGAACGGTATGGCCGGCTGTGTCGGGGTGTCCAACCAGACCGATTTCATCCGGGCGACCACCGAAGGTGTACTGATCGGTTCGGCGACCCCCATCCACCGGGGGCGCACCCAGCAGTTGTGGCAGGTGGCGGTCACGCGTGAGGACGACGGCAAGCTCGTTGCCAGGGGCCAGGTCCGCTTGCAAAACATCGATTCCACCGAGTTCTAGAATTGGGGGCGATGCTCCGCATCGGCCCCCTCACCATCGATCCACCCGTCGTGCTCGCCCCGATGGCCGGGATCACCAATGCCCCATTTCGGCGTCTGTGCCGGGAGTATGGAGCCGGTCTCTATGTGTCTGAGATGATCGGAGCTCGCGGACTCGTCGAGGGGGACGAGAAGACACGTCAGTTGGCCCGATTCGCACCCGACGAGACCCCCCGCTCGATTCAGCTCTACGGCACCGATCCGGGGTCTCTGGGCGACGCAGTGTCGTATCTGGTCGAAGTGGAGCATGTCGACCACATCGACATGAACTTCGGTTGTCCGATGGGCAAGGTCACCCGACACGGGGGCGGTGCCGCCCTGCCCTGGAAACGGGACCTGTTCCGATCGATCGTGCGGGCTGCGGTCTCCCATGCCGGGTCGGTCCCGGTAACGGTCAAGTTCCGCAAGGGGATCGACGACGACCATCTCACTTATCTCGAGACCGGTCTGACCGCCGAGGAGGAGGGTGCCTCGGCGGTGTCACTTCACGCCCGAACTGCTCGCCAGCTGTATTCGGGCAGCGCCGATTGGGAAGCCATCGGCCGGCTAAAGGCAGCGGTCACCTCGGTCCCGGTGCTGGGCAATGGCGACATCTGGACCGCCGACGACGCGATCGAGATGATGACGCGAACCGGCTGCGACGGCGTCGTGGTCGGTAGGGGTTGTCTGGGGCGGCCCTGGCTGTTCCGGGATCTCGCCGACACCTTGGCCGGCCATACGCTGCAGTCCCCACCCGACTCGGGCGACGTGACCCGGGTGATGATCCGTCACGCGGGTCTGCTCGTCGAGCATTTCGGCGAGCGGGTCGGGATCTCCCTATTCCGGAAGCACCCCTCCTGGTACCTCAAAGGCTTCCCGGCCGGCCCGCAATTGCGCGACGCGCTGGCACGGGTGGAGTCGCTCGATCAACTCGAGAGCCTCCTGGCCGGTTGGGACCAGGACATCGCCTTTCCCGAGGAAGCCAATCACATGGTGCGCGGCCATTCCCACGGCCCCCGCCCGGTCCGGCTTCCCCACGGCTTCCTCGACCACAGGGAAGGCGATCGCCTCGGCCGGGACGCGGAGCAGGTGATCAGCGGGGGCTAGACGCGTTCCATCCAAATGAGCGCTACGTGCGCTCTGCGAAGCCGGCCACCGCCGACAGCGTGAGGTGGGCCATGGCGTCGAGGGTGAGCCCATCCCGATCGGCCTCGGCGTCGACTTCGACGAAATCGATCGAGAGCACTTTGGGGTCACGGGCACATCGACGGACTCCCTCTGCCAGATCGCGCAGGATCATCCCCCCGGGTCTCGCTCCCGGGCACGCCGGAGCGAAAGCACGATCGAGCACGTCGATATCGACATCGACGTGGACAGCGTCGGTTTTCACCGCGACCACGGTCAGAGCGTCCTCCACCACCGACCCGATTCCGCGTTGTGCGATGTCGTCGACGGTCAGCACCGTTATGCCCTGCTCATCGCAATAGGCCCGGTACTCGGAGGAGTTGGCGAAGGAGTGGATCCCGACCTGGGCGACGTTCGCTCCGGGTAGCCCATCCTCCTCGATGAGGCCGCGCACCGGAGTCCCGTTGGTCGGGCCGAGGTTGAGGGTCCGGACATCGTGGTGGGCATCGAAGGTGATGAGCCCGATCCGGCTGCGGTCGGGAGACAGCGACCTGGCCAGGGGACGGGTGATGGCGTTGTCGCCACCGAGATAGATGGTGAGAGGAACCTCGGTCAGCTTGCCGGCCAGATCCTCGACGACGCCGGGCATGTGATGCATGTCGAGATCGGAGACCGGCCAGTTGCCCTCGTCGCGAACCGTGACACCGCCGAAATCGATGCCCCATTCGCCATGGAAGGTGGAGAATCGGCTGAGGCGGTCACGGACCTCCAGCGGGCTCAGATCTGCCCTCGATGGCGACAAGGACGCCCGAGACGACGGGACACCAACCAACAGGATCTCGGGGTCGGGATGATCCTGGGCGAGCCAGACATCGGCGCGTGGCCAGTGCGGGTCGTTGATCGGCATTGGGGGTCAGCGTATAGGCGCTCCGGCAGCCACCCCTAACCGGCGATCGGGTCTCAAAGCATGGGGATGTCGACGCCTCGCTCCCGGGCGACGTGGCGGGCGATGTCGTAACCGGCGTCGGCGTGGCGCATGACCCCGGTGCCCGGGTCGTTGGTGAGGACTCGCTCCACCCGCTGGGCGCCCTGCTCGGTGCCGTCGGCTACCACCTGCGCCCCGGCGTGTATCGAATTCCCGATACCGACCCCGCCTCCGTGATGGACAGCCACCCACGCCGCCCCCGAGGAGACGTTGAGCATGGCATTGAGGATGGGCCAGTCGGCGATCGCATCCGACCCGTCGGCCATCGCTTCTGTTTCCCGATAGGGCGATGCGACCGACCCGGAGTCGAGATGATCACGGCCAATGACGATCGGCGCCGAGACCTCCCCGGCCGCCACCAGGTCGTTGAAGCGCAACCCGGCCAGATGGCGTTCTCCATAGGAGAGCCAGCAGATTCGGGCCGGTAGCCCCTGGAATTGGACCTTCGTCGACGCGAGTCCCAACCAGCGATGCAATGACTCGTTCTCGGGAAACAGCTCGGCGATCGCGCGGTCGGTGACGGCGATGTCGTTCGGATCACCACTCAGGGCCACCCAGCGGAATGGGCCCGAGCCCTCACAGAACAACGGCCGGATGTAGGCAGGGACGAATCCGGGATAGGAGAAGGCGTCGGTGTAGCCGGCGGTCGCAGCCTCCCCTCGCAGATTGTTGCCGTAGTCGAAGGTCTCTACCCCGGACCGCTGGAACCCGACCATCGCCTCACAGTGGGCCGCCATCGACTCCCGCGCCGCCTTGACGTAGGTGTCGGGGTCGTCTTCGCGGAGGCGCCGAGCCTCATCGACGTCGTGACCTGTGGGGATGTACCCGTACAACGGATCGTGGGCCGACGTCTGGTCGGTCACGATGTCGAGGTCGATGCCCATGTCGAGCAACCGGGGCAACACATCCGCGGCATTGCCGAGGATGCCGATCGAGACCGCCTCGCGATTCCATTTCGCCTCCAGGGCACGCCCCACCGCGGGCTCTAGCTCGTCGAAACTCTCGTCGAGGTACCCGGTCTCCAGACGTCGTTCGATCCGATGCGGGTCCACCTCGACACAGAGCGCGACACCACCGTTCATCGTGATCGCCAGCGGCTGGGCGCCCCCCATGCCGCCGAGCCCGCCGGTGAGGGTGAGGGTCCCGGCAAGCGTCCCGCCGAACTTCTGCTCGGCGATCGCCGCAAAGGTCTGATAGGTGCCTTGCAGGATCCCCTGGGTCCCGATGTAGATCCAGGATCCGGCCGTCATCTGCCCGTACATGGTCAGACCGGCCGCCTCCAGCTCCCAGAACTTTTCCAGGGTGGCCCATCGGGGAACCAGGAGGCTGTTGGCGATGAGAACCCGCGGCGCCAACTCGTGGGTGCGGAACACGCCGACCGGCTTGCCCGACTGCACCAGCAGCGTCTCGTCGTTGCCCAGACGCTCCAGCGTCCGGACGATTGCGTGCAATGACGCCAGGTCCCGGGCGGCCTTCCCCCGGCCCCCGTACACGATCAGGTGCTCGGGGTCCTCTGCGACCTCCGGGTCGAGATTGTTGAGGAGACAGCGGAGGGCGGCCTCCTGCATCCAGCCATTGGTGTTGAGGATCGTCCCGTGTGGGGAGCTGAGTGGGAAGGCGAGGTCGAGCATCGGCATCCGAGCCTAGATAGCGCAGCCGGAACCCCGGCCGCTACTTTCGCAACAAGCCGTCGAGCCGCCGGGAGGCGACAAAAGCGCCGATCAGACCCATGAGCAGCAGGTAGGCGATGTGGCCGGCCAGGGACCAGTCGAAGATGCCCAGCGAGAAGGCGCGGAGCATCTCGTTCCCCTGATAAAGCGGTGAGAGCCGGACGATCTGTTGCAAGGCGGGGGGATACACGTCGATGGGATAGAAGGTCGCCGAGAAGAGAAACAGGGGCATCGTGACCAGCGAGACGAGATCGAAATCCTGCCACGAGCGCATGTAGGTGCAGGCGGCGAGACCGACCGACCCGAAGGCGAAACCGATGAGGACCGCTCCGGGGATGGTGAGGATCGCCCACCAGCTGGTGGTGAGACCCATGAACACCATGACGATCAAAAAGGCAATGGCGTACAAGGCGCCGCGGAGCAACGCCCAGCCGATCTCCCCGATGGCGATGTCGCGGGGGGCCATCGGGGTGGTGAGGATCCCGTCGTATACCTTGTCGAACTTGAGCCGGAAGAAGATGTTGAACGTCGTCTCCAGCACCGTCCCGTTCATAGCCGACGCCGCCATCAAGGCGGGGGCAACGAAAGCGGTGTAATCCACAGTGGTGCCACCGGGCAGAGTCACCTCCTGCACCATGTTCCCGATCCCGATCCCGATCGAGAACAAGTAGAAGACCGGTTCGAAAAACCCGGTGAGCACTACCTTCCACACCCGCCGGTAGACCAGGTAGTTCCGCTCCCAGATCCGCTGCGCCCGGAACGGCGTCATCCGGCCGAGCGGGGTGAGCCTGCTCGGGGCCGAGACGCTCATGGCTTGAGCCTCCGGTCGAGCCAGCGCGAGCCCAGGACGATGCCGGCGGCAGCCATTGCCCCGAGATAGACGACGTTGACCCACATGGGCAGGGCGGTGACGATCGAGGCATCGGCAGCGGGGAGGGCGACCTTGCGCACCAGCTCCACGCCATGGAACAGGGGGGTGAGGTAGGCAACGATCTGCAGCGGCTCGGGGAGCTGGCTGATCGGGAAGAAGGTCCCGGAAAAGAGGAAAAGGGGAATGATCCCGAACCGGAACAACGTGGACAAGCTGATCTCGTTCTCCCTGGTCACCGTGTACGCGGTCACCGTGGCCTGAAAGGCCAGCCCGGTGAGGACGGCTGGAGGCACAGCGAGTAGAGCCGGAACCAGGTCGAGGGCTCCGAACGCCACCGAGATCACAGCGAACACGGTCAGGACGAAGGTGAGCCGGATCGAGCCCCAGATCATCATCCCTCTCACGATGTCGGTCGGGGAGAGGGGAGTAGTGATGGCGCCGTGGAAACCCTTGCGCCACTTGATCCCGGCCATGACGGGGAAGGCGCCCTCCCCGGCCGAGGTCTGCATGGCGGTCGCTGCTAGCAGGCCGGTGGCAACGAAGGACAGGTAGGGGACCGACAGGTCGTTGGTGGAGGAATCGACCAGGGTGCCGAGTCCGAGCCCCATCGCCGAGAGGAACAGCACCGGGTTCACGAAGCTGGAGATGACCGTCCCCCGCCAGACGCGTCGGTATCCGATTGCCTCCGACTCGACCCAACGCCACGACCGAGCCAGGCTGGTCATCAGTCGATCAGCCTTCGGCCGGTGAGCTTGAGGAACACGTCTTCCAGACTCGACCTGCGAACCAGCACCTGTACGGGATGGATGTCTCGCTCGGTCAGTTGGTGCTGGGTGGCCTCAGCGTCGTCGGTGTAGACGATGACCCGGTCGGCGAGAAACTCGGTGCTTCCCTCCAGCCAATCGAGCCTGGTCGTCATGGCATCCATCAACTCCTCCTGGAACCGAAGCTCGACCACCTCCCGCGGGGCGTACTGTGCAATGAGCTGTCGGGGCGAGCCTTCCGCCACGATCTTGCCCTTGTCCATGACCACGAGACGATCACAGAGCTGCTCGGCTTCGTCCATGTAATGAGTGGTGATGATCAGGGTGGCCCCCTCCCGCTTCAGGCGGTAGAGACGATCCCAGAGGAGATGCCGGGCCTGGGGGTCCAGACCTGTCGTCGGCTCGTCGAGGATCACCAGGTCGGGGTCGTTGATCAAGGCGCGGGCGATGGTGAGGCGTCGCTTCATTCCCCCGGACAGGGGCTCGACCGGGGAATCGGCCCGATCGGTCAACTGGGCGAATTCGAGCAAGTCGACGATTCGTGCCTTGATGTCGGCGCGGTGCATGTCGTGATACCGGCCGTACACGTAGAGATTCTCGGCGACCGTGAGCTCGAGATCGAGATTGTCCTCTTGGGGAACCACGCCGAGGCGTTGTCTGATCTGCCGGCCCTCGGTGCCGGGATCCAGACCGAAGACAGTGAGCTTGCCCTCTGTGATGGGGCTCACAGTGGTGATCATCTTCATCGTCGAGGTCTTTCCCGCCCCGTTGGGGCCGAGGAACCCAAACGCCTCGCCCTTGGCGATGTCGAAATCGACGGCATCCACTGCGACGAACTCGTCGAATCTCTTGGTGAGCCCACGGGCTTGTACGAGCGGATCAGCCATGGCCACTCGACGCTAGTGCCCACCCGATCCAGTCAGGTCCGGATTCGGGTTGTTCAGTACCGCTCGTATCTGACGACAGCTTCGCTTGGCTTGCGTCCCCCGAAGCGGCTGGGGACGGCCCCTGCTGCCGGATAGCCGAGGGCGACTGCATACCTCGTCTCGGTCCCTTCAGGAGCTCCGAGGAAGCGCCGTGCGTCGGCAGACCGGTGAAGGGTGATCGGACAGGAGGCGACGTCCTTGGTCCTGGCCGCGAGCATGATGTTCTGCGCCGCCCGTCCGATATCGAACAGGTTTCCTCCCTCCTCCTTGACGAGAACGATGGTCGCTGCCGATGCCCGGATCGGGTCTGTGTAGTCGCCGTGCTCGGCGAGACCCTCGAGCCCTTCGCCTGTGACGACGACGAATGACCAGTCCTGGCGGTTCTTCGAGCTGCCTGTCCATCGCGCTGCCTCGAGGATGGCGCCGAGGTCATCGTCGCTGATGGGCTCCGGTCGGAACTCACGAACGGCACGGAGCTTCACGATGAGGTCGTAGAAATCGGTCATGGGCGGCGAGGTTAGGTCAGCGGGGGTAGAGGATCATTTGGGTGCAGCGGAAAAGCGCGATCTTCTTCGATGACCCCTCGGTTGTTACCACGACGTCCCAAACATGGGTGGTCCGCCCGCCATGGACGAGGGTCCCCTCCGACAGGAGGGCACCATCGAGCTGAGTGCCGAGGTGATTCGACTTGAGCTCGATGGTTGTGAACCCGATTGCTCCTTCGGGGAGGTTGGCGACGCACCCGTAGCCCGCAGTGGTGTCGGCCAGCGCCACCACCGACGCTGCATGGAGGTAGCCGTTCGAGGCGAGATGCCTCTCTCCGATCTCCATGCGCATCCTCGATGCGCCCTCGGTGATCTCGAGCAACTCGATCCCGAGCAGACCGGGGAGACGGGGCGCGCCGAGCTGCTCGAGGGCAAGCGTGAGTTGTTCGCGGTCGCTCGGAAATGGCGGGATGTCGGGCATGAGGCGGCGACGTTACCGATGCAGTGCCGGCGAACAAGATCGAATAAGTTGGCGCGATGCCGACTCCCCATATCTCCGCCGAGAAAGGCGATTTCGCCCCATCGATCCTGCTCCCGGGCGACCCGTTGCGGGCGAAGCACATCGCCGAGAACTTCCTGGAAGAAGCGAAACTGGTCAACGCGGTGCGCAACATGCTGGGTTTCACGGGCACCTACGAGGGCATCCCGGTGTCGGTGATGGGCTCCGGGATGGGCATCCCCTCGGCCTCGATCTATGCCTCCGAGCTGATAACGGAGTACGGGGTGGAACGTTTGATCCGGGTCGGGTCCTGTGGGGGGATCCTCCCCTCGGTCGAATTGCGCGACATCGTGCTCGCCCTCGGCGCCTCCACCGATTCAGGGGTGAACCGGGTGCGCTACGGGGGGTATGACTTCTCGGCAACCGCCGACTTCGGACTGCTCCGGGCGGCGGCCGATGCCGCCGAGTCCCGGGGCATCGCGGTCAAGGTGGGCAACGTCCACTCCGCCGACCTCTTCTACAACCCGGACCCGGGGGCTTTCGACAGGATGGAGGCGATGGGGATCCTCGCGGTCGAGATGGAAGCTGCGGGACTGTATGGAGTGGCTGCGGAGAAGGGCGGCCGGGCCCTCACGATCGCGACGGTTTCCGACCACGTGCGAACCGGTGCCTCGACCACCTCCGAGGAGCGGGAGCAGACCTTCGATGAGATGGTGGTCATCGCCCTGGAGGCGGTCCGGGCCGACGTCGGTGAGTCCGCCTGACCTGAGATGTCGGTAGACCGTGCGATCGCCCGGCGGGGTGTCATCGATGCATTGCCCTTGTTCGTGCCTGCCATCCCGTTCGGGCTGGTCATCGGTCTTGCCATAACCAACACCGGGATGAACCCGTTCGTCGGATGGTCCGGGTCCTGGCTCATCTTCGGTGGGGCGGCGCAGCTGACTCTGGTCACCCTCTTGGGTGGCGGTGTCGCCGTGGCCGCAGCGGTGGGCACGGCTCTAGTGGTCAACGCCCGCCACCTGATGTATTCAGCGGCTCTGGCGCCCACCTTTCAGCGCCAGCCCCGCTGGTTCCGGTGGTTCGGCCCCTACCTGCTGATCGACCAGTTGTTCGCGTTGACAACGGTTCGTCTCGATGACGAGCCGGATAGCTTCCGCGCCTACTACCTCGCGGTCGGCGCCACTTTTTGGATCCTCTGGTCGGTCGTGGTCGCCCTCGGGCTCCTACTGGGGCCGGTCGTGCCCGAGCAGTGGAATCTCGAGTTCGCCATACCGATCTTGTTCATCGGCCTGCTCGTTCTGGGCATCGAACATTGGCCGGAGCTGGTGGCGGCGCTTGCCGGCGCCGGGGTCACCTACCTGGCGGCCGGTCTCCCCAACCGGACCGGGCTATTGGTTGGCGCCTTCATCGGAATGATCGCCGGATTTGTCGCAGAGCGGATCAGACGTGAGTGACTTCCTGGCCACGGCCGTGGTCGGTCTGGGGACCTATCTCTTTCGTGCGATCTTCATCGTGGCCCTGGCCAAGCGACGGATCCCGGAAACCGTGCTCGTCGCCCTCAAGTACGTCGGACCGGCGGTGCTCGGGGCCCTGATCGTCGCCCTGCTCACCGACTCCGACGGCAACGTCGCAATCGGCATCCCCGAGGTCGCCGCCTTCGTCGCCGGCGGGTTCGTCGCGCATAGGACCAGGAGCCACGTCTGGACGCTGGTCGTGGGAATGACGGTGTACTGGCTCACTCTGGCCCTCATCTAGAGGGCGCGAAGAAGTTCTCTGCTGCGGAAAGCGGCGCGTAACCCGACCCCACTACTTTGGGTCTGAGAAGCGATGCCGACCTCCGGCATCGAGAAATTGGGAGGAGATATGACCGACACCGTCGATCGGACGGAGTCGACTGGATCGGGGGGGTCCGGTCTCGATTCCTTCTTCAAGCTCAGTGAGCGAGGGTCATCCGTCGGCACTGAGGTAAGAGCCGGGTTGACGACGTTCCTGGTGATGGCCTACATCATCTTCGTCAACCCCGCCATTCTCTCGGCGGCGGGGTTCGATGCCCCAGCCGTGGCCGCCGGCACCGCCCTGGTCGCAGGGCTGCTCTGCATCCTCATGGGGCTGGTGGCCAACTATCCCATTGCGATGGCCGCCGGGCTTGGCATCAACGGTGCGGTCGCTTTCGGGTTGGTGCTCACCAACGGGCTGACGCCTGCCGGGGCGATGGGGGTGATCGTCCTCGAGGGTTTGATCGTCCTCGCCCTGGTGCTGGTCGGTGCCCGTGAGGCGATCATGCACGCGGTCCCGCTCGCCTTGAAGCGAGCGATCGGGGTCGGCATCGGGCTATTCATCATGTTCATCGGGTTCGTCGATGCCGGGCTGATCCGTCAACCCACAGGTGATGGCCCGGTTCCCGTCGAGTTCGTGTTCCCCAATAGCCCGGGAGCGTGGATGGCGCTCATCGGGCTGCTCATCACCGTGATCCTCTATGTGAGGAAGGTCCCCGGGGCCCTGATCATCAGCATTCTGTTGACTGCGGCGATCGGTCTCATCATCGGTGTCACCGAGTTCCCCGACCAGTTCACCGCCACCCCGAGCTTCGCCACTCTGGGTGACTTCGATCTAAGCAACGTGTTCTCCACGCTGGGATTCGTTGCTGCGGCATTGACCATCTTCAGCTTCATGCTGACCGACTTCTTCGACACGATCGGCACCGCGACGGCCATCGCGGAACAGGCCGAGCTGACCGATGAAGAGGGGAAGATCCCCGGTGTGGGGAGGCTGCTGTTTGTGGACTCGATTGGAGCCGCCGCTGGTGGCGCGGCCGGAGTCAGCTCCAACACGAGCTACATCGAGAGCTCGGCGGGGGTCGCCGAAGGCGGGCGCAGCGGTCTCACCACCATCGTGGTGGGGTTGCTGTTCCTCGCGGCCATCTTCTTATCACCCCTGGCCGCACTCGTCCCGGTGCAGGCGGCGGCCCCGGTGCTGATCCTGATCGGGTTCCTGATGTCCGGTCTGTTGACGGGGATCGACTTCGAGGACATCGAGGTGGGCTTCCCGGCCCTGCTCACAATCGTCCTCATGCCGCTGACCTTCAGCATCACCGTCGGCATCGGCGCCGGGTTCGTCATGTTTGTGCTGATCAAGGTGATCAAGGGCAAGTTCGCGGATGTCCATCCCCTGATGTGGGTGGTGGCGATCGCCTTCCTTATCTACTTCGGCCAGGCGGTTTTGGGGCAGGCGATCTCGGCCTGACACAGGATGTGTGCAGGTACCCACGTAGGGGTGGGTGCCTGCCACTCATACGTCTGCGGCGGGACCGGTCGTCAACTCCGGGGGAGTGACGCCGGAGGCCTCTTCGCGCTGCCAGATCGTCGCGTTCAGCGAGATGGAGGCCACCAGTGACCGGCTGATGATGTACAGCCAGGCGAGGAAAACCGCCGCCATCCCCAGCCCCCCGTAGAGGTCGGTGGCCCTCTCCAACCTCCATGTGAAATATACGACAGTGGCCAGTCTGATCAGGAGCCAGGCAACCGTCATCAACAACGCTCCCGGGATCACCACGGTCCACGGGATTCCGGCCGGCCGGGGCAAGGCATTCAAGAACAGGACATGAAGGGCGGCGAGGGCGAAGATGGCCGCGATGTAGACCAGGACGTCGACGATCCAGGGCCCGCCCTGGAGGCGGTTGGTGAGCCCCACGATTGCGAGCATGGCGATGACGAATCCCGCCGTCCAGAGCGAAGCGGCCACCTTGTTGCCCGGCGTGGTGGAGGTGACGCCCCAGGCCAGGCGGCTGATCAGGCCCAGTGCGCGCACCACGCCCATCCCTGCCCAGATCAGCAAGACGATGCCGAGGACGGCCAAATAGAGCCGCGCCCGGTCGGAGGTGACCACGGCGGCTTCCACCATGTTGGCCAGGGACCCGATCATCAGACCCGATTGCTCGGCCAGATCCTTAGGGGCCCGTCCGAGCCAGTCGGACAAGACCCCAAGCACCACCACCACCGACAGGGAGAAAGGGAGGAACCAAAGGAAGAGCTTCACCGAAATGCCACCGGCGAGGAGACTGCCGGCGAAGGCCTTGTCCCGGAGGTAGAAGTCGTAGGCCATCCTGACGCTGGCGCGTCGCTCCCGCTCCGTCTCGAAGCGTTCCAGAGTGTGGGTCTTGACGATGGCGTATCGGTCCTTGATCCGCTCGATGCGCCCTGGCCCGGCGTCGTCGGCGTCACTCGATGCGGGAGAATCCGCCACACCGAGAAGTTAACCCGGTGTCAGCCCGACGGCTGGGCGAGGATGAAATCCTCCACCGCTTCCGTCAGCGGCGTATCCGATATCACGACTTCGGGATCGGTGAATTGGCGGCTCATTCGCCCGTTGAAGGAAAGCTTCACATCGGCGGCGACCTCGACCTCTCCGCCGAGATCGTCGGCGATGAGCCGGGCGGTCTGACGGATCATCACCGGGTCGGTGGCCATGACCATCCGCTGTCGCTCGGTGAGGTAGTCGGGGGGCGGCACCTTCCAGCTCTTCCCCGACGTCGGATCGGTGACCACGAAGTCCGCGGACGCCGACTTCTCGCTCAGCATCACCTGCCACGACCCGAGATATCCCTCACCGGTCCACTTGACATCGCCAGG